>DYJL01000030.1 GCA_020723105.1 Nitrospira japonica | reverse complement strand
GTTTGTCGTATTTTACACCTTATACGACTGTCCGATTTTTGGGGGCCACCTCTGGGATATAGACGGCTACGAACCGACAGCGCATTTTATTGATTCACTTTCTAATGAAGCAAGAGCTAAGGTGTTCAGACTTATCAAGCTATTAAAGGACTACGGCGTATTGCTTAAAGAACCTTATACCAAACAGATAAAAGGCAAGATAAGGGAATTGAGAATTAAAGACAGCAAAGGAGCGATCAGGGTTTTATATTTTACATACACAGGGAAGCGATTTATCCTGTTACACGGCTTTATCAAGAAGACTGATAAAACACCTGAGAGAGAAATAGAACTTACAGAAAAAAGAATGAACGATTTTATAAAAAGACAAGGAGAATAGATTATGAAAAAAACTTACATAAGAGGCAGAACCTTAGAGGAACACATAGCAGAAAACATGAAAGACCCCGATTTCAGGAAGGCATGGCATGACCTTGATCCTGAATTTGAACTTCTGGAAAGTTTTATTAAGGCAAGAGAAAAGGCAGGCATAACACAGGCAGAACTTGCAAAGCGGATCGGAACTAAACAGCCTGCATTGTCAAGGCTTGAAACGGGCAGATTCACAAAGGCGACACTTGAGACCCTTAAAAAGATTGCAGACGCACTTGATATGAAACTGACTGTAAGACTACAAAAGAAAAGAGCATAAGAGGGATAAAATGAGAGATGAATTATTTAATAAAAAGAGTACATCAGAGGCGGTATATGAGGCTGGGAAGTCGTTAAGGGAAGAAATTGAAAAAAATGGAATTAGTGAAGGTACACTTAAGCATATTAAATCATTAATTACGATACATGGAAACGAGACGTTAAACAATTTTCTTGAAGGGTTTTTGAAAAAATAATGAAAGTGCGTTTTATGACTTTAGGAATTATTGAAGAAAAAAGTTAAATAAACTGGATTCCCTTACCAGTATAAAAAGGAAATGAAAAAGAAAAAAAGAAATTCTATTTACTGCAAAGCAAATCATTTTCCGGTTAATAACTTTCAGAAAATCGTTACGGATAAAAAGAACGCCGATACAATAAAACTGTTACTTTTCTTTAACAAGAATCTTGTAACGGAAATTGACAGCATATTAGAGCGAACGCAAAAGCCGATTGATATTATCCCTCATATATTTTTATCTCAAGGGATACAGGTCATTAAAGATGAACCGGGTATAACAAAAAAACTTACAACTGATATTCAATATTGGAACGAACTTTTAAAACAGAAAACTTTATCCGGCAAGACAGGGCAAATCAGAAAATATAAAAGGGAAGATGAAAACCGTTTATCACAGTATAAATATAAGCCGGATCATACTTTTTTACAGGCAAGGGGCATCAGAGCAAAAGCGGTATTTAATTACTTTAAAAAGATAGACGATGATATTGAAAAATCAAAATTGTATCGCTTGACTGCGGAGATAATTCATATATCGGAAAATGTTACCTTTATAGACACAAAAGAGAATCAGGATAAACTCAGGAAGAACAGAAAGGAACTTAAAAAAAAGTTACCCGGTTTTAAGGACAGCGATTTAAAAGACGATGCGCCGTACAAACCTTTAACTAAGACAGAACTTGACGAACTTCAAAAAGAAATTAAAAATCAGATCGAGCAGTTACCCGCATAAATATCATTATTTCTTCATAGATTAACCCTCAGAGTTGCTTAAAAAAAGATTTTTTGAAATTTTCAAGCAACATTCAATATTTCCGCTTTTCTCTATGTCAAGATACCTTTCAGAGGTAACAGGAATGGAAAAAGAAAAAGGCTTACTGATCCACAAACTTGAAATTGCAACGCACGTTTTTCTTATCTCAAACGAATTCCCCACTTTAATAAAATCAGATCGGGGCGTCATTTTTAAATTCAAAGACACGCCTGAAAACCGGGATGCGATTGAATTTCACCAAAAAGGTGGGGCTTCCGACATCAAAGAGTTTTTCGAAAAATATAAAGTTCTCCGGAATTTAACCTATACCATGAGGGGAAGCACAGCAAACGGGGGCGGTCAAGAGACGAAAGGAAAAGGAAATGATAAGTAAGCAGGAAATTCTTAGCAAACTCGATATTAAAAACTTCTATTCCTCATATCTTCCCTCTATGAAATTTAACGGCTCAGGTATGGCTCAGGCGTTATGTATTTTTCATAATGATAGCAAACCTTCATTATCCGTAAATCTCACAACGGGACAGTTTAAATGTTTCGGGTGTGATAGTAAAGGCAGTATCTTTGATTTCTATCAGAAAAAGCATAATGCTGACTTCAAAACAGCATTAACAGACCTTGCAAGACAGGCCGGGATAAGCACAGAACCTCAAAAGAAGGTCGTCAAGACCTATAACTATACAGACGTGGCCGGAAATCTTTTTTTTCAGGTAATCCGTTATGAACCGAAAGGGTTTTTACAAAGAAGACCGGACGGTAAAGGCGAATGGATTTACAACCTCAAGGATGTCCGGTTAGTCCCTTACAATTTGCCAGAACTCATAAAAGCTGACAGTGTGATTATCGTTGAGGGTGAGAAGGACGTTGAAACTTTAAAGGTAATCGGTATAACTGCAACCTGTAACCCTATGGGGGCGGGAAAATGGAGACCTGAATATAACCAGTATTTCAAGGGCAAGAAGATTGCCATTATTCCAGACAATGACGAGCCCGGGAAGAACCATGCCTTACAGGTTGCAAAGAATCTCAAGGGCATTGCTGAATCAGTCAAGATTATTGACCTTCCAGACCTGAAAGACAAAGAGGATATAACGGATTTTCTTAAGTCCGGCGGAACGAAAGAGAAGCTGATTGAGATTATTGAGGCAACGCCAGAATGGATACCAGAAAAATCATCATTCCAAAATATCGGTATGCCTTTAATAAAATTAGGAGACCTTTTTAAAGAACCTGATGCCGTGGTTGATTATATTATTGACGGTTTATTGCCTGCAGGCGGTTTTTCTGTTATAGCATCCAAGCCAAAGGTAGGGAAAAGCACTCTTGTTAGAAATTCGGCTTTATCGGTAGCTAAAGGGGAAACATTCCTTGATAGATCGGTTAATAAGGGAGCGGTGATTTACTACGCCTTAGAGGAAAAAAGGGCAGAGGTAAAAAAACATTTCCGGGATATGGGCGCAGATGGTACAGAAGAGATTTATATTTATGCGGGCGGGGCTACAGTTGACGCATTAAAACAGATTAAAAAAGTCGCAGAATCCCTCAAACCTTCCTTAATTGTTATTGACCCTTTATTCAGACTAACCAAGATAAAAGACGGCAATGATTATGCACAGGTGACAGCCGCCTTAGACCCTATATTAAGACTGGCAAGGGATACAGGGGCACACGTCTTATGCGTTCATCATACCAGTAAAGGAGACCGTCAGGCGGGTGATTCTGTATTAGGCTCTACCGCTATTTTCTCAAGCGTAGATACCCTCTTAATCATGAAGAGACATGAAAACTATAGGACGATCCAGACAGTTCAGAGGTATGGTGATGACCTTGAGGAAACAACCTTACACTTTGATAAGGATACCCGAACCGTCAGCATAGGCCAAAGCAAGCAGGATGAGGACATAGGCACAATCGGAGAGTCTATTATTGAATTTTTAAAAGGTCAAGAAGAGCCTGTTAACGAACCTGCAATTATGAACGAGATTGAAGGGCGGACAGGATTAAAGAGAAAAGCCTTAAGGGAACTGGTAAAAGTAGAGAAGGTTTTGAGGGAAGGAAAAGGTGGCAAGGGAGACCCTTATAAATATTCTTGTTCCCTTGTTCCCGATACTATATGGGAACAAGAAAACGAGAATTTTAAAAATGAGCTAAGTCCTGATAATCAAAAAGAATATGCTTGTACCGGCTTTTTTGCAAAAAATTCGGAATGGGAACAAGCAAAAGACAATTCGGGAACGAGCAAATTAACCCTTCAAGAATGTCCTAAAAAGCATGCTATCCGGAGCGATTGTAACGAGCGTTTTGATGTGAAGATCAGGGAAGGCTTCCAAGGATTGCAACGGTACTGTAAGGTCAATAACTCATTCTGTGAGGTGACAAGATGAACACGCACAGATTCATGTCTTCAAGGATTCATCGGCAGCAGATTCAGAGACAAGGGAAATTATTACTGGGATATATAAAGCTTATTTTGAAAATAATTTTGAATTGTTCAATGAAGGGATAAACAGTTTATTAACAGGTCAAAGGAACCATGAAAGACTTTTTTAAAACCATGACAGGGGTAAGGGGGGTCAATTCTCGACAGCTTTTAAAGCTAAAGCGTTGGGGTAGTCGACAATATACAAATGTGAGTTTTTCCTTTGAAAAAGTTGAGGGCATAAAAGAATGAAAAAAATAACAATACCACGACATTTTAGCAAAGAGGCAAAAGGATTGTGGAAGAATATTTTATCTGAATATGACATTGAGGATTCAGCAGGGTTAGCGATTTTACAGACCGCTTTAGAGGCATTTGACCGCCTGAAAGAGGCGCAGAAAGAGATTGAACGAAACGGCATGACGATGAGGGACAGGTGGGGGCAAGTTAAGCCTAACCCTTTACTGCCTGTAGAAAGAGATAGCCGGGCGCAATTTCTTCAAGGGTTGAAGGCGTTAAATCTTGACCTTGAACCGCTACGGGATACAATCGGCAGACCGGGCGGAACCAAGCAGGTGTAATATGCCAACTAAGCGAATAAAAAGAATCAGAAAAGTAAAACAGGGATTGCCGGATCATCTTCTTAACTATTTTCTTACCGGCGACATTTCCGAAAATGAGTCAGAAGCATTTGAAATTTTTCTTATGCTCGATGAACAGAAAATAAACCTTTGGAATACACATAAAGAATATGTCATGGAAGTTTGGCAGGGAAAAAACGGTAATAATTCCAAGCCGTGGGGTTTTTACGAATTTGAACAAGAGAAAAACACTTAAAAAATGGAGGTAGAATGAAAGAATTAACGACAGAAAAATTAATTTCTCTATTGAGAGACAATCCACTTACGCGGGGACTCTTGCAAGAAGCAGAGCAGGCGGAAGAACTGGTTAAGGAGCGGATCAAGGCATCAACAGAAATTAAGGTACTGAAACAGGAAAAAACGGAAAAGATGCCCTTGCTTTTAGAAGAAGTTGAAATTAAGAAACAAACTTTTTTTGAGACAAAGGATTTACTCAAACAGGCGCAAGAAAAATGGAACAAAGCGAACAGTCTTTTTATGAGTGAGAGCTATCACTTTGAAAGCGAAATTCAAAAACGGGAAAGCTTTCTCCGGGATACTGCACCAGCGGAATTAAAATTTAAATTAGAAAACTTAAAAGAATTGCAAATCAAGCATTTTAATAAAAACCGTGATCCTAAAAAAACTGACATTTCTGAAAATGGAAAGACAATAAAAACGATCACAAATGAAGATGAAATTTTAGCAGAACGCAGGAGAATTGAAGATGAAATAAAAGCAGTTGAGCAGTTAATTTTAAATCCAAAACTGGAAGGAGATAATTAATGGAAACAACCATACAGCAAAAAACAGGAAAAACGGGTGCTTCGAAAAGTTACGAGGCATTTGTAGAAGCGGGCAAGCCGTCTCAATTTTCTTACGATCACAAAGCAGGCCGGGGGATTATTTTGAAAGATAATCCAATGGCAAAAAAACGGCGTAAAATTAAAGAGCTTAAAAAGAGGCAGTTAAAATATTTGAAAAACCGGTAAATAACAGAGGGCGGGCAGGCGGACAACGTCTATTTAGCGTACTTCCCGGCGTTAATAAAACCCGCCCTCTTATTTAGAAATCATGACTAACTGGAAAAATTTAGAACGAAAAACAGCAAGGATGCTTGACGGCAAGCGCAACAGTAGATGCCTGGACTTTAGCCTGTCCATTGCCGATGTTGAACATCCATTGCTTTCTATTGAATGCAAATACCGGAAGAAAATAAGCGGATTCCTAAAAGACGGATTGAAACAGGCTGAAAAGTATTACCCTGATAAAATCCCTGTCCTTGTTCTGAAAGAAAAGAACATGCACGGGGAACTTATTATTATTAGGCTGTCAGATTTTCAAAAGTTATTTGAAAAATGAAAACCTCTCTTGAACATGAAGACATACAGGCTATAGCAACGGCAGTAATAAAGATATTACGGCCTATGCTGTCCGACAATCACATTGCAGAGGATGTTATTTTTGACAAAAAGGGCTTATCGGAATATCTCAAGGTATCAGAAAGCACAATTAACAAACTGGTAAGTAATAAGCAGATACCTTTTTTCAAGATACAACAAGGGCAAAGCGGAGGGGTGAGATTTTTCAAGAAGAATATTGATAAATGGATATTGAGGCATAGCACACCGGAGGTAAACCAATTTACAGGGAAGTGAACTCTTGATTGTTTATCAATATACCGATAGAAATATATTCTTTAATTCAGCAAGTTAAAAACCACTATGCAGTAAAATATGCACTTTAATTTACCATTGACAAGTAAACAATGTTTACCCTATAATTGAGATATGAAAAAATGGACACCAAAGGAAATTAAGGACTTTAGAACAAGGCTGAATTTATATCAAAAAGATTTTGCCTTGTTGCTAAGAGTAACAAGAGAATATGTCATATATCTTGAAAAGGGGGTGAGAACACCGAGCGACACAATGAGGGCTTTATTAGATTGCCTTGAAGAAAACGAAAAAGGAAAGGAGAAAAAGAACCATGGCAAAAGGAATTTATAAACAAAAAGGATCAGCTTATTATTGGATACGCTATGCCGGGCTTGACGGTAAAATTATCAGAGAATCCGCAAAAACACCAAAGTTCAAGGAAGCGGAAGCGATTCTATCGGCAAGAAAAAGAACAATCTTTGAAGGCAAGCAACCTGAACCAGTAAAGAAAATCAAAAACTATATTTTCAATGAGCTTGTTACAGAGTATAAAAAATGGGCTGAAAGACAGAGAAGCTACAAAAGCAAAGCGTATCTAATCGAACAACTATCAGAGGTTTTTGGAAACATACCATTGAGACGTTTCAATTCCATGTTACTCGAACAATACCAGACTGAAAGACTTCAACAGAATAAGAAGCCTGTTAAAAACAATATAGTGACAGGTAATAAACCTGCTACGGTAAACAGGCTAATTGCTACTATAAAGCACATGTTCACTAAAGCCGTTGAATGGGACATGGTTGAAGAAGACACGTTGAAACGCATTCGTAAGGTTAAATTTCTTGAAGAAAACAATAAACGGTTAAGGTACCTCTCAAAAGAAGAATGTCAGGAACTTATAAAGTCATGTGAACCGCACCTGAAGCCTATCATCATTACTGCACTGAATACCGGATGCCGTAAGGGTGAAATTCTCTCTCTCAAATGGGATAACATAGACCTGAAACATGGGTTTATCAGATTAGAGCATACAAAAAACGGAGACAAGAGAAACATTCCTATCAGTGATGATTTAAAAGCACTGTTACAGGGCATAACAAGAAGGATAGATATTCTTTATGTGTTTTTTGATTCTGTTACAGGGAACCCTTATCAGGATGTTAAGAGGTCATTTAATACCGCATTGAGAAGAGCTAAAATTTATGATTTCAAATTCCATGACCTGAGACATACGTTTGCTTCACATCTTGTTATGGCCGGAGTGGACATAACCACAGTATCAAGGCTGTTAGGTCATAAGAGTTTAACCATGACCTTGAGATATGCTCACCTTGCACCAGATCACCTAAGTAAAGCAGTTAATATGATCAATCTCACAGGTGAATCAAAACGCACTGCATATTTACTGCATAGTCAGGCAGGAAATCAGTAATGATTAATGAAGGTAAGTTATTGGAAAATAAGAGTGGAGCTGAACGGGATCGAACCGTCGACCTCTTGAATGCCATTCAAGCGCTCTCCCAACTGAGCTACAGCCCCAACGGCTTATAAATTAACACATTTCACCTCTCCTCTGTCAACGGCTTTGAGAGAGAAGTTCACTTAATAGATTGCAACTCCCCAGGGAGCACCTGAATATGTGCTGTCTGTTGCAGGGGAAAGCTTAACGTTATCTATGACCTTATTGTTTGTTGTATCTATTATCGCAAGCGAAATATCGCCGTGTATTGCAACATAAGCCCTGTTGTTTTCCGAGTCAACGACCACGCCTATTGGTTCTTTGCCGACTTTTATTTTTTCAATGAGTTTATCGCTGCTGGTATCAATAACGGCTACGGTATTTTCTTCCCGTATTGTTACATAGGCCCTGTTTTTTGCAGGATCTGTAGCCACATACCATGCGGCCTTGCCAACATCTATTGTGGTCATCTCTTTGTTGCTTCTGGCATCAATAACTGACACTTTGCCTTTGCCGTGAATAGCCACATAAACTTTTTTCTTTTTCTGATCCACTGCAACACCCAACGGGGTATCTACAACCTTGATCGTGTCTGTTACTTTGTTGTCTGCAAGATTCACCACTGAAACGGTCCAGTCTCCGGAATTGCTTACAAAGAGCTTGTTGTCAATAATATTCATTTCAAAAGGCCCGATACCTACTTCAATTTTACCTTTGACTGTATTTGTTTTGAGATCAATTACAGAGAGGGTCTTGTTTACATTCTTTCCGTTTACGATATGTTCAGTATCTGCAGCATATCCGACACCTGTGGCTGTGTCAAGGACCATGCTCATGGGGCCGAGCCCGACTTTTATTGAAGCGATTATTGAATTGCTGTTAATATCAAGCACTGAAACCGTGCTGTCGCCTTCATTGGAGTTGACAACATATGCCTTCCTGGCTGCAGGATCAATTACTATTCCGGCAGGCCATACACCGACCCTTATGGTATTTACAACTTTGTTGGTTGCGGTATCAATAATTGAAACTGTATTATTGCCGGCATTCGTTACATATACACGTTTAGATGCGGCATATACATTAAATCCTGATAGCATGGAAACTAACAAAGCTCCTGCTGATATTATTGCTGCCATTTTAAATTTTGTTGCTTTAATCATGCGTACCTCCCTGTATTTTGATAGGCTTAATTTATAAAACTTTACATGATAAAATGTCAAACTGACGGGATTAAGGGGGTAGTTGTTGCTATTCCAGTCACAATACTTATAATAACTATGCTGATAATCCAGTTTGTTTATGTAAATCCTATTCCAATGAAAATTTATTTAAGATCTTTTATCAGACATGAAAGCCTGTCTCAGAATTTCTATAATCGACAAACAGCATATTACATTTTTACTTCAAGCTGCTTTTCTTATTTCTGTTCATCTACTCCCTATCCTCTAATCCCTTTTCAAGGGTGTCGTATAGAAATTCTTCCACAGCCTCCATGTCTGCAAGTATTGGAACAGGATTCGCTATGAATAACTATGCGCTAAGACTGAAATATTTATATTTTGGAGGAGTTGACTATGCGGGGTAAAAAGATCCTGATGCTTGTTTCTGCTGTCCTGGTTTTCTCCGTCATTATGTCAGGCACAGCGATAATCAATCTATATACAGACTGGCTCTTCTTCAACGAAGTCCATTATCAGAACCTGTTCACAAAGATTTTAAGCACAAAGTTTTTAGCAGGCCTAGCACTCGGACTGTTTTCTCTTGTCTTTTTACTTGCCAATATAATCGCTTCAAACAGGATCAGTTTTTCGCCGCCGGATCTGTTCTTTGCAGGGCAGACAAAAATATCCCTCAATCCAAAAAAACTAAATAAATTAATCAAGCCCCTTACCCTGCTATCAGGGGTATTAATCAGCATCTTTGCAGGCCTTGGCAGCAGCTCTACATGGCAGGAGATATTACTTTATAAAAATCATATTAACGTAGGTATAACTGACCCGGTCTTTGGCAGGGATCTCGGTTTTTACCTGTTTGAATTACCCCTGATTGCTTCCATTAAAGACTTTGCAGGTTTCCTTATTGCAGCGGCCGCCTTTCTTGTTGTCATGAATTATTCCACCAGAGGCGGCATTTATTTCAGCAGCAATAACCTGTTGATAGACCGGAAAGTAAGAAGACACCTCGGCATTCTGGCAGGGTTATTTATCGTTAACATGTCGTTTGGTTTTTACCTTGATAAGTTCAACCTGCTTTTTTCTGAACACAGCATTATATTCGGCGCAGGATATTCTGATATCAATGCAAAACTGCCTGTTCTGAATATTCTTGTAATCCTTGCTGCTATAACAGGCGTTGCCTTTCTTACCGGGCTCCTCATCAAGTCCTGGAAAACGGCTCTGGTTCCGGCAGGGCTTATCGCTCTGATTTATTTTGTCGGTGTAATTGGTTATCCCTCCATGCTGCAGAAACTAAAGGTCACTCCCAATGAGCTTACCCTTGAGAGTCCCTTTATAAAGCACAATATCAAATTTACAAGATTTGGCTACGACCTTGAGAGGATAGATGTCAGGCCTTTTGACGTCTCATATAACCTGACCTTTGCGGATATTGAGAAAAATGAGCCTATCATTAAAAATGTCAGGCTTTGGGAAGATGCGCCACTGCTGAAGACCTACAGCCAGTTGCAGCAGATAAGGACCTATTATAAGTTTACAGACGTGGATAACGACCGCTATATGGTCAACAATGAATATATGCAATGCATGCTGTCCGCCAGAGAGCTTTCCTATGACGACCTGCCCAGCAAGTCCTGGATCAATGAAAGAATGGTCTTTACCCATGGAAACGGCATCACCCTGGGACCTGTAAGCAGAATTACCAGGGAGGGGCTCCCTGAATTCATCATAAAGGACATACCGCCTGTTTCTGCAGCCAACCTTAAGATAACAAGGCCTGAGATATACTTCGGGGAAATTTCAAATGATTATGTAATTCTCAAGACAAAAGTTCCGGAATTCAGTTACCCCACTTCTGCGGGGAATGTCTACACTTCCTATGAAGGCAGCGGCGGAGTAGGATTGTCTTCCTTCATCAGAAAGGCCTTTTTTGCAATGAAGTTCGGGACTGACAAGATTATCCTCTCATCAGATATCACCTCAGAAAGTAAAATCTTATATTACAGAAATATAATGGAAAGAGTGCGCCGCATTGCGCCCTTTCTCATATATGATAAAAATCCGTATATAGTTGTCTCGGAAGAAGGGCGGCTTTTCTGGATAATAGATGCCTATACAGTATCCGGCAGAGTTCCATATTCAAAACCATTGCCCAGCAAAATAAACTATATCAGAAATTCTGTGAAGGTTGCTGTGGACGCCTACAACGGAAACGTTAATTTTTATATGAGCGACCCTGACGATGTTATGGCAAAGGCATATAAAACAATCTTTCCGGGCCTCCTGAAGCCCCTCGATACAATGCCTCCTGATTTAAGAAAACATATCAGATATCCGCAGGAACTCCTTCAGGTCCAGGCCAAAATATTTTCAACCTATCACATGACCGACCCAAAGGTTTTTTATAATAAGGAAGACCTGTGGGAAATACCCGTATATGGGAACAAGCCCATAGAGCCGTACTACACCATAATGAAACTCCCCGAGGACAATAAAGAAGAGTATATTCTGCTCCTGCCGTACACGCCTTCAAAGAGGGACAATCTGGCGGCCTGGCTTGCAGCAAGATGCGATGAACCAAATTACGGCAAGCTAATTGCATACGCATTCCCCAGGGACCGGCTTGTATTTGGCCCCAGACAGATAGACGCACGCATAGATCAGGACGCATATATATCCCAGCAGCTTACACTATGGGGGCAGAGGGGTTCTCAGGTAATACGGGGAAGCCTGCTTATTATCCCGGTTGAAAAATCGCTTCTGTATGTTCAGCCTTTGTATCTTGCTGCAGAAGACAAAGGCGGCCTTCCTGAACTCAGAAGGGTCATCGTTGCATATGAAAATGACGTTGTAATGGAAGAAAACCTTGAGCTGGCGCTACAGAGGCTGTTTGGCAGTGGTGCGGGAAAAGTTTCACCAGTCAAAGAAAGCGCTTTTGAGGGCAGCAGATTATCAATTGAGGGCCTTGCCAAAGAAGCCATGCAGACGTATAACAAAGCGCTTGAACAGCAGAAGAAGGGGAATTGGGCTGGGTATGGAGAGCAGATAAAAAAGCTTGAAGATATACTGAAAAATATGGTTAAGCAGTAAAATATTACTGGACCGGTTTTGTGTGGCACCTCTGGCATTCAATCAGCGGGAAGGCAACCTTGCCGTGACAGACCCCGCAATATTCCCCTCCGTAAATCTGGAGCATGGAATATCTTGTTGCACCTTTTTCCACCTGAAAGATATCGGGGTGACAGATCTCGCAGCCATTCCAGACCGTATGTTTTTTATGCGAGAAAATAACGTCGGTCATCCAGGAGCCCTTTGATCCTATAGAGAAGTCTTCCCGGGCCCTCAAAGGAGATTTCTTAATGGATATGCCTTCCACAGAGTCAACAGGCTTAATAAGTCCTTTTGCCTCCACATCTTCCCAGTCTATCCTGTTTCCAAGGCCTTTTTGAGGCCACTTTGCTGTGAAGGTTTCAAAATTATATTCCTTTTTCACCTGTTTCCTGTAAGAATGACATTTGTCACATATCTTACTGTCATCCTGTTGGCCTTTATCTGAACATGAGGCGAACATCTTTTTATTGCCGAAGACCCTGTTGCCGTCATGACAGGCTCCGCAATAGAAGCCTTTCTTATTTGAATCTGCATTTATATCTGTAGCTCCTGCCTCCATCGCAAAATCAATATCCACATGACAAATCCTGCATGTAAACATGGCCCGGTGCAGCCAGTGGTCAAACACCACAGGCGCAAAACCGGCTTTCTCAGAATAGTTATTGATTACAACCCGACCGTAGTCCGGAGGAGCTGGCAGTTTCTGAGCAGATGCCACATCTGCAAATATCAGCAGCAGACATAGTATGTAAAATAATTTTTTCATATGTGTTCTATTTGACCAGAGTAAAAATCTGAATCCTGTTATTCTCCCGGTCCGCAATAAAAATTTCCTCTTTCTCATTGATGCACAGTTGGGAAGGATATCGGACAAGGCCTTCTTTCCATCCAAATCCTGATTGATGTCCACGGAAAGAACCATCCGGCCCCAGCATTGTTACAGCGCTGCCGGTCTGATCTGCCAGATAAATAATTCCGCTTTTATCTACGGTTATATTTGCCGGAAAGTTCATATCCTCTTTTAAACTCCTGGTCAAAGGTAAAAAATCTTTACTGTCTTTAGATGCAGAATATACCAAAGCGTTAACACTGTCGAGCAGAAAAATATTACCCGCAGCACTAACTGCAAAATCAGATATAAAACCCTGGTCCTGCGGCAGAGCAATATGTTTTACGTATTTGCCTGCCGAATCCAGCACCAGAAGACGATCTGAAAATATATCGAGGATATATATGGTATCAGAAGCATCTATCCTGAAACTTTTAGGCACAAGGGTTGAAACAGAAGGCAGTCCTTCAGGTTCAATAAAGGCTTTAAACCCTCCCTCAGGGCCCATGCGTACAATCCGGTGTGTTTTACCATCAAGGGCCAATATATCTCCTGCAGAACTTATCTGCACCCGAAGAGGATATGGCAGTTCGGAAAGCTTAATCTCTTCCCCGCCTTTTACAACCCCATTCTGAAAAGAATAACGTAAGAGACGGTTGTTTCCGGTATCTGCCACAATAAAAACAGACTTCTCATTGCAGTCAACTCCTTCAGGCAGCCTGATTCCGCCTCCTTTACTGTCAGAGTAAACAGAGGCAACATGTCTCAGTTTTACAGACTCAGCGCCGAAAGAGCTCTGTGCTATAACGATAATAATTATTGCGACAACAGCATTCGTCATGAACTTTATCATGGTTATCACCTCTTATATTGAATGTGGCACTGAGTGCACATTTCACTGATAGTTGAAAAATATACAAAAGTTTTATTCTCTGTGCCGTGAGACCTGTGGCAGCTAAGGCACTGCACTATGAGATTGCTGTTTCTCGGGTCTATCACCTTCTCACCAATTGGATGTGTTGAGTGTTTCTGCCAGTCATGACAGGTACCGCACAAGTCTACAATTGAAGGCTGATTCAGCAGAAAACTGTTATTGGATGAATGAGGGACATGACAGTTTGTACAATACCCATCATTTATCGGAGGATGTTTGGTCATGGACCGCTCCTGTCTCTGGATTGTGTCTGCATGACACGAACCGCAAAGGCCTTTCATCGGCGCTTTCAGGAGCGAAGGCTGTGACGATGCATGCGGGTTATGGCAGCTAAGACAACCCTGCTTGCTTAGTAACGGCCAGTGCGTCCTGTTCTTATCGAGTATCTCGTTCATCAAGGTGCTATGACACCCCCTGCACAACTCATACCCTGGTTTCTTGGTAGCAAAAGGTGTCTTTGAAGTCGGCTCAACATGACACTGGTTACACATCCTGCTTGCAACAGGCTTATGAACATTATCAAACAGAATCACACCCCGGTCAGAGCCGTGAGGATTATGACAGGACGTGCAGCGTCCATTTGTTACAGGGTAGCCCATATGCCGGTCTGCAAAACTTGGCCTGTCTGTCTTATGGCATTGGATACAGAGAGCTGGTAAGCTGTTCTTTAACAATGCTCCTGCCTGTTCAGAAGCGTGAGGATTGTGACAGTTAAGGCATCCTTTTTCCACTGGGTTATGTTTGAACTTTACCTTTGTGATGCGTTCGGCCATTTCCTTATGGCACTCAAAACAAAGTTCATTTCCTGTTTTTATAAGGTTGAACTTATTGTTAGCAGCGTGAGGGTCATGGCATTTCACACAGTTGCCTTCTACCACAACTTTGTGCGTGCTGCGGGCCTTCTCAGAAACCATCATGGCGTGGCATTGGTAGCAGATCTTGCCGGAATCAGCAGCCAGCAGTTTTCCCTGATATGATGAATGAGGATTGTGACAGCCTGAACACTCCCCTGTCTTTACAGGCGTATGGACATAGGGGTTTTTTAATTTCTCCTGAAAATCTACATGACAGTTAAGGCAGATTTTTCCCCTGGCACCGGCTTTTAATTTAAACTTATCCTGTGAATATGCCAGAGTGATGACAAAAAGAGTACTCGCCATAAGAAACAACAGTAATAGTCTATATCTCAATTTCATATCTTTCCCTTTCTTCACTTTCCTGCTATATGGCACTCGTCACATGATCTCCCCGCAAAAGGAGGATGGACATGGTCCTTGAAGAGTTTTGGATCCCTGGAAGCGTGAGGAGTATGACAGCTTATACAATTTATTACTGCAGCGTCAATGCCAATATGAGCCTTTGTAAAAGAAGCGCTCTTCAGATTATGACACTCCTCACATAATATGCGAAGAGGTTTAGCAATCAGTGAAGGCTCCGCAGATGAGTGAGGCTTGTGGCATCTCAAACAATCCCTGGCTGCCGGCGGATGAGTCTTTTCCTTCTCCATCTTTATTTTGAGGTCTTTGTGACAGATAAGGCACATATCCGGGCTTGCTGCCAGAAGTAATTTGCTTATTTTTGATTTGTGCGGGCTATGGCACTTGGTGCATCCACCTGCCAGAACAGGCGAGTGTTTGCTTTTTCCACCCTGCACTGCTGTGTTCAAATCAGCATGACAGGTGAAACAGAGTTTGTCCTGCTTTTCAACAATCATTCCTGTAATATTGCTGCCGTGGGCATCGTGGCAATCAAGGCACATCCCGCCGGCAAAGGGCATATGGCTGACTACTTCCGGCGTATCTTTTATAAGATCGCCATGACACTTGGCACACAACTGGGATCCGGACGCTTTGAGCAGCTTGTCCTCTGCAGATGCGTGCGGATTATGGCAGGAATTACAGGTGCCGATAAGTACCGGCTTATGGGTATTTGTCTTCAGGAAACTTATCTCAGCATCAGAATGGCATGTATAACACACCTTGTCCAAGCGGTCTTTTACCATATTCTCGACGTTTGAACCGTGCGGATTATGGCAGGAACTGCACATCTCCTGCGCAAAGGGAATATGTACATTCTTGAGCTTCTGACTCTCCTGGATATTCGTATGACAGGTGAAGCATAGCTCTCCATCTTTGGCAACGAGAAGTTTTTCATTTTTGGCAGCATGCGGCAGATGACAGGAAAGACACCCGTTGCCGCTAACCAAAGCAGGATGGGCATTCGTTACTTTTACATCTTTATCCGTATGGCATGCAAAGCAAAGCTTGTTGCCTTCCTGTGCCAGCAGTTCCGGATATTCGGAAGCATGCGGCTCATGACAGGAAGTGCACATCCCACCCTGGAAAGGGGCATGTTCAACCGTGCCGCCGGCCTTAAGAGATGCTGTATCATGACACATACTGCACAAACCGCTGCCGCTTTGAGCGGTCCCGAAAGGCTCCATGGAAACAGATGGATTGTGACACAACTCGCAATTGCCGGAGGTAACAGGATTGTGTGCGCTGCCTTTAAGAAGCTTTGGCTGCAAGGAAGAATGCGGGTTATGACAGATTATACAGGATCTGGTTTCGACAGGATAATTTCCGTGGGCCTTCTGAAAAGAACTTTTCCCTTTGTCATGACATGTGAGGCAAAGTGTTATAATTTCTTTTTTGAGAAGATTTTTTTCATCAGAACTATGCGAGAAATGACAGGTTCCACAGCCTTCGTTCTGAAGAGCTCTATGGACCACCTTCTTCTCATAAGTTTCGCGCTTATGACATTGATAACAGACCTCCCGGCCTTCAGCTTTGAGCAAATATGCTGCCGGTGATGCATGCGGGTTATGGCAGTTGATGCATTTGCCGGTACTGAGGGCTGTATGCACATTGGATTTATTAAGACCTATTTTTTCTTTACTATGGCATGTAAAACAGAGTTCATTGCCATCTTTCTTGAGAACCAATTTTGGGATAATCCCATGCCTTACATGACAGTCTTCACATTTTCTCTCTTTTACTACATTATGTACACTCTTCAGGCCCATGTACTGTTCCGCAAATTTTGTATGGCAGTCAAGGCATTCTTTACGGACAAACCTTTTCTGGGCCATAACAGAGTCAGCAGCGGCATAAAGAATCAGTCCGCATAAAAGGAGTATCATGCCTCCTGTGAGGATTCTTTGTTTTGTCTGCATGTTGCGCATATTCTCTCCTTGGTCGCCTTTTTCGTTATCCTTATTCCTTGTCAGCACCTGCAAGATAAATCTTAATATCTCCTGATTCTCTCAGTTTGGTGGACCACTCTTGCACTGATTGGTTTACTTTTTTATTAAATACATTCTTTGAAATGGTCTCTTTAACCTCATCAAAGGGCTGTATCCTGGAAGGAATAAGGTCCCGAATATAAAAAACATAATAGTGCCCTTCCGGACTTTCATACAATCTGAAATCATCTGAATGTGCTCCCGAAAGTGCCTTTTGTATATCTCCCGGCAACATGGTTGTCACCAGAACCCTGCCATCAAACGATAACGTCCTGTCAGTATCTTTAGCGATCTGCCCCTCTGAATTTTCTCTCATCCACTTGAAATCAGCTCCCTGTTTCAGCCTGGTCATGGCAGCCTCTGCATCCTGCAGTTTTTCAAAGGCAATACTGTCCAGCTTCATCATCTCAGGATATGTGAACTCGGTTATATGCTCAGAATAATATGTCTTCATTTCTTCCATATTGATCTTGATATCCGGAAACACAACCTTCTGTACGAAAAACCCAAAAAGCATGGAGTCCTCGTATTTCCTGACCATCTCCTTATATTTCTCAGTCTTGTCAATGCCTCGTTTTGCGACCTCCTGCCTGAATAAAATTTTATCCAGCATCTGATCTACCATCTCAAATTTCTTGCTGTTTACATTTTTTGACTTGATAGCTGTCTGCAGACCGTGAAAATATTTTTCCTGGAGGGCCCGGGCCATATCACCAACCGTCAGAGGCTTCTCTCCCTTAATCTCCACAATAACCCGCTTGTCCTTCGACAGGTTCTCGATGCCGGGTTTCTCAGATTCAAAGTCCAGCTTTTTGATAAGTTTAAAATTTACCTTCACATATTTATTAATGAGATCCCTCTTGTACTCTCGTACAATATCGGTTTTGCTATTGGAAAGGATTACTTCCCTCGCACGTTCCTTTGCTTCAGGGTCGTCGGGATATCTTATATCTTCAAGCCTGAGAAGCACATAACCCTTGTCTTTTTTCCCCTGTTCCATAGTGATAATGGAACTTATATCATTGATCTTCATCTTTGAAACAATTTCCGCTATCTCCGGCTGCAGGCTTTTTGGTTTTACATAACCGCCTTCTTTGTTCCCTTCGGCCAGTTTCTCATCAAGCACTTTCACAACCATCTCGTCAAAACTCTTCCCGGCCTTCATCTCTTCTTCCATCTTTTTGGCATCATCTCCTTTCCTGAACATCACAGACTTAATTTTCCATTCTTTGGTAACTTCCTTATAGAGTCTCTCTACATCGGCCTCATCCGCCTTTGCATCTTTCCCCAGCTCTTCCAGGAGCAAATCTCTTACTGATGACTTTGAATATGCATCCACAGGGTTCTTCACTTCCGGTAAATCGTCCAGCCCCATGCTTCTTGCTTCCTGAATAATAAGACGTATGTTAATCATCCGCTCCAATATATCAGAATAATTAACCTTTGCTGCCTGCTGGCCCTGCTCAGCCCGCTCTTCATGAGAAGATGTAAGAGCCTCATTAAGGTCCTGCAGTGTGACTATTTCATCATTGACTGTTGCAACTGGAAACTTCGTGAAGGTAGAAGAAAAAAGGGGGACCTTCAAAAGGATTTCCCCCCCTGCAGATGCAGCAGATGTCTCTGCCTTCTTAACTTCAGCATTTGCAAGAGTTTGTTGAGACTCAACGGCAAAACTGCTTCCGATTCCGGAAAAAACTGACAATACTACTAAACCTGCTATCATTACTACTCGTTTCATTTAACTCCTTTCACTGACCACTGATAATTTTTTATTTATTCTATTGATAACCACGTCTTGACATCCTTCCAGCTACAGCCCGGGCCATCTCTGAGGTAAGGGTATTCGCCGTATTCAGCCTTCCAACATCAAAAAATATAACATCTTCATTTCCAAGATTGTAACTTTCCGAAGCCCAGATTATTTTCTTGCTCATCTTTTCGATAACCGATACTGAAAAACCAACCTTGGGAACCCCACCCTCCAATAAAACATCCTGATAATCTGTAACTTTCCCGCTGAGAATCAGCTCCGCATTAAGGCTGTTCGCCACAAAGTCAGCGTCTGAGAGAGAAATCCCTTCATTCATTATGAGTCTTATGTTGAGAAACTTCTGCCTTATTATGCCCGGTTCAAGCACAGCAAAATTTCCCTGATGTACAAGAGCGTTGATGATGTGCAACAGCACAATTTCTCCAGCATTCCTCTTTTCACTTCTGTTGAAGAAAGGCAGTGCAGCCATAGTATAAGTTTTATCAGCTTCTATGAACGGCGCCTGATAAAACACCTTGGGGCGATACGTCGAAGGACCCTTTACATTCGGACCCTTGCCCTTCCCTGCAAGGGCTTCTCCAAGGGAAGAAGCCAGGAGACTCAATGCCTTATCTCTGAGGCTTACGGAATCCTCTATCAAACCAAGTCCGAGGATTCCGGGAGAGTCATAGCCTGTCAAACCAATGCTGTCCATCCATAAAATTACCGGCTTGCTACCTGTGGATACAAGTCGTGAAATCAAGCCAATCCTGGGAGGGCCTCCCTCCTGATAAAGTTCAAGAGAAGTGATGAGAACAGCATCAACCTTCTCTTCCTCTTTAAAAGCCTGAGCTGTATCTGCATCTATTCCTCCAACATAACGCATGCGGTAGCGGGCCATAAATCTTTCTGTAGCCTTCTCACTGAGGACTTCCACCCCCTGCAATGTTATTCTGTCAATCAGGGACTGCTTTATTTCTTTAAGAGGAGCTGTCTTGCCACTAAGGTTATCTAAAGGCAGCACTGCAACCCGAAGCTCTTTCCCCGGGGAAACCCGAAATGCTGCAGTCTTTCCTGTTTGCACACACCCGGAAAGAAAGACGAGGCCTGCTAAAAAAACAATACATGAAATTTTACATGAATAATTTATTGATAAGATCATCTACAGCCTTCTCGGTAACATAATTCAGAGGATCTCCTCCACCACCCAGCAGCCGGTCTTTGAAAGTCACGCCTCCCTTAGTCACAGATGCTGACCACACAACCCTTCCAGTCTGGGTCTCGATCATCTGTGTGCTGAGTGAAATTACATTAGCAGTAGAGCTTCCTGATCTCACTTCACCATACTCCCTGAGAACTCCTGTAATCACTGCATCAGCTTTTACCAGAGCGGCAAATTTTAATATTTCTTCTTTGGAGGGAGCAGTTGGGTTAGTCATACCTGTAAGAGAAATTCCTTTTGCGACTTCCCCAGTGGGAATAACATAAACACCGCCTGTGGCAAGGAGAGCAGTCACAAAAACATCGCGTACCCTTTCGCCAGCCTGTTGATCTCTTGTGAGATTTGCAAGGGGTAAAACAGCGATATTCTGAATCGCTCCAAAATCCATGTTTGCATCGCGATACTTTTCATCAGTCCCTGTTCCTGCACATGCGGTCAGAAACAAAAATATCACACCGCTTATAATAAAATTCCTCATGGAAATGAAGGTCCCTTACGGTTTTTCATCCTTACCAGGATATTTTGATACGACTATTTTTTACCACATATTCTCCCTTCCCGTCAATACTAACACACGATATTCACAACCTTTTCACAATTCATGGTGAACTCTGTTCCAATGGTTGCAAAAATGGAAGGCTGTGGAAGAATTTCTATACGACACCTTTGAAAAGGGATTAAGGGGATAGGGTGTAGGGGGTAGGGAAAAGAAATAAAAGAAACTGCTTGAAGCAAAAATGTAATATGCCGTTTGTCGGTTATAGAAATTCTGAAACAGGCTTTCATTTTTGCTAAAAAATCTTAAATGAATTTTAAGATGTTTGATGATTAATAACATAAATCTGGATTAAGCTGAATTTTGCAGCAAGTACGAAATTAAAGCACTACATTGAGCGTAGAGTTGAAGGTTTTCGAATCTGAACGTTGTGTCTGTGATTTACTGGTCATAAGAGAATATGCGACATCCAGATAGGCGCGGCGGCTTATATACCATCTGAGACTTGGCGTAATCGTTCTGTTTTCTGCGTTGTCTTCAGCCTGCAATGATTCATTAAAAGAAAAATTAAATTGGAGGTCGCCGTCCTGTAAAGGGGACCATGTAAGGGCATAGTTCTGCAAAAAGGCTGTCTCAGTATCGTTGGCAGCAGACATGCCAAAAGATGCAAAGAGATAAAGCGTAATGAAAGGGGAATATGCAATGTTGAAATCTCCTCGTCTGGTATATGCGGATGAATCCGGCACACCTCCTCCGGTTTGCTTTGTGTTGGTTTGGGAATAATTGAGATTAATGGTCACTTCAGGACGGGGCAACACAGTTGCGCCAGAGTTTATGATAGTGCTTACGCTCCTTTGCTCCGTCTCGGAATTAGCAACACTTAGACCTCCGGAGAGACTGATATTCACTCCCTTATAAAGCTCGGCCCCATTATTAAGGAACACCGACTGACTGTCCCTCGAGCCCTCCTCAGCCTGCTCGAAACGGCCGCTTACAACAAGACTATGAAGGAGCGCTGGTAAAGGCTTTGCGGTTATTGACATGCTGTAGACATCAGCGCTGCTCTTGTCTGTTGTCTCTTTATTGTCTTCACGCGCATACCTTGCAGAAGCAGTAAATACCTTGTTGAATCTGTGAGAAAGGTTCAGGGCGTTTGACAGGATATGTCTTGAACGGTCTGAGGGCTGTGAGACAAATCCTCCATAATAGAAATCATATAAAAGGGTCGGCCTGTCCAGAATCCGCCACTTTACGTTCAGGTCGTAAACCTGTGAAGTCTGTGCTGTCTTGCTCGTTGTATCCTCGGCAGATTTAGTGAGAAATGCCTGGATTTCAGTAATAAAGATATTACTCACATCAGTGCCGGGCGGAACAATTACCCCTGAAGCAAGGGGCCTGGTTACTACCTTGATGAAGCGGGTTGTAACATTTGAGAATCTGATCTCAAAACGATCTTCGAAAATACCAAAGGAAGCAGAAGAGACGGTCTGAAATAAGGTCCAGTTCTGGTTATCCGGGCTCGTGTAGATATCCCATGAAAAAGCATTTGAGACAACGTTGGGGAGGTCTCTGTCAACCCACAAATATATCGTATTCACTTCAGAAGCATTAACGAAATCAAGTCCCATATGCCTGAAAACAGTATCTCCTGCTATAGAAGGGTTTTTCCCTATATTCATCCCGCCGCTTGCAGTCACATTGCCATCAATAAGTGTGGGATTCTGATCCAGTGTCACAAGAGACGGGGTATCACTGATCACAGAAAGCCCGGAAAAAGGGAAGAGTTGCAACAGAACCTCTCCAGTGCCAGCCGCATCTGTCTTCGTCTCCTGGCGGGTATGGTTATACGTTGTATACACGGAAATCCTGTCGCCCAGTTGTCTTGAATAGGTGGCCCGTGAAGAATGAACTACCTGTACAACTTCAAGGTCCCGCAACTTCTCTTTCAGATCAATAAGGGTACCCTGATACCGCAAATCAAGGTTCTTATAAGGCTCATATCTCAGCCCCAGCGAAAAAGAATCATTTACACTATCCTGTGAGACCCTCTCTTTATCATAGGTATAGGTACGCAGCAGGATTGTATCCAGCGCTGGCAAACCTTCGGGCCGCAAGCCCAGATTTGCGCTGTAACTTTCCCTCACATCTGTCATTGAAGGAATATCATCAACCGATGTCTTTTCCTCCCTTCTGCTGTATCCGATTCCTGACGAGATAAAATGTGTACCCAGCCTCAGATCCAGAGTCCCGCTTTTTGTGGTGACCGTGGACCGTGACTCTTCATCTTCATCCTCCCCCCTTGATATACTCTGCTCAAATATACCGCCAGCTAAAAACTTGAGATTCGGGTAGAGAGCTCTTTGGAAATTCAGATGGTAACTGTGCAGGAAATTGTCGCTCTTTGTATTTGTAGAAAAGCCTGCAGCATCCTCTGTCTCAGTATTGACATGGCTGTAGCTCAGTTCCACCCTTCCACCAATTCCATCGGCAAAGAGGGAAACCGGCACCAGCAGAGTACATAATAACCACAAACACGAAAGAAGCAGCTTTATTATTTTCCGGCGGTGAGAGATTTTTCCGCTATAATCCTGTATGGCTGAAGGCAACCTATCGTTCCTCCATTACGGTCACCCAAAAGGGATCTTCGCCGACATCCATCTCAGATACAATCCTCTTACTGATGAGGTTTATCATTACAAGTTTGTTTTTTTCCGGAAGGAGCACACAGAGGTTGTTTCCCTCTCCATCAATAGTCATATAATTTACTCCTCCACCAGCACTGAAGGTTTCCACCGGTATAATGGAAAATGGATCATATACCTCGATTATACTGTCATGCCTTCGGCCCAGATACAGCATATCAGTGTTGGTATCTACCTTTAATGTGCTGACACCAGTGCCAACAAAAACCCTTTTGACAACATTTAAAGTAAATGGATCAAAGACATTGAGGTAGGGAGAACTCTCATAAAAGACAAAGAGCCGGTCCCCGCGCCGGTTAAACTGTCCCCTGAGGGGCCCTGGTTCCGTAGATATAACAGCAGCCACAGACCTTGTAGGCACATCAATTACTGAAATCGTATTTGAGAACCTGTTAAACACATAAGCCTTCCTTCCCGTTCTGTCAAGGAGGATAGACCGTGGGCCGTCTCCAACGTTCAGCCTCTTTAGTTCTACAAGGGTGAACGCATCCACCATGCTTACACTGTCTGATTCGCTGTTGACCACGAAAAGGAGCAGCCCATCCGGCGTCAAGACGAGTTCACTTGGATTGTCGCCGCCGTTTAAGAACATCTTCTGTATGATATCGCCTGAGATTATATCTACAACTTCAATCGAATCTTCATCGGAAACAGCAATGTAGGCCCTTCTCGTTCTCCTGTCAAGCGCTATGCCGCCTGGAGACTTGCCCGTCTCAATAATTCCCCTGACCGTCCCTGATTTTCTATCCAGGACCGTCACACTATGCGAACCGCGGTTTGTTACATATCCGATGAGATTAAAAAGCGGCTTATCGGGAATGAATATTGAAAAAGAAGGAGAGAAGCTGAACCCATCCCGGACCGATTCCTCATAGCGCAAAGACAATGAAACAACAAGCGCCTTTTTCATATCAACAGTAAATGGGAAATCAATCCTTACAGGCTTATCAGACACGAGGAGGGCCATCTCACCCTCCTCTCTCATTAGAAAAGCATTTTTAATTTGAAACGATATACCATTGTAACTACCCGGCGGTAACTGAGCTGACGCAAGAGCGCGTTGTCTTTTTATGACGCTGCCGCTCAATTCAGAAAGGGCCAGAGAAAAGGGGTATTCTGTACCATCGCTTTTAAGCGCAAAAATCCCTTCGATATTGAACTTCAATCTCTCTGCTTCCTGTGGAAACGGCTGGACATACAGAAAAACCTCTCCTTCATCTGTGAGTGGAAATTCAGGTTTTAATAGTGCTGCTTTCATCTCGCAGCCTCCCAAAAAAACAAGGGTAGCAAGAAAGAGTGACAGTCGGAGTAATTTCAAAAAAACCCTCCAGTGTGCAGGATACAACAATACTAAAATAACAATGGGTAAAATTCAAGAGGGAGAATTATGTTTTTTTTGTGAAGAACTGATGCCTTGCCGGCTGTCAGTCTTTGGCATGGCACTTGTTGCAAAGAGTCCTTTGATATACGCCAAATTTTGCTGCAGGCCTGTCATAATAGGCTTTCTGAGTCTCAACAGCCGTGCGGCCCATTGCCACCTCAGGATTGATTGAAGGGTCAGGATATGCAGCTATGCCTGAAGCATTAATCACAGTGACAAACTCACTCTTAAAGTTATATCTGCCGGCCCCGTCCCAGCCCGATGCATGCGCCCTATGACATGTTATGCAGCTTACATTTGAACGGTTATTATCTGTCCCCATAAGAAATGAGTCATCACTTCTTGCATGAGCCTTAAGCTGGTTAT
Source organism: Nitrospira japonica (assembly GCA_020723105.1). Classification (GTDB taxonomy): domain Bacteria; phylum Nitrospirota; class Thermodesulfovibrionia; order UBA6902; family UBA6902; genus SURF-23. Next base: position 5,734 of record DYJL01000030.1, on the reverse strand, counting down.
AAGATACCACAGTATGATCATGGACTCCCTCTTCAAAAGGGACCAGAGACAGATAGGAATTTGCCACCGAACCACTAAGATCACCAGTTTTTATATATGAATTATAATTGTCTGCTATTGTTACATCCATCCTGGCACTGTTTCCAGCGGGATGCAAATGAGTTGCACCGAGATAGCTCGAATGACAGTTGACACACCATTCTGACATGTCCCTTCCATATGCTACACGTGTCTGTGCTGTTGCCTCTGTTCTGTTGTAAATATCCGGTGCAACCGCCGCAGGGGGGCCGTTCACAAAGGCATTGGTACCCAGGGACCTGGGAGTATAACCAACCCCACCCAGTAACCGATATACACCAACTGCAAAGTTGTCATCAGGGTCTGCACTGCTACTGTACGAACCTGAGCCTTTAATCGGTTTGCCTGATACCGTGATAGTGCCCTCACTGTTTCTTCTGTATTGGCCATGCGGGTCATGACAGCTTGAACAATGCAGATTTGCTGAAGGATAGGTCCCGCCAGGCGCTACTGTATGTGTACTATCCTGCACATAACCAAAATCCCCTGCAATGATATTGTGGCCATGCCTTTCACCGGAACTGGTTTCAGTTGCAAAACCCACTTCCGGGACCCATGAATAGTTTTTCTTTAACCACCCGAAGTCCCCGCCCGGAGTCAACTGAACGGGCGGAGAACCTGCTGCCATATTGGCGTCAGCCGTGCTGACATGATAACTCGAAGGCGCTGTTTCACCTTCGTTCTGGTGGCAATTGAGACAGGTTGAAGACGGGTCAGATCCCATCAGAAGATAAACATTACCTTCAAACTGAGAACCGCTGACGCCTGCTGTCATGGGGTCAGAAGAACTATGAATCGTGTGGCATCCTCCGCAATCACCGCCACCGCCTGAATGAAAGAGAACCTCTGCCAGGCAAGGATCATACTTCAGGAAAATCATAGAGACAATAAAACACAACTGCATCCATCTAATATATGTTTTCATCTTAATGGTTCTCCATCAGACGCATTTATCTATTGTAGTTAATATATCGGCATGTTTGAGAAAAACTTGAGGCAAAAAGAAGCCTGGCTGTTATACCAGGCTTCTATGAAGGTAAATTAAAAAATACTGCTTGGTTAGTCTTTAATGTGGCATTTGTTACAGCCGAAAATCCTCTGATAGGGAGCAAACTTTGCAGCAGGTCTGTCGTAGTAGGCCTTCTGCATCTCAGCACTTGTCCGTCCCATGGCCTCTGCCGGATTAGAAGCAGGGTTGGGCCAGACAGGGTTTCCACTTGCATCAGCAACGGTCATGAATTCACTTCCCATACCCCATCGGATTATACTGTCAAAACCGGATGCATGCGCCCTATGACATGTAAGACACATCACCCTGTCGCCAGTTACAGGCCCTGCAGTTGAGGTAGTCAAAGTCTGAAGAGCTGGGATATCCGTGGTATTGTTTCTCTGTACAGGCACAAGGGACGTGAAAGAGCTGCTGGCAGATCCAGAGAGGTTGCCTGTTTTCACATAGGCATTATAATTATCCAGTATCTGGGTATTAGTAATCGGTACGCCTGCCGTATGTACAGAGCCTGTGCCAAGCATGGAGTGCATATACGCATGACAGTTAGCACACCAGTTTGACACATCTTTGCCATAAGCAACGCGGGTATCTGTTGAAACCTCCGAGCGGTTAAATGAAACAGGAGCTACTGCTACAAACGGATCGTACGTAAAGCCGTAGAAACCAGAAAGGGACTTGGGCTGATAGTTTTTTCCGGCAAGGAGCCGGTAGGCCCCTACAGCAAAAGAGGTATCAGGAGTCGCTCCGTAAGATCCGGAATCTTTAATCGGTTTTCCCGAGGTGGTAAAAGTAACACTCAGTGGCGGTGAATATGCCGAAATCCGGTATCTTCCATGAGGATCGTGGCAGCTTATGCAGGTCAGCTTGTTAGCCGGATACTGGAATGTATCTCCACCCGGCGCTGTGCTGATTGTGCTGTCTGCCGTGTATCCATAGTCTATAGCAATGATATTGTGCCCGTGTCTCTCGCCCCTGCTCACTGCCGGACCTTCATCGCCTGTCCAGTTGTAAGTCTTTTTCAGCCATCCAAAGTCTCCTCCGGGGCTAAGCTGTAGAGGTGGAGAACCTGCTGGCATGTCAGAGCCAGCAGTACTGATATGGATACCATTAGGGCCGGTATCCCCGGCTTGCTGATGACAGTTAAGACAGACTGAACCCGCATCAGTGCCTCTCAGGAGATAAGGGCCTGCCTGAAATTGAGGAGATGCAGTAGTCATCTGGGCATCTCCAAGAGAATTGTGCATCGTGTGGCATCCTTCGCATTCTGCAACTCCGCCTGAATGGAAGGCATAAGATACCCTGTTAAAACAAACAAGTAAGACAAGTATGAGTAAGGTTAAAAAACCCGCTTTTTTTATCATTAGGTTAGTCCCCTACTTTTAATATTAGTAAATATGAGTAGAGCAGAACCGTTCTCATGGTTCTGCTCTACTCTGTTATTGATGTTGGTTATGCCTGACGAATCACAACCAATACTGCTGTTTTAGTCTTTCACGTGACACTTGTTGCAAAGAACTCTCTGATAGTTGCCGAAATTCGTTGCCGGCCTGTCATTGTATGCACGTGTAATTTCTGCAGTAGTTCTGCCGGACCGTACTGAATAGGTTCCAGCATCAGTGAACATAGCGTCTGAAAGGTCGTAGCGTACCATGCTTGCAAATCCGGATGCGTGCGCCCTGTGACAAGACAGACACATTACGTTAGATAAACTGGTCGGTCCGCCCTTCTGGGTGCCGTCGTTTACTGCAAGGGGCTTAAGCACTGCGTAGTCGCTGGTGCCTAACTCAAAGGGAACGAGAGATGTGTATGCTGCTGTACCATCACCGCTGAGATTGCCGGAACTTATATAGGCATTATAGTTAGCTGCAATTGTGGCTCCAAGGTCTGCACCGTTACCAGCAGGGTGAATAGTGCCAGCACCTGTCTGTCCTGAAGTATAAGAGTCATTATGGATGCTTGTATGGCAGTTTTTGCACCATTCGGACATGCCGCTTCCATAGGAAACGCGGGTATCTGAGGTGCTCTCATTTCTGTTGTATGTAGAAGGTGCAACTGCTGCAGGGGCATTGGCTGTAAAAGCAAATCCAGGATTGGACTTGGGCTCATAACCTACGCCTGCAAGGAGTCTGAAAACACCGACTGCTGCGGTAGCAGAAGGATCCGGGCTGGTAGCATAAGAACCGCCGTCTTCAATCGGTAAAGAGGTGGTCTTACCATTAACGATACTGCCATCTGAAAGCCTTCTGTATTTGCCATGTGGGTCATGGCAGCTTGAACAATAGAGTTTATTGTTTGGATAGGTGCCGCCTGGCGCAGTAGCCATACCAGTCCTTGAATCTGCCACATATCCGTTATCTGCTGCAATGATATTGTGGCCGTACTTCTCACCTACTGATGCTGAGGTTGTCTTAATCCATGAGAAGTCACCGCCCGGGGTCATCTGGGTAGGCAGGGTGCCGCCATAAGTTACGCCACTGGTGCTGACTGTATAGCTGCCCTGAGATGATGATTCATGACAGTTTAAGCAGGCAGAGCTTGGATCAGAACCCTGTAAGAGATATGGTCCTGCCTGAAACTGAACCTGACTGCCGTCAGTATTCATTGCGCCGTTATTTAAAGAGTTATGCATTGTATGGCAAGCTTCGCAGCGGGCCACACCGCCATCGTGAAACGCATAGCCTGTGCCGTAAAGCCCAAAACTTATCAGGGCTATTGCAGCTAATATTATTGTCATTTTGACTTTCATTTCATTTCCTCCGATTTTAATTTTTGTTTTCCCTTTCTGTCCGGCAAAGCCGGAATCATTTTCTGTTACTACGCTTACCAAATTTCCCTTAACCATCACCTCCTTCATTTTTGAATTCTGGTTAGTGCTGTATAAAATCTGTTCTATATAGAGCAAGGGTCATACCAGCTCTATAATTGGATATAAACTCTTATTTTCCAGCAGGTTAAAGGAGTAGAAGCACTAAAGTTCAAATAGAGATTCTGTGAAATTCCAATTATGTTGTTTTTTTCACAATTGAAAGGGGGCCTCATTGCTGAATCCGGGCTCCGAGGTGACAATTGAAGAAAATTTGGGATGATTGAAGGCTTCTGATATAGTGAAAGAAGTTAACTGGATTGTCTGAAACTGTGGTACAGTCCGGTTAGTTGTTCTCTAATTTAAAAACACTGATGCCCCGGTCCCTGAGTTGTGTTACATATAATCTTGAATCTTCATCAACCACGATCTCCCGTGGGCCTATGAGATTGCCGGGCCTGAGGCCGCGATACCCGAATTCAGTTATAAATTGGAAGTCCTTGTTGAATATCATGACAACGCATCTGAGCACATCAGAGACAAAATAATAGCCAGACCTGTTTCTTGCCATTCCTGATGGTACGCCGAATCTTCCCGGACCGCTGCCTCTCTTGCCAAAAGATTGCACCTTCCGGTCCGGAGATATGACATAGGCGCTTGCAGTAACAGGCGTTGTAAAAAGCAGGTTCCCCTCCCGATCGACGTTAAAACCGGCTATCCCGTGATCAGCCCTTTTTTCTTCCTTAATCCCCAAAAGAGGGATGAGATCCATACCATCTTTGAAAACTCCGTTTGCATCGGTTATGACAACCTCCATCGCACTCTCAGAGGCAAAATAAAGGGTCCCGGCCCTATAAAGCACACGATTAGGTGAAAATCCCTCAAACTCCCGGGGGAGTTTTGTAATTGTCACCTCCCTGATCGGATCCCCACGATAGTTGCAAAGAGTGATAACAGGATGCAAATCTTTGTATGACAGCACATAAATATTGCCTTCTGCATCAGCCGCTGCATCGAAGAAAATACCTATATCGAGATTTTCGCCAAAACGGTGTATCTCCATCCCCTTTGAATTAAAGACCCTTATGATGTCTCCTGAAATAACATAGACCTCTTTCTGTACCTCATCAAGGTTAATCCTCACGGAGCTGAGAGGGACTGTTCCTGTGAAGTCTGCGAGGTTATAAAGATAGGTGGCTGTTACCTCTCCTTTTACAGGAACTGCAAAGGCAATCAAGACAGAGACCATTAAAACCAGAATTATGTTTTTTCCTCTTCCCATTTGTTTTATGTTATAAAGGTTGCCAATAGAATGGCAAGAGCATTTAGTTTGTATGTGCATCAATGTGAACCTCTGTTTAACAATATTCCCAGATTTCTTTTTGCAGCTTCATAATGCGGATCAAGGGCGATAGCAATTTTAAATTCACGTTCTGCCTCCTTTAAATTCCCCTGTCCGGTATATGCAATTCCAAGGTTGTTGTGTATTATGGCAATGTCTGGATCCAATCCTATGGCAGTCCGGTAATGTTGTATCGCTTTTTCATAATCTCCCTGCTCTCTGAAAATATTTCCCAGATTATAATACGAAAGGGCATCATCAGGTTTTATTTTCAAAGCAGTTCTATACTCCCGCACTGCTTCTTCAAGACGGCCCTGCCCTTTGTAGGCTACTCCTAAGTTATTATGTGTCTGAAAATCGTCAGGGGTAAGACTCAAAACTATCTGATATTCTCTTATTGCCTCGTCAAGACGGCCTTGCTTGTTGTAAGCATATCCCAGATTGCTGTGAGGACGGGACTTCATGGGACTCTTTTTCACTACGTCTTCCCATATGCTTACAT
>DYJL01000044.1 GCA_020723105.1 Nitrospira japonica | reverse complement strand
GTTTGTCGTATTTTACACCTTATACGACTGTCCGATTTTTGGGGGCCACCTCTTAGATTAATATTATGCGTGGTTTTTAAAGGGGAAAATGGTTAACAAACCCGAAGACAAAGTCCATGAAATAATTGACGACATGCTGAAAAGGGCAGGCTGGCATGTCTGTGATTATAAGGATGCCAATATTCGTGCCTATCGAGGAGTAGTCCTTCGATATTTCCCTCTAAAGCCCGGGCATGGTGAGGCAGATTATCTCTTTTATATTGACGGCAAAGCCGCCGGAGTTATTGAAGCCAAAAAAGTCGGGAACACTCTTACTGGTGTTGAGATACAATCCAGTAAATACAAAAAAGGTCTTCCGGATTCTCTCCCTTCATGGCCTACCATTTGCATATGAATCAACCGGTGAAGAAACTCAATTTACGAATGGATTAGACCCTGATCCCAGGTCGCGTCGCGTTTTTTCTTTTCACCGTCCTGAGACTCTTTATGACTGGCTAACGGGAGAAACTATATTAGATCAGGCGGCTGATTAATGACAATGATTTGCAGTCAGTCACTCCTGATGCCAGGAGCAAGACACATTTCATCATCGTTGATGCCGTGGGTGTTTGTGAGCATGACAAGACTGATTCAGTGCCGATGGAAAGGAAGGGGACTGTTTCTCTGGAACAGCTTCTTCAGGCAGTGGCCCTCGGAAATATCGAGGATGATGTTCTTTCATCCATAGCAGGACGGCTTGCAAGACTGGATAAAAGGCTCACTCCGGAGGATAAGGCTGAAGTTCAGAAAATTACCGATGGTAAATCAATTAAGAACATTGCAGGGGATATTGTGCAGGCCCTCAATCCTGATAATTACGTTGAACAGGCGGATACGACCGTAGGGGCAGGTTTTAAACCTGCCCTTTCAGCATCTCTGGGGAGTGGACAGGCTTTGGAATGCCTATGCCGCTCTGGAAAAATCAAAGGTCAGAGGCGCAAGCGCGCACAAGATACTTACCGATCTGGTTTCGTTGATACGTTTTGCCCTGCATCAGGAGAATGAGCTTGAGCCTTTTGCGGAGCATGTTCAGAAGAGGTATCAGGAATGGCTGTCAAAGCAAAAAAAGTTTACCGAAGAACAGCTTCACTGGCTTGAGATGATTAAGGAACATATTGTCGGAAGTCTCAGTATTGAAAAAGATGATTTTGATTTAGTGCCTTTTAAGCCTGAGGGCGGATTAGGGAAGGCTTATCAATTGTTTGGGGAAGAGTTGTATTCCATAATGGATGAGTTGAATGAGGTGCTGGCGGCTTGATAATTAGTCGCCTGATTGTTATAATTAAGGTGCTAAATAACGTACTGAAAGGAGTATTGTAATGAATACCTTAACTGCACAGGAAATTAAGAGAAAGGGGATTTCGGCTGTAGATGAAGTCCTGAAAGAAGGGCCTGTCCATATTATTAAGAACAACCAGCCTCAGTATGTTGTCCTTTCTGAAGGGAGATACCGCGAATTACTTGAGGCCGAGGACGAGGCATATAATGCGCGCATCCGGGCCTCGCTTGAGGATTTAAAGGCAGGCAGAGTAAAGCGCGGGTCTGCAAAAGATTTGATAAAAGAATTGAAGCTGGAAGACTGAGGTATGTATACCCTCGTCTGGACAGCTCATTTTACCCGCGCAGCAGAAAAGTTCAAGAAGCGTCATCCGGAACTGAAGAAAAGGCTTGCCGATGTTCTGCGTGATCTTGAGAAAGACCCCTTTCAGCCGCACCTTCATTATCATCATCTCGGCGGAAAATTAAAAGGCATTCAGGCAGTCAGCATAAATGATAAATACCGCGTTTCGCTGACTGTTGTTATAACAGAAAAGGAAGTCAACCTGCTTGATGTTGGCAGTCATGACGAGGTGTATCGGTGAAACCCAGCCATAAAGCGAAAATACATGAAGACGGTATCCCCACTTTTTCAGAAGATTTTATGACAGAACGAAAGCAGCCTCCCCTGCAGGAAAGAGCGTCATTTGAGCAGGAGACAAATTATCCCTCGTTGCCGGATGGATGGGCTTGGAGGACGTTGGGGGAAATTGCGGACGTACCTCCCCGAATAGACAAATCAAACATTCCCGATGATGCACTTGTTTCTTTTGTGCCTATGCCAGCAGTTGGTGCAGGAAATGGGCATATTGATGTATCACAATTAAGACCGGCAAAAGAAGTTAAGAAAGGATACACGCCCTTTCAAGCAGGCGATGTTCTATTTGCAAAGATAACTCCTTGCATGGAAAACGGAAAAATGGCAATTGTTCCCCGAGTTATTAACGGATACGGTTTTGGCTCCACTGAATTTCATGTGTTAAGACCAAAACAGGATATTGATACCAGATATCTCTATCATTTTGTATCAAATACATCGTTTCGAAGGGAAGCTGCTCATAATATGACAGGAGCTGTGGGACAAAAGAGAGTCTCTGTTGATTTCATAAAGACAAGCATGATTCCCCTTGCTCCTCCCGACCAACAAAAACTCATCGTCTCCGAAATTGAAAAACAATTCTCCCGCCTTGATGAAGCGGTGACAGCGCTGAAGAGGATAAAGGTCAACCTCAAGCGTTACAAAGCCTCTGTCCTCAAGGCTGCTGTTGAAGGGAAACTTACGGAAGAATGGCGCAAAGAAAATGCTAAAAAAAATAATATTATATTCCCGTGGCCGGTAGTAAAACTTAAAGATGTAACAGTTAAAGTTGGCAGCGGAGCTACACCTAGAGGTGGAAAGATATCTTATAAACCTATAGGGATTCCTTTAATTCGGTCAATGAATATACATTTTTCAGGATTTAAGGTTGAAGGTTTAGCATTTATTGATGAGCAACAGGCAAGACAGCTTGATAATGTTAAGGTAATAGAAGGTGATGTTCTTTTGAATATTACAGGTGCCTCAATAGGACGGGTAACAACCGCTCCAAGGACTATGGAGGGAGCGCGTGTGAATCAACATGTATGTATATACGAGTGATCTGGATTCTGACTTTCTCTCAACTTACTTAGCAGCACCCAAACATCAACGCTTGATTGATAAAATTCAAGTTGGTGCAACACGACAGGCTCTTACAAAATATATGATTTTAAATTTTGATCTTCCTATCCCCAACATGTCCGAGCAGAAGAAGATAGTCGATGATGTTATGAAAAGATTTAGTGTTATTTCAGTGATAGAGGAGTATATCGAGTTTAATCTTAAACGCGCTGAACGCCTGCGACAGTCGATTCTGAAAAGGGCGTTTGAGGGAAGGCTTGTATAATGAAAAAATCAGGCCGTTATAAAACTTCTCATCTTGTTGAAGACCAGCCAGAGCCGGGGTCGCGCGGCAGAGTACTCAGAAATCTTTTGCATATCACTCGCAGGCGGGAAATGGATGTTATTGAGGCTGAAAAATACACAATTGTACAAACTAAACTCATGGGCATGTTCACTAAAGAGCATCGCTTTTCCGCAGCAGATATCTGCACGATACATAGAGAATGGCTTGGCGATGTGTATGAGTGGGCCGGACAATACCTGCAGGTGAACATATCAAAGGACGGCTTTAGCTTTGCTATGGCGCGTGTACGGGGTCTTGATTTCACTGGAATACAAGGTAAAAAGCGGAAAGAATATTTTGCTGCTGTGCAGGCAGGCATGGGGCAAGATTACGAACCGATGAAAAAGGTTTTTAAGTCTTGTCTTCCCCTGACGAGACGGAAGCAAGTGCAGCACTGAAGACGGTTTTCGCCTTGGAGACATTTTTCACGGCCTGCCTGGCAGGTGCATGAATCCCCTCGATAGCCGAGGAAGAAAGGGTAACAGTTTCGATGATCTGCCTGCGTATCTCAGGGTCTTTAAGAAACGGGTTGGTTTCAAGTAATGACTTCTTTGACATATTACATTATACCATTTGACAGTAACACATCGGAAGATACAAATGTATTGCTGAAGCAGGAATAAACAAAAAAGACGGCGACGATCTCTTTGATTATTACCGCCACCTGCTGGATGAACTCGGAAAAGAGAAGGGGCTTTTAGGTCTCATCTTCGGCAGGGCTCAGAACAAATTTCAGGACCCTGCAAAACTCCGCCGTCTTATTGTTGACCTCATTGATAAAGAAGAATAGTAGGCGACCTCGAAGCAGCATTGGAGCAGTTTAAATTAATCGCTGAAGATTTGGGAGAGGAGGAGTCATAATAAGAATTAAGGCTTCTGACAAAAAGTAACCCTCGCCAGTTGCCTCAGAATAAAATGTTACCGAAGGAACGTTGACTCAGGGTGATTTT
>DYJL01000043.1 GCA_020723105.1 Nitrospira japonica | reverse complement strand
TTTCCACCTTAATTCAGCCCCAAAACTGTCCAACCATTGGGGTCCACCTCTGAGACAAGGCATTGCTTGAGAAATGGGGGTATGTATAACATGGCAAGATCAAGTAAAAAGCACTTCGTGAAAAATGAAGATTTTCTTTCTCAGATTCCAGAGTGGGAGAAGGAATATAAGGAGTCAGATAAAAAATATATAGACTTTTCAAAAGCAGACTGGAAGAAAGCCCCGGCTATTTTTACGGAAACTAAACTTGAAATCCTCGGGCAAGCCGTAATGGAAGAATGGGAAACCCCTTACATGAAGCAATTGGCACAGATTGCAAGCTCAAAAGGCGGTGTTGTTCTTGAAATAGGTTACGGCATGGGAATATCAAGCCGTTTCATTCAGGAAGCAAATATTCAAAAGCATATAATAATCGAAGCCAACAAGCAGGTAGCGAATAAGGCGCGCGTATTTGCAAAAAAGGTTGCTCGTCCAGTCAAGGTTTTGGAAGGTCTTTGGGAAGAAGTGATCAATAAGGTTACAGATGATAGCATTAACGGTATTCTGTTTGATTCCTACCCCCTGACAGAAGAAGAATTATACCAGAATCATTTTTCTTTCTTCAAAGTCGCTTATCAAAAATTAAAGCTGGGGGGGGGTACTTACATATTACTCGGACGAGATAAGAACCTTTTCAAAAGTGCATATGAAGAAACTTATAGAAGCGGGATTCAGAAAAGACAATATCAAAGAGAAAGTTGTAAAGGTTAATCCACCAAAGGAATGTGAATACTGGAAGGCTAAGACGATATTGGCACCGATAGTGATTAAGTGAGATTATGCCAATGGAAAAGTCATCTGAGACAGGACAATTCAAAAAGATGGAACGGGTGAATTGCTAAAAAGAAAGCCGTATATCGGTAGAATGGCAGAATTATCGCTTGGGCTGACAGTCAACCAGCTTATTGTATGGGCGTTTAACTTTTTCCTCTACCCTTTTATCATTTACAAACTTGGCGTCCTTAAAGGCGGTGTAGTAATGACATTTCTCTCCTTCATGGCCTGCATCTTCACTCTGAAATTCTACGACTGGTCAAAACGGGACTGGCTTGGCATAGAGACGATTAAAAGGGTGAAAGGCTATGCAGGGAATAAAGTAATCGGCCGGGTTACCTCATGGATAATGAAAAAGAGCGAGCCGGTTGTATTCCTCTTCTTGTCCATAAAATTCGATGCCTTCATAACAACCGCATACTTGAGAAAGGGCAGTTTCAATGGAATGGGACAGCGGGAATGGATGATATTTATGGGAAGCCTTCTGATCTCTAACTTTTACTGGACGCTTGCCTGCTACATGGGGATTACGCTGGTAGAGTATGGATGGAGGACTGTAACTCAATAATCCTTTTTCATTTGAGCCGCAAGTGACTGATATTTGTTATAATTCAGATATTAAAGAGAGAGGAGGAAATATGAGCATATATAGGTTTTCAGTAGTGATTGAAAAAGACAGTGATGGCTATTTTGCTTTATGTCCTGAACTTCAGGGTTGCTACACACAGGGAGATACTTACGAAGAAGTTTTAGAGAATGTTAAAGATGCTATTCGACTCCATATTGAAGACAGGATTGACAGCGGTGAAGAAATTCCACAATCTGAATCTGTGAGTTTGACCCTGATGGAAGTAGCCGTATGACCGAGAAGTTACCGAGAGTAACGGCTGCTGAGACGATCAAGGCTTTAGAGAAAGCAGGATTTTTCTTTTCACGACAGAGTGGGAGTCATAAGATATACAAAAACAAAGAGGGGAAAAGAACAACTGTTCCTTATCATTCAGGCAAGATTATCCATCCCAAGACCTTAAAAAGTATTCTAAGAGACGCTGACCTTACAATAGATAAGTTTATAGAATTACTGAGATAAATCAAAACAGCAGATAACAACCGGATGCACGTGAACGAGAGGCACAGGACACTTTTTGAGGTAGCGTGAGTTATATGTCTGCGAAGCGTCTTTTTGCCCTTGTTTATACTTCAGTGCCTCTCGTCAGTGAGCTTGTCGTTAGACAAACAAATAGGATGATATATTTACACGGTGATGTAGTCTTTTCTGGTAGAGGTAGTTTTAGTGGGAGCAAAGGAAATTGAAAAAGAAATTTGAGAACGTCTATCAGTTCAAAATAATATTGAAAGGAATTAAGCCACCAATTTGGCGGCGGATACAAGTTCCGGAGACCTATTCATTTTGGGATTTGCATGTGGCTATTCAGGATTCGATGGGATGGACAGATACACATTTACACCATTTTGAGATAGTAAATCCAGCAAGTGGTGTGAAGGAAGAAATAGGACTTCCGGATGAAGAAGGTATATTGGATCGTGACGTTCTCACTGGATGGAAGAAAAAAATAGCTAATTATTTTATGAGTACTAATGATAAGGCAGCCTATGTTTATGATTACGGCGACGACTGGGTGCATAAGATAGAACTCGAAACTATATTACCTCGTGAGAAAGGGATTAAATATCCCACTTGTATTGACGGCGCACGAGCGTGTCCACCGGAAGATTGCGGCGGACCACATGGATATGAGACATTTCTGAAAGCGATAATGGATCCTAATCATGAGCAGCACGAGGAGTTATTGAACTGGGTCGGTGGAGATTTTGAACCAGAGTATTTTGATGTTGATGACGTTGATTTTGATAACCCGAAGAAGCGGTTGGACAATGCGCTTATTTTATAGACGATAAAATTGTTTGTCTAACAAGTCATTGCAGTGAACGAGTACCACAGGACACTTTTTCAGATGAGCGATGACTTTAGATTTGCAAATTGTCTTAGTTGCTTTTTAACGTCGCACAGTGGTACTCGTCACTGAATTCTACGTTATGTCCCTGAAAATATTTGCTTTCATAAACCATTCACAGATAGTGTAGAATATTATTACCTATCTAATTGGGAGGATTTGAACAATGATAAAAACAGATGAACTTATTTCTGAGGCTATATCACTGCCTGCAGATATTAGAGCTTTAATAGTAAACAAACTGCTTGAAAGCCTGAATCCAACAACAAAAGAGATTGATGAGATATGGGCAGTGGAAGCAGAAAACAGAGTTGAAGATATTAGGACAGGCAAGGTTAAAACAATTCCGGGAGAAGAAGTTTTCAAAGAGATACGGGACAAATATAATCTATGAAATATTCTTTTCATCCAGATGCGAGGAAGGAATTTAGTGAAGCTATTGAATATTACAACGAATGTCAACAAAATTTGGGGCTCGAATTTGTTAAAGAAGTTTATAACTCTATCCAACTCATTCTGAAGTTCCCCAACGCATGGTCTCCATTTTCCATGAGCACGAGGCGTTGTATGATTAATCGTTTTCCATATGGGCTTATTTATCAACAGACCGAAGACGAAATATACATAATCGCTGTCATGCAGTTGAACAAAGAACCAACATATTGGCATAAAAGAATAAAAGAGTAGGACATAACCAGTCGTTGGAGATGAACGAGGCGCACAGGACACTTTTTCGGCACGTTTTTGGTATGAGGGATGCAAATCAGTTTTTAAGCTGCCTGATGCGCTACATGCGCCTCGTCAGTGAGCTTAGCGTTAGACGTTAAAATGGATCATTGTAGTAGCAGTCGTACGATCTGCTGAAATTTAAATGTCGTTTCGGCTTTTTGATTTAATGGTAACCTTATGCTAAATGAAAGTGATCGAGATGTTTCATTTATGCTGATGAAAATACGGTATGGTGACTATTACGCCGGCGTTAGGCTGGAATAGGAGGGATACAAATGAAAAGAATACTATGGTTCCTGCTTGTTTTAATGCTGACCGGATGTGCCACTACCTTCATGGGTAGCGCAAAAATTAAGGGCGGACCTTCTGAGTGCGAGGCAAAATGCAAGGAATGGGGCATGGAATTGGTAGGAATGGTTGCTTTAGGTGAGTACACAGATGGATGTATATGTAAGAAGAAAGGATTGCAATTATCAATGCAGGATATTGGGGAAACTGTCATTCTATCTTCTGCCGGATCGGTTAGCGGAGCGGTAGCGGTTTTTGAGGCACATCGTCAGGCCCCTGCATTTAGCGGCGCTCCAAGTTTTGGCACTTTTGGTCATTAAGCTAAATAGGTTTAGAGCTTTGCTGAAAGGCGTCTTGAACATGCGCTTTTTGAATAGACGAATATGCAACGTCTAACAACTGCGTGCACTTGAACGAGGAACACACAGAGCTTTTTTAGCACGATTATGTTTTATGTTTTGCAAATTAGTTTTTAGTATGTTTTTACCTTTTAGTGTTCCTCGTCAGTGATCAGGGCGTTATGTGTCTAATGCCGTTTGACATTATTAACGCCATGCGATACTATTAGGCA
>DYJL01000042.1 GCA_020723105.1 Nitrospira japonica | reverse complement strand
ACAGTTTTAGGCAAGTTGACGAGATTCAGTGGCACTCGTCACTGAGCTTAGCGTTCGCTGATAAATCTTTACATTGCGTCATAAAGCGGAATTTGGCATAATACCTCATGGCCGATTACAAAAGAAATTCTTTAGACATAACAGATAACGAAATAATCTATCGATTACGCCAACGCGGTATGTTGCATAAGTTCGGATGTGTCTATAGATTTATTGATCTTTTCTGCGGAGCAGGCGGTATGACGCTTGGATTTACCAAGTCTTTAGGGCAAGTATTTATTCCAATTTGGGCTAACGACTTTAATCATTATGCTGCTAAAACTTATACCGCCAATTTCGGAGCACACTGCACAACCGAAGACATAGCGGAAATTGTAGAGAAAAGAATTGATGAAATTCCAAAAGCTGACGTTGTGATCGGCGGGCCACCGTGTCAAGGGTTCAGTCTCTTGAACAAGCAAAGAAAAGATGATGACCGGAAGCAATTGTGGCGACCGTTTCTTCAAATAGTTGAGCATGCCGAAGCGGAGATATTTGTGATGGAGAATGTTCCTCAAATTCTCGGTTCCGAGGAACATATTGAGATTATAAAAGCGGCACATTCTATGGGATTCAAGTCTGCTTATGCAAAACTGTGCGCCGCAGACTATGGAGTATCGCAAACCAGATGGCGTGCATTCATCATTGGATGCAGGTTTGCCGATCCCAACGACTTTTTCCCGCCCAAGAAAACCCATCGACGCCCCAATGGTATAGAAACAGGCTTATTGTTTTCCAACGGTTTTGATGAATACGTTCTTCGTCCAAAGTCATGGCGTACGGTTCGTGATGCAATCGGGGATCTTCCGGCTCCGGTCGGCACAGAGATTAAGGACAGTTCTCCGCCTCTTGATTTGCATTTCGGCAGAACACCGACCCCGATGAGTTTAAAACGATATAAGTCGATTCCAAAAGAAGGTATGAATCGGTTTGACTTGCAAAGGCGGGTACCTGAGTTGACCCCAGCTTGCTGGATTAGAAAAACACAAGGGGGGACAGACCTTTTCGGACGTCTGTGGTGGGACCGCCCCGCATTTACGATTAGAACAGAATTTTTCAAACCTGAAAAAGGTCGTTATCTCCATCCTGTTCAGCATCGCCCTATTACACATCGTGAAGCTGCACGGCTGCAATCGTTCCCGGATTCCTTTGTATTCAAAGGGACAAAAATTGAAATTGCCAAACAGATCGGTAATGCTGTGCCGCCGATGCTTGCAGCACGCATTGCCGACTGTATTCTTAGTATGCTTGCAAGCAAAGAAACAAACAATGGCAGATCGATTCACAAAGACAAAAAGAAGCCAAATAATGTCGAGCATCAAAGGGCGCAATACATCGCCTGAATTAACGTTAAGACGATATTTACGTAAGCTTGGTATCCGATTTCGAGGACATATAAAACAACTGCCCGGCAAACCCGATTTTGTTCTCCAGGAACAAAAGAAGATTATCTTTGTTCATGGATGCTTCTGGCACGGACACAAGAGATGTTCAAGAGCTGCAAGGCCGGAGACAAACAAGGCATTTTGGTTTAATAAAATTGAAGGGAATATATTGCGGGATAGGCGAACAAACAAAGAGTTGCGTCAACTTGGATGGACGGTTCTCGTCATTTGGCAATGTCAGATGAAGAACGAACATACTCTTTTGAAACGTCTTGACCGTTTTGCTAAGGAGGCTCCGAGTGGGTGCACGGGATAGAATCAGAGAGTTCTTTATTACGAATGTCGGCAAGATATTAACGACTCAACAGATTCGTAAGGTCGGCGGGATCAGTGAATATGCCCGTCGCATTCGCGAATTGAGGGATGAAGAAGGCTTTCAAATTAAAACACATGTTGATAGAGCCGACTTGAAGCCGGGGCAATATATCCTCGAAACTCTGGAACAAAGGCCAGTTATATCCAGAACAATTTCCCCCCAACTTCGCAACGAGATTCTTGAACGTAATGGATTCACATGCCAGTTATGCGGTGCGGGAGCAGGCGATCCCGACCCCTTCAATTCAAATCGTAAAGTTCGTCTCCATATCGACCACATTAAACCATTGAGTCAAGGCGGGACAAACGATAGACACAACTTGCGGGTACTTTGCTCTGCGTGTAATCAGGGGAAGGCAAATGTTCAACCACCTTCTGATACGGCTCTTAATATCATAGCTAAAATTCGGAAGCTTCCAAAATCAGAACAACTGGAAATTTACAATATTCTCAAACGGAAGTTTGAAGCCTGATAGAGAAACAGCGAACAAGTCGTTGGACATGAATGCAGACCACAGGACGCTGTTCTGGCTGATTGTGACTTATGGTATTCAAAACGGTTTCTTGCTCTTTCAAGTCATTCAGTGGTCTGCATCAGTCAACTCTACGTTATGCCTACGACAATTACAACTGCGTTATAGTTAATAAAATAAATTCGTAATTAAAAGGAGGGAAAAGGAATGAAAAAGATACTAATTGCTGTAATTATCATGCCAATATTAGTGGGATTTACCATGCAGGCTCAAGCTAATTTGACACTTCTGGGGCAAGGTACTTCAATTTATGGTACATACAATCTTATTTACGACACTAACCGTGATATTACCTGGTTCGATTATACAAACGCCGCCGCTACATGGCAAGATCAGATAAATTGGGCGGATGCGTTGTCTGTGACTTTTGGGAGCAATACCTATATTGACTGGCGTCTACCGACATCCTTAAATCAGGATGGCTCAGGGCCTTGTAATGGCTACGACTGCACAGGTAGCGAGATGGGTCATTTGTATTATACTGAACTTAATAACGTTGCAGAGGGGGGTCTGAACAACGTCGGAGTCTTTCAGGATTTGCAATCTCAAACTGTCTACTGGTCGGGTACACCGTCTGGTACGAAATACGCGTGGTACTTCAGTACATACGCTGGCAACCAAAATGCCCAAGGTAGGGGCTACTCAGGAGTCGCAATCGCTGTTCGTACTGGACTCGCGGTCGTACCCGAGCCAATAAGCTCTATACTTTTTATCACAGGAGGAACGCTGTTGGCAGGACGAAGATTTATAAGAAGAAGGCATAACAAGTCATTGCAGTGAACGAGTACCACACGACGCTTTTTTGGCTTGTGAGTGTTTGATGTCTGCAAATCGGTTTATTGCAGTTTGATGAGGTTCAGTGGTTCGATTCACTGACTTCTACGTTAGGGTCTTAAATATACAACGCAAATTTAGCAATATTTGGTATCATTAGGGTAATTACAAGAGAAAGGAAATAAATATTATGAGAGTCAGTGATATTCCTGAACTTGCCAAATTAAGTGCACCTGAAAAAATATTACTGGTTGAAGACTTATGGGACAGCATCTCTTCTGATGAATCTATCGTTCCAGTTCCTCAGAGTCATATGGATGAATTAGACAGAAGACTTAAGAGGTATGAATCTGCTGGTGGAAGGCTTTTAACTATCGAGGAACTTCAAGCGAAAATAGAAAAAAGGAAATGACATACGAATTGCGTTTCCTTCCTGAAGTCGAGGAAGATGTTATAGCTGGTTATTTATGGTATGAAGCGAAGTCATCTGGGCTTGGCGAGGATTTTCTGAGGGTATTTTATGCGTGTGCTGGTGAGATTCCTCGGAATCCACTTCTTTATCCAAAGAGGTATAAAGAATTTCGTCGTCGTTTACTCAGAAGATTTCCGTATGCAATTTATTACATGATAGAAGACAACAAGATAATCGTGTTTGGGCTCTTTCATTGTGCACGTGATCCTCATTCTATCAGATTAACACTTCAAGATAGAGAACCAGACAGACCCTAACCATGCGCTGCAGATGAACGAGTACCACAGGGAGCTTTTTTAGCTGGCAATGTTTTGAGATGTGCAAATAAGTTTGAGGCCTGTTTATATGCTAAAGTGGTACTCGTCACTGAGCTTTACGTTATATTTTTAACAAAAATACTTCATCTATTGCTATATGTTATCTGATCTACATATTATTTTTTTGACGTCATCAATACATTATCCATTCTATCGTAACCGTCTGATCTCATTTAATAAAATTGGATTGTCATTTGAAGTATTAGGATTTGAGAGGGAATTGAAATATCCATCAACAGATCTCCCTATACAATATGAAAAGTTAGGAAATATTGATCAAGGCAATTATATGAAGCGACTTATGCATATTATTAGTGCCATACCGAAAATTAGAAAGAGGGTTAAAAATGCAGATGTTATATATGCCTTTGGTTTAGACATGGCACTTGCGAGTTTAGTATCAGTATCTTTTTTAACTAAATGCCCCAAACTTGTCTATGAAGTTCACGATATTCGTGAAATTCTTACAAGGGACAATATCACCGGCATTGTTGCTCGATATATAGACAAATTAGTAGTACGAAAAACGGATATTTTAGTTGTAACCTCTATTGCATATGTAACTAATTATTTCAAAAATGTGTAAAATCCTTCCCGTCTCGAACACTAAATCCGGCGTAAGTCGAACACCGAAT
>DYJL01000029.1 GCA_020723105.1 Nitrospira japonica | reverse complement strand
GATCCGCAGACGCTGAATCGGTATAGCTACTGCGCAAATAATCCGGTTATATATATTGATCCTACAGGACACGGTATTTTTAGCTTTCTTGAAGATGCTGTAAGTAAAGTGATGGATGATGTGCTTGGTATTGAGCAACTTGATATTGGTCTTTTCATAGGCATTGGCGGTGAAATCGGGTTTGACTTTAGAAATGGCGTGGATATAACCCACGCTGGCATAGGGATTGGGGTAGGTGGGTACGCTAATATCTCTACTCCTGACTATGATATAGGTGGTGGACTGGGGGGCTGGGCTACTTTAGGATATGATTCAAACATGGGGTTTTATTACGCGGAGAGTGGCGCTATTCCAGGGGTAGTCAGTTATTCAGCCTCATATTATTTTAACGAGGGAATTTATTCTGTTAGCATTGGGTCAGGCTTTGGGCCTGCGTCGTTTGCAGTAGGACATAGCAATAGTGGATGGTCTGCGAGACCCGGGTTGATGGGAGCGTATTATGATACAGGGACGAAGCGAGCCGGCTTTAATGTTGATGTGCAGGACTTGAAGGATACTTATAAGAATGGAGTAAATAGTCGAGCACGTAATGGCTATGGTTCAGAATGTGGTAATGCTATCTTTAATTCTATTATTGATATGGTAGGGACCATAGCTGCGGGCTATAAGCCTTCTGATAATCATGATATTGGATATGAGACCCCTGGTGCTAATAAAAACGTTGTTGATTTTGGGATTTTTTCAGGTATGGTGAAAGGCTCCGTCTCAAATCTCGCATTTCAAAGGAATGGTTTTCTTAAAGCAGCAGTTGGGTTAGCAATAAGTCCGATGTATTATGGGGCGGTGTCTTTGGGAGGAGGGGCGGCATATAAAAATGTTCAGCATTAAAACATGAAAAGTTACAAATTGTATTTAATTCTAACGACATCATTGCTCTTGCTTGTTTCATGTGCTTCTCCAAGCAGATATAGGGTACTTATTACAAATGAGACCAGGCAAACATTAGAGATTTCAAAATATTATTATGTTGATCCCATCCAGATATCAGGGCAAAGTTTTGAATATTTATTTGCTAAAGGTCAGCAAGAAAATTTAAAAAATGGGGAGTGGATTCATATCAAGTGGTCTGTGATTAGTGAATACAATTATTTTTGGATAGGAATTAAGACTGATAAAGGTGATCAATGGGTGATAAATCAGAAATTTGAAGAATACGGACGCTATTGGTTTGATATATCGGAAGGATTAAGAATTGATTACGTTATCGAGCCCGATGGTCAAATTAAAAAAGACTATTGGGATTAGAAAAGAAACTGGTGTTTGTGGTATCGAGTGAAGGCATCGAGGATCTGAACGATCTGTTTGCGTCTTGGTGTGACTGGGGTCTGCCCTTGAAAAAATACTTTTGACGGAAAACGAAAGTTCCTATAGAATTACTGTTACGCTCTTTCTAAAAATGGTCAAAAATCGCTGAAGCTCCTATTGCGGCGGATCGCCTCCAACCGGGCGTCTTTATTGGGTTATTAGCTGTTTGAGCGAAGACGGCTTACCGGATTGTTTGCGCAAATAATCCGGTCATATACACAGATCCCAGTGGGCACTTCTTCCTAATCGATGACATCATAGTTGCTGTTGCTTCATATGTTGCAGCTAATGCGGCTGTCATAGCTCAAGGGGCAGCAATTGGTGCTATAAGCGCAGGGGCACAAAGTGACTGGGATGCGGGCGCTATGTTGACAGGAGCTTTTATTGGAGGTGTTTCAGGAGGCGTATTTTCTGGGGTGGAAGGCGCAGTCGCAGGTGCGATCAAGAATTCAGTCACAAATGTTACACTTGCAGGTGCAATTTCAGGTGCTGCGGGCGGGGCGGCGGCAGGGGCAACGGCTGGAGGACTGGGCGCAGCTATCTATGGCGGAGATATAGGGCAGGGCATGCTAAGAGGCGCTGGACTTGGTGCTATAGGCGGAGCAGCTTTCGGAGCAATAGGCGGCCATTACGGTAATTCATGGAGCATGGGGCGTGTTGCTGTGTCCGGGCTTGCAGGCGGCGGAGTTTCGGCATTGGCTGGCGGGTCATTTGAAGATGGATTTGTGTATGCAGCATCTTTTGCATTTGCTGCATACTCTTATAATAAGTTGTTTGGCGTGCCGCCTGACGGGAGAGTTGCAACTGAGGACGCCGATTTATATAGAGAAGGATCTCCAGAATATTATAGCGATCCAGAGAATACATCACATGCGCTTTTTGGTAAGGCTCATTGCACTGGTTTCCTTTGTGAAGGAAATCCAAAAATGGAATGGATTGCAAAAAACGTCCCATATGTCAATCAGGGTTCAGTGGCGCATGATCTAATTATTGATTTAACGCCTAAGATGTTGCGACCACTCATGTTGTATCCGACTATACCACCGGCGGTTGCCTTTACTTTGGCTGGAGCTGCGGCCCAATATTCGCCTATGACTGTTCCGATAACATTAGGCATGGAGAATAAAAGAATCAAATAAATGAAACTGCCCTCGATGCGAATTTATCTTTTAATTGGGTGGTTGATCTTGGCAGTGACTGGCTGTTATACGCATGCTGCCAATACTGATTATCCAAATAAATGGGGAAAGTTAATTCCTAAACGAGATACTGGTTGCCTCGATGTAACTGGTAGATATATTAATATGGGTGATGATGCAGACCATCCAAAACGACCGATTGGCTTTAGCTTGTTGTTATACCAGGATAAGAGAAAAATATCGCATATACAAATCAGTCAGACAAGCAGTGACAGTATAGAAATTACTCTTTGGGATGAAAGTAATCTTGTAGATAGAAAATATTACAAGAAAGATAGAGACTATTTTTGTACAAATGAGGAGATCGCCCTGAAATCTAATACTGAGCTTGTGGGCGAAAATGTTATTGGCCTGATGAAAACGAAACATATTCTTATGAAAAGTGATGATGGGTATCTTGTGATAAAACAACATTCTGAAGGAGCAGGATTAGCTTTTGGCTTTATTCCTATGGGCGGTGGGGATTATCAATGGTATCGTTTCAAAGAAATGCTGACGAGTCCTTAAATTAGAAATTACTTCTCCGCCGCCTTCAGGAAAGTATCAATAGTCTTCAGGAGGGTCTTTTGTTGAGAGGGACAGAAACGACAGGGGTCAGCCCTTGAAAAAGTAATTTTAGGACAAACAATTAAAATAAAATTGACTTGGGAGGGCGGAGTTCTTTATTCTATTGCATCAAAGTCTGAGGGGACACGATGGCAAGGCCGTTACGAATGGAATATGAGGGGGCTGTTTATCATGTAACTGCGAGGGGGAATGAGCGCAAGAAAATATATTCATGCAAAAGAGATTACGAGAAGTTTATAGAGTATCTTGCCAATGCCAGGAATAAGTACAAGATTATGATCCATTGTTACGTATTGATGAGCAATCACTATCATCTCATTATCGAAACCCCGGAAGCCAACCTCAGTAGAGCGATGCATTATATCAATGGATCCTACACAACCTATTTCAATAAAAAAACGAAAAGAAGCGGCCATTTGTTTCAGGGGAGATATAAATCGTTTATGGTGGATAAGAATAATTACCTGCTTGAACTAAGCAGGTATGTTCATCTGAATCCGGTCAGGGCGGGAATAGTAGAACGGCCTGAATCTTATCAATACAGCAGTTATAAGATGTATACTTCAAACACTCAAAATGAATTAATAACGGACCATTTAGTGCTTGGATTAGTAGAATACAAAAATGGCAACGCCAAAGAAAATTACCGGAAGTTTGTAGAGAGTGCAGTTGGAATTGATCTGGATAATCCGGCAAAAGACGTTTATGGCGGAATGATTCTTGGCAGCACAAGATTTATCAAAGAAACGCTTAGGACAATAAAAGAAGAAAATTCCAAAAGGGATGAAGTTTCCCGCAGGAAAGAGTTACGGGCGGCTTTCAGTATAAGAGACGTGCTTGAGGCAGTTTCAGATCACTACATGAATATGCAAAAAAAAGAAGGGATTAAGTTGTCGGAACCAAGAGATGTTGCTATTTATCTGATGAAAGAGAGAACGGGCGCAACAAACAATGAAATAGGGGAAATGGTTGGGGGATTGAGTTATTCATCTGTTTCCAAGATTTATCAGAAGACAAAAGTTAAGGTAAAAGGAAACCGGAAAATGAAAAGGAAGGCCTCACAAATTGAGAAAAGTTTGTATAATTTCAAGGGCTGACCCCGTTCTTTCCGTTCGTTCTGGGACGGATTTAAGACTGGGGCGATAGCGGCAGCGGGAGCCGTAGCGGCAAGGTATATGTATAGCAAGATGGTACCTTATGATGCTACGTTGGAAAGCGGCGGAGAGGCAGTTAAGAAAGATCCGCTGCAATACCCTTGCAAAGGATGTAATAATATTGGGGAGCAAGGTGGGCCATTAAATCCAAATGGATGGCTTAATGAAGGCGGCCGTATTTCCCGAGTACTTAACCGCATCCCTGGAATTAATGCAGTCGCAGGTATGCACGACGTATTTCAGGTTAACATTGACAAATATATGGGGAGTTTCGCCAGAAGCTCCCTAAACTATCCAGGTATGCTGCCAGCTGCTGCTCTTTCATATTCGGCGTTGATGACTGACTATGGAGCATCAGTTACTTATCAGACGGTAGCACGAGGTGAGAGATGAAATACCGCTTAATCATGTGGTGGTTTATAATGCTCGTGTTTCTTTCACATGGGTGTTTATCCCAAATAGTTCCACTTGAAGAATTTATTGAAGCATGGAAAAATCAACCATTATCTGAACTGAAAGAAGTTCTGGCACGTCCTGAATCCTATCCATCGAGGATTGGCTGGAAAGAAAAAACATACAAATTGGATAACGGAAATTTAGCTTATATCGAACCGGTGCGTCCGGATTGTTTCATCCATTGGGAAGTAGATCCGGCGGGAATCATCATTGGATATAAGACGGAAGGGAAACGGTGTTATTGAGGAAAGCCCGTACCTTATTCGTTCGTTGCCTCTTCCTACCGAGGAAGAGCTTAAATCTCTGTGAACTCCTCGACTGGGACGGCGATCTCTTTTTTGACCTTTTTGCCAGAGGAGTAAATGGCCTTGAAATTGGCCTCGATCTTCTCCAGGTCCGTGCCTCTGAAATACTGCTCTCCGCAATATTCGCATTCTTCGCAGGGCACATTATTGACCATAAGGAGATGATCGTCATGCCGGTAGATGTATTGAACGTTTCTCACTCTGAAATTTTTGTTGCCGCAGAAACTGCAAACCTTGTTCATCGTTCACCCCTTTCATAAGGCGTTTTGAATTTAGGAGGACGAGGGATGTATACGGTAATTATAACAAGCCATCCGCCGCGCTCTCCGCAAACAATATGTATCGGCTTCCCCTCCTCTGTAAATCCGGCAACCAGACAGCTTTCGCCCCTGCCCGTATCCTGATACTGCTCTAAAATCCTGCCTGACAGCAAGGCTTCTTTAACCTCCGAAATAGTGAGATTGTCATTCTGCCGCTCCTGATCGCCGTGTTTTGAGAAGAAGTATTCTCCCAGCCTTATCCGCTGCCGTATCCAATCAATATCCATCATGGTTGGCCGGCCTTCTTGAGTCGTTTGCTCTCCAAAAAGGTGTCGAGAAGTTGGACTATCTGCTTGCGTTTAGGCGGGGGGAGCTTCTCGACCTGACTGAATCTTCTCCATAGGCGGCTGTCTTGACGCTTGCCGTTGTCTTTGGTCTTCTCCAATCCCAGCAATTGATCCGCCGATATGCCGAGGACCTTAGCGAACACCGGCAAAAGTTGAACGGGAATGCGTTCGCATTCCTTCTCATAGTAAACAACCATACGTTGAGATATTCCGGTTTCAGCGGCAAGCTCTCTCTGGGAATACCCGGCAGCCTGCCGGAACCGGGCTAACCTTTCGCCGAAGCTTTTACCTTCCTCGGTTAGCTGAGCTTTCCTTTTAGGCATTATGAACTCCTCTTGAGCGTTCTCATGCCTGTTATTGTAATTCAAAATAGTGCTCTTCATAGACTTCCATAAGAAAGTTTTTGACAAGCTGATACATCCAGCGTATCATAACCTGAACCATAAAACAACCGTGAAAAAATTTGCAATTCACAAAAAAACCACTTGACACGATTTTGGGAAAAGGCGGGGAAAGGAGCTGAGAATGAAACACCAGATATTGACGGTCACGGTAAAGCCCGGGGAGAATCCGGGGCATCCGTTGATCTTCTTAGGGGGCAAATGGCTGAAGGAGTGCGGGTTTGATATAGGGGGCAAGGTGCTGGTTGAGTGTCGGCGCGGGGCTCTCAATATCAGAGCGATCCGGTTTGAGGAGGACAACACACCCCTGGCCCCTCTTGATAGAGTGGAAAAAGGCAAGGAGGTGATGCAGGTTGCAGAGCATAGTTGAGACGACGGACATATTCCGGGGGGCGTTCTTTCTGACCAAAGGCGGAAAGCTTTCGGATGTTCACCTGTCTGAAGACAGCAGAAAAATAGTCTCATTCCTGATTGTGGGGGATGACCTGAAGGAGCTTGATGAGGCGTACCGAAGCGGCAGGGCAATGGTTGATCCCCTGCAGCTTAGAGAAAGCCTGAACCATCTCAGGGACGTGCTGTTTAAGACCAAACGCGAAAACGAGAGAAACAAAGAGAGGAGCAGCCATGCAAATAAGCAAGAAAGAGATCGAGTCCGTCAAGCGGTCTTATGAGCTTGCGGCGGTAATCGAGTCTTACGGCGTAAAGCTCACCAAAAAGGGCAGCAACTACGTCGGCCTCTGTCCCTTCCATAAAGAGAAAACCCCATCCTTTACCGTAAATCCCAAAACAAACCTCTATCACTGCTTCGGCTGCAACGCCGGCGGCGACGTGATCGGGTTCGTTACCAAGAAAGAGGGCATCGGATTTCGGGAAGCATATGAAAAGCTCAATGGAGCGCAAAAGAGCAGAAGAGCAGAAGGGAAAGGCAAAAGTCGGAACACCGAGCACTCAGACAAAAACTCTTGAACTCCATAACTCCATGAACTCTAAAACCTCTAAAACCTCTAAAACCCGTTTCTTAAATCGCGTCGTATCTTTCTATCACAAAAGCTTCTGTGAAGATCAGAGGGCGATGGAGTATTTGATATCCAGAGGGATCACCGATAACAGCATCTTTGCAGACTTCCAGATCGGCTATAGCAATGGCACTCTCTTAAACACCATTCCGGATGAGGGCGATATCCTGGACTCACTTAAAGAGATCGGGATACTCAACGACAAAGGTAATGAGATGTTCTACGGCTGCGCGGTCTTTCCGGTCTTTGATGAGAACAAGGATTGCGTAGGCTTGTATGGGAGGAAAATAGAGCAGTCAGCGCTCAGCTTCTGAAACTCCCAACTCTATGAACTCTTCAAACTCTCCAACTCATTTGTATCTTCCCGGCCCGAGAAAGGGCGTATTCAATTACCAGGCCGCAAAAAGAAGCAAATCAATCGTCCTACCTTCTACTTTGGCAGAAACTCGGCTTTGCCGAATTCTGTAAAGAACAGATGCCGGAAGGAAGGGAAGCAATTCCGTGGTCAGTAATGGCCTGTATCCTCACTATTGCGCGATTTTGTGCACCGTCTTCGGAGCTGCAGATAGCGGAATCATGGTATGACAAGACAGCGCTTGATGATCTGCTGGGAGTTCCCACGGACAGGGTAAATGACGACCGTCTTTACCGGTCATTGGATGCCCTGCTTCCCCATAAGGACGCTCTGTGCAGACATCTGCAGGAGCGCTATGGTGAACTCTTTAGAGAGAGCTTCGACTTTCTGTTTTACGATATCACCTCCACATACTTTGAAGGCACGGCCATAGGTAATCCCCAGGCAAAAAGGGGTTACAGTCGCGACAGCCGCCCTGACTGTCCACAAGTCTGTTCATCCCGGCGTTGAAATGAAAAAATGTGCAAGCCCCGAAGGCGCAGAGGAAGTCTTTGTGCTTTGCCGCTCTGAAGGCCGGAAGGAGAAAGAGACGGCAATCCTGAACCGGGAAAACTCAGAGACCGGCAGAAGGCGGAAAGAAGGATCGGGCGGTTACTTGAGAGAAACAGCCGCGCTGCTTCTTTGTTTGACGTGACAGTTACGGAGACAACAACAGGAAAAAACATTCGTTTAAATATCGAAATATACAAGAACGAGGATCGCTATCAGTGGGCGCTTCAGAGCGGCGGCAACTATATCTTGCGCACTAACTGGAAAGAGGAGATATTGAAAATGCTATACTTACTTAAAGGAAGAATAGAAAAGAAACTAACAGAAGACATACGTGGAACGAGATATAGAATTGAAGGACCTGCAATAGATGGTAGAATCATTCATGTTGTATGCAGGTTTAAAGAGCAGGGCAATCAGCCAAATTCGGCTTTCACATTTGCCCTATACGGGGCTATCTCGAAGTCACCTGACCTCTGATACCCAGGGGTTCTTAGTTTAGAGCAGCTTTATCACTTATGTCACTGTCCAGTTTTTCCAGGCCAGCTCCTTCTGCCGCAAACCCTGTGCTAAGAGATATTCATGAGTATATTTTAGTTTTCTCGAAGGAATCTTTTTCGAGAAAGAGAGGGCATAAAAAAAGTACCATTACCAAAGACGATTTTCTTGAGTGGACAAAAAGCGTTTGGACCTCCCCCGCAGTTTCAGCCCGCATGATTGGACATCCTGCACCATTCCCAGAGGAGATGCCCCACAGGTTAACTCAACTTTATACTTTCGAGGGAGACGTTGTTCTTGATCCATTTTGTGGCAGTGGAACAACTTGTCTTGTTGCCTTAAAAGACGGTCGGCATTATATCGGATATGATATAGATCTTTCTTATGTTACGTTGGCAAATCAAAGAATAAAAACATACAGAAATCAACTGAAAATATTTGCAAAAAAGCAACCGATATCCAAGATGGCGTCGGCTGGAAAATAAAAAAAACGAAAGAGAAACAAAGGGGGTAGCCCTTGAAAAAGTAATTTGGAAAAAGAACAGCAAAATGACTTGATTTAAGCCAACAGAATTGTTTAATCTATTCTAACATTTGAATATTGAGGGGGACATGGCAAGACCACTGCGGAACAATCCACAAGATAGTTAATGCATGAAGTATGAGGACACAGAGCCATATTTTCTAAAAAAACTTACTGCTGATAAACGGCAATAAGGGATGTGTTATACCTGAGTGAGAGGGCAGGAAAAAAGGAAGGAGGGGACAAAAGATGAAGCAGATTCTATGGTAAGTTCAACCGTAACAATGAATATTTTAAAAAATCAAATCTATTGTCTCAGGAGGGAATAATGAAGAAAGTAGTGTTAGTTTTTCTGTTTTGTATTTTTGCAGTGATGTCTACATCGTATGCGGGTGAAGAAACTCCCATAGGCGCGGGAAATATTGCAATCAAGGTGGATTACATTGATTTTACCGACGATGTTATAGGGGATGTTGACGTTGATACAGGATTATATTTGGGTATTGAAGGCTTTAAAGAGATTGCGGACAATCTTTATCTCGGTGCTGAGGTCGGTTATGCAAACCCTAAGGGCTCAGTCAGCGCATTTATTGAAGATGTTGAAACAGAACTGACTTTCATCCCTGTTGAATTAAACTTAAAGTATGCTGTCAAAGCAGCCTCCAATGTTGTGTTAGATATTGGCGCCGGAGCTTCCTATAGCTATGTTGAAGAAGATGCATCCACGTCCAGCGATTCTGCATCTGACACTGACTGGTTATTAGGAGGGCAGGTTTTTATTGATTTGAATTACACAATAGATAAGTTCTTTGTAGGCCTTAATGGCAAATATCAACTTACTGAAGATATTGAAGGTGCAGACTATAACTATAATAACTGGAGAGTTGGGGGACAGGTGGGATTTATTTTCTAAAAAAAATAAGAAAAAATAAGGGACAGAGAGCCTGTCTAAAAACTTGCAAGAGCAACAGGTGTGTGATAGAGTACCGAAATTTCAATTGGAGGTAATCACATGCCCTACAGGCAATACGATCAGAACATAGTTTTTCTCTTGCCGCCAAGCCTCGACGAATGGAAAACAAAAGATCATTCTGTCAGAGTATTTTCTGAGATATTGGAACGAATTGATATAGGCGGATTCAGAGAGGCGAAGGTGGAAGGAAGACCTGCGTAACATCCCCGAATGATGTTGAAGATACTTTTATGGGGGTATGCAAGCGGAATACGATCAAGCCGGAAGATAGAATCAGAACTTCAAACTGATGTAGCCTTTATGTGGTTGGCAGCGTTGGAGAAGCCGGACTTTCGAACAATATGTTTATTTCGCACAGCGAATAGGGCTTTAATAGAGAAAGTATTTGCCGAGGTTGTATTGTTGGCGAGGGTATTGGGAATGGGGAAGTGCGGTGAGAGGAATATCGGCAAGATAAAGGGGGCTCGTCCTGAACTATTCCGGAAAGAGGATTTCATATATAATGAAGAGAAAAATCTTTACATTTGCCCGGCGGGACAAGAGATGCGACCTGTAGCGAATAGTACGATAAAAACCAAATACAGTGAGAAGCATATAACAACTTATCGGACAGCAAGAGGGTTATGTTCTACTTGTGAAAATAATCATAAATGCACAACGAACAAGAAAAGCGGGCGGGCAATAACCCGTGACGGCTATGAGGAATACAGGCAGAAGATGAGAAAGAAGCTAAATACCGAAGAAGGCAGAAAGATATACGGCAAGAGGAAGATACTTGCAGAACCGGTATTCGGGCAAATGAAGATTGTGGAAGGATTAACCCAGTTTCTATTGAGGGGGACAGAAAAAATCAGGATCGAATGGAAGGTAGGAGCGGTTGCCCATAATTTATTGAAAATAAGCAGAAGGATTATTGAAGGGAAAGTTTTATTAGCGAATGCGCCATGTACTTAAACGGGCACTTTTGATATTAAATGAGCACTATTATTAACAGATTACAAGAAGATTACCAACGCTGTTTTTACCAAATGATTTATTGTAAGAGAATTCATGAAAAAAGATTTTTCGAGTGATATGGAAACTGAGTTTTTAGACAGGCTCCACATCCCTTATTTAATTCGGTTTGTTATTATTCAAGATGGAATTCTTTATATTATTCGCCCCATCCTTAAAACGCTTCAATAATTTTTTAGCCCAGATAAATTCTGTTGCAAGAATAGCCAGACCAACAGGAATTACTACAGTTGCAGGGCCGGGCAGTGCAATCATGGCAATACCTATAATGAGTATAGTAAAGCCTATTACAACTTTAATAAGCCGTTTTGCCTGTTGAAGGGTTGTAATTAGCGGATGTTGCTTCTGTTTTGGTCTGTCTGTCATTTTTTAAAAGGTTCGAGGGTATAATATCCGTAACCAGTCACTTGTCACTTGCTACTTATTATTCTGCTTCCTTTTTTATTTTTCTGAAAAAAGGCTCTATAAGATCTATCGGAACCGGGAAGATAGTAGTTGAATTTTTCTCGGCTGCTATTTCTGTCAGGGTCTGCAGAAATCTTAATTGAATAGCTGTAGGCTGTGAACCGATAATTGCTGCTGCATCCGCCAGTTTCTGAGCGGCCTGGAATTCACCCTCAGCATGTATGACTTTAGCCCTTCTTTCACGCTCGGCTTCAGCCTGCTTGGCAATGGCCCTTTGCATTTCAACGGGGAGATCCACATTTTTGACCTCAACAGTGGTGACTTTTATTCCCCATGGTTCTGTTTGTTCATCTATGATTTTTTGCAGTTCTGCATTTAACTCATCTCTTTTGGAAAGGAGGTCATCAAGAGCGCTTTGTCCCAGGACACTCCTGAGCGTAGTTTGTGATATCTGCGATGTTGCGTATTCATAATCAGCTACCTCAGTAATGGCCTTTGTAGGTTCCACTACTCTGAAATAGACTACTGCATTAACTTTTACGGTAACGTTGTCTCTTGTAATTATATCCTGTGAAGGCACATCCATGGTGACGGTTCGCAGGCCTACTTTTACCAGTTTATCAATAACGGGCCAGATAATTACAAGGCCGGGCCCTTTTACCGGTATCAACCTTCCAAGTCTGAAGACAACGCCTCTTTCATATTCCCGGAGCACCTTGATGGCGCTTGAGAGGAAATAAACAATAAGAACTATTACTAACACCAAACCTGAAAAACCTACCTGAAACATGTTGTCCCTCCTTTAAACGCTCTTGGCGTTATGTTAAATAAGTTATATCATTGGTATAATAATCAAGTTTAAACACTAAATCAATCTCGGCAGAGCAATGTATCCATGGCTGATAACGATATTTCAAAATTGAAAATAGACAGAGCCTTAACACTCCCCGCTTCTTCAAAACGCAGGCAAGTATTTTATTTGGTAATCGTTGTTATAGCTTTTATATTCACCGGAACATTTTATTTTATGGGACCGGCTGTTGAAGTAGAAGTTGCAACTGTCTCAGAAATTTATCCTTCCCAGGCTTTTACATTATTGAACGCCAGCGGTTATGTCGTGGCGCAGCGTAAAGCTGCTGTGGCTTCAAAGACAACAGGGCGCATTGTGTCTGTAAATGTAGAAGAAGGCAATCATGTAAAAAAGGGGGATCTGATTGCAAGACTTGAAAATGAAGATGTAACCGCTTTGCGTGAACAGGCCAAAGCCAATCTGGACGTTGCGCGTGCGAATGTCAGGAAGGCCCAGGCAGAACTGCATGAGGCCGAGGTACATTTCAGCCGGTATAAAGAATTGCTTAAGAGTGAGCTGGTATCAAAAACCGATTATGATTCTGCAGAAGCGCTCTATAAAAAAGCGAATGCGTCAGTTGCAGAGGCAGAAGCTGCAGTTTATGCAAACGACGCAGCTCTTAACGGCGCAGAAGTATCTCTGGCATATACATTCATACGCGCCCCGTTTGACGCCGTAGTTTTGACCAAGAATGCTGACATAGGAGACATCGTTACTCCGCTTGGCGCAGCGGCTAATGCGAAGGCCGCAGTTGTTACTATAGCTGATATGGGCTCGCTGCAGGTAGAGGCTGATGTTTCCGAATCCAATCTGCAGTATGTAAGATTAGGTCAGCCCTGCGAAATACAGCTTGATGCCTTCCCCGAAGTGCGCTTCAGGGGCGAAGTGCATATGATCGTACCGACAGCCGACAGAAGCAAGGCTTCTGTAATGATAAAGATACGTTTTCTGGATAATGACAATCGTGTGCTTCCTGAAATGAGCGCAAAGGTGGCCTTTCTTGAGCGGCCGGTAACTTCTGAAGAACAAAAGCCGCGTACAGCAATTAATCCCTCAGCCGTTATGCATCATGGTGATAAGAAGTCAGTGTTTGTAGTTGAAAATACTCATGTTGTTGAAGTGCCTGTACGTACCGGTAGTAAATTCGGCGATATGATAGAGATTGTAAGTGGCGTAGAAGCAGGCGAGAGGGTTGTCTTGAAGCCTCTTGAAAAATTAAAGAGCGGTGTCAGGGTAAAGGTTGTTGAGAAGTAGATGGAAAACAAACAACCTGTTATCCAGATCAAAAACCTGTGCAAGTCCTACCGGCGTGGCAGCCAGATAATACCTGTCCTGGAAAATATTAATCTTGAAATTGCACAATGCGAGTTCCTGGCATTGATGGGGCCTTCCGGCTCAGGGAAAAGCACCTTGCTGAATCTGATTGCAGGAATAGACAAGGCTGACAGCGGCATTATAAATGTTGCCGGCACAGATATTAATTCCCTTTCCGAAACAGAACTTGCAGGATGGCGGGCAGGTCATGTGGGTTTTATTTTCCAGTTCTATAACCTTATCCCGGTGCTTACTGCATATGAAAATGTTGAGTTGCCCTTGTTATTGACAGGGCTTTCCAGAAAGCAAAGAAGAGCGCATGTGGAGACGGCCCTGAAGATCGTGAACCTCTCCGACCGGATGGATCATTATCCGGGCCAGTTATCCGGCGGCCAGCAGCAGCGCGTTGCAATCGCGCGGGCTATTGTTACGGACCCTGCAATCGTAGTTGCCGATGAACCGACAGGCGATCTGGACCGGGTTTCAGCCGAAGAGGTACTGGAACTTATGGAGCGTCTTGTCAATGAATTATGCAAGACTATCATAATGGTGACACATGACCCCCGTGCAGCAAAAAAGGCTCATGTTATCAGACATCTTGATAAGGGTGTGTTGAATGCAACTCCTCAAGCTTATTTTTAAAAACGCCTTTCGTCACAGGCTGCGCACTTTTCTGACTATTACCGGAATCAGCATTGCCATACTCGCCTTTGGTCTTCTCAGAACAGTGGTGAATGCATGGTATGCAGGCGTGGAGGCCTCTGCTGCAAACCGTCTCGTGAGCAGAAATGCCATTTCACTTGTGTTCCCTCTTCCTCTTTCTTATAAGGAAAAGATTCGTCAAATCGAAGGCGTGACAAACGTGTCTTACGGGAACTGGTTTGGCGGTGTTTATATAGACGAGAAAAATTTCTTTGCCAATTTTGCAGTAGAACCGAAAAGTTATCTTGAATTGTATCCCGAATTTATTCTCCCGCAGGATCAGAAGGCTATACTTCTCAGGGACCGGAAGGGCTTTGCCGCCGGGAGAAAACTTGTTGAGAAATACAAGTGGAAACTTGGGGATACTGTAGTGCTGAAAGGCACTATTTTCCCCGGCACCTGGGATTTTGTGCTGAGAGGGGTTTATAAAGGCCGGGACAAGAGTATAGATGAGACCCAGTTTTTCTTTCACTGGGATTACCTGAATGAATCGCTGAAAAAGTCATTTCCAATGCGTGCCGATCAGGTGGGTTTTTATCTGATAGGAATAAAAAATCCGAATGTTGCAGCAGATGTGTCAGAAGCGGTAGACAGGACTTTCAAAAATTCTCTTGCTGAAACTCTTACCGAAACAGAGAAGGCGTTTCAGATGAGCTTCATTTCCATGAGCGAGGCTATAGTAGTAGCGATACAACTGGTTTCATTTGTTGTCATAATCATAATCATGGCTGTAATGGCCAACACAATGGCGATGTCGGCGAGGGAGCGCATTGCTGAATATGCGGTATTAAAGACGTTAGGTTTTGGCGGGACTTATATTACAGCATTGATATTTGGCGAATCCCTTTTTATCTCATCAGCCGGATGTATAATCGGAATTATCCTTACCTTTCCTGCTGCAAAGATATTTGGGGACGCAATGAGTCAATTTTTTCCAATATTCAATGTGTCATGGAATACGGTCTATCTGGATGTGGCTGCCTCGGTGGTTGTAGGCGGCGCCTCAGCGATTATACCTGCATACAGGGCTGTCAGTATACGTATAGCAGAAGGGTTGAGGAGAATAGGGTGACAAGAGAGTCAAGAGTTAAGAAAAGGTGATGAAGATTCCAATTTCATACAGCGTCCGCAATCTCAAAACAAGAAGGCTTACGACGGTCCTGACTGCCTCAGGCATAGCGCTTGTTGTATTCGTATTTGCCTCGATATTAATGCTTGCCGAGGGGTTGCAGAAGGCCCTTGTCGAGACCGGTTCTTACGATAACGTTGTAATTATCAGGAAAGGCTCCGCATCAGAAGTGCAGAGCGGTATTGAACGTCTGCAGGCGTCAATAGTGGAGACGCAGCAGAAGATAGCAATAGGCCCCAAGGGGCGCCCCTTGCTGGCAAAGGAAATTGTTGTTTTAATCAGTCTTCCCAAACGTGAAACAGGTAAGCAGTCAAATGTCACTATAAGGGGCATATCTGAAAATTCTCTCCTGTTACGCCCCCAGGTGAAACTTGTTAAAGGACGCCTGCCCCGCTTTGGTTCGTCGGAAATAATCGCAGGCAGCAGCATTGCAAAGAGGTTCAAAGGCGGCGGGCTTGGCGAGACGCTGCGGTTTGGAATGAGAGATTGGACGGTGGTGGGGATATTTGATGCTGGCAATACTGGTTTCAGTTCCGAGATATGGGGAGATGTGGATCAGATGATGCAAGCCTTCAGGCGTCCCGTGTACTCATCTGTTTTATTTAAACTGAGGGACTCATCCGGATTCGGCAAAATAAAGTTGCGCCTCGAAGGCGACCCGCGTCTGACGCTTGAGGCAAAAAGGGAGACGGCATACTACAAAGAGCAATCCGAGATGATGGCAAAGTTCATCAGGATACTCGGATTGTCTCTCACGATAATATTTTCTCTCGGCGCCATTATTGGCGCTATGATTACAATGTATTCGGCAGTGGCAAACCGCACAGGAGAGATCGGCACGCTCCGGGCCATCGGCTACAGGCAGAAAGACATTCTTTCAGCATTTATGTTTGAAGCATTAGCGCTCAGTTTGACGGGCGGCTGTGCCGGGTTGTTTTTTGCATCATTCATGCAGGCGTTGACCATCTCGACGATGAACTTCTATACGTTTTCAGAGCTTGCCTTCAGCTTTGCACTGACGTTTGAAATTATCTGCAAGTCTTTATTGTTCTCTCTGATAATGGGCTTTATCGGCGGCATGCTGCCTGCAGTAAGGGCTGCGCGCATGAATATCGTGGAGGCCTTGCGGTCGGGTTAACGCCTTGCCGTGTAAAAAACTACCTAATGAGTCTTTCGACGAGTTTTCTCAATGCCTTCATTTCTTCATATACAATACTCAGGATGAGAACTCGTAAGGTATTCAGATCGCCCCTATTCGTTTTTTGTAATGCAGATATATAATCCGACCTTCTTACAGGAGGAATAATCACAGGACAATAGCCGTCAAGTATTGATTTGATGGAGTCGATTTGTTGTAGGATGTCTGTGA
Organism: Nitrospira japonica; assembly: GCA_020723105.1. GTDB lineage: Bacteria > Nitrospirota > Thermodesulfovibrionia > UBA6902 > UBA6902 > SURF-23. Next base: position 18,898 of record DYJL01000029.1, on the reverse strand, counting down.
TCATTGCTTTAATATTCATTAAGTAAATTTGTAATCAGTGCTGTCATTATTTCTTTTTCTTTCGGTTTACTCTCAGCAATCAAAAGGGCTATAGCCACCAGCGTGTTGTCATTAATTTTTACTTCACCATTAAATTTCAAAAGGTAATTGTTCTTGTGAAGAAACAATATAATTATATTTAAAATATGCTGTTAAAATAACAGAGATATTTTTAAAAATAAGGTTCCCTGTGTGAAATCGAATGTATTTTTGTGTTCTTAGATTGGGAATAATTACAGGAAGAGATAATAAGCAATTAATCTACTTTCTCACTTTCAGCTTCAGATGCTCCATCGTTTCGACAATCACCTTTTCCCCTGCTTTTATTGGTTCATCGCTCCAGGCTTTCCATATTTCACCGTGAACGAAAACCGTACCTTCCTTATAAATATCGGTTTTTGCCCTGCCTTCAAGGCCGACAAGTCCTTCTGCGCCGGTGACAGGTTTTTGCTTGTAAGCTTGCAGGGCGAGTTTGATTGTCAGGAAGAAAAAAAGTGCGGTGATGATAACGCCGGGGAGGATTACTTTAAGTGAAAGCTGAAAAAATGGGAGAGGGGATTCAAAGAGCATGAGAGAGCCAATTGTCATTGCGATTATCCCGCCGATTGTAAGGACTCCAAAAGAGACTATTTTAATTTCAAGGATAAAAAGGATAATAGCAAGAATTATCAAAAGCAATCCGGCGTAATTTACCGGCAGGGTCTGAAATGAATAAAAAGCGAGAATCAGTGCTATAGCTCCGAAGACCCCCGGAAATATGGCGCCAGGGTTTGTCATTTCAAAAAATATTCCGTAGAAACCCAGCAGCATCAGGAGATAAGCTACATTCGGATCACTGATGAGGTCCAGTATTTTATGCCTGTAGCCCATTTCCTTGTGCACAACATGGACGCCTTTGGTTTTCAGGATATGTTTGCCGGAAGGCATCTCTATTTCTTTCTGGTCTATTGATTCCAGAAGGGTCTTTAAATCCGGAGCCACAAGGTCTATGACTTTCAGGTTCAAGGCCTCATTTTCTGTAATGGAGACACTTTTTCTGACAGCTTTTTCTGCCCATTCGATATTTCGGCCTTTTTTCTCTGCTATGGACTTGATATAGGCAGCAGCATCGTTCGTTGCCTTTTCAGCCATGGTTTTATCCATCTTTTCACCCACGGCTACCGGATGAGCTGCGCCTATATTTGTACCAGGCGCCATGGCAGCTACATGTCCTGCAAGGGTTATAAATACACCTGCAGAGGCAGCCCTGGCTCCGCTTGGAGATACATAAACTATTACAGGAACATTGCTTGAGATTATTTTTTTAACGATGGATCTCATCGAGGTATCCAGTCCGCCGGGTGTATCAAGTGCGATAACTATGGCATTCGCTTTTTCTTTTTCCGCATCGTCAATACTTTTTAATATGAATTCTGACATGACCGGATTTACGACGCCTTCAGTTTTAATAGCGATTATATCGGCAATTGAGTCTGAGGTAGAAAGGCAAGACATCAGAAGAACTAATATGGAAAATACATGTCTCCGTATCATCGCTGGATTATAACTATTACAATATTGCAGTTGTCAAGGTTTTTCGTGGTATAATAACCGTATTCAAATTTAATGCAAGGTTTGACGTATCGTAATTATAAGCATGCTGAAGATCAACGAGATATTTAAAAGCATACAGGGTGAATCAACATACGCAGGGCTTCCGTGCACCTTTATAAGGCTGGCTGGCTGTAATCTGAGATGCACTTATTGTGATACCAATTATGCGTATTACAACGGCAAGGAAATCTCTGACGAGGAAATAATCACCAAGATAGAAGAATACGGCGTCAAATGTGTTGAGTTCACCGGTGGCGAACCGATGCTGCAGGAAGAGACTCCCCAACTGATAAAGACCCTTATGGATAAGGGGTTCGATGTCCTTATAGAGACAAACGGCTCCATTTGCATTGGATGTCTTGATAAACGGCTTAATATAGTTATGGACTATAAGACTCCCAAGAGCGGGATGAGTGAAAGAATGAGAGCCAAGAATTTTGATTTTCTGAAAAAGACCGACCAGATTAAATTTGTTTTGATGGATGAATCTGATTACAAGTGGGCCAAGGATGTGATTGCAGACAATAAGCTGATTGAGAGGTTTGATAATATCCTCATGTCGCCTGCCTATGGAATACTTTCTCCAAAGGATCTTGTCAATTGGGTATTGCATGACAACCTTCCTGTAAGAGTGCAGTTGCAGATACATAAATATATATGGGCTCCTGACGAGAGAGAAGGGGTTTATTAAATCAGAGTTCAGATTGAAAAAATGTGAAATGGTTTGAAGACGAACTTAAGGAACTCAGTAAGAATAATCTCCTCAGAAAACTCACCTGCATTGAATCATCCAGTGATTCAAAGATTTCAGTAACCGGTCAAAGTTATGTAAATTTCTCCTCAAATGATTATCTGAATTTATCCTGCCATCCTTCTGTTATTAAAGCTGCAATAAAGGCGTTAAAGGAGTATGGCTTTGGCGCAGGGGCGTCAAGACTTCTGAGTGGTACCTGGCAGCCCCATATAACACTTGAACAGAGAATCGCAAGATTCAAAAAGACAGAAGCAGCGCTTGTATTCAACACAGGGTATGCGGCTAACACAGGGATAATTCCTGCTGTAGCAGGAAGGGATGCCCTGATTTTAAGTGATGAACTCAATCATGCAAGTATTGTTGATGGCATAAGGCTTTCAAAGGCAGGATTGAAGATTTTCCGGCACAGGGATGTGAATCATCTTGAGACTCTTTTAAAGAAGAGCAAGACAGTTGGGAGAAGGTTGATTGTTACTGATACAGTTTTCAGTATGGACGGCGACATTGCGCCGCTTAAAGAGATGCTTTTTCTATGCGGAAAATATGGCGCCTTGTTGATGCTTGATGATGCGCATGCAACAGGCGTGACAGGGCAAACCGGCAGAGGCGGGCTTGAGCATTTCGGGCTTGCAGATTCAGAACGTGTGATACAAATGGGAACGTTCAGTAAGGCCCTTGGATGTTTCGGAGCTTTCGTTGCCGGTTCAGGGGAATTAAAGAAAATCCTGATTAACAAAGCCAGGAGTTTTATCTATTCAACGTCGCTTCCTCCTGCGGTCGCAGAGGCATGTACAAGAGCAATTGATATTGTTGAGTTTAAATCGGCACAGCGTAGAGAAAGGTTATGGAAGAACAGGAAGAGATTGTATGAAGGCCTTGTAAGTCTTGGTTATGATACTCTTGATTCGGAGACTCCTGTAATTCCAGTTTTGGTTGGTGATGTAAAACATGCCTTGAAGATGAGCAAGCAACTTGTCAGAGAAAAAATATTTGCCCCTGCCATAAGGCCCCCGACAGTACCGGAAGGCAGGTGCAGGATACGATTTTCCGTAACAGCAGCTCATGCTAACGAGGATATTGACAGAGTTTTGGATATATTAAAGAAATTTAAATCTTGATTATTCATTGCTCGTCTGAATTTAAATTATGGTCTGTCTAATCACTGGCTCATCAAGAGGACTTGGAAAAGCAATCGCTCTTGCTTTAGGCAAACGAGGGCATCAGATTGTTGTGCACTATAAGGGCAGAGAGAAGGAAGCAGAGGATGTTGCTTCATGCATCGGTAAGTCAGTTGTATTGCGGGCTGACGTCAGAGTTTTTGATGAAGTAAGGGTTCTTGTAGATGAGGTGATAAAAAAATGGGGCAGGATTGATGTGCTTGTGAATAATGCCGGAGTTACCAGAGAAGCTCTATTGTTGAAAACATCGGAGAAAGACTTTGATGAAGTGGTCGATACCAATCTCAAGGGCCCCTTTAATTTTATTCATGCGGTAGCGCCATTCATGACAGAAAAAAAAGGCGGACATATTATAAATATTTCTTCCATTGCCGGACTGAAAGGCAAAGCAGGTTTACCAGCTTATTCTGCGTCAAAGTCTGGACTTATCGGTTTGACAATGAGTGCGGCGAGTGAGTTGAGTGTATACGATATTATGGTTAATGCCGTGCTTCCAGGTTACCTGCTTACTGATATGGGAAGATCTTCAAGTGATAAGGCAAAAGGAATTGCGCTTAAAGACAGTCTTGTAAAAGATTTTTCAAATACTGATAACGTGGTAGAGTTTATATGTTATCTTTCAGAGACGAAAGGGATAACAGGGCAGGTATTTAATCTGGATTCAAGGATTTTGTGATTTTATGTATTCGCAGCCTTAAGGGCGCTTTAATTTAAAACGTAGGCTAAAGTCGGCGGTTACCCTACATAGTTCTACCGCTCTAATTTTTACTTTATCTCTTCCTTCTATATTGTCTATAATCTATTAATACATTTTAACGGGGACTATTTATGGAAGACATTTATGCAATATTTGATAAACCGAAAAATCCTGCCAGTTTTTCTGCAATAAAAATTCAAATTGCCTCTCCTGAAAAAATACGGGCATGGTCTTACGGAGAAGTAAAAAAACCCGAAACCATGAATTATCGTACATTTAAGCCCGAAAGAGACGGTCTCTTTTGCGCAAAAATTTTTGGGCCCGTAAAAGATTGGGAGTGCATTTGCGGCAAATACAAGAGAATGAAACACAGGGGTGTAGTCTGCGACAAATGCGGCGTTGAAGTCATTCAGGCAACGGCAAGACGTGAAAGGCTCGGCCACATAGAGTTTGTAGCTCCGGTATCACACATCTGGTTTTTAAAAAGCAGGCCAAGCATACTCGGTGCTCTTCTCGACATGACCATGCGTCAGCTTGAAAAGGTGCTTTACTTCGAGAGTTATGTTGTAGTTGACTCCGGTGAAACAAAGTTGAAAGACAATGACCTCCTGAGCGATGAAGAATACAGAAAGTATGTGCAGGAGTTCGGCGACAAGTTTAAAGCCGGAATCGGCGCGGAGGCAGTCAAGCAACTGCTCAGGGAAATTGATCTTGAAAACTTGTCCACAAAACTCAGGCAGAATTTACGACAAACACACTCAGCGACGACAAAGGCAAAGATTGCAAAGAGGTTAAGGATTATAGAGGCATTCAGAAGATCAGGCAACAAACCCGAGTGGATGATAATGGACGTTATTCCCGTTCTTCCTCCGGACCTCCGTCCGCTTGTTCCTCTTGAAGGCGGAAGGTTCGCCACCTCCGATCTCAATGATCTCTACAGGAGAGTAGTAAACAGGAATAACAGAACAAAGAGACTGATGGAGCTCAATGCCCCGAGCGTTATTATCCGCAATGAAAAAAGGATGTTGCAGGAGTCAGTTGACGGGCTCTTTGACAACGGCAGGAGGAACAGGGTTGTTAAGGCAACAACCCAAAGACAGCTTAAATCACTTAGTGACATGATTAAAGGTAAGGAAGGACGCTTCAGGCAAAACCTTCTCGGCAAACGGGTTGGACTTATTCGGGACGATCAGTTGTAGTTGTTGGCCCGGAACTCAAACTCCACCAGTGCGGGCTTCCCAAAACCATGGCGCTTGAGCTGTTCAAACCTTATATATTCAGCAAGCTTGAGGAAAAGGGAGTTGTTACAACAATCAAAGCTGCGAAGAAGCTTATTGAAATGGGTGAAGATATTATATGGGACTGCCTTGATGAGGTCATCAGGGAGCATCCCATTCTGCTTAACAGGGCTCCAACTCTACACCGTCTTGGAATACAGGCGTTCGATCCGGTACTGACAGATGGCAAGTCGATAAGACTGCACCCTCTTGTCTGCAAGGCATTCAACGCGGATTTCGACGGTGACCAGATGGCCGTGCATATTCCTCTTTCAATTGAGGCGCAGGTCGAGGCCAGGGCGTTAATGATGTCTGTTAACAATATCCTGAATCCTTCTAATGGAGAACCTATAATCACACCTACCCAGGACATGATTTTAGGTATTTACTACCTCACAAAGGACAAGCCTTGCTCTCTTAATAGCGGGATAATTTTTGCTGATCAACAGGAAGTGAGAATTGCCTACGATACCGGAGTGGTTGATGCCCATACCGGAATAAGACTGCGGATGAATGACGAAATTATTGAGACAACCACGGGTAGAATACTTTTCATGGAGATTTTGCCATGCGGGTTCCCGTTTCCACTGTTAATAAGACCATCAAGAGAGATGACCTTCAGAATATCATCAAATATTTATTTCACGCATTTGGGAAACAGGATACTGTAGACTTCTTAAATAAGCTTGTGAATCTTGGCTTTAAGTATGCAACAGAATCGGGCTTGTCAATTTGTTTGGATGACGTTATCGTTCCGGCTGATAAACAATTCATTATTGAAGACGCTCATAAGAAGCAAAAAGAATATTATGAATCATCGGATATTGATGAGCACGGTGAGCCAGTAATGACTTTGGGTGAACGGAAAAAAGTAGTTATTGATTTGTGGTGCAGGGCATCGAAAGCCATTTCAGATGAGACCAAGAATGCATTTAGCAAGGTTGATAATTCCATTCATATGTTTGTTGATTCAGGAGCCAGAGGCAGCTTTGATTATTTAGCATGTCTTGCGGGAATGAAAGGGCTTGTAGAGAAATCGTCCGGGGAAATCAATGAGACACCTATTACTGCAAGCTTAAAGGAAGGTCTTTCTTCCTTTCAATATTTTATTTCGACACATGGCTCAAGAAAGGGTCTGGCAGATACTGCGCTAAAAACAGCTAATTCAGGATACCTAACGAGAAGACTTGTGGATGTTACGCAGGATATTGTGATTACTGAAGAAGACTGTGGCACTTTAGATGGAGTTTTCATATCAGCAATACATATTAAAGATACCCCTGTCTTATCATTTGAGCAAAGGACGACCGGAAGATTTTCCGCAGATGAGATTATTCACCCTGTAACAGGGGAAATTATTTTACTGCCGAATAAAGAAATAACAGAGACAAAGGCAAAGAATATATTTGAAGCAGGTATTGACAAAATAAAGATTAGGTCTGTGCTCACATGTCAAACAAGAAATGGCGTCTGTGCACGGTGCTATGGTGAAGACCTTTCAAAAGGTGAGATTGTAACTATCGGAGAAGCAGTTGGAATTATTGCGGCACAATCTATCGGTGAGCCGGGGACACAGCTTATGATGAGAAGCAAACATTTGGGCGGTATACTAATCGGATTACCGAGAATAGCTGAACTATTTGAGGCGAGAAAGTCGAAAGATAATTCTTCAATAAATATTCACAGTATTCTTGAAGAAGCTGGATTAAGAGCGGCTCAGTCGGCTCTTTTAAACGAACTTCAGATCCCCTATTGTCTTCAACAAGTCTGTATCAATGACAAGCATTTTGAGATAATTATCAGAAAGATGACTGAGAAGATAAAGATTGAAGACCCCGGAGACACACTGTTTCAAAGAGGAGAGACCGTTCATAGACAATTGTTTATTGAGAAAAATACTCAAGTCCAGTTTGATGGCGGCAAACCCGCACTCGGTAAGCCCATAATCCTGGGTATCACAAAGGCATCGTTATCATCTGGTAGCTGGATATCGGCAGCTTCGTTTCAGGATACAACAAAGGTACTGACACATGCGGCAATCAGCGGTGCAGTTGATGGGCTTAGAGGGCTAAAGGAAAATATTATCATGGGAAGGCTTATCCCTGCCGGGACAGGAATGGATTTATATAAATCAACGTTTGTGGAAAGTCATTATGAAGATGATGAATAACGATGTTTGATATAATAAGCGAACGGAAGATCATGAATTCTTAATAATGGGACTGAACTGAAAAAAAGAAATAAAGAAGGAGGTGCAATATGTTGAAAACTGTTAAGGGACATTATAGCCATGGGAGATTTGAGCTTTACGAAAAACCTCAAGTGGAAGAATGTGACGTTCTTGTAACGTTTATCGAGAATGGCGAATCAGTAGACCTTAAATCACGGGGCATAACAAAAGAAGATGCGCATGATTTGAGAGGCAGGCTGCTTACATTTGAAGATGACTGGAATGCGCCGGGAATGGAGCTTTATGACAAAGTTTAAAAAGGGCACAGTGGTTTTAGTCCTATTTCCAAATTCAGACCTTATAACAGCAAAACGCCGTCCAGCCTTAATTGTTCAGGCCGACAATCTGAACACGGGATTAGAGCAGATTATCGTGGCTATGATAACGAGCAACTTAAATCGTGATGGACATCCCAGCCGCTTACGAATTAATAAAGATTCGGAACAGGGGAAATCCACTGGCATACTTATGGATTCAGTAATAATGACAGATAATTTAGCAACCGTGAAACATAACGAAATTGACAAGGTGCTCGGAAGCTTACCATCTCTTGAAGCAGTAGATTCGGCTTTAAGAGTTACATTTGGGCTGGAATAATTGAAGGGGCTGAAACCAAAGGGAACGCTTGGCATATTATGGGATTCTTTTAAATCTGGGCAGCTTGATAAAGAATCCGCTGAACTATTGACGCTCGAGTTGATCCAGAAAGGCTATCGGATAAAAGAGGAAATTCTGGTGGAGTTTTTGAAGAGAATTAAAATATGAGCAGGGAAGAGTATTTTGAGTTGTTGGGGAAGGTTTGAGGGATGGAATTTGTTTGGAGGTTACCAGATACAATGAGGAAATTCGGGTAGATATATTAAAAAGCTGAAAGGTGAGGCGAGTAAATATATTATGAATAAAATTGAATTACTTGAAAATTTAATCGAATCAGCCAAGATAGTCAGTTACGAGAACCAAGATGATTTTGGTGAACTTCAAAAGAGAACTGAAATGATAATTAGAAAAATATTTGGTGATAAGAGCCATTATCTTGATGACATAAATAATGTCAATTATTCTGCTTGGGGGGTAATTGATGAGAATACAGACCATAGATTTTTCTTTGATAGTGGCTTAAAAGAATTTAGGAATATATTAGGCGTAATGTTGGAAGACATAAAGTTAAGTTCTAATTATGATGAAACTGATAAAAATATTAAAAAAGAAAAATTAAAAAAAACATCCCTCTCAAAGAAAACATTTGAAGAAATAAAAGTGCTAATATCATCACCTTCTGATGTCAAGATAGAAAGAGAACTGTTAATGGACAAACTGGAAACAATATTCAGAAGAAATAGTCATGAGGAAAGATGTGGTAGACGCATAATTGTTGATGGTTGGGAAACGCTACCTTCTCAACCTGGATATCCACAGGATTTAGTCAATGAGGATAAGGTTTCAAAGACAGACATTGTAATCGCAGTCTTCAGGCATACATTGGGAACACCTACTATTAACCTTGAAGATAAATCACAAAGAGCACCTTCAGGTACTGCCGAAGAACTTTTATTAGCGTTAGGGGATAAACTTAAAGAGACCCCACCCATAGGAATGGCGTATTTCTATTCTGTAGCACCTGTTATATCTTTAGACTCTACCCGTTTTGATCATATAAAAAAAGAGTGGGAAAGACTAAAACAATTCAGAGAAGGAATTAAGAACAAAATGTGGTACAAAACATACAATATAGAGGAAGAAATACTGGAAATAGCCTGTAAGGACCTTTGTGAAAACATAATCAAATATTTCAACAAGTAGATCAATTTATGTCGTTTTGTCAGGTTAAGATAATAGGGAAAGATATAAACAGGCAATGACACTTCCTCCATTCCACCAAATCCTGATAGCCCACGAACTCACTCTTAAGCGCGCCTCAAACGACATGCGAAAAATGGAGGCCCCGCTTTCGTCTGCAATGGTTGATCTGAACCCGCATCAGATTGACGCCGGGCTTTTTGCGTTTAAAGGCCCCATGTCAAAAGGGGCGATCCTATGTGACGAGGTAGGATTGGGGAAGACCATTGAGGCAGGTCTTATTATCTGTCAGTTATGGGCTGAAGGAAAGCGGAAGATTATCGTAGTTCTTCCGGCCTCTATTAGAAAACAGTGGCAGAATGAGTTATTGGAAAAGTTCAGCATCCCATGCGTCATAGTTGATGGTTTTGAATACAGGCTGTCCAAAAAGAACGGTAAAAAGAATCCCTTTGACAGGTCTGAAGTAGTACTAACCTCGATACCATTTGCATCAAAAAAGTCCCCAGAGATTGCTTCAGCAGGGAAATGGGATTTAGTGGTTATTGACGAGGCTCATCGCCTGAGAAATGTTTACAAGAAGTCGGGCAGTATACAGGCAAAGAAGCTGAAAGAGATATTCACAGGGATGCCCAAGATACTTTTAACGGCCACGCCGTTACAGAATACTCTGATGGAGCTTTACGGGCTTACGAGCTTTATCGATGAGAGGATATTCGGTTCTGAGTATGCTTTTAAAGTAAAATTCATGGCTGACTTAAGCGGGCATGAACCCAATAATCTTGAATTATTAAAAGAACGCATATCATCCATTGCTGTACGGACGATCAGGAGACAGGTTCGGGAATATATTCCATATACAAACCGCATTTCGATGGTGGAAGATTTTACCCCGACTGATGAAGAACTTGAGCTTTATGAAAGGGTATCCGAATACCTGCAACGACCTGTAGTAGCAGCTATTCCCACCAAACAAAGACATCTTATGATTCTGATATACAGGAAGATTCTTGCCAGTTCAAGCTTTGCAATTGCCAAAACCCTTCAGAGTATTGTGGATAACATTGAAAAACAGATCAAGGGACTGTCGCCTGAATCCATCGAAGAACTGGTAAATGATGTGGACGGTTACGAAGAAGAAAAAGAAGAGATAGCAAAAAGGGAAGATGGCGAATCTGTTGAAGACGATGAAGAAGAAAGAAAAGAAAATACAGTCGTTAAAGAGACATTTTCATCAGAACAACTGGTATCAGAAAAAGAAGAACTGATTGCCATCAAAAATCTTGCTGAATCCATATACAAAAACGCAAAGGGCGATGCCTTGCTTATGGCGCTTGAAAAGGCTTTTTCTCATGCGGGAAAGATGGGGTGTAATGAAAAGGCGGTTGTCTTTACTGAATCGCGAAGAACACAGGATTATCTTTTAAGACTTCTTTCCGGTAACGGATATAAAGACCAGATAACAATCTTCAACGGAACGAATGAAGGTCCGATAGCAAAAAGAGCTTATGCCCTGTGGGGAAAAGAAAGAGTGAGGCATGAGGGTGAAGGCTTGCTTTCAAGGGAGGCTGTCATAAGAGAGGCATTGATACACGAGTTTAATCATCATACAAAAATTATGATTGCTACAGAAGCGGGGGCTGAGGGCATAAACCTTCAGTTCAGTAATATTGTCATCAATTATGACCTGCCGTGGAATCCCCAGCGAGTGGAACAGAGGATTGGGAGATGTCACAGATACGGGCAGAAAAATGATGTTGTCGTCCTTAATTTTCTTAATAGGTCAAATGCGGCCGACAAAAGAGTCTTTGAACTCCTCGATAGAAAATTCAGGCTTTTCAATGGTGTTTTCGGAGCCTCAGACGAAATCCTCGGCACAATCGGTTCGGGAGTTGATTTTGAGCGGCGCATTCTTGATATATACCAGTCCTGCCGGACAGAAGAAGAAATAAACACCGCATTTGACAGACTCCAGGAGGACCTTTCAGAGCAGATCAATCAGAGAATGCTTGAGACACGGGCAAAGCTTCTTGAGCATTTTGACGATGAAGTGCGGGCGCGATTCAAGGTTATTAACAAAAAGGTCAGAGAAGATATATCTGCTATTGACATGATGCTTGCAAGACTGATTATAAGCGCCCTGGAGATTAAACAGTTTGAAATGACAGATGGAATATGCAGGCTGCAAATTGATTCCATCCCTAAAGGAATTGATGCTCAGGCCAAAGAAAGGCTGTCGCCGGGACAATATTATGTCGGCAGATATTCAGAAGATGAAGAAGGCAAAAGAGTACATCTTGGGCATGCTCTCACCAACGCTGTGATCCGGAAGACCAAAGAGATGCAGTCTGATAAGATGCGATTTATTAGACTCTGTTACACAGAAGGTGAACACAAAATATCTCAGTTTGAGCCATATATCGGCAAAAACGGTTTCTGGATGGTATATAAATTTGCCTTTGAGGGACTGGATACAGAAGAACATCTAATACATGTTGTTCTTGTATGGGATAAAAATGAGTGGATTATTCTCAAGCAGGAATTGGCAGAGAAACTGGTAAATATAATGGCAAAAGAAAAGGATATTACGGATGCGGATATTAATTCTATACGAGTGCCGGATGATGACCTGATAGAATCAGCGCTTGCAGAGATTCAAAATAACCTTTCAGAAAAAATCGGCGTCAGAAATGAAGAATATTATGACGCTGAACTCGATAAACTGGAGTTGTACGCTGAGGAGGTTTTGCTGAAACTTTATAATGAGTTAAAAGAAAAGGAAGCAGAACTTAGTGAAGCTAAAAGGAAAAAACAGAGGGCTTTGAACTTTGAAGAGCGTCAGGAGGCAAGAAAGAACATCCATAAATTTGAAATGTCCTACAGTCATCTTGCCGATAAAATAGCCCAGGAAAAGAGACAGCTTTTTGAGGAAAAAGACAGAGAGATGAAAGGCCTTGAAAAGAAATCAAAATTGAAAGTTCAGAAAACCTGCATCGCAAAAGCATGTTGGGAGATGACGTAAACTGAATAATGATTTTCGGATTCGGAGTTAAGGGAAAACACGTATGCACAAAGGCATTTTCATAACAGGTACAGATACAGGCGTTGGAAAAACTTTTGTTGCTGTGGGGCTAATAACGGCGCTGAAAAAATTGGGGTATTCTGTCTGTCCGATGAAACCTGTAGAGACAGGCTGCAGGTCCCTGAATGGAAGGCTTGTTCCCGCGGATGCACTGAAACTGATCTGCGCCGCTGAAGTAGACGAGCCCCTTAATTCTATTAACCCGTACAGATTCAGACAGCCTGTGGCACCTGCAGTTGCAGCCGACCTTGAAGGTGTTGTGATCAACAGGCAGAAAATATTTTCTGCCTACCGGCAATTGTCAGACAAGTATGATATTACATTTGTCGAAGGGGCAGGGGGAATAATGGTCCCAATTTGGAGAAACTATCTTTTTCTGGATTTCATAAAAGATTTAAAACTGCCTGTTGTAATTGTAGCAAGACCAGGGCTCGGAACAATCAATCATACACTTCTTTCCATTGAAGCCGCCAGAAACAGAGGGATAAAGGTCCTTGGTGTTGTACTGAACGATGCCCTTAAGACAGGTAACGATATCTCTGTAAAGACAAATCCGCAGGTAATAGAGCATATTGGGAGAATACCAGTTATGGGGAAGGTTGCTTACTTTAAAAATACCCGGACTTATACTTATCAGAAGGTATTTTGTCAGTTTGCTGAAAAGATATTGTCTTGCGATTAAGTCCTAAATCTTTGTCTCAGCCATCCAGCTTCCGTGGGCGTTACAATTGCTGATAACGGTAAGGATTCCGGGTGTTACGTCATTAAGACGGAAAGTTGTCTCAGGGTTCATTATATGGCAACTCATATTGATCCTTGCGATGCAATTTTTGTTGAGGTGCAGATGATTTAAATAAAGATCTATGAAAGCAATGTGGTCGTCAACATCCATCTTATGCTGTATTTCGCCAATCTTGACATGAACGTTTATATATTTGCAATCCTGGTCCGGGCCGTATTCTTTAGAAATAGTTATTATGGGAAAATGTTTCCTTTCAAATTCAGTAAGTACCTTAAAGTTCTCTAAAACGTTTACGGCGCTGGAAGTATCGGCGAAATTGTCAATGGAGCCTGAACAGAAAGGACAATTAATTGGAGCTGTGTTGAAGGCTACATGATTACAAACAGTGCATACAAAAGTCTTTATAGGTTTTTTGCTGGTTTTAATAAAATTGGTCTGACTGTCTATAAATTCAAAATATTTTGCAGGAGCTTCCAAAAGTTCAACACCTATGCTGTCATAGCTGTCTCCTTTTCTTAACAGTCTGGTAACTATTGCAGGAATTCTCAGGATTTCTTCTTCCATGGGCAGAAGAATTTCAAATTGAGTTTTCAGCGGGAAGCACACTTTTGTGTTTATAAGCATGCCGTTTCTGGAGAGATTTATCAGTTTGCCGGTATTAATATCATTCTCAAAACATAATCTTATATCTGCATTTGAAGGAATTCTGTCGAAGGCTCTTTTTTCCATATGGTATTTCAGGAAAATATTATATGACTGTTTTAAATTTATAACAGAAAGACCAGCCATTGTCAATTAAAAAATGAGTCTATGTAATCTATTTTTCTCTGAAAATTCTTTGTTATAATTCCTTGCCGGAGCCCCTGAATTACAAAACACATCCTGCGGTTGCGGGATAAATATTCGGAAGCTGATATAATCAAGGTTAATAAAATGCCTAAACCAGTCATTGCAATTATTGGAAGACCAAATGTCGGTAAGTCCACACTCTTTAACAGGATGGTGGGAAAGAGACTTGCTGTTATAGAAGATGTTCCCGGAATAACGAGAGACAGGCTTTATGGTGAGGCTTCCTGGGATAATAAAAAGTTTTTAGTAGTGGATACCGGGGGATTTCAGCAAGAGCCTTATGAGGACCTTATCAAACAGGTTAACAGACAGGTTCTTCTTGCTGTGGAAGAAGCAGACATCATTATTTTATTGCTGGATGCTGAAAATGGGATGCTCCCGCATGACATGGATTTAATAGATAAACTGAGACATTATGGCAAGAGGGTTCTTTATGCTGTAAATAAGATAGATGGTCCCAAGAAGGAGAAAGCTCTTTATGATTTTTATTCTCTCGGCGTAGATTTATTTCCCTTATCAGCTTTAAATGGAAATGGATATGAAGAGTTTATGGATAGTATTGTCTCATTACTGCCAGAAGGTGAAGATGAGGAAACTCTTCATCCAAGAATTGCGATTGTGGGAAGGCCTAATGTTGGTAAATCAACCCTTGTCAATTCCCTGCTTGGCAAGGAAAGGATGATTGTCAGCCCTATTCCAGGAACAACCAGAGATGCAGTAGATTCAGTCTGCTCGTACTACAAGAAGAAATATATAATCGTAGATACTGCAGGAATACGCAGGAAAGGCAGGATGGCAGAGACCGTTGAGAGATATTCATTCTTGAGAACGTTGAAAAATATTGAAGGCTGCGAGATTGTGCTGCTGGTACTTGATGCATCGGAAGGGATTGTTGAGCTGGATCAGAAAATAGCCGGCCTTGTGTTTAATGCGAAGAAAGGAGCTGTTATTCTTCTGAATAAATGGGATCTCGTTGATAAAAATATGTTGTCTGTGAAAGATGTTGAAAGACAGGTATATCAAAAATTGTGGTTTATGCGCTACGTGCCGATTTTAACCATATCAGCAATGAGCAAACAGAGGCTTACGAAACTCTTCCCTCTTGTGGATATGATTATTTCGGAGCGCTCAAAAAGAATTGATACACATGCGCTGAATCAATTCCTCATCAATACACTTGCAGTTCAGGAGCCGCCGCTATATAAAGGCAAGCAGGTCAAGATATATTATATTACGCAAATAAAAATCAATCCTCCCGGTTTTGTAATATTTACAAACTTTAAAGATGGAATAAAAGAACAGTATATAAAGTTTCTGGAAAGTAAACTAAGGGAACGGTTTTCCTTTAAAGGGGTTCCTGTGGAGTTCTATGTCAGACAGAAAAAGAGACAGTAGATGTATCTCTTGAAAATTTTTGGCAAAAGTGTAACAGCATTTTTCAGGGATGAATGTTTTTATCTTGCAGCGTCAATAGCATATTTTCTCATATTGTCAATGGTTCCTTTAAGTCTTTTAATTATCGCCCTTTATGGTCATATAATGGGAGAAAGTGAAGAGGTCTATCGTTTTTCCCTTTCAAGGCTTATCAGTTTTTTCCCATCTGTTACCTCGGGAGTTACTAATGAACTTAGAAATGTTATTACCTATAAGGGAATAAGCTGGATTACAATCTTCATTTACGGTTTTCTTTCTATTCAACTTTTTTCTTCTCTTGAACGCGCAATGGATGTAATATTCAAGGCCCCTAAAAGGAGACATTTTCTTTTATTTCTTCTCTGGACCATTATTATCGTGACTCTGGTAATATTCTTCCTGTTTCTTTCTTTCACAGTCAGTTCGTTGGCCGGCACCTTCAGGGGAAATGTTTTAAATATGGAAATAGGTTATAAGGCCGGTATATTTATAAAATATATTGCCCCGTTTCTCCTGGTGCTGGCAACATTTACTGCCATTTATAAAATTGTCCCAAAGGGGAAGATTCTGGTGAAAGATGCGTTTGCAGGGGCACTGCTTGTTACTGTTTTGTGGGAATTAGCAAAACATTTTTTTACATGGGTAGTAAAGAATGTCTCTTACGTAGGTGCAATATACGGTTCGCTCACTACATTTATTCTTTTTCTCCTCTGGACGTATTATATATCGTGTATTTTTCTTCTGGGCGGTGAGTTTGTAAAAAATTTAAGTGGGAAATCATGATACATGAATTAATTGGCAAACAGGTTGAAGTTGTCACCGGCGATATAACATACCGGGGGGTATTGATCGAGATCGGGGAGACCGAGATTTATCTGAAATCGGAAGAGGGATGGATCACGGTGCCGGTCGACAGGGTGGTTGACGTGCGCGCGGCGTAAAAGATCAGCCGATGTCGCCAAGCTCATACTGAATAATACTCATTGCAGTCAGCGGCGCGGTCTCAGTGCGGAGGACGCGGGGACCGAGTGAGGCCTCGAGGAAGCCTTTCTCAACTGCGAGGTCTGTTTCCTTGCGAGTAAAACCTCCTTCAGGGCCGATGAGAAGAATAAGATGGCGGGCGCCCTTGAAACCGGTCAGTATCTTTTTCAGATTTCGTTCTGTTTGCTCTTCGGAGAAGATGATTTGTAGGGGCACGGCATGCCGTGCCCCTACTTCATGGATTCCGCTTAAAAACTCCTCAATCCCCATAACCTCCTCAATCTCCGGAATCTTCTCCCTCCCGCACTGCTGTGACGCCGAGAGCGCGATCTTCCGCCATCTCTCAACTTTATCAGTATGCCGTATTTGTGAACGTTCCGTTACAAGCGGAATAATTTTATTGACCCCGAGCTCAGTCGACTTCCGGACTATTAAATCCATCTTGTCGCTTTTGGGCAGCCCCTGCGCGAGCGTGATTGAAACAGGAGATTCAGCAGAGTAGGGTTCCTTCTTTATCTTCTCAACGACTACTTCTTTCTTGTGAACCTGAAGAACGTTGCAAATGTATCTGTAGCCGGAGCCGTCGAATACAGTGATCTGTTCCCCGGGTTTCAGGCGAAGCACAAGCGAAAGATACCGCGCCTCTTCTCCAGCGATTATTATTTTCTCGCCGGCAAGCTTTTCGGATGGTAGGAATAAACGGGTCATCGACTATTTTATAACATAGAAATTCGGTTTTAAAAATAAATTGACAATACAAAGGGGGAAAGAAATTAATGCCCGTCTGTTTGCCTGTTTGCGCAACAACGCAACTACTGAATTTACTTGATAAATTTGCATATATATGTTTTACTTGATTTGTCTTAACAGTAACTGTCTTACCACAAAATAGCAGCATCGGCTTTGCAGTTGTAGCTTCGTTTCTCTTTCAATAGATTTATCAGAAGCCTAGAGATTTGTATTCCGGGGCCATGGGGCATGATGAAGGCATTGTCTTTGCGACAGACAGACAGACAGAATTAATTTCTTATCAGAGAAATAATAAAGCACAGAAGGGTGTTTCGAATGATTGGAACGCCCTCTTTACATTGTACGGTTACGACTGAGGGATGACGGCCGGGATGTGAATTTTACCTTGAGTATGTGGATGGTTTTAATTAAATTGTAGCCGGAAAGGAGTCGCCGGGGAAAGGGGGGGATGAGTATGACATAGCGTGAATAAGAGAAAGGTAGTTGTTTTTAACAACTCAAGAGCATTTTAAAGGAGGAAAAAATGAAAAGATTGTTATCTTTTGTTTTAATCGCAGTTATTGTTGCCTTCAGCGGCATTGCTTATGGGGCAACTACTACTTCAACACTTAACGTGACCACCACTCTTGTTCCGGGGTGTGCGGTGTCAACCACGGCTGTTGACTTCGGTTCGCATGATAACTCGTCTACGGCTTCTGCGAATGGCGATGTGACAGTTAGTTGCTCTAATGGAGTGGGCTATAACATAGCCCTTGACGGAGGGGTAAATTATAATGTTAACGGAAATTTAAGAAGGGTATTCAGTGGTACCGATTACATTGACTACTTCCTGTACAAAGACTCTACTTACACTACGGCATGGGGTGATTCTGATTATGATAATACCTTTCTCGTTGGTTCAAGCCTTGCCGACACAGGCAGTGGCTCAACGCAGTCGCATACAGTATATGGGCGGCTGCAATCCGGATCTATCCCGTCAGGCACATATACTGATGTGGTAACAGTTACGGTTTATTACTAAACTAAAACAAATACGACGGAGGACAACAAAATGAAACGGATATTATCTTTTGTATTAATTGCATTGATTGTTGCTCTTAGCGGCGTGGCCTATGGCGCAACTTCCACTTCAACACTTGACGTGCGTACCACCATTATCCCTACCTGCTCGGTATCGACCACTCCTGTTTACTTCGGCGTGCATGACGGCAGCACACCTGTTTATGCAAACGGCGATGTGACAGTCACCTGCGCGTCAGGCACGGGTTACCGCATAGCCCTTGATGCAGGGCAGGCGATGTTTATTTTTAGATCAGTAACAAATGTTTTAGGGAATGGCATTTCGTACTTCCTTTTTAAGGATGGTTCTTGGAATGATCAATGGGGTGACTCAGACTTTACCAATACTTATCCTTTGGGTTCAAGCCTTGCCGACACAGGCAGTGGCTCAGCGCAGCCGCATACAGTAGAGGTGGACCCCAATGGTTGGACAGTTTTGGGGCTGAATTAAGGTGGAAAC
>DYJL01000041.1 GCA_020723105.1 Nitrospira japonica | reverse complement strand
GTTTTATTCTACACTCTAACTACATTTGGCACAATTTTCGGGGGGTATTCCCATTCACCTGTTATCTCATTTGGTTTGATATTAACTAGTGTATATTTGTAGTACAATTGTTTGTCGAGAACTAGTGTGGTATCAAGCCGAGTTTCATCATCAACCATTATGGGCAGTTGCGAATTTATCTCTTTTGATGTTTTCAGGAGAGTTTCTTTGATTTCAGCATCGTGTTTACCTTCGTAATAGTTTCCGACAGTCGACTTGCCCACCAATTTCCCAATTGTTCCGGCAAATGAAATGACTAATATAAAGACAATAAATCCGACTACTTTCCATATAGTTTTCAAAATCCCTCCAGTATTATAGTAAGGATATTTCCACGGCCTATTATTGACTCAGCTAATGATCACTTCCGCCTTGCCATTTATAACCGCCGCTACCAGCCCAGCTTTTCTCATGCTGGTCTGGACATACATAGTAGGTAATGATAGGTATAGTCCTGCCTGTACATATCGCAGCGTTATCGATAACAGATAGTAGCTCTTCTTGGGTCATGTCTTTTGGATGTTTTCTCGGATTCCTTGACGTTATTGCCTGTCCTAAACAATTCTTAGCCACGAGAGTTGCGAACCTTTTGCATTTGTCGGTCGGAATACTACATGCTTTTAACGCCGGGCTTCTTTTTTCTATACAGGCGAAATCTGTCGTCATTGTAATAAACTCATTCAAGGTCGCTTCCCAATTCATCGTCTCATCTGCCATTAAGGAGTTTAAGCTAAACAACAACATTGCAATAAGTAGTACAATTATTTTTATCACCTCACAGCCCTCATCTATTCGTTAACCTAACGCCCTGATGACTGACGAGTGCCACTGCAAGATGTTAAAGAGCATAAAGATGATTTGCAAATCTCAAATCGCCGCTCATCTGAAAAAGTGTTCTGTGGCACTCGTTCACGTCCATCTGGTTGTTAGATTTTTTTGTAAGCCCACTCATAAACCACAATTTTTATCGCAACTTACTAAAGTAGAAGTTTTGTTATCAATCAGATTTATTTCTGACTTTGTAAAAGCTCCCCCCGGAGAATGGTACTCAACGCAACTAATCTATGTTATTAATCAATTAGCGTGACCTACACGAGCTTTGGCTATCTTGATTAATTGTCTTAGGGCTTCATTTACTGCTTCATCATTGGGGAAAACTTTAGCTATCTCTGGCTCTAACAATATTAAATTAGTACCAGCATGAAACTGCTTTGCGTATTTACCCCTGACACCGCCCTTCATCTTATCGAAATCATATTCAGCCCGGAGATCATCATCTAATTTTGTTTCAGATTTCTTCTTCATAATATTTCCTTTCATGGCGTGTTGCCTTTCTTGCACTTATAATGCGTACATGCCCCCTCTTATATGTGTGAGCAACAACAAGTAATCTTCTCATGTTTGACAATCCAATAATGATGAATCTGTTTTCGAGAGTAGAATGATCGGGATCAGGAAACGTAGCAGACAAAGAGTCGCCAAAAACTGTTGCCGCTTCATAGAACGAGACACCATGTTTTTTTATATTCCCTGCCGCTTTATTTTGATCCCATTCAAATTCCATGCGTATAGTATAGCAATGTTACTTTATTTGCGTAAAATCTAACGTCAGCGTCACTGACGAGGAGCACTGCAAGATAACTACATGCCTCCAAACCGATTCGCAATCCTCATAACAACGCTACCTCAAACAGTGTCCTGTGGTACTCGTTCATCTGCAGCGCATGGTTATACATTTTATTTATTTATCAATTAATATGAGACGCTAACCATTCCTTTAAAATTTGCTTTCTTACCATCATTAACATGAAGACGTAATTTCATAAATCCGGGCTTTTGAGTTAAACCAAAGTTAACAGTTCCAGCGGTCTCCAAACGTTGTGAATGATAGTGAAGATAATTGCCACTTTCTAATGCACTTGTTAATACTTCTAGTTCTATGTTTCTATTGGTTTGATTATCATTCAATAGATTTCCTTCAACGCTAATTTCCTTAACATATCTAATATCAATTGCAGTGTCTTGGTCTGGGATTTGACTCTTCCCAGTTACATTTGACCAGGTTAAAGTATATATTTTAATTTCAGGTTTCTTAAGCTCCGAAATTCTTTTTTCGTAAATTTTCTGAGTTTCTCTTAAATCTGTGCTTGCTGCTTTAAGGTCGGCCTGAGCTTCAGTGGAAAGTCTTTTTGATTCGTCAATTTCCTTTATTGATTCCCGTATAATTTTCTGAGCAGATATTATGTCCTTCTGTAGATCAATCACACTCTCATTAACGTCTCTATTGCTATACAATAAAATTGAAATAAAACTTAATGCAATTATGGCAACTATGGTAATTACTTTCCCCCGTATAGATTTAATCTCGGCATCTATTTTTGTTTGGGACTCTTTCCTTAGTCCCTCGATGAGATCATTTATTTCTTTGTCATGATTACCCATTAAGACCTCCGCATGAAAGCAACTTGTTTATCAATAGGTTTAATGTATAACGTAGAGTTGAGTGACGAGGCGCATGATTGAGAATCTCTTGCAAAAAGACTGTTTGAACGTGAAATCGTAATCATAGCTCAAAAAGTGTCCTGTGCGCCTCGTTCATCTCCAACGACTTGTTATACCTTCCTTCTCACAAACTTTCTTCCTGCTAAAAGTGTTCCGCCTATTACAAAAAGAATAGAGCTCATCGGTTCGGGGACGACAGTGACCTCCCCGGGACGCACGGCGATGGCGTAGAGGTTGTTAGGTTTCATGAGGATGTTCTGGAAGCCACTGTTGATGTAGAAGGTCCACGCAACATTTATATTGGGAGCATACTGCGTATTCGACCAGTAGTAGTTCGGCTTCAGATTCTGAAAGTTACCGGTGGTGGTCAGACACCAAGGCAAACTTTCGCTGCAGCCAGTTGGATTTCCAGAGGTGTCATAATACCCCTCGTTTCCAAGCTCCAGATAGAACAGATGCCCCATCTCACTGCTCGTTATGTTATACCCGCCGATGGTTGTGCCGTCATAACCGAAAATATCCGGGCCATCAATGGTCGACGGAAGTCTCCAGCCATCGCTCCATGTAATGCTGTACGCAGGGTCAATATTGTATGTCAAGACACCCCCGTTATTTAATCCTGATGCCCAATTCATTTGGTTGTCCCATGTATCATAATTATTGGTATAGTCAAGCCAGACAATGGAACCGAAGGGACTGTCGTTGTCCCATATTAAGTTGTAATTTTGTCCGCCGTACTGAGCTTGCCCTACAGTGGTTAGTTCAGCTTGTGCATGTAAAGACAATCCTAATGCTGAAAGAAAGCTGAATAAAATTGTAATTAGCCGCTTCATTTGCCCCCCCCTCAAAAATGTTTTAGGTTTAATCATTTTTGATCTGTTTCTTTTTGACCGAAACCCATGGTTTTCGGAACAGTTTTTCGGGCTGACTGTTGTTGTTCTTGTCTTGATTTTATTTCTTCGGTCTTTCGATTTTCATGTTTTGGAGAAAAAATATCCCTATATACGAAATCAATTGTGAATAATAGAAGAGATAATAAAGCAATAATAATTGCCCAAATTGACAACTTATTTGCTCGATGGGATTGTTGTAAACTTTCTCGGTGCTTTTGATCTGAATCTGCCTTATCCATCTCATCAATCAACTGTTTGGCGGCAATATGTTGAGGTGCGTGAGGAACCCATTTAAGCGTTTCTTTGATAAGGTCAGCACGAGAATAAGAAGCATAATGTTGACGATAGTCTTCTATTTCTTTGTTTGGATTTAGCATTATGATTTCGTCATTATTCATTTTAAGGTATAACGCCTGCATCACTGATGCGTACCACTGAATGATAAACAAATGCCTTAAACTGATTTGGACACCTCATCGTCATGCAAGCTCGAACAGCATCCTGTGGTACGCATTCATGTGCATGCGGTTGTTATACATTTTTATGGACTAATAACGGATTTTGTTTGGCTATCTAATAATGTTCCGTCCCACATTTTTAAATTTAATGTAACTGTAATTGTTTGACCAGACAACTGACTATTACCTCTGCCTCCTCCACTGGACTTGCTATCACCTGCTGCTAATGCTGTAAAACCCGAACCGCTTCCACAGCATGGATTTACATCAATATCGGCTTGTAATCCAAAAAGCGTTGTATTGCCAGTATTTTGAATAGTGTACGACCACATAAAACCCGGTGTTATAGAGGAGCCATCATCAAAACCAGAAGTAAGTTGAAAGTCTGTAATTTGTGCAGCAAAAGTAGGAAAAGAAGGTGAAGACGCAGGATTATTACAAATACCCGGGCTTATATGTTCGTTTTGATAACGATAGCATTGACCATCATAACTCGTAAAAAATAGTTCGATATGCTGGTCAGTATAATTATTATAATCTACACAATTCCAAATTAAGGTCTTAGACATGTAGGTGCCATTTACGTAATTCACTGAGGCTTCGCTATTGTCTGCAATTAAACATTTGCTTGAATCAATCGAATAATTTGCTCTTTTATTTTCAAGTAACTCAATTCGCGCTTCTAAAGCATCTATATATGCCTTGTTATAAGTATCAGATTGAGTTGTTTGATTCAAAATAATGGATTTTTCTGACTTTAAACATTTTTTAATACTACTAACGATACGAAGTTGTCCATTATTTTTTTTATAACATCCGTAAATTTCATCACCATGTGATTTGCCATGCAATCCTACAACTGTAATAGCTATCATTATTAATATTATTTTTTTCATCTTGCTCCTCCGAGATCAGTTTAAATGTATAACGTAGAGTTGAGTGACGAGGCGCATGATTGATAATCTCTTGCAAAAGAACC
>DYJL01000028.1 GCA_020723105.1 Nitrospira japonica | reverse complement strand
GGTTTCCACCTTAATTCAGCCCCAAAACTGTCCAACCATTGGGGTCCACCTCTCTAATATCAGAAAAAACAGCAAGACAAAAGTGGGTAAGCGGAGAAGCAGGAAAGGATTAAGGATTATAGGGTAAGGGGTCAGAGGGCGAAAGAGTGAAGGCTGGAAAGTTTGCAAGCTTACAGGCAAGGAACTTTCTAATCCGTCTTCTTCGGACAATGGACTGCCATGCCGTGCACATCTTCTGCGGTTTCCATGACACCTTCTGCAAGCGTGGGATGTGCGTGAATTGTGTGGGCTATATCTTTTACTGTAAGTCCGCCTTCCATTGCAACAGCAACTTCATGTATCAGATCAGATGCATGAGGTCCTATTATGTGGGCACCGAGAACACTGTCGGTTCCTTCTTCAGAGATTATCTTGAACAGACCTGCGATTTCTCCCATGGCATGAGCCTTTCCAAGCGCGCGGAACTGGAATCTGCCGACTTTATACTGAATGCCTTTTTCTTTAACCTGATGTTCCCTAAGTCCTACAGATGCTATTTCCGGACTTGTAAAAATTGCAGCAGGAATAACATTATATTTTATTTTTGCATTGCCTCCGGTGGCGTTCTCAGCTGCAATAAGCCCCTGCTTCGACGCAAGATGAGCAAGCATTATTCCACCGACAACGTCTCCAATGGCATAAATCCCTTCAATATTTGTTTCCATTTTTTCATTAACAATAATCTCACCCCTCTTGCCTGTACTCACGCCAACTTCTTCAAGGCCGATATTTTTGCTGTTTACAGCGCGTCCAATAGAGACAAGCACCTTTTCGGCTTCAATGGTTTTTCCGTCCGAGAGTGTTGCGGTGACGCCGTTTTCTTTAACGTCAACTTTCTGTACGCCGGTGTTTGTTATCAATTTTATTTTATTCTTCTTTAATTCTCTCTCAAGCAGAGCTGATATTTCTTCATCTTCAGTAGAAACTGCGCGAGGCATCATCTCAACCATTGTAATGTCTGAGCCGAATTCCCTGTAGATGAATGCAAATTCACAGCCGATTACGCCTGCGCCGACAATTATCATGCTCTTGGGAATGACGTCAAGATTGATTGCATGATCACTGGACAGTATCCTGGTTCCATCAAAAGGAAATACAGGGATCTGTGCTGGCTTTGAACCGGTAGCGATAATAATTTTGTCTGTGTCAATTTCCTGAGTGGAGCCGTCTTTGAGAGTGGCTTTAATTTTTTTAGGATTAACAATGACGCCTCTTCCCTCAATAAGCCTGATACCCCATGACTTAAAAAGGCCGCGGATACCTTTTACCTGCGTATCTACAATTTTTTTCTTTCTCTCCATGATCTTCTGAATATTCGGCAAGACAGAACCGCTGAAATCCAGCCCGAAGTCCTCTGCATTTTTTGTCTTATGCAAGACCTCGGCTGAGGCGATTAATGTTTTGGTAGGAATGCAACCCCAGTTAAGGCATGTGCCGCCGACTTCACTCTCTTCTATAACTGTAACCTCAGCGCCTCTCTGTGCAGCCCTGATTGCTCCCACGTATCCACCTGGTCCTGCTCCGATAAAAGTGATCTTCATTATTTTAGTTTTACCTCTTCTTCAAGATATTTTTCATATTCAGAAGCATCCATCAAGCCGTTAAGCTCTGATTCATCTGCGATCTCCAGTACGGCAATCCAGCCTTTGTGATAAGGGTCTTCATTGATTACTTCGGGAGAATCTGTCAGATCTTCATTAAACTCAAGAACGGTGCCGCTCACCGGACTTATGACAGAGGATGTTGCCTTTGTAGATTCGATCTGAGTTAGCTCAGATCCTGCCTCAACATCAGATTCGATTTCAGGTGAATCAATATATACAATATCTCCGAGAGATTCTTGTGCGTAGAAAGTAATGCCGACAGTAGCTCTCTTGCCTGAAACTTTTACCCAAGTATGTTCTTTATGATATTTTAAATCTTCGGGATACATCGTAACCTCCTTAAATTTTAAATAATTTCCTGAGTGTGTGAAATTCTAATCATACAAAAGATTTTTGTCAAGAAAATTTAGGTATTTTAGTGGTGATATCTTACAAGGAAATTTTCAAATTCGCCTGTATAATCCTGCCATACTTCATCAACATCTGTAACCCTGGCGCCCCGTGGTCCCTGACGGCACCATTGAACGGCCTGTTTTAATTTATCTACAGGGCCTTCAAAAACAACTTCAACGCTTCCATCAGGCAAATTTCTTACCCAGCCTGTCAAATCAAGTCTTGCAGCAGTTTCTCTTGTGCTGGCACGAAAGAACACGCCCTGCACAAAACCTGAAATAATCAAATGCACCCTGCCCTTTTCCATAAGCATAAAACAATATAATATTCTGATACCCAATAATATAAATTTTGTTTCACACTTGCAAGCATTTTCTTATACTGATAAAATTTGTAAACAAATATTCTATTCAGGAGGTGCATGTGAAGACGATAGAAATCAAGCCCGATATTTTTTGGGTTGGCGCAATTGACTGGGCTGTGAGAGATTTTCACGGCTATGTTACACCAAACGGCACAACGTATAACAATTATTTGATAATGGATGAGCAGATTACCCTGCTTGATACAGTAAAACATGATTTTTCATACGTCTCAATAAACAATATAAAGCATCTGACAGATCCCTCAAAGATTTCAAACCTGGTAGTAAATCATATAGAACCTGACCATGCAAGCAGCATTGATAAAATAATGGCTTTAGCCCCTGACGCAACAATCTATATCACAGAAAAAGGCAAAAAGGGGCTTGACAGGCATTTCGATACTTCAAAATGGAAATTCAGGATTGTGAAAACAGGCGATACCCTTAATACCGGAAAATACACCCTCCTTTTCATTGAGACCCCCATGCTTCACTGGCCTGATTCAATGATGACTTATGTTAGAGAAGCCAAACTGCTTATTTCACAGGATGCCTTTGGACAGCACCTTGCAACGACAGCCCGCTTTGATGATGAATTTATAGAGTGTGCTTCCCGTTCGGAACTGGATGATGCAGTTGTTGACTACTATGCAAATATACTTATGCCTTTTGGAGAGCTTATTAAAACCAAGATTGGGGAAATTCAAAAACTTGGAATTAAAATTGATATGATTGCTCCGGACCATGGAATAATATGGAGGAGGGAACCAGGCAGTATCATTCAGAAATATCTTGATCTTGCAAACGGACAGGCCGCCCTGCGCATAACCATAATTTACGATACAATGTGGCATAGCACAGAACTTATGACTCTTTTCATAATGCAGGGAATAAAAGACGAAGGGGTTGATTGCAAGGTATTAAAATTACGGGCGACGCCGATGAGTGTTGCCATAAAAGAATTCTGGAAATCGAGAGGATGCCTTATTGGAAGCCCTACCCTGAATAATATTCTTTTTCCCTCTGCCGCCGAATTTCTGACTCATTTAAGAGGACTGCGGCCTAAAAAAAGAATCATGGGAGCATTCGGAAGCTGCGGATGGGGTGGTGGCGCCATTAAAGAGGCCTATGAAGAATTCAAAAGAATAAAGCTTGAGACCTTTGAACCAGGGTTGCAAATAATATATAAGCCCTCTGTTGAAGATAATAAAAATTGTTATGAATTTGGAAGGGCTTTTGCTACTAAAATTAAAGAATATCATGCAACCTTTAAATAACTGAAATCTTTATTTGGCTTTATTTGTTACACAACTGCGAAGCCTTTTAAGCCAGATAAAAGCAGTCAAGCTTACTATAGGGTAAATCCCGATATTAAATTTATATAACTTTCTATAAAATATTTAAATTCTAAAATATGTTTTAGCAAAGTTAACATGAATGAAATCGAAATAAAAGTTAAAGAAGTTCTGCATAACGTAAACTGGATGCTTGAAGCGCACAACAGCGTTGCTGAATTAATAAAGATAAAAGGCAATAAAGTATTTATACGCTGTATCGGTTATTGTGCAGAGTGTGAATCTGACTGTGTCAGAGTTGCCTTCAGAGAACGCATGCCTGACATAAAACTGGTACTTCAATAGCCTCTTTTCTATTTGTGTCTCCTCAAAAAAAAGAAATAATTGCTCTCCTCGAAAAAAAAGCATACGATGCTTTGATAAAACTTGCACTGGCTGATAAAAAAATAATAAGCATACTGATTTCTCTTTCCTATGATAAGAATACCCAGACTTCATGGAGGGCCATGGAAGCAATCGGTTATGCAACAAAAGAAATCTCCAGTTCCAACCCTGAGACCGTCAGGAATATTACAGGACGTCTTTTATGGATGATGAGGGATGAATCGGGAGGCATCGGATGGAGCGCCCCTGATATTCTCGGTGAAATAGTAAGAAACAATCCGGTCCTCTGCTCTGATATCGCACCAATAATAGCATCGTTCCATGATGAAAAAATGCTTTGTGCCGGAGTATTGCGGGCGCTGGGAAGAATAGGAGCTATCAATACTGAAACAGTCAATTATGCTGTTCCAATTATTCGCTCCTATCTTAAATCTGCTGATAATACACTTCGGGGCCATGCAACCTGGGCACTCGGTCAAATGGGAAATGAAGATTCTGCAAGCGAATTGAAAGCTCTGAATGGAGACACAAACTGCATCAGGTTCTATGAAGATGGAGAATTAAAGGAAAGATCTATAGGGGAACTTGCGTCTGCTGCCATGGAACAACTTCTAAAAAAAATAAATCTACAGATTAGATAAATTCTCTCAACGTATCTTCTAATTTCAATAAATCTACTGACTGCCTGACAAGGGGGGCCTTCCTGATTATGGGTATTCTTTCTTCTAATATCATTCTGTGGTTTTGATAAATTATTCCAACTGGAATACGCTCTCCCCATTCGAGGGCTTTGTTGAATGCAGAGGTCCTGTCTTCAGGATTATACTCAAGCTCAATGTGATAGACCCTTTGTTTATACCACTCATATGTATTGACCTTATTGAATGTTACACATGGCTGCAGGATATCAAGCAGTGAAAATCCTTTATGCTTCACCGCTTCTTCTATTAACCACGTTAAATGCTCTGTTTCACCGGCAAACCCCCTTGCCACAAAACTGCAGTCCAGCGCAACTGCCAGAGCCATGGGATTAAGCTGCTCTGAGAACACTCCGAAAGGCTGGTTTTTTGTTTTAATCCCTTCCATGCTTGTTGGCGAAGCCTGGCCTTTTGTAAGTCCGTATATCTGATTATCGTGCACAAATAGTTTTACGTTAATGTTTCTTCTGATAGCATGAATAAGGTGATTCCCGCCTTCTCCATAACAGTCCCCGTCTCCGGCAAAAGCCATAACGGGCATCTCATGATTGGCCAGTCTTATTCCGGTGGCAACAGGTAAAGTTCTTCCGTGAAGTCCGTTGAAAGTATTGCATCTAACATAATGGGGAAACTTCCCGGCCTGCCCTATTCCTGAAACAATGACAAGCTGGTGCGGCTCCATATTCAGCCTGATCATTGCGTCTTTGAATGCCTTAAGAATGCTGTAATTGCCGCATCCAGGACACCATGCAGGATGCTGCCCCCTATAATCTGTCAATGCAGGCAGTTAAGTCTCCCAATAAATTACTAACCATAAATGGTCTTCCATCGAATTTATTAATTTTATGTTTGAACTCAAATCCTGTCTCGGCCCTTATAAGCCGGGCCAACTGTCCTGTAGCATTATTCTCTATGCAGACTGCCAGACTTGCATTATCTAACATCTTGATATAATCAAACTTGTCTGTTGTTGGGAAAGGACAGATTTCGCTGAAATGCAGCATGGCTGCTCTCTTAGCAGGAAACATATCTACAACTTCTTTCAGCACTCCGTACGTAGAGCCCCATCCGACGAGCACGATTTCGGGATTATTGTTGCCGTATAAAACAGGCGGATCGATCTCTTGTTTAATGAGAGGTAATTTTTTAAACAGCCTTTTATCCAGCATATTTATTCTGGTTGCAGCGTCTTCTACAATGTGCCCTTCTTCATTATGCTCATCACTGTCTGTTACGACTAAATGTTTTGCGTCTCCGGGAATCCCCAGAGGTGTTACCCCTGACTGTGTAAACGCATGGCGCTTATATGCAGCAAGATTTTTAAAGCCCTCTCCTCTCAGCCTGTAATCAGTATATCTGATACTGTTTAAATCAATACGTTCAAGAGTCCATTGTGAATCAGCCAGATACTGATCGGTCATAATTATGACCGGAATCTGATATTTTTCTGCTAAGTCAAAGGCCTTGTTTGCAAGAAAGAAGGCCTGTTCAGGCGTGCCTGGCGCAAATACTATTCTTGGAAATTCACCATGGGCTGTATAGAGAGCGAACTGTAAATCAGCCTGCTCGGTTCTGGTTGGAAAACCCGTAGCAGGCCCGGGTCTTTGTGCAAGCGCAATTACCACCGGCGTCTCTGTCATTCCTGCAAGAGAAAGTCCTTCAACCATCAGTGCAAACCCTCCGCCCGAGGTCCCGGTCATAGCACGGACCCCGGCAAACGAGGCCCCGAGCGCCATGTTAATAGCAGCAATTTCATCCTCAGCCTGTTCTACAATAATTCCATACTCTGCTTCCTTGTCGGCAATATAATTCATTATTCCTGTAGAAGGTGTCATTGGATATGCCGAATAAAATTTTAATCCGGCTGAAATAGCGCCAAGCCCGAGGGCTTCATTACCAGAGATCAGCATCAGTGGCAGTAGAGGTGTTTTATGAACATTCCTTGCAGAAAATGAACATCTCTGACAATTTGTCAAAGCATAGTCATGTCCCGCTTTGGAGGCGTTGATATTCCCCATTACAACCTCTTCACCTTTTTTATTGAAAGCATCTTTTATAATTTCGTGCAAGATGGTTAAATCAATTCCCAGCATCCCAAGCACAGCGCCGACGGCGACAATATTGGCCATGATCTTTCCGCCGCTTTTCACTGCTATATTTTCAAAAGGCACTTCCATGAAATGGGGTTCCCTGTAGTTTTGCCTTAAGACTGATGAATCATAAATAATGAGGCCCCTTTCCGTCAGTTCTTTTTCATGCTGAACTATGCTTTCCCGGTCCAGAGCTACTATTATGTCAATTCTTTCTTTGGATGCTGTTATGTGGTTTTCAGATAACCGGATCTGATAAAAATTATGCCCTCCCCTTATGCGGGATTCATAATCCTGATGGGTAAAAACATGATAGCCCGACCTTGCAAAGACTTTGGCAAGCGTGTCGCCTATTGTCTGAATCCCCTGCCCCGCCTCGCCGCCTATCTTAATTGAATAGTCCATAAAAAAATTAGTTTATTTGGAATTTATTTAAAATTATTTAACAGACCCCTATCCCCTAATCCCTTTTTATCAGAGATTCCTCAAATATTCACTCAGCCATATGATGTGACTTTTCTCTTCCTTTATGATCTCATCCACTATACGCTTTTCCTTGACAGCGTCTCTTATACCCTGAAAATAAAGCAATGTTTCCTTCTCAAAACCAATTGCAAATTTTACAGCTTCTTCTGCTGTTTTTACGTGATCCAAAGATGGCAGAGCTTTATTCTTGCCAAGGAAAAACTCTGATTCTACAATAGCCCTTAAGTATTGCGATACTTCTTCCCAGCCCTCTACATCTGCATCACTGACCAGGTTCTTCAGTTCCAAGAAGGTCTTTTCATGACGTAATTCTTTCACTGCAAGTGTATCAAAAAGTTTTTTAACGCCTTCATTCTTCTCAAATCTCTTTGCCATCGTAGTGTAAAAATCATATCCCAGTTTTTCTGTCTGTACAGCCTGTTCAATTACCTCTCCTATTGAAAAGTTTTCCATACTTTCCTCCCGTATTAAAATACCTGTTAGAAAAAAGAGAATCCAGAGACTGTTTTTTCACAGGGGTATTTTATAAAACATCCCTGCAGATTTTTATTGAAGGTTTTCTTAAACCACTACCACTGAATCTTCGGTGCCGAAATCATTGGGGACATATTTGTTGGCAAACCAGTCGTTCTCCCACTTGTTGGCATCTATAAGATATCTGAATCTGTATTCCCGGTTGCAGGGCAGATTGAGAGTCAAGGTAAAGTCGCCGCTTTTTAATTTTTTCATTTTGTTCTCAGTCAGATTCCATTTATTAAAATCGCCGACAATAGTCACCATCTGTGCTCCATTAGCAGCTTCCTTAGGCAGTCTGAAGGTAACCTTACATATATTGTTTGATATCAGATATTGCTTCCTCAGGCTTTTAAGGTCGGTTTTTTTCTTTGTCTTTTTCTTTGCAGGTGCGCTTACAATAGATGCATTTTTCATCATTACTTTTTTCATTATACCCCTCCTACTGCTTTATAATATTAAAAAATTGACGGTCTATGTATAGATAATAGTACTTATCCACTTTGATGTCTATGCCTTAATAGTAATATTTATTTTTTAAACATTATACTTGCTGTTAAATAAATTGCCAAGTTTTCCCAAAAAACTTATTGTGCTTATAAAGAGACAGCTTGAATTCATAACTACTTCCCGTAATTCTTTGTCAGATACTCTGTTATAACCTCCGCTTCTTCATCTGTTATGGGACAGCGATTAACATTTTTCATTCGCATTACAACACTTTTCCATTCTGCTGCAGTTTTCCTTTTTGTTCTGGCTGTATCCAAATTGTGACATTGAATGCATTTCTTTTCAAAGAGAGCCTTCGCATCCACCTTTGTTTCTTCAACCGCATAAAGAGATATTCCAGACAGTATCAATGTTAAAACCATAGTCAGAATTATAGTCGTTTTCATGATATCCTTTCCGAGTGCTTGTTATTTTAATGTTTCAATGTTCTTTATAAATTCGCCTATCTGGATGCCCAGACCAATGCATTTTATTCCATCCATGCATTCATCGGCATCCTTCTTCTCAAGATGGGTTACCAGGCTATGAGAATTTTTTTCGAGTTTGATGTCAAAGGTCTTTAACTGGCGGTTAAAATCCAGACTAAGATTAAGGCCATGCTCTTCAATCTCTGGATACATCTCCATAATCCGGTCCTTTAAAGCAATGTTTGTATAACCCATTCAACCTCCCTCTACAATGCTATGTTCTTCCCACATGAACCAGTTGCCGGTGTCTGAAAGGAAGAAATATGTATTGGCAAAAATATCATAATGCTGCTGTTCTTCTTTAATAAGTCTGTCAAAAAGCGCTTTCTCTTTTTCTGATACGGCTTCTGATTTGGTTTTTTTGTAAAAGTCTATGCCTTCTTTTTCCATGTGCATTGCAACCTTAAAAGCTTCGAGTTCATCTGTTGTTGCTTCGACTATCTGCATCATTTCACTCTTCATGGTTTCAAAAATTGTCTTTATGTTTTTTATCGGGTTTATGTCCTGAATAGTTAAATCAATACCTTTGAATATCTGGGAAAGCATATCAAGATGTCTGCGCTCATCTTCTGCTATGGCCAGGAACATCTTCCTACCGACAGGGTGTTTCACCTTAGTCGCTGCTTCGTTATAAAATTTTATTGCATCTTGCTCCATATTAATTGCAATTTCAAAGGCAGTCATTGTTAGCCCCCCCCCTTTTCATGTATCATAATTTACTGATAAACCTTCACCAGCTTCAGTCTCAGATTTTTAAGGCGCTCGATGTGAGTTACTTCCTGGTCCATCATTTCCCTGAAAACAACCTTTGCGTTGGCATCGTCCGCATTCTGAGAAAGCTTATGATAAAGATTGTATGCCTTGCCTTCTATTTCCATAGCTAAGGTCAAAGCCCCCATTGCATCAGTAAATTTATATTCTTCAGCTTTTGTTTCAAGTCCTTTTACTAGAATCCCGGCCTCAGTTACCGGAGCTTCGGTCCTGTTATTAAACTCTTCAAACCCTTTTATATCATATCCTCCGTTTATCGCCTGGTATAGAAACTGAATAAAATCCATGTGCTTCTTTTCCCAGGCAGCAAGGTCAGCAAATATTTTCCTGACTTCATTGTCATTCAATTTCTCAACAGCATGGGAATAAAATTCATTTGTGCCTTTTTCCATAAGAAATACTTCAATAAGCGCCTGCAGCAAGTCTTCTTTCCCGCTAAGCATGTTAATGTTGCCTTCTCCCTTCAATAAAGCTAAATAATTTAATAAGCCTCAAAACTAACAAACTCTCCTGTCTTTCTTCTAAAAGCCCTCGGAAGAAGAGTTATTCCGGATTTCAAATGTCCCACAGCAATAAGCATGGGGATTACTTTGTCAGCAGGTATATTGAACTCTTTTTTTATACAGTCTTCATCAAACCCGTCCATAGGATGCGTATCAAGGCCGATTCCTTTTGCAGCAAGCATCAGGTTCATTGCAAACAAGGCACTATTTTTTATTGCGAAGAATTTTCTCCTGGGACTGTCTTCTGTGCCATATAAATTCAGGGCCATATTATTATAGGTTTCTCTCATCTCAGGCTTCATGTATCCTAATTGCTGCCAACTGTCAAGCATTCTGTCCATGTTCTCTTCAACTGCTTTTGGATCAGCGATTATAATCAGCACTGCTGATGCTTCCTCCACTTTGGGCTGGTCAAAGGCGCATTTTCTTAAAATCTTTTTTCTGCCGGATTCTCTTACAGCTACTACCCTCCAGGGTTGGAGATTAAAAGATGAAGGTGAAAGATTTGCGAGCTCAAGTAATTCCATAAGCTTGCCATCAGAAAGTTCCTTATTTTGCTCAAAGAAATTAATAGACCGTCTTTCCTTGATTGCCTGAATTATATCCATAAAGGGCCTCCATTAAATTATTATCACAGATTCTATGCTGATTGAATGTTAAGAGATCGTTCAAAAAGCATCCATGATATATATCATACATAACAGTGCTGTTTTTATAAAAAAATTTTATCAGATTCAGAATAAATGTCAATCGGCTGATATAATCCGAAAAATAGAGATAGAAGATTGTCATTGCGAGCAAAGCGAAGCAATCTTGTCTTTTACAATGAGATTGCCACGAACCCTTCGGGTTCTCGCAATGACAGGTAGAATATAGTGCTTCTCATTCTATCTCTATTTTTCGGTATAATAGACTACATGGACGATCTTAAACAAAACGTTAACGAAAAGATGAAAAACCCCCGATGGAGAATGGCTCTTGCATTATTGCTCCCGTTACTTTTCCTGCTCCTTTGGAGCCAGTTTGGCAATTTGAATGGCCCAAAAGAACATATTGTCAATTACAGTCAATTCACAGAACAACTTAATTTAAACAATATACATTCGGTAACTATAAGAAACTCACAGATAACCGGGGAGTTCAGAAGAGAGATCAGTATCAAGTCCGCAGGTGAAAAAGAGGAACGGGCCATAAAATATTTTCAGACCTTTCTGCCGTCTTTTCAGGGAGAGAATATTCTTACAATGCTTACGGAAAAAGGGGTAATAATAAACATTGAGCCCCCCGAAAGAATGTCTCCCTTCTGGCAGTTTGTAGTCGGCCTGCTGCCCTGGATACTGATTATCGGCATATGGGTACTGATTATGAGAAACGCTCAACGGCTTCAGGGGGGCCCTGGCGGTCTGTTTTCTTTTGGGGCCAGCAAGGCTAAACTGCATAATGTACAAAAATCGCAGGTAACTTTTAAAAACGTGGCTGGAATGGAAAACGCAAAAAAAGAACTTGAGGAAACAATAGAATTCCTCAAAGAACCTGCCAGATTCAAAAAGCTCGGTGCCAAGGTTCCCAAAGGGGTCCTTCTCGTAGGCCCGCCTGGCACTGGAAAAACCTTACTCGCCCGTGCAGTGGCAGGAGAGGCAGGGGTCCCGTTTTACAGCATCAGCGCCTCAGAGTTTATAGAGATGTTCGTGGGTGTCGGGGCATCACGCGTGCGGGATATGTTTCAGAAAGCAAAAGCCAATCCTCCAAGCATTATTTTTATTGATGAAATTGACGCAGTCGGGCGTACACGCGGCGCTGGCTTTGGCGGCGGACATGATGAAAGAGAGCAGACCCTGAATCAGCTTCTGAGCGAACTGGATGGTTTTGAATCCCATGAAGAAGTCATTGTTATTGCCGCAACTAACAGGCCGGATGTTCTGGACCCGGCACTTCTGAGGCCCGGGCGTTTTGACAGGCATATTGTAATAGACCGGCCGGGATTGAAAGACCGCAAAGCTATCCTTGAAGTTCATGTAAAGAACAAGGTTCTTGGAAGTGATATAGATCTTGAAAAAATCGCAAGAGGGACCCCGGGAATGTCCGGCGCCGATCTTGAGAATCTCACAAACGAAGCGGCCCTTATTGCCATAAGAAAGAATAAAGATAAAATTGATACGGGCGACTTTGAAGAGGCGCGTGACAAAATTCTGATGGGAACCGTGAGAGAAGAAACCATCAGCGAGCTGGAAAGACGGATTACTGCATATCATGAAGCAGGACATGCGCTCGTTGCTCATGAGTTGCCTGGCACGGACCCCATACACAAAGTCAGCATTATACCAAGAGGCATGGCAATGGGTGTAACGCAATTATTGCCTGAGGAAGACAGGCATTATTATCCTAAAACCTATCTCATGAATAAATTGAGCGTAGCCCTGGCAGGAAGAGTTGCGGAAAAACTCGTCTTCAATGACGTCAGCACCGGAGCGCAGAATGATTTAAAAGAGGCCTCTTCCCTTGCAGAGAAGATGGTGGCTCAGTGGGGCATGAGCGATAAAGTGGGCCCCTTAAATCTGGGACGCGGAGAAGAGCATCCATTTCTCGGAAGGGAACTCGCTCTGCCTAAACGCTACAGTGAAGACCTGGCCTGGCTCATGGATCAGGAGATAAGAAAATTAATAGTTGATGCCGAATTAAAAGCAGATGAAATATTATCGGCAAAAAAGAATATTCTTGACAAGCTTGCTGAAGAGCTCATGAAAGAAGAGGTTCTGGATAGAGAAGATATTGAGAGGATAATCAAAGAGGCAGGTTAAATTCTTCCTCCAATTTTACCAGGCGAAACTACCATGACTATCATTCATAACATAGCGGAGTAAATACCTTTTTGAAATAATTAAGGCACGCCCTGATCTTGAATTAATTACTTCAACAACTCCGGGCCGCTATGCAGGGATTGTCACTTTCCGCCGTCGTGGCGCAGAGTCTGTATTACTTTAATACCAGCATTAATCGGTCTTTTCTCTCTTCAGACGTTGCAGATATTCGTCCCATTCAAACGGAAGGGAATGTTTCTTTTTGCTGTTGCATTCTTTACAGGCCGGAACAACGTTATTCTTTGCTGATTTTCCTCCCCGCACAACCGGTATGATATGGTCCATGGTCAACTCCCGAGGCAGCACTGCACTCCCGCAGTAATAACATTTTCCCTCAGCGCATTTGTGCTTCCACCACTGTGTTTTACGAAGGTCCCGCGCTTTCTGTTTCTCTTTTTTAAGTTCCTGATCCGTAACTGTTGAAATAAAATAACTCATCATTTTTCAATCCCGTTGATACAAATATCATATGCAATGCAGTGATAAAGCACAACAGGCGCCCTGATAGGGTTACCTTGATAAATCCCCTGATGCGTGTTATTCTTTTGCAATGTTGAAAAGCAATTTTCTGATAATTCATCAGACAGAAAGTTTTTTCAAAAATGCACACTGTTCTCCTCGCTGACAATTTCTCTTTTGACGAACCCGGATATTTTGGCAGGGCCTTCGCCAACAGAAGCCTTCTCAAAGCCATATTCCTCTGCAAAAGCATTGACAGGGTTTTAATGATCGCTGACAGGAACAGCCTTGAGGTTCTTGAACTGCCGCCGGCTTTAAGGGAAAAACTCATTCTCATAAGATCCCTCGAAGAGTTGAATAACGCATTTAAGCGTTTTGATATTCATGCAATATTATGTTCTGATTTTACCGCAAGATATCCTAACTGGATAGAGTTTCGCAATCAGAAGAAGCTGCGTTGCCCGGTTTTCGGTTTTACGCACAGCCTCAGCTATCAGCGTTTTACAGCGAGCCTGTATCAAATTCTTGCGGCCGGCCCTGCTGAAGGCGATGCTGTTCTGTGCACATCATCCTGTGCAATGCAGGCCCTGAAAAATCTCTTTGAAGAAGTCGGAAGGACCACCCGCTTTGAGGCAGCGCCGCCGGCCCTTCTGCACTTCCCTCTTGCATATGAAGCAAAAACCTTGCAGACTCCTGCAAGAGACGCTACTCCTTTCCGGGTCCTATATCTTGGCAGGCTGGACTGGCAGACCAAGGCAGACATTCTGGCGCTTGAATTTTTAATTAAAAACCTTCCGCCGGATCATGCTATAAGATTCACTGTTGCAGGCGCTGTGGACAATGAGGCTTATAAAAAACTGCTTTTGCACTACCTTCAGCCGCTGGGGGTAGAGCTTTGCTTTTCTGTCAGCGAAAAAGAAAAGGAAGAGCTTTATAGCAGAAGCCACATATTTTTCTCCCCTTCAGACAATTATCAGGAAACCTTTGGCCTTACAATTCTTGAAGCTAAGCATTACGGCTGTGTGCCGGTTGTAACCGATTTTGACGGCTACAGGGATATTATTGAAAACGGCAAAGACGGCTTCCTGCTCAGAACTGTAGCAGCTTCAATTCCAGGCTCTCTCTTTATTCTTCAGAATATTGTAGATGAGAAAACCTATCACGGCTGGTGGGCTGCAGGTGTGGCCTTTGATCCCCGAGCAGCAGCACAGGCAATTTATTCGCTTTCTAAAGACATAAACAAATGGCAGGATATGAGCAATGCCGCAATACAGTCCGTGTCCGGTTTTTCTCTTGAAGCCGCATCAGCAAGGTTTGCAGATGTTATTGAAAAGCAGTCGCACTTGAATTGCTGCAATTCCGGCAAAAGCAACTATCCGTTCAGGTGGAATTTCAGTGAGCTTTTTGACAAGCATCCTGGTGAATTCTGGAAAGGGCAATCTGTTACACTCACAACTGAAGGAGAGCGCTACCTGCAGGAACCTCACAGCCTTCCTCAGTTTATGCTCCTGAGCGAAACTATCAAGACAGGCGATATAAGGGAGTTCCTTTTCCTGATAAAACGCGGGCACGACATTCAGGAATGCATAAGACGCGGCATAGAACCCGTAGTGATGAGCCTTTCAATGAAAAACGGATTGATCTCTTTTGGCTGAAAGCAGATTCCGGGTTAAACAGACGTCAACCACGATTTATAAGCCTTTACTTCTCCCTTCACAACTTTAAAGAAAAGACTCTGGAGCTTCTTTGTTATCGGGCCGGGTTTGCCGTTTCCGATAGTCCTGCCGTCCACTTCACGCACAGGGGTTACTTCCGCTGCAGTCCCGGTGAAAAAAGCTTCATCTGCAATGTAAACTTCATCTCTTGTAAAATTTGCTTCGCGAACTTCTATCTTTTCCTTATGCGCCATTTCCATAATGCTTTTTCTGGTAATACCTTCAAGGACCGACGGAAGCGGAGGCGTAATCAACATGCCATTTCTCACAATAAAGATGTTCTGTCCTGTGCCTTCTGAAACAAAACCGCTGGTGTCAAGCAAAAGAGCTTCTTCATAACCGCATTCAAGGGCTTCACGCTTTGCAAACGTTGAATTTACATAGTCCCCGCAGGTCTTGCTCTTTGTCAATGTGGCGTTTACATGCTGCCGCGTAAAAGAAGATATTTTTACCCTTATGCCGTTTTTAATTCCATCTTCGCCGAGGTATGCGCCCCAGGGCCAGACCGCAATAGCAACACGAACCGGATTTTCTTTAGGATACAGACCCATTGCGCCGTAACCTAAAAAAACAATCGGACGTATATAGCATTCCTTTAGTCCGTTAACCTTTACTGAATCAGTGATGGCCTTGCTGATTTCTTTACGTGAAAAGGGAATTTCAATTTTCAAAATGTGACAGGAATCAAAGAGCCGGTCTACATGTTCCTTCAGCCTGAAAACAGCGGAACCGCTTTTTGTTTTATAACATCTGATGCCTTCAAAGGCCCCCGTGCCATAGTGCAAAGTATGGGTCAGAATATGAACGTTTGCGTCAGCCCAGTTAATAAATTTCCCGTCCATCCAGATTTTTTTTGATTCAGTAAGCATCCTTCCTCCTAAAAAAATTGCAAGTAATTAAAGGTCTGATTTATATCTTGATTCCTGCCTTCGCAGGAATGACACAAAAAGAAGTCTTTCCCGTCGAAACGGAATTCAGAAATGTCAACAAAGACAATTATACTTCTTTACCCAAAAACTTTACCACTATCAATAAGCCTCTTCAGACCCCCAGCCATCCTTTCCAATAAGAGGGACAAAAACACAGGGCGTTGACAGCGAACTGATTATCCCACTGGGAGTTTTTGTTATCTTATACAGGGTCTGGGAGAACCTGCTGCCAGCAGGAATGACGAGCCTTCCGTTTACATTTAATTGCTCTATAAATTGCCGGGGAATGTGCGGAGCAGCAGCAGTAACTATAATGCCGTCATATGGAGAATGTTCGGGCAACCCGACTGTGCCATCTGAGGTTATCACATGTACATTTGTGCAGTTTTGCTGCAGTAAAATCCTGCGCGCTCTTGAAGCAAGCACCTGTATCCTCTCAACTGTATAAACCTCTGAGGCCAGCATTGAGAGTACGGCTGACTGATATCCCGACCCTGTTCCCACTTCAAGGATTTTCTCATCTCCTTTCAATTCGAGAAGTTCGGTCATTAAGGCAACCATATAGGGCTGGGAAATCGTCTGGCCCTCTCCAATCGGCAGGGCGCAATCCTCATAGGCTTTATCCTGCATATATATATCAACAAAAAGATGTCTTGGAACGCTTTCCATTGCGGCCAGCACCCGCTCATCCTTTATGCCGCGCCCCCTCAACTGCTCCTCTACCATTAGATGACGAAGTTTTTCAAAAGACATGCGGTCGTGTTAAATCTCCCCTTGTAGGGGCAATCCTATGTGGTTGCCCTTTATGAGGGCAGGCACACAGGCCTGCCCCTACAATAATCTTCTTATTATCTCTCTTGCTACAATTATACCGGATGCTGACGCCTGAATAAGTCCCCTGCTTACCCCTGCGCCATCGCCTATTGCAAACAGGTTTCTGATTTCGGTTTCGAGATTGCTGTCAAGCTTAAGCTGCCTTGAGTAAAACTTGACTTCAACGCCGTATAAAAGTGTATGCCTGCTGTAAACACCAGGCGCAATTTTATCCATGGCCTTAAGCATCTCAAGAATATTGGAAATATAACGATGAGGAAGAACAAAACTCAGGTCGCCGGGAGCAGCATCAGTCATTGTAGGTCTGACTTTTCCTCCTGAAATTCTTGCAGGAGTTGATCTTCTGCCGTCCTGCAGGTCCCCGAGCCTCTGAACTATTACCCCTTTGCCTAAAAGGTTAGCAAGCCTCGCTACATATCTTCCGTATAAATGCGGCTCGTCAAAGGGCTCTGTAAAATAGGTGCTCACCAGAAGTGCAAAATTTGTGTTGTCAGTTTTCTTGCTTGAATAACTGTGCCCGTTAACTATCCATACTCCTTTGACGTGTTCTTTCACTATTTCGCCATACGGGTTTACACAAAATGTTCTAACCTTGTCATGAAATTTCTTTGAATAAAAAATCAGCTTCGGCTCATAGACAATATTTGTGAGAGGTTCGAGCACGGAAGCAGGCAGCTCTACCCGCACCCCGATGTCAACAGGATTTTTAAGTAAAGAAAGACCCATTGTTTTAGCCTGTCTTTCAAGCCACAGGGCACCTTCCCGGCCCGGAGCTACAACAATAAAATTGCCATAAAAAGTTTCTCCGTCCGTAGTTTCAACACCTGTGGCTGCTCCATTCTCCGTCACAATCTTTCTTACATTTTTAGAAAATGTGATATCAATCTGAGAATTCAGTTCAGCCTTGATATTTTTCAGAAGCTCAGGGCAGCGGTCTGTCCCGATATGCCGAATCTGTGACGGTATAAGGGTCAGTCCATACTTTCCGGCGTTTATCTTGAGGGCCTCAACCTTTTCTATATCACCGCCAAAGACTTCTGATGGAGCGCCATACTTGACATATATCCCGTCTGTATAATTTATAAGTTCCTGAAGAGCCGCATCATCTATATATCTCGACAGGTTGCCGCCGACTTCTTTTGAAAGAGTAAGCTTGCCGTCGCTGTAGGCCCCTGCGCCTCCCCAGCCGCATAAAAGTCCACAGTCCGGGCATGTTATGCAGGATATTTTTTGAACGGCAGAAGGGCAGACTCTTTCTTCAATATCAAGCCCTTTCTCAAGGAGCAGGATTTTCATCCCTCTATTTGCAGACACAAGTTCAAGCACTGCAAAGATCCCGGCAGGACCGGCTCCAACTATGATGACATCGTATTTCATAAAATAATTTTAAATTTCTTTTTTATATACTCAAGGGCTTCATAGTTTGTCAGATCCAGATGCACAGGCGTAATGGAAATATATCCTTTCTGAACAGCCTCAAAATCAAAATCTTCATCTGGTTCCCATTGCGGAACCCCTCCGCAAATCCAGTAATATTTCCTTCCCCGCGGATCTGAAATTTCATGAACTGCATTATAATAAACGGGCTTCCCCTGCTTTGTGAATTTTACCCCTTTAATTCCCGGCACATTTGGTACATTAACATTTAGGAGTGTGTCAGGCGGCAATCCTTTTAACAAAACTTTTTTCACAAGTTTTACTGCAAAGTCTGCTGCCGTCTTCAGCAGTGATATCCTTTTGCGATAATTATCATTATTGCTGTCATTTCTGACAAGAGACATGGCAATTGATGGTATGCCAAGCAGCGTCCCTTCGATTGCTGCAGCAACAGTGCCGGAATAAGTAATATCATCTCCAAGGTTGGCGCCATTGTTGATGCCGGAGACAATTATATCCGGCTTCACGGGAAGTATTTTGTTGACCGAAATAATAACGCAGTCGGTAGGCGTGCCATTTACAGTATATGTATTCTTCCCGGCTTTTTCGGATTTCAGCGGCCGGTGAAGCGTAAGCGCATGAGCAACTGCGCTCTGCTCTGTTTCCGGAGCAACCACATATACGTCTCCGACGGATCTGAGCGCCTTTGCAAGGCTCTTAATTCCCGGTGATGAGATTCCGTCATCATTTGTAACAAGAATATTTGGCATGGCCTATTGTAACAAAAATTCATTCATCAAGCATTTTTATAATTCTATAAACTGTTTTTTTATTGATTTTATATATCCAGTTCATTAAAATAAATCGCCTGTTACAAAATAAAACAGCTCTGCTTCAATTTGAAGCACTATATCTTATAGACATAAAAATAAATTACCACAGACACCGAGCAAGAAGTTAAGGAGATAAGAGGTTTTGAAAATAAGAATAAGGAAAGACTTTCTTATAGATAATCTTCTTATCTTCCTAACTTCACAGTAACTTTTTTTGAATCCTCCGTGCCTCTGTGATTTCTAATATTTCTACAAAAAGGAAGGACGAGTAATGCTATTCAAAACACTAAG
Organism: Nitrospira japonica; assembly: GCA_020723105.1. GTDB lineage: Bacteria > Nitrospirota > Thermodesulfovibrionia > UBA6902 > UBA6902 > SURF-23. The sequence goes on along the minus strand of DYJL01000028.1, from coordinate 18,303 downwards.
ATCCCCGAAAATTGTCTTATTCTTATCAGTCGTTTTCTGTTTGATGTTGGCAACCGTTTCTGCATTTGCATCAACGGAAGCCGCACCTCCGCCCGTTGCCAGTTCCAATGTTGCATGGTGGGTTTGGCCGCTGGTTTTATTTATAGTAACATTTGTCCTTGGAATCCTTGCAGTTTTAGGCGGTGTTGGAGGCGGCGTTTTGTTTGTGCCTATTGTCGGAGGATTTTTTCCTTTTAATATTGATTTTGTCAGAGGCGCAGGGCTTCTTGTTGCTCTTGCAGGCGCACTTGCAGCAGGTCCCGGTCTTTTAAAAAGGAATCTTGCCAGTCTCCGTCTTGCATTGCCTGTAGCATTGATTGCTTCATCTGCTGCCATAGTGGGAGCTATGATTGGCCTGGCTCTCAAACCTAACGTCGTCAATATACTACTCGGTGCAACCATTCTGCTTATAGTAGTCATCATGGGTACTGCCAAAAAATCTGACTTCCCTATTGTGCCTAAACCCGACAACCTCTCTCAGAGCCTTGGAATTATGGGTATCTACAGGGAAGAATCTCTTGGCAAGGATGTGGAGTGGACTGTTCATAAAACACCGACAGGACTGGCGTTGTTTGTGGTAATCGGCATAATGGCAGGCATGTTCGGTCTCGGCGCGGGCTGGGCGAATGTTCCGGTTTTGAATCTGCTTATGGGAGCTCCCCTGAAGATTTCTGTTGCCACAAGCAAGTTCCTGCTTTCTATAACTGACACATCAGCGGCCTGGGTCTACCTGAACCAGGGTGCAGTGCTGCCAATGATTGTTGTGCCTTCAATAGTAGGTATCATGCTTGGCTCCATAGTGGGTGTAAAGATACTCGCAAAGGCAAAACCAAAGGCCATTAAATGGATGGTTATCGGACTTTTACTTTTCGCGGGTTTAAGGTCTTTGTTAAAAGGATTGGAAATATGGAAATAAAAAAGGAGAATAAAAATGAGCAATGACAGAACAAAGGCATCTGAAGAACAAATTACATATGCTAATATTTTAAATAAGGGGATGTGGTTCGGACTGGCACTGCTTATAGTCACTTTCATTATCTACATATCCGGGGTGCTGCCCAGTCATGTGCCAATCGAGAAACTCTCTAAAACCCCGCCGGGCTCCGAAGTGCCGTACTGGAGCATGAGAGCCCATGATTTCAATCAGGCTCTCAATATACCGACAGGCTGGGGATGGACTGCACTGGCAGGAAAAGGCGACTATTTGAATTTTGTTGGAATCGCTATTCTTGCAGGCTTAACTATACTGTGTTATCTCGCCATACTGCCTATATTAATCAGAAAGAAAGAAACTCCTTATGTACTCATTGCAATAGTCGAGATAGCTGTTCTGGCTCTTGCAGCAAGCGGAATCTTAAAGACAGGAGGTCATTAATATGGCCAAGAAAATAGTAGTTGCCTTTGACGGTTCAAAATACAGTAATAATGCAGTACGGGAAGCAGTATCCATGGCAAAGGAATCAGGAGCAAAGCTGATTATTTTAAGCGTGGTTGATATCACAACTGAATTTGAAACAGAGGCCCCGGGCCTGGCTGATAAGATGGTTGAAAAGACGAGAAAGCTTCTCGATAAGGTCACCACCAAGATAACAGCACAACATATTACTGTTGAAAAACAAGTCAGAATAGGCGATCCCTATGAAGCTATTGTAGATACCGCAAAAAAGAACAAGGCAGACCTTATAGTAATGGGGAGTCACGGAAGAACAGGTATTACAAGACTTCTTATGGGAAGTGTTGCATCAAGGGTTATAGGACACGCCCCCTGTAATGTGCTGATAGTAAGGGCCTGATTTCCTCATTTAGTCTGCTTGTATTCTTTGCTTGCCGAATATTCTCTTGACAGCAAGTGTTTTATCTGCTCTAATTTAATATATCAATTCGGTAATCTTTAGCAGAGGCCTCTATATGCTGCTCATTTTTGAAGTCATAAAAGAAAACCCATTACAAACACTAATAAAACAATGCGTTACAGGAGGTGCAAAATGAGAGAGTTGAAGACGATAATTGGTATTGTTATGTTCTCAGCCCTATTGTATGTTGGTTCGGCTTCTGTTACATTTGCAGCAAGTCAACCCGATTTAATAGTTAAATCAATAAGCGGTTTTCCTGTGTCGCCCGCAAGCATGAATAGCAGCGGCAGCTTTACCATTACAACTAAAATAAAAAATATTGGCAAAAAGAAAGCGCTTGATAAATTTACTACACTATACTATCTCTCATCAGATAATTCCTATAGCAGTAATGATATATTGCTTGAAGGCAGCAGAGCTATGCCAGCACTGAAACCCAAGAAGATATCGACAGGAAAAAGTATTCTGACTGTTCCATCTACAACACCTACAGGGAATTATTACCTGATTGCTTGTGTAGACAAGATGAACAATATAGCAGAGAGCAATGAAACAAATAATTGCACGGCATCAAAAACCGCTATAAGTGTAAACAACAACAGCTCTCAAGTCATCATGCCGGCAAGCAGTGATGTTCAAAACGTTCCAATGGCTACGGGCTTTAATGAATTTAAATTTATCTACACATTGCCAGGTTCATCTGACAACTATGACAGTATTTTCATAGATCTGCAGGATATCTTGTCTAATTATGTAACTATAACACCAAAGCTAACCGGTAACAATATTATGAAGTTTATGGCGTTTTTCACTTCAACGGCAGAGGCGCTGACTCCCGCATATATGACAGCGCGTATCGGTTCTGATATTAATACGGTCTGTACGCAAGGCCTGGTTTATGGTCCGTATATCTATTCTGGGAATGGAGCTGTCTCTCCTTCCACAACTGCATCGGCAACACCGTCATCAGTTAATATCATCAAATCAGGCGCTTTTGCGATATGCCTGCAAGTTACTTCACCAATAGATGCAACAGTTACTGTCGGCGATGTTCCAGTTAATGTAACGCCATGCAATCAAGCGCCTAAAAAAATTCATGGAAAATGGAAAGGCACATACACTTGCATAAATAATGGATGGAAAAATGAGGTCAACCTGCCCGTCAGTCTCACTATCACACAAGATGGAAACAAAGCTACATACACTGATGGCCAGGCTTCATATAAAGGAACTGTTTGTGGCAATGTTTTTAAGTTTGACGGCGGAGTGTCAGGCGCATATAAAGAAAACGGCACGTTTGTTTTAAACAGTAACGGCACAGCCACTAAAAATTCAACGTGGTACTCCGAGTCCAGTCCAAATACAAATTGGGGTACCTGTACGGACAATTTACACAGGTAAAAACAAGAAAGATTCGCTGAGGACAACAAATCAAAAGCCGCCAAACTTCTCGGTATCTCAAGTACCAGCCTCTAATCCCTACACCCTATTCCCCTGCCGGAGTGTCCAGCCTTTCAGTCCTCATAATACACTCTCTGCCAGTCTCGGTAGTTGTTCGACAGCAAATTGTCCGCCCTCTTATTGGAGTTTTTACTCCCCACAGGAGAGGAATCCCTTAACGAGTACCCTTTTCCTGCATTATAATGCCCTGTGAGCGAGACGGACGCACAATGATCCGTCTCGGCGCGCTCGTTATCTCGGAGATGAAGCTGCCTGTGCTTGACGGTATAGGTCTGATAGGGGCAGTTAAACGTATTGATGAGAGTCTCCCCGTGATTATCATTAGCTCATACGGCAGCTTTATATAATGCCCATCCCTAAAAAAAGCGCAATTGCAAAGAGCATGATTGATACAATGATCTGAACTGCACGCATCGTGACTCTCCGGATCAGCTTTTTACCAATGAAAGAACCCGTGAAAGCTGAGAGTACAGCAAACAGCAAAAGCATTCCATTGTCATTGATGCCTGCAATTGAAAAGTGAACACTGTAAAATGATATCCTGGAAATATCCACCATGCAGGCAATAACAACACCTGTGGCAATAAAGCTTTCTTTGGTTAAGCCGCACCTGGCAAGGAAAGCGCTGCGCAAGGCCCCCTGATGCCCTGACAATCCCCCGAAAAAACCGCTCAACATGCCTCCGAGCGGCAAATATTTTTCCCCGAAAGACATCTTTTCAAAACGAGGGGACAGTTCCATACCTGCAAATATTACCATCAAGATGGCAATTACGAGTTTCACCGGCATAATCTGAAAAACGCTGGATGCTATCTGATAACTCATAATTGGCTTAAGTCCGGATAACAATACGAGTGTTGATGCTCCTATAAATGCTGCAATGGTAGCCGAAATGCCAAAGCGTAAAACAGCATTTTTATCTGCATGCCTTCCCATGAGCGCCAACTTGAACAAATTATTAAACAGATGGACCAACGCTGTCATGGCAACTGCGAGATCTATTGTAAAAAATATGGCAAATACTGGCATCAAAAGCGTGCCAAGGCCAAAGCCCGAAAACAGTGTCAATCCTGAAGCTGCAAGAGCCGCAATGCAAATTATCAGATATTCCATACTCTCCTTTTTATACCGTCTCCCTACCCTGCCTCGAGCCCATACTTCTTCAGCTTCCTCCAGAGAGAAACACGGTCTATCCCCAGTATCTGCGAGGCAACAGTCCTGTTGCCTCCGGTCTCATGCATAACCCACTTGATGTACGCCTCTTCCTGCTCTTCGAGGGAAGGTATCCTGCCTTCTTTTTTCCTGAAGGTCCTGATGCTCAGCTCTTTCAAATCTTCCGGCAAATGCGCTGTTTCCATAATATTTCCGGTTGATAGGGCCACTCCCCTTTCTATGATATTTTCCAGCTCTCTTACATTTCCCGGGAAATCATAATTCATCAGCACAGCCAGCACATCCTGCGAGATTTCACTGATTTCTTTTTTCATGAGGACTGAATATTTTTTCAGAAAATAATAGCTCAGTAACGGTATGTCGTCCTTCCTTTCAGAGAGCGGAGGGATGTGGATGGAAACTACATTCAGCCTGAAATAGAGATCCTGCCTGAAACCGCCTTTCTTGATTGCATCATGGATATCCCTGTTTGTTGCTGCTATAAATCTGACATCAACAGTGAGCGGCTTTGTAGCGCCAAGTCTCAGAACCTCTTTTTCCTGAATAACTCTCAAAAGCTTAACCTGCATTGATGAGGTCATTTCCGTAATTTCATCAAGAAAAAGCGTACCGCCGGAAGCCATTTCAATGAGACCCTTTTTTCCGGCAGTTGCGCCGGTAAATGCGCCTTTTTCATGACCAAATAATTCATTGGATAATAACTCCTCAGTAAATGCGCCGCAATTAATCGCGAAAAACGGTCCCTCTCCCCTTGCGCTGTTGAAATGAATATAACGCGCAAACATTTCCTTTCCTGTTCCGCTTTCACCGCTCAGGAGGACATTACAGTTCGTTGGAGCTATCTGCTTTGCTGTCTCAAGCAGTCTCTGCACTGCAGGGTCCTGGGTAATAATCCTGACCTTGCCTTCAAATTTCTCAAGCTGCTCCCGAAGTTGCGCATTCTCTTTTTTCAGTTTAACTTTCTCTATCGCTTCTCTTACTACCTTTCTCACCTCATCCGGTTTAAAAGGTTTTGCTATGTAATCATATGCGCCCTGCTTTATAGCGCTTATCGCGGACTGGAGTGTCACATAACCGGTTATCATGATCACCTCTGTGTCGGGATGAAGTTCACGGCATCTTTTCAGTATCTGAATACCGTCAACTTTTTCCATACGCACGTCCGTAAGCACAATATCAAAACTTTCAGTTTCCAGATACTTCAATGCATTGGAACCGTTGCTCGTGCCGGTAACATCATATCCTTCCTTCTTCATGACGTGCATCAGGTTTTTCAGGGTAATCTTTTCGTCGTCTGCAATGAGCAGTTTGATTTTATTATCCATATATCTCTTACACCTTGTAGTTGCTCACATGATAACTGAATAATGTTGCATAATGCAATCCATGCCAATTAACTGCAACACTTCTGGTAAGCGTCATCAAATTCGGGTGAGAAGGCAATAATTATAAGGCCTCAGGTTTAACTTCTGATGGGAATTACAGAAGAACATTATTTTTAAATTGCATAATGCAACATTAGTGCACTTTCAGTGAAATAATCAAAAGTAATGATTTCATGCAGTTATGAGTTTTTCTTTTCTGGCACGGTTTATGAAATAGATTATCTATCAAAAGTTAATAACCCTAACCAAAAGGAGGATTAAAAAATGAAGAAACTTCTGAAGAAAATGGAAGACGTATACGCAGCAGCGGCATTTGCAGAGGCAGGCGAACATGATACTGCAAGAGAGATTGTAAGAGAAGAAAAGAGGCCTGAAAAAAGAGACCGGATTACAAAAAGACCGCGCACACAGTTACGCGCACAGGGTAAATAAGCCGCTCAAAGATAGAACTGTCAGTGTGTGGGATAAACAAGAATGAAAAAATTCATGAAGCGGATAGAAGATACAATGTCGGCGGTTGCATTTGCAGAGGCAGGGGAGCACGAAACAACAAAGGAAATCCTGAAAGGGCATAAAACCGTTCTTCTCGCCATTTCCGACAGTGCCTTTGACAAGGACGCTCTGAAGTACGCTCTGAATATCAGTGAGAGGATGAAGGCAAATCTGGAAATCCTCTATGTTTCCGAATCAGAAAAAGACCGCAAAGGATTAAAGCATTTCCTGTCCGAGGTAGAAAAAGTGGGTTTCAGATTCAGTCTGGTCATGGAAAAAGGATGCGTGAAAAAGGCTATCCTTGATTATACGGATAGGAGGAGCGAGATATTGTTTGTTATTGTGGGCGCGGCAATTGAACTCAATATTGGATGCGACGTAAAAGAGAAAACATTCGCAAAGGCATGGAAAAGGCTTAAATGTCCGCTGGTAGTTGTCTCGAAAAATAGTGTGCCGTTGACGGCATAAAAAAAAGAAGTAAATAGTGGATAGTAGTCAGTGAACAGCAAGAAAAAATAAGAATCAATTTTTCTAATTTAACTATTCACTGTTCAACATTCAACTGTTCAACTAAATAAAAAAGGAGGAAGAATCAAAATGGGGATCGGAAGACGTGTGTTTGAGTTCCTGAAGATGGCGTCTGTTGCTCACGCCAAATGGGACTATGAAGTCTCAATGAGTATTTTAAAACAGAGGAAGAAGATGTGGATACTCTTTATAATGCTGCTGCCTATTCTGGTGGTGGCTATGGTTGATGCAGGGGACATGCTGGGAAGTAAAACTGCATATGCCCCGGCATTCTATTCAACAGATATTTTCTTAATATCAATTGCAATCGGTCTCTGCGCCGGACTGATTACGGGCTGTATCGGCGCAGGCGGCGGGTTCATTATAACACCGGCTTTGATGGCAGCGGGAGTAAAAGGAATACTCGCAGTAGGAACTGACCTTTTTCATATTTTTGCAAAAGCAATAATGGGAACAGCGGTTCATAAAAAACTCGGCAACGTATCTGTCAAACTGGCAATAGCATTCCTCGTCGGCTCAGCCGGCGGGACATTCATAGGCGGCGCAATCAACAAGGGTCTCTATGACTATGACCCTAACCTTAGTGAAGCCTTCATCAGTCTGATCTATGCAGTGCTCCTGGGTTTCCTCGGCTTTTATGCACTGGCAGACTTCCTTAAATCAAGAAAGTCACATGACACTGGCGATGCCCATGGCGGCGGTTCTGGAATGACAAATCTCTCCATAAAAGTCCAGAACATAAACATTCCGCCCGCTATCAGATTTGATGAAGATTTTGTGCCGGGCGGCAAAAAGATCTCCGGCGTAATCGTTGCGCTCGGCGGAGTTGTTGTAGGCCTCATGGCGGCAATCATGGGAGTAGGCGGTGGATTCATCACCTTCCCGATGTTCGTCTATGTATTCGGTGTTTCTTCAATGACAACCGTCGGCACCGACATTCTCCAGATCATCTTCACTGCAGGTCTCGCCGCAACGACCCAGTATGCTATTTATGGATATGTATTTTACACCCTGGCAATGGGTATGCTTCTCGGCTCTCTTATCGGCATTCAGGTAGGAGCGCTTACAACCAAGGTTGTTAAAGGCATTCACATCAGAGGTTTCTATGCAGTATCAATTCTCGCAGGCTTCATTAACAGAGCGGCAACTCTTCCGAAAAAACTCGTTGACCTTGAAGTCATCAACTGGTCCAAGCCGGTTGTTAAGGGCATTGAATCCGCAGGCAATATAATATTCTGGGTAGTTGTTGCGGCCTTTGCAGCATGGGTCATAGGCAAGTTTGTCGTAAATATCGGCACATTAAGAGGAGAAGACGACAGTGTTGCTCCCGTGCTTGTAAAGGAGGAGGTATAACATGATAGTAAGAAATAAAAAGATGTTCGGCATGGGCATTGTGTTGGCCATATCGTTCTTATCAGTACTGGTATTGATCTTCTCGCCTGTATTTCCCGGCGGCAAGAACGGCCTTGTATTTTCGGATGATATGTTTAACAAACTTTCAAAAGGCTCATCATACTTTATCCCGAAAGTAGCCAAATCCGTTGAGAAAGTAAACGGCAAGGCATTATCAGTAAGCATCAACCTCGACAAGATTGAGGATGTTGAAAACACTGCAAAACTATTCACAACAGCAGGTGCAACGGTTGAGATTCAAAGCACTCAATTAAAGATACAGGGCGACCTGGGGTCAGTTCTTACAAGTGCATTAACCGATTCAGACGCCATGTATAAAAACGATGGCAAGTTCGTATTGGAGCGTTATGGATATGAAGAAAAGAATGCAATGAGAAACTGGTGGACAGCTTTAGACAAGATATCCAAGGAACTGAAAAAGCAAAAACTTGTAGCCGACGCAAAGGTGATAGATGATGTAAACAAAAAGGCCGTTGAACCCGGCTACAATTTCTACAAGATTGACGCCAATAAAGTGGTGGACCATGCCGGTATGATGTCCGGACTGCTCATATTTTACGTGGCTTATACCATGTGGTGGGGCTATGCTATATTTTATATCTTCGACGGTCTCGGAATGAGTATGAAAAAGGCCAAAGTCAAAAAGGAGGCATAATTAATGAAAGTATTAGTTCCAGTAGATGGTTCAAAATATGCTATGGAGGCATTGAAAGTTGCCTCTGATTATGCAAAAACAAAAGACGCCAAAATATGCCTGATTAATGTTGTTCCGGTAATTGAGGGTATGGACCTTGAAATTTCGGCAGCAGAAAAAGAAAAATTAAAAGCCGGAATGCTGAGCCGGGCAGATTATATAGCACAACAAGCTTGCGGTGTACTTGCAAATGAAGACATAATCGCAACATGCAGAGAGATAGTTGCTTCTACTTCCGTGCCAGATGCGATTATAGATTATGCCGAGCAGGAAAAAATGGATCTTATCATCATCGGCAGCCGTGGATTAAGCTCTTCTTCACGCTTTAAAATGGGGAGCGTTGCATCAAAGGTGGTAAGGCATAGTCCATGTTCTGTATATATAGTTAAACATCCTGACTAATGATCATGTTCCAAGTCAAAAGAAGTGGGAGGACCTTAAAAAGTCCTCCCTTGAATTTATTCTGAATTTTACCTGCATACTCAGAATTCAAATTTGTTAATATAGCATCTATGGGCAGATACAGAAAAATACTCTCAGCAGTTGACGGCTCAGATTCAAGCACGAATGCCTTCAGGCAAGCCTGCAAAATAGTCCGGGAAGATAAAAGCTGGATAACCGTTATCACAGTAATACCGTTATACCAGGACCAGTTTGAAATCCTAAGCACTAAGGAAAAAATCAGCAAAAAACTCCATGAAGAAGGAGAAAAGATCCTCTCGAAAATATCGGAAATTGCGAAGCAGGAAGACATTTTCATAAGAACACAAATACTGGAAGGTATTGCATTCCAAAGTATCACGGACTTTGCAGAAGAAGGCGGTTATGACCTGATAGTCATGGGACGACATGGCATCACAAGACTTGAAAAGACGCTTATAGGAAGCGTTACAGCGCGGGTCATAGGACATAGTCAGAAAGATATTCTCATCATTCCTCAAAATTCCGCCGTAGGCTGGAATAGAATTCTGCTTCCAACTGATGGTTCCAGATACAGTATAACTGCGGCTGAGAAAGCGGCTAACCTTGCAAAATCCTACGGAGGACAATTAATAATCGTCTCTGTTGTTGACGTGACTGAAGAATTTTTAACTGAGGCGCCCGGGGTTGTTGAGCACCTTGTAAATAAAGCAAGAGAATTCGTTGAAGAATTAAAAAACAGGGCTGAAGCTGAGGGAATTACGGCAACAACACTGGTAAGAGAAGGAGAAACTCATGAGGTTATCACCTCGCTCTCAAAAGAATACAATTGTGATGTAATTGTAATGGGCAGCCACGGAAGGACAGGGATTAGCCGGCTTCTTATGGGCAGCGTTGCTGAAAAAGTTATTGGTTATACCCCCTGCCCCATTCTTATAACAAAGACCGTGAAAGGCGAAAGTTGAAAAACGGGAAATCCTCTTATATCAATTTCACATTTTTAATTTCGGTCCTTGCTGAAAAATTTTTCAGGATAAGATCCCTTCAGGTTTTAGTAGGCGTAATAATGTTATTGCTTTTTGGCGTAATCCTCCTTCTTGGATGGCTGTATTCACAAAAAGTAAAAGAAATCGTAACAAGAGATTTTAACGAACAGCAGCTCGTCCTTGCCAGGCACGCTGCTCAGCAGGTGGAAAGCAGCTTGAATATGTTAAAAAGGGAACTGCAGCTTCTCGGCAACTCTCCGTCTGTGCAATATATGGAAACTGCCTTCATGGCAAGAAGGATGGGGATTACCTTTTCAAGTGTAAAAGATGAAGGCGTAGAAGAAATTCGATTCATCGAAAGTAATAAGAAAACTCATGTGGTAAACTCTTCCGGATACCATACTATATATACCAGTTCTAAGGACCTTTCTTATCTCGAGTGGGCCCGAAATAAAAAGATACGGAATAATATAGTTATCAAGGACATATCCTTGATAACGCCTCTGGTAAAAAAAGATACCGGGGCTTCTCTCGTAATGAAAATGGTGCTTCCCATCTGGCAAGTATCTGTTGACGAAAGCCATCCTCTTGCAACGAATAATTTCTCTGGCGTCCTGATTTTTACTGTAGACGCCACATCACTGGTTAAGGTTATAACAAAAGATATCCGTTCTGGAAAAACAGGCTATGCATGGGTAATTGATAATAAAGGAAACTTTTTATATCACCCTGAGTCGGAATTTATAGGCAAGAACGCCTTCGAGGTCAGGAAGGAAAAAAAGCCCACCATATCGTTTGCAAAGATCAATGAAATTCAGAAAGAACAGATGCTGAAGGGAAAAGGGGGAACAAGTTTTTATACCTCAGGTTGGCACAGAGGTGTTGAAGGCGAGATGAAAAAACTGATCGCTTACGCACCCATTACTTTAGACTCCAAAGGGGCTGACATATGGTCCGTGGCAGTTGTAGCGCCAATAAGCGAGGTGGAAGGGGCAATTTATTCAATACATGTCCGGCAGCTTTCATTTCAGGTTATCGTCATCTTCGTCATACTTTTCGGTGGCATTTTGAATATTGCATTGGTGCTGAGCTGGTCTAATTCACTAAAAGACGAAGTCAGGAAAAAAACAATGGATCTTGAGAAATCAGAGCACAGATATAAATCTCTCGTAGAAAATGCTGAAGACATTATTTTTACAGTAGATCACAATGGGAATATTATGACAATTAATCATTCGGGGAGTACATTTTTCAATCACGAAGCATATAAGCTTACAGGCGTCAACATAGGAGAACTCTGTCTGAACGAAGACAGCGCAGCGCTGCAGTTGAAAACCATTGACGAAGTCTTTGCATCTGGAAAAAGCAAACAAATAACCTATTCTGTAGAGGTAGACGGCAACCCGCGCTGGCTGAGCACAAATTTTACTCTCCTGCTGGATGAACATGGCAACCCATCTAATGTCCTCGGTATATCGAGAGATATTTCAGACAGAAAAAAAATAGAGGAACAGAGCTATTACACAGAAAAGCTGGCGTCAGTGGGCACTCTTGCGGCAGGTGTAGCGCACGAGATAAACAATCCTCTTGCGATAATTCTTGGCTTTACGGATCTGCAGCTTGAAAAAACTCAGCCGGATTCAGAGCTTTATGAAATTCTGAAGACAATAGAAAAACAGGGAACCAATGCCAAAAGGGTTGTGGAGAACCTCTTGAGCTTTACCAGATTTTCAGAGCAAAAAGAAGAAAATGTAGACATCAATCAAAATATTAACTCAGTTCTTTCAGTTGTGGGTAACACCGCATCGCTTCACAAAATAACCATTAATAAAAAATTACCCGATTCGCTGCCGCAGGTGAAAGGACATGCCGGAGAATTACAGCAGGTGTTTTTCAATATAATAAATAACGCTATATCCGCTATGAAGACGGGAGGAACTCTCTCGGTAATTACAAAGCCGGCAGACAATGGAGACGAAGTTGAAGTAGTAATTTCAGATACAGGATACGGAATAGACAGACAGCACAGAGCAAAAATATTTGACCCCCTATTTACCACAAAAAAGGTGGGGGAAGGCACTGGATTAGGCCTTTTTGTTTCATATGGTATTATAACCAAGCACGGCGGAACTATTACTTTTGAAACATCTACAGAAGAAGAGTCAACCGAACATGGAACTACTTTTACAATAACTTTACCGACGACAAAACAGTAAATAGTGAAAGACTTATAGAAAACTATTCACTATTCACTAACAACTATTCACTGCATTTAAGGAGGGAACATGCCTGAAAAATTATTAATCGTTGATGATGAACCAGATATGCTGAAATTGTTGAGTATGATCATAAAGGAAAAAACCTCCTATGAGGCTTCAATCACTAATAATCCTCTGGAGGCTCTGGAACTGGTAAAAAACGGAGGCTTTGATCTTGTAATTGCAGACCTTAAAATGCCGGGACTTGATGGTATTGAACTCCTTGACGCCATCAGACAAACTGATAAAGATATCCCTGTAATCATAATAACTGCCTTTGGAACAGTTGAATCTGCCATAGAAACGATGGGAAAAGGCGGCTTCGATTTTATTACAAAGCCGTTCAAGAAAGAGCAGATACTTTTTACAATAGACAAGGCGCTGAAGTGGGCAGAACTTCAGAAGGAAAACAGGATGCTTAAGGAACAGTTGAAAAAAGTTGAAGGTTAGCATAAAGGGGAAGCCCGTCTCCGTATCCGCAGCCGGCCTCCCCCTTTATGCTTTCCAGTCTTTAACCCTCGAACCCTTGACCTTATATTTTCACATGCTCCCTGACAAACTCCTCGACATACCAGTCGGCGACTGCGTCGTTATACATGACCATATCGAGCTGTTTGGTATAGGCCGTGAGCTTTCCCATTATCACAAGCCTGCTCTCAATATCAGACTTCTTGTACTTGGTCAGCATGGCATTGACCACATCTTCTTTAACTTCCACTCTGAAATTCATGGTCTTCAGGATTTCTTTTATCAGCCGGACCCTTCTCAGTTTCCGGTCTGTTGCAGCGCCGCCGCCCTTGAAGAAAAACTTGATGTAGTTGTCATTTATATTTTCGTCTGCATAAGCCTCTACCATTGAAAAATGATAGCCGAGCCTTATGCTGAAGGTCATATAATTCTTTGAGATTATTGCATAACTCTTTTCGGCCATATTGCGGAGCTGGGCCTCTGTCATGGTTGCTGTCTGAGCTGCCATTCCCAGAAATCCCCTGGCGTCTACAGGCGGCGGTCCCGGCCATCTCATTTCCCTCATTCCTTTAAGAAATGATGAGAACGGGGCCGACGTTATGTCTTCCGGTGTCACCTTCTTTTTGAAATCCTTTACACCGCCTCCTATATCTATCAGACGCGCCTCAACAGGAATTCCCGCCCTTAGTACAATAGCCTGTTCGTCTATATCACTTGTGTCACTGGACTCCGCAAAGGTAATCGCTGACATGAGATCATCAAAACTGTCAATATCACGCCCCTTGCCCGTCTTGAATATCTCCGCCATTGCCATCTCATGCGCAAAGCGGGTTATATCGTGATAGGTTTTGCAATTGTCAGGATTGAATTCCTCTTTGTCAGGATCCACAAGGTTTAAGGGAACGACTAATTTCAGGACATTATTCAAGAGTTTAAAAATGTGTGTCTCTTTAAATTTTGAATCCTGAGTTTTGAATTTCAGAAGTTCTTCAACCCGGCCCTCGTACACATTACAGTTAATTGCATCAACAGTTATTTCCTGTCCATGTGTTATAAGTCCTGTAGCCTTTTCAGTATCGAGTATTGTCGGCACCTGATATTCGCGGGAGAGAGACGCCATATGTCCTGTGGCGCTGCCTACATCCGTGACAATAGCAGATGCCTTGTTCATCACCATTACATATTTTGGAGCTGTGTGTTTTGCCACGAGCACAGCGCCTTCAGGGAAATCTTCCAGATCCTCATCATTTTTCAGAATGAAAGCCCTGCCGCAACCTACTCCCTTACAGGCAATAACGCCCTTGTCAATCAGGATATTATATGCTTCAAGCCTTCTTGGAACTTGCACCATGGAACTTACGGACTGGAACGTTCTTAAGGGACGGCTCTGGAGAATGTATATTTGATTATTGCCATCAAGCGTCCATTCAATGTCCTGCGGCTCGTTATAATGATTTTCCAGAATTTCAGCATATCCCGAAAGCATCATTATCTGTTCATCTGTCAGGCAATGAACCCCCTTAAGATTATCAGGAACAATCACATCGGCAACATCACCTTCTGCGTTGCACGTGCACATGCTCTTTTGCTCCGGAACTCTTTTTTCAGAAATGAAATTCTCATCTCTCGAAACGATATAGAGATTTGGATCTTCAGTACCATCAACTACCAGATTGCCAAGTCCCCATATGGCGTTGATGATGGTAGTTCTCTTTTCAGGATTATTCGGGTCACGGGAGTACATAACTCCGCCTGCCTTTGCATCAATCATCCTCAACACCCCAACTGACATTACCATGTCGTTATCACAAAAGCCTTTGGTCTTGTAATAGAATATCGCCCGTGGATTAAACAGGCTCGCCACAACCTCCTTATATTTCCTGGAGACCGCACCAAGAGGAACATTCAGGAAAGTTGAATACTGTCCGGCAAAACTGAATTCCCCGTCTTCGTGAATAGCGCTGCTGCGGACGGAGACGCGGAATCCGATGGGGATGTCATTCCGAGCGCAGCGAGGAATCTCGTCTTTTGAGATTGCTTCGGCTTCGCCTCGCAATAACATCCTATCGTCTTTAAACTCTTCACCCTTCAACCTTTCAACTGCCTTTTCTATAGCCTCCGATAAATCCTCCGGCAGCTCCGCTTCTATTACCATATCCTGAATCTCTCTGCTGACACGGTTTATCTCATCCATATTCTCAGCTTTCAGTGCAGACAGTCTTTCATTTATTTTCTCAGCAAACCTGTTATGCTCCATAAATCTCTTATACGCATACGCGCTGATTGAAAAACCTTCCGGCGTCAGAAGGTTGAGACGGCTTCTGATTTCACCGAGCTGAGCCATCTTGCCACCCGTAATATTGGACATTTCCTTTGTAAGATTCTCAACAGGAATCGTCAGATCAGTAAACGGAATCTGTATTTTATGGAGCAATATTTTTTCAATCTCTCTTTTGACATTTTCATGCTGAATGAATAATTGTCTGAACTTGTTATGGGATAGAATATTAAGGCACTCAATGATATTCAGGACCGTATCCGAGATTTGTTTGACATTTGTATTCAGATACTGTCTGTCAAAAAGATATTCACCGGAGAGCTTTTCTTCCATGTCCGCCATGATACTGAGGACCATATTGTTTTCATTCAGGAGACGCTGAAAGACAAGATAGCGCTCTTTTAGAGATTCACGCAGATTTCTTTTGCTTTTGTCACGGCGGGATCTTCTGAATATATTAAAAAGGTTTTTCATTTCTTTATCGCGGATTTAAGAATCTTGAAATTCTCATCTGCATAATATCTTCTTTGCTCCGCATCAATCAAAGAGCCGAGTTTGACCGTATAGTCTTTCTTTTTAAATGCATTTATTCCTCTTATTATTTTTTCTGAGGTCTGCGGAGGCACATCTATATTTATACCCTTTTTTAACAAAAATTCCATATCAAAAACATCACGGATCTCTTTTCTTTGCAGGAAGGCCTCAATTTTTGCATTCATCATATCTTTCAGAGAGACGACTTTCAGAAAGACCTGCATGTTGGAATATTTGCTGTAAGCAATCGCCGTTTCAGTCCTTATTTTTTTTGTCTCTTTTCTTATTTCAATCTTAAGACTGCGGGGATACTTCTCAGACTTTATCTCAAACAGGAGCGTATAAAATTTATTGGCAGCGTCTTTTATTGTGTAGGATTGTGAAAGATACGCTTTCAAATCCTCAAACATCCTGTCTATATCAATCTCTTTTATAAGCCAGAAGTCCAGATCCACTGAAAACCGGCCTAATCCAAAGCAGAGCCTCAGCATGGTCCCGCCCCCAAAGACAAGATGATTAAGAAATTTCCGGCTGTTCAACTGGTCCAGCACTTCCAGTTCAAATTGTTCCTGTTTAATTAAATCTTGCATAGCTTATACACAATGTCTTTAGTCTTGTCAGGATATGGCATCAAAATCTCCACGATCTTATCCTTATCCAGACGGTCCAGATTCAGAGAGCTGAAATCTGCCCTGTATTTACCAAAAGAATACAGGTATACGATATCCACAAACGCCTTTTCCATTGTCGCAATAAATATATCGTTCTTTCTTACAAACCCGGAATAGAATTTGTTCTGGAGTTTGTAATAATTGAATGATTTCCCTTTGATATCGAACCGGACCGTTCGTTTCAACGATGCGCTCTCGAAGAAGTCCCGCTGGACCTGGGTAGTAACCTCATACAGGGAAAGGGCTGTCATAAAAGAAATATAAGACGGCACCTGCAAGACATTTGATATTCTTAAATGGTCTTCGCTTGAAAGATGTTCCCATCTCTCATTTAAGGTATAGAGATTCTTTTTCAGTCTGATAAAGATTCCCTTTTGCGAATATCGAGAGCAAAAGACTCTTGCAGATTCAGGTCTTATTCCCAATAATTCCTGCAGCTCCTCAAGAGTGAAATAAAGCTTTTCTTTTAAAATTCTTAATTCCGTATAACGCATATCAGGCATATATAGTTAACAATAGTGTTAATTATATATGCTTGATAGGTGAATGTCAACAGATTATAATCTATGCCCGTAATCCTTCAGTCAAGGGTGGCAATAACCGGTAGCCGCAGGCTTTAGCCTGCGTTGAATTTCGCAACCTTTAGGTTGCGACTACCACCCTTGACTGAAGGATTACCTATACCCTGTCAGCAACCCTTATAAGCTTATTTAAAAAAATTTCTTGACAATTTTTCATATTCATTATAATCTTATGATTATTAAAGTATTTCATTATAATATTATAATCTTATAAAGATGGAACGACCGATAGATAGAGAAAAATCACAGAAGTTATATGTTCAACTCTTTGAAATATTAAAAGAAAAAATAGAATCGGGTGAATTGACAGTGGGTGCTCAGATACCTACAGAAGATGTACTTTGTAAAAAATACGATGTCAGTAAGGCTACTGTTCGTCTTGCGATATTGGATCTTGCGCGTCAGGGCTACTTAATAAGGCAACAAGGTAAAGGCACTTTCGTCTGTAAACGGATTATACCGGAAGGCTTGACCATGTCAACGAGTTTCAGGGAGATGATGCTTGAAGCAGGCGTGAAATATTCGACAAAAGTCCTTGCTCAGACTGTAATGATGCCCATAGATGATATAGACGTAAAGTTGAATGTTCCGGAGAATACTCACCTTATTTATATAAGGAGACTGCGCACTGTTGATGAAGAGCCGGTGCTGCTTCAGGAAGCATACATTCCTCATCATATATGCCCGGAGATTTTAGCCGAAGATGTTGCTGATAATTCACTTTTTGAACTGTTTGAAAATAAGTTTGGCATCCACGTCACGCTCGTAAGAGATAATATTGAAGTTACAACATCCAAACCGGATGAGAGTAAAATCCTTGGTCTTCCTGAAGGCTCCTATGTACTTCTCCTCGACCAGCATTTTTACTCAGGAGATACCCAGATAATGTATATGCGCTCAATTAAACGGCCTGACAGGTTCAGGTTTACGATAGAGTTTGAGAAAAAAGGTTCAACAAATTATTAAGGAGGAAATATGTCAACAAGCAAGGTGGTAAAGGATTTGATGATTGACGTCTTTGAATTCCCCCACATACCTTATTGGTTCTCAATAAGGCAGGCCATAGGGA
>DYJL01000027.1 GCA_020723105.1 Nitrospira japonica | reverse complement strand
GACATCTGCGAAAAACTTCTCACGCCCGTCTCTGATAGACCAGTTGCCGCCCTTGATTGATACTCTTGAACCAAAAGAACCGTCTGCTTTACCCAAAAACACATCAAGGGCAGAAGTGGTAGTCCTTATCATGTCAGCCCTGCCATCACCATTGATGTCTGCAAAAAACTTCTCATATCCGTCTCTGATAGACCAGCTTCCGCCTTTGCTCGACAGCAGTGCGCCAAAGGAGCCGTCTGCCTGTCCTGGAAATACTTCGAGGCCCGTATTGGTAGTCTTTATCAGGTCAGCCCTGCCATCGCCATTTATATCCGCAAAAAACTTCTCACAGCCGTCATTGATGTCCCAGTTGCCCGGATTATTATAGCTCCAGACACTGAATCTGCCGCTGCCGCTTTCCTGCCATTGAAACGTAACTGCCGGAAATGCGGTTATACCATCACTGCCGTACATTTGTATATTCATCAGATGAGAACGATTATTAAACGCCCCCTGATTATAGGCCAGCTCATATCTCCTGGCCAGCGCTCCATTTGCACTTACCTCAATGGTCTTTAACCGGTAAGCAGTCACTACTTTCGTGTTAGTCGTATACATCACCGGCGCATCCGCTCTGCTTCCATCATCACGTATGAATCTGACTGTATTACTTATGCCAATTCCGGTTACCACATTCCCCGTGTATCTGATTTCATCAGGATATATCTCTCCTCCATTGGGAGTGTCTTTAACGTAGGTAATCTCCATATAATTGCTGTTTGTATCCTGAACTTTGTTCAAGCACCATTTGAATATTCTGGTTGCATCAGCAGGATCATCCTGCCTTGAAGCCGCAGTTTCTCCATAGTAATATTTGGTCCCGTCTTTGGTTGTGATTACCCATCCGGCAGAATCAGAGATTTTATAATATCTTGAAAAAGCGCCCTCTGTTTTGGCCCTGTACTCCCTGTATCCTTCCAGTGTAAATCCTATGAAGGTCAACTCTGAAGAAGACCCATTCATGGCTACAACATAATCATCACCACTGTAAACAACACCCCTTTTGGTATTCCTCTGAATGGCCCCCATATTAAGGCTCCAGCCCGCTCCGAGCCAGCCGTTTCTTGAACTTGAACTGTAAGTAAGAACAATATTGGGCTGAAGTCCTTTCCTGCCGGGTGAAACCGTTATTGGTATGCTTGTTACTGCAGCCCCTGAATTGCCTGCTGATGACACCTGTATGGATTTGAAATTCATATCCGAGACAACCGTATTTGTATTGGCGCTTGCCGGCGCTGCAGCGGCTGTAGCAGCAGATTTTTGATCCGCCTCAATCTCTTTTTCGGTTGCATCAGTATTGGCGGTGTTTGACTTTTCATCGGTCTGACTTACAGTGGCATTTGTACTGTCTATATTTACTGCTTCTGAATGTGAAGCTACCGCTGTCTTGATATCTTCAGCCTGTACATCATTAATACCTTGATCCCCTCTCTCCTGCGAAGCGCTTGCGGCCCCCTTCCCTAATAAAATAATTAAAAATACCAGAATAAGAGCCCCCGTTCTTACCTTCATGTCCCCTCCCGTTTTAAAAGACGGCTCAAACCGTTTAAACTGTTTAAGCCGTTCAAACAGCACAAGCCGTTCAAATGGTTTTACTTAAAACTGTTTTACTTTAAAAAATTTATCCGCTAAGATTTGAAGACGCTTGTTTATACCAAACCTGCAGAAAAGTTGTCAAGAAAAAAATGAGGGAAAGATAAAAAAACTTCAGCCCACTGTATCATTCGCAGCTTAGCGCAATTTCAAGCACTTATGTCCATGTCCCCTATTAAAATACTTGGCGCTCCAATATTGCCATAGAATTTCAGGTCCTTGCCAAGGCCCTCTATCTTCTTGAACAGCTCGAGGATATTGCCTGATATCACAGCCTCTTTTATCGGATAGACTGCCTCTCCATTGTCAATCCAGAGTCCGGAAATACCTACCGAAAAATCACCTGATATAGGATTTGCAGTATGTAACCCCATGGTGTTAAGAATCAAAATTCCTTTGGAAATTGATTTTATTAATTTGTTATATTCCGTTCTTTTATTTTCTGACTCCTGAATTCTGCCTTCTGCCTGCTGGCTTCCTTCCGCTTTTATATAAAAATTTGTCACATCAATTCCCGGCAAGCCCTTGTAACTGCCTCTTGCAGCATTACCTGTAGATTTAACGCCCGCCTTCTTTGCCGTATACGTATTATATAAATAACTATTCAGCACCCCCTCTGCAATAATTGTCTTGTTAGTGACGGGCACGCCTTCATCGTCAACAGGCTTTGTGCCTGTTCCCCATTTCATGGTTCCGTCATCAACTATATCAACCAGTGAACTCAGGACCTTCTGCCCCACCTTGCCGGACAGAAAAGAACGCTGTTTCTGCACCGCCTCGGCAGACAATGAGGCGCTAAGGATATCAAGAAAACCAACGGCTACAGAAGGGCAAAGTATTACAGGCGCTTTGACAGCAGAAATTTTCCTTGCGCCAAGAATTTCTACTGCTCTCTTTGATGCGGTTTCTCCGACTGAATTTACATCAATATCTTCCATCCTCCTGCTGCTCGCAAAATCCCACCCCATCTGATTATCACCGTTTTCATCACTTGCAAAAGTCGTTACGTGGGCTGAATAAGTTGTGCTTTCGTAGTTGACGCTGACCCCTTTTGAATTGGCAAGCGTTGTCGTGGTCACTCTGGTTCCAACCTCTGCCTTTCTTACCTTCTTCACTCTCTTATCAAACGCAAGCGCACGTGCCTCAAGCATTAATGCATTTTTAATAACAGTGGCCTCATCCAGATTTTTTATCTGCTCATCAAATATTAAAACATCTCCCGCAGGCCTATGTTCCGGGATATCAATATATTCGTCTGAAGCAGTCCACCTTGCAGCGTCTATAGCTGTATCAATTGTTTTCTCAATCTCATCAAAATTCGTTGTGAAAGCAAATCCAAGTTTCCGGTCCTTAATAAGTTTTAATGCAAGGCCCGCATCCTGTGCAGCTTCCAGCGCTTCCACCTTTCCATCTTTGGCCTCTACTGAAAGCCCTTTTGAATTTCTCATAAAAACTTCTGCTGCATCACAACCTCTTTTCATTGCCCTCTTTACGATATCTTCAGCAAAATTTTTATCCATGTTCGTTCCTCTTTTAATCTTTGGAATTAGCTGTTTGCCTACACTATATATATCGAACTCTGTTCCAATAGTTGCTGAGATGGAAGGCTGTAGAAGAATTTCTATACGACACCTTTAAAAAGGGATTAGGGGATAGGGAGTAGGGAGTAGTCAAGAAGAAATAAGAAAAACAGCTTGAAGCGAAAATGTAATATGCCGTTTGTCGATTATAGAAATTCTGAGACAGGCTGCCATCTCTGACAGAAGATCCTAAATAAATTTTAAATCGTTTTATGATTAATAACATATATTGTTCTGCTCCATAGTTGTGATAATCCGGGTTATCTATCAATTGACAGTTTTAAGTATACAACAATATTTGCCGATAAATATAACTGAGCTATTACTTTCAACTTATGTAACAAACTACATAAACCTATGAAACTCATTACACAGACAGACTACGAAAATTTATTCAACCTCTTAAAAAATAACTTTTTCATTATTAGCACAACAATTGCATCTATTTCATTAATGATATGTTTATAAAAAGATTAAAGAAGAGTAATTCCGGTGTCAGTCTGATTGAATTGGTCATTGTAATCTCCATCATCTCCATTCTTGCGATTATGGGTATCCCGCAATATGGAAAGTTTGTTGCAACCAACAGGGTAAGAAGGGCCACAAATGACCTGCTGCAAAACATGAGACTTGCAAGAACAATAGCAATCAAGGAAAACAGGCCGTATCTTATTACCTTTAACGAAGGCGCAGTCAATACATATAGGATCGGTTTTGACGGCAATAACAACAACTCTCTGCTTGATGTTGCAGATGGTTATGAAACAGGAGCGGTACGAACTGTTGATTTACAGGCTGAATATGGAATTGACGTAGCCTTTGGAACCTCAACAAACAACGGCCCTGATGATCCTGACGTTTGCCCGGCCTGTATTAACATCGCAGGCTCAACAGTAGCTTTTGGAGGAGTCGGCGCTCCGGTAAGGGAGGTATTCAATCCGGACGGAACTGTAAGTTTTACAGGTTCTGTTTTCATAATGCACAATGCCCGGGGAATTACATATATGCTGAGGGCCAGTTTTCAGTCAGGAAAATTTGATTTATGGAAATGGGATGGCGACAACGATAACACCAATCCTGCTGTTATAAATAATTGCAATACCCCAATGCGGTACTGCGGATGGACCGAGGTACGATGAGAAAAGAAAATGGCTTCACCCTCATTGAAGTGATGATTGCCCTCGTTATACTGCTCATCGGAATGCTTGGGGTAATCGGCATGCAGTATTATGCAGTAACAGGCAATACCGCAAGCAGAGAGCTGAGAATCGCTACGAACCTGGGCCAGGAACTTATTGAACAGGTAAAATCAACTCGTTATGCCAATCTTGTATCTAATGCTGATAACCCGCTCGTTGGCACAGCTATCTCCGGAGGCGTTGCCTTTACAAGAAGATGGTGGGTGGTGCCAAACTGCATGGCAATAGCACTGGTAAATGACAATAACACCTGCCAGGCCCTGGCTGCTAATTGCGCCGGCATTCCCGATGGGGCGGTTGTCATGCCTGTTTCCGCAATCCGTTCCAGGGCCTGCTGGACTGACAAGAATGGAGCCGTGCATTCAGTAAGCCTGGACACATTGAGGTGGGATGAAAATGTTGTGCCGTAATGACAACGGATATACACTTGCAGAATTAATTATTGCAATAACAATAAGCCTTATTCTTATTGCTGGTTCCTATGCAACATATATATCCCAAAACCGTTCTTTTGTCATACAGGAAAGCGTATCGGAAGTTAACACTCAATCCAAGATAGCCCAGGATATGATAGTTAATGACATTAAAGGCGCGGGTTTTGGCATCCCTCAGGATATGAACATAGACCCTGTAAACGGGTTAACTACAGTAATAACCCCTGCTGACAGGACCATTGCTCCTGATGCTGTTACCATAGTAGGCGGGTTCAGAACAGTTGGGACCCTGTGGCCCATTGGCGTCGAACCAGGAAGCGCCTGTCCTCTAACCATACCCTTAGGCACTACACAGGTTCGTCTTATTTATTCCGGCACAAATGTCCCCAATTTGACAGACAAAAGATTCCTCAGTATTGACGGCGTGGATTTTGTACGGGTGGCTGGCTGTACTATAACAAATGGGGTATGTGACTCGGCAAACACCATCACCCTGGACCGGCCGTTAACAATGGATTTCCCCCTCATAGATATTGATGGAGATGGATTTTGCGATGCCGGCCGGCCGGTTTATCTTGTTGAAGACACATCGTATTGTGTAGATGCCAATGCAACCTTAAGGAGAATAAGGAGGAATGCAAACCTGAACAATTGTACAGGTATTGCGACTTCTGATGATGATGCTATTGCTGAGAATGTAGAAGACTTTCAGCTTGTATATGCTGTTGATGCAAACAATGACGGACAGACCGACGATGTAAACGGCAACGGCCTGCTTGACGGCGGGGATTTCGTAAACGGAGTTGCTGTGGCAGACCCAGCAACGATACGTGCAATTCGTGTCAATACACTTGCGAGGTCCGACAGGCCTGACACCAATTATACAGGTCAGGGAAATCCTCCGGCAGCTATTGAAAATCGCATCCTGGCCCAGACCAATGACAGTTTCAGACGCAGGTGGTGGCAGACAATAGTAACCATGAGGAATAAATGAGAAAGATAAAGATAAAGGAAAAGACATTCATAAGGAACGGGAATAACACATTCTCCAGACACGATAACGGGTACATTTTAATTACGGTCCTGCTCCTGTTGCTCGTGCTTACCGTTATAGGTTTGACAGCCATAGGGACCAGCACTGTAGAAAACATGCTTTCAGGAAATATCAGACTGCGAGAGAGAAATATCTCCAAGGCAGATGCAGGGGTCGAAATATGTACAGCAGTAATTGAGCGGAGCGTAAGAGAGCAGGATACCCAGGGCTTTGCGAACATTATAAATCCCGCCCTGGCTCCAAATGATCCAGACTACCTGTGTACAGAACTCAGATCATCTCCCTTTGATCCGGACATACAGGATGTGGCCTTTGTAGTAGCTGGACAGACTGTTTCAGTTGATATAGACAAAATGTATTCCAAATGGATGGGTGGCACTGCCATAGAATTTGCCTCTGGCTATGAAGGAGCCGGTAAAAGCGGCGGCAGCGGTTTTTATACTTATTACCGAGTGAATGCAAACAGCTCTGACCTGATAAATTCACAGGCAGACGTTGGAACAATATATAGATACGTGCCCAAATAATTTTAGTGGAGGAGGCCATGAAAAAATATATTTCAACAATAACAGCAGCGCTGCTGATAAGCTATGCTTCAAATGGATGGAGCCTGTATATAAATCTGGTAGAAGAGGCTGCGTTTCAGAACATACGATATACAACTGAAGACAAGAAAGACTGGCTTTCCGGGGTAATGACAAAAATTACGAACAAGTACATAAGAATTGACGGAAAGGAATACAGCTTGTCTCCAAATACTGTCATACAGTATCCCTGGGGTGAAATAATTAAGGGCGTCTCATTTTTCAGAAGCACAGAATCAGCAAAAGTCAGAGCAAAAATTGACAGGGGAACAGTTCTGGAATTAATTATTGAAGAACTTGAACTGCGAGATTAGGAGGTAATTATATGCAGAAGGAATCAGGCCTGATTTTATTTAGATGGTTAAATCAATTAATTCTCCTTTCAACTTTAAGCGCATTAATTATCTTCTTCATAGCCAAAACAGTTTCCGCACAAAACATGGCTGATTACACTGCATACCCTCCTTTTGTATCGCAACAGGTTCCTCCAAACGTGCTGATCGTTCTTGACAACTCAGGCTCCATGCAGGA
Organism: Nitrospira japonica; assembly: GCA_020723105.1. Taxonomy (GTDB): domain Bacteria; phylum Nitrospirota; class Thermodesulfovibrionia; order UBA6902; family UBA6902; genus SURF-23. Next base: position 34,525 of record DYJL01000027.1, on the reverse strand, counting down.
GTTTGCCTATAAAACACCCGGAACCGGCCATTCCACTTCTACCCCTGATGCCAGTTTTAATCCGAGTCTTACCTATTACGGGTATTTCAATACTTCTACAAGATACAGTTATTCAGCCGCTTCTGGCGGGCATTTTTATGAAGATGCAACAGGCGGATGGAATGGAAACTTCCTCAACTGGCTGACAATGAGGCGGGTTGATGTTGTAAAAAAAGTTCTTGTGGGAGGAAAGGCAACCTCAAGAAGCATAGGGACCGTAAAGTACCTGCTTGCTGATGATGGAGCCGGTGATTTTTACAAAAGATATGCGGTCTCAAGTTCGTATGCCCCTTATTCAGGAACGAGGTGCTTTAAAAATGACAATGCCACAATATCTGTCTCAACTGCTACAACCGGGACCTGCTCATCTTTTACAGCAGGCACATACACTATCAAGGTAAGAATCGGCGATACAGAAGTGCCGTCAGGGGTTGTGCAAAAAACGTGGGACAAGGTCCGTTTTGGATTAATGTATTTTAACGATACCGGCTCAGGATATGAAAACGGCGGAGGCGGCAATTATGACGGTGGTTATGTTCAGGACAATATAAGCGGTCCCGGCGCCAATGTAAATCTTCTGGTAAGCATTGAAAATATGACGCCGTCAAGCTGGACTCCGCTTGCAGAGTCTCTGTACGAAGCCACCCGTTACTTCAGTGCAGGTACCGGAGCCTACCGGAATGCCAACTATGCAGCCCAGGACCCTATACAGAACAAATGCCAGAAAAACTTTGTGCTCATCCTGACTGACGGGGAATCAACCAAAGACAGGAATATTCCAGGGACAGCTTTTTCAGGTGTTACTTCTGCAGTCACAGACCCGAATGGTTTTAATGTCAGAACCTATATGGACAACATCGCTACACTCGAGGGATATACAAGCCAGTGGAATGTAGATGCCAACGGTAATAATGGAACTTATTATCTTGAGGGTGTGGCATACTGGGCACATAATAATGACTTCAGAAGCGACTGGTCCGGCGTTCAGAATATTACAACATACACTGTCTTTGCCTTTGATGATTCGCCTGTTGGAAGTGATATTCTGAAAAAAAGCGCCAAGTATGGTGGTTTTACTGATTACAATGGCAATAACAGGCCTGACCTCCCGAATGAATGGGACGAAGATGGTGATAACGTGCCTGACACATATTTTGAGGCTCAGGAAGGAGCTTTACTTGAAGCCTCCCTCGTGCAGGCCTTTACCGATATTCTCCGGAAGGCCTCTTCCGGCACTGCTGTAAGCGTTCTGGCTACTACAGGTGATGGCGAAGGTGCAGTGTATCAGGCCTTCTTTTACCCGGAGAAAATGGAAAACATGGAGTCCCGCAAATGGCTCGGTTATCTCCATGCGCTTTTCGTGGATAAATACGGAAATCTCAGGGAAGATTCAAACAGTAATGCTGCCCTGGATCTGACAAGCGATTACATTATACAAATGAGCTACAACCCCAGCATTGGAACCATTATTAATAAATACAGTGATGCAAATGGCGATGGTACAAAAGACTCTGCAACTCCTGCTTCTACAGAGTCCCTCGACAGTATTAAAGCCATCTGGAAAGGCGGAGAAAATCTCTGGGCCGCAGCGCCTGCAAGCAGGACTATTTATTCGACAGTAAACGGATATAACACTCTTGATTTCAGCACAACCAACTCCGCAACCTTGCAGCCCTATCTCAGGGCAGCCAACAGTACAGAATCGAATAATATAATTAACTGGGTCCGAGGAGATGACCTGACAGGAGTCACTGATACAAATCATCCCACAGGATACAGGGAGCGAAGCATTACACTGAACAATATAACAAATGTGTGGAAGCTCGGCGATATAATTTATTCCACGCCTTCTGTAGCCGGACGCCCCATGGAAAACTACGACCTCCTGTACGGAGATGCCACTTATACGAAATTCAGATCAGCTTATTTAAAAAGGAGACAGGTAGTTTATGTAGGCTCCAACGACGGAATGCTTCACGCCTTTAATGCAGGCTGTTATGATTCTGTAAACCACAGGTTTTATCCTGATGTTGACGGTAGCGGCAATTGCAGTGCGGGAAGCCGCTCCCTGGGAGAAGAACTCTGGGCCTTTATACCTCGAGGAATATTGCCTCATCTTAAATGGAATACATTTATTAACTATACTCATGTATACCAGGTAGATTTAAAACCAAAAATAACAGACGTAAAAATATTCGATGCCGGCGGCGCACACACAGAAGGCTGGGGGACTATACTCATTGGCGGGTTCCGTTACGGCGGAAAGAACATAAGCTGGACCTCCGGAGGCAATAACTACAGCGCCTCTCCTGAATACTTTGCGCTCGATATTACAAACCCTCTCAGTCCCAGACTCCTCTGGACCTTTTCCAACCCGGATCTGGGCCTCAGTATGTCCTATCCCGCAGTGGCTAAGGTCGGCAATAGCTGGTTTGCCGTCTTTGGTTCCGGAGCCAGCTCAGCAACCGGCGGTTATGACTCAAATTCAAATCTTACAGCTTTTCAGAATGGAAATGTTTTTGTCCTGAAAATATCAGGCGGAAACAACGGCATTATAGACACCTGGACCGAGAATGTAAACTTCTGGAAGATTCCTACAGGAAATACTACAACCTTCCTGTCTGATCCTATTACTGTTGATGTGGATATTGACAATGATGTGGACGTGATCTATATCGGTGAAAACTATAAGGTGGGCAGCAGTTGGAACGCCCTCATGCGGAGAATTACCACAAACAAAGGCGCACAAACCCTTCCTTCGGCGTGGAGCCTTTCTACGGTCGGCAATGTCAGCAGCATTGCAGGAGCCAAGGATGTTGTAAAAAGGATAACTTCTGCTCCATCTGCTGCAATGGATGACCGAGCTAATCTTTATGTCTATTTTGGCACAGGCCAGTTTTACGGATCATTAGATAAAAACCAGACAGATACCGGCGCCTTTTACGCTATTAAAGACAACTGCTGGAATGGCAGTTGCACCACATCATATACAGGCCTGCTTGATATTTCCAGTGCAACTGTAAATACAAGCGGTGCAGTAGCCAGCGTCAGCGGCGCCTGCGGCGGTGCAGTATCTACATGGTCTGACCTTGTGTCAGCTTCATATAGCTGTAATGGCTGGGCCATGTATTTCAGTAATCTTGGAGAAAATATTGACTTCACTGGCAGCGCCCTGCTGCATACCGGCGAAAGGGTTCTTTCAAAACCACTGGTGCTTGGCGGTCTCGTGACCTGGGCTACCTACATTCCGGGAATTGATATATGCTCCTATGAAGGGGAAAGCAACGTATATGCCGTATATTATAAAACCGGAACGGCTTACAAAGACTATGTGTTCAAGGATCAGAAGACACAGACCACGCCTTCAACAACTGTTGCAAGAGTGAAGAAACTCGGCTCCGGCATGCCTTCTTCACTCAGCGCACAAATAACAGCAGGCGGTACGGCAAAAGGCTTTGCCCAGCAATCCACCGGCAGCATACTTGAAATCGAGAGTATAACTCCTATTTCCCTGAAAAGCGGTATCTCCGGCTGGAAGAGTGAAGAGATACCGTGAGAAAGCAAGTCATATTTTTGTTAACAATGCTTCTGTTCGCCTGCACGGAACATCAGCAAGGCACAGAAGCGCCAATAGCAGAAACGCCAAAAGCTGATACGGAAACCGTCAAATCCCAATCTGTCTCAGAGGACTATGCTGTTACCATTGGCCCTGTTGGAGCCTCAGCGCAAACCATTATCTATCTTAGAGCAGACAACTCTCTTTTAAACAAAGGAGAGATCCAATGGTATGTAAACAACATCTACAATTCTTCAGTTACCGGAGTGCGTTTTACGTCTTCTGAACTGCGTAAGGGTGATGTTGTCCATGCTAAAGTCATCAAGAACCGGAAGGCATTTCTTTCAAATGAGCTTATTATTAAAAATACGCCGCCGGTAATTTCCAAAGCTAACCTGCTTCCACAGGCGCCAAAAATATCGTCAAGGCTGACTGTAGATATAACAGCAGAAGATGCGGACCGGGATAGAATATTTTTTAAGTATAAGTGGTACCTGAATGATACTTTTGCCGGTGAAGAAAACTACCTGAATACAGAACTGAAAAAAGGCGACAATATAATGGTGGAAGTAACGCCATTTGATGATGAGGAACCGGGCAAAAGCATCAGACTGAAAACCAGCGTTTCCAATACCCTTCCTGTCTTCATGGAAAGCACCCCATCTTTTGACGGGAAACTTTATAAATATCAGATAAAAGCAACAGATCCTGATGGAGACAATTTAAGCTATACGTTAAAAGAAGCCCCTTCTGGAATGACTATTGACTCTGCAAAAGGCCTCATTACCTGGGAAGTCCCTTCGGGAAATGCAGTCCCTCAAAATATCAAAGTATTAATAAGCGATAACCACGGCGGAGAAGTGCTTGTGCCGTTTACCTTAAAGATAGCCCCCATAATCCATATCCCGTAATCCCTGTCACAATTCTTATTCGTAATACGTAGCTGATGAGGTGTCATTTTCCCATACTGTCACAGAAGAAACAGTACAGTTTTTTTGTTTTATCTTCTTGTTCACCGAATCATATATCCACTTAGCGATATTTTCTGAAGACGGATTTATTTCTGTAAAGGGAAAAACATCATTCAGAAAAGTATGGTCCAACTGTGAAATGACATTACCGGTTATAGCCTTTAATTCATGAAAATCTATCACTATGCCAATGTCATTCAGCTTGTCAGAGGAAACAATTATCTGGACCCTCCAGTTGTGTCCGTGCAAGGCCTCACACTTACCTTTATATCCCCTCAACTGATGCGCGGCAGAGAAATCTGTCTCAACCATTAGTTCGTACATATTGCCTCATTTCCTTTCGTCAAATCTGAAAATCAGTTCACCATCTTTTGTAAGTCCGTTCCCTCTGGCAAATTCCTCCAGAAGTTCAGGAGTTTTTTCAAGAGTACCAATTTCCTGCCGGACCTCATTATTCTGCTTTTTAATAATCTGAATTTCTGCCAGGAGCTGGTCCTTCTGGGCTCTGAGCTTCAGATATTTTAACAAGCCGTTATCTCCCATTATTATGGAAAAAGAAAAGTAGACAAAAAGCAGTATTCCGACAGTCAGAATAACCAACTGCCTTTTTTTCCTGTTGTGCTCTACCTGTTTGCGTCTTATGTTTCGCATTGCTAACCCAGATTCAGGTTATAAAAGACCTCTTTCCCTCTGTATACCGCTGCAGATCCGAGCTCTTCTTCAATCCTCAGCAGCCTGTTGTATTTGACAACCCGGTCAGTCCTGCAGAGAGAGCCTGTCTTTATCTGCCCTGTATTCATTGCAACTGCAAGGTCTGCAATAGTTGAATCTTCTGTTTCGCCAGACCGGTGTGATACAACTGCTGTATAGCCGGCCCTTTTTGCGGTCTCAATCGCATCGAGCGTCTCGGTCAGGGTCCCGATCTGGTTAAGCTTTATTAATATTGAATTAGCGATTCCTTTCTCAATTCCTTTTGAGAATATCTCCCTGTTGGTCACAAAAATATCGTCGCCTACGAGCTGCACCTTTTTTCCGATTCTCCGGGTCATCTCTTCCCAGCCCTTCCAGTCATTCTCAGAAAGTCCGTCCTCAATAGATATAACAGGATACTTTTCTATTAATTTTTCATAAAAATCTATCAATTGATTTGATGATATATTCTTCCCTTCAAAACTGTATTTCCCATTGCTGTACAACTCGGATGAGGCCACATCAAGCGCAAGGTACACGTTTTTCCCTGCAACATATCCGGCTTTTTTGATCGCTTCTATTATCAGCACAAGCGCCTCTTCATTGGACTTCAGGTTAGGAGCAAAGCCCCCCTCATCGCCGACAGAGACACTCAGCCCCTTTGATTTCAGAAGACTCTTGAGGTTATGGAAAATCTCCGCTCCCATTCTCAGCGCCTCCTGAAAACTCGGCGCGCCTACAGGCATTATCATGAATTCCTGAATGTCGAGGTTATTGTCTGCATGAGCTCCACCGTTTAATATATTCATCATCGGCACCGGAAGTTCCCTGGCGCTCACGCCTCCAATGTAATTGTAAAGCGGCAGTTCCGCTTCCATTGCAGAAGCCTTTGCAACTGCAAGAGAAACACCTAATATGGCATTGGCCCCGAGCTTGCCTTTATTCTTTGTGCCATCAAGTTTAATCATAAGGTTATCAATGTAAATCTGCTCGCTGCCTTCCAGTCCAAGTAAACGCGGGGCTATTTTCTCATTCACATTTTTAACAGCTTTCTGTACTCCTTTACCCATATAGCGTTTTTCCTTATCCCTCAACTCAAGCGCTTCCCTCTGCCCGGTTGAAGCCCCTGAAGGGACCGCCGCCCTTCCGTATGCGCCGCTTTCAAGTACAACATCTACCTCAATTGTAGGATTGCCTCTGCTGTCAAGAATCTCTCTTGCATTTACATTTACAATCTCACTCATTCAGACCTCCATTCTTTCAATAGTAGGGTTTTGAAATAACAGTTTCTTTTCTTTAAATGCAGCGCCTATAAAAGCCTTGAAAACAGGATGCGGCGACAAGGGCCTCGATTTGAATTCCGGATGAAACTGACAGCCGAAAAACCACGGATGATCCCGAAGCTCAATTATCTCAACAAGTTGCTTGTCAGGACTCATGCCGCTGATCTTCAGGCCGTTTCTCTCAAACAGCTCTTTATATTTATTGTTGAACTCATATCGGTGCCTGTGCCTCTCGTGTATTTCTTCAGCCCGGTAAGACCTGAAGGCAATTGAATCCTTATCCAGGATGCAGGGATATTCTCCAAGCCTCATGGTTCCGCCTTTGTCAGAATTAATGTCCCTCCTTTGCAGGGTCTGGTTCCTGAAATCATACCATTCCTCTATTAAGTAAATGACCGGATAAGCAGTTTTTTTATCGAACTCGGTGCTGTTGGCGCCCTCCATATTGCATACGTTGCGCGCAAACTCTATAACCGCGCATTGCATGCCGAGACATATCCCTAAAAAAGGTATTTTTTTGGTCCTGCTGTATGTTATGGCCTCAATCTTTCCTTCTATCCCCCGCTCTCCGAATCCTCCCGGAATAAGTATTCCATCCACATCGGCCAGATATTTTTCGGCCCCTGATTTTTCTATATCTTCAGCATCAATCCACTGGATATCTACTTTTACATTGTTTGCAATTCCACCGTGTATGAGCGCTTCCATAAGGCTTTTGTACGAATCTTTTAACCCCACATATTTTCCGCAAATCGCAATGGTGACAGTATCATCAGGCTCCTTGAATTTTCTGATAACATTCTCCCATTTTGTCAGATCGGGCTCCCGGTCATCCAATGAGAATTTTTTTACCAATAACCGGTCAATGCCCTCTTCATGTAAAATCAGCGGAACCTCATAGATGGATTCTACATCCCTCGCTGCAATAACCGCATCAATATCAAGGTTGCAATGCAACGCTATCTTCTTCTTGATGGACTGAGACAGGGGCCTGTCGGTCCGGCATATTAATATATCAGGCTGTATACCAATCGCCCTCAGTTCTTTAACACTATGCTGGGTGGGTTTTGACTTCAGTTCGCCTGCAGTGCTTATATAAGGCACTAAGGTAAGGTGAATATATGCTACATTTTCCCTTCCTGCATCATATCTGAATTGCCTGATGGCCTCCAGAAACGGCAGGCTTTCAATATCTCCGATAGTGCCGCCTATCTCAACTATAACAATGTCAAAATTATCCGAAACAGCTTTAATGGAATTCTTTATCTCGTCTGTTATGTGCGGGACTACCTGTACAGTTTCACCGAGATAATCTCCCTTTCTCTCCTTCAAAATAACATTGTAATAAATTTTCCCTGTAGTATAGTTGTTCTTCTGAGACATGCGCGTTGAAGTAAATCTTTCATAGTGTCCGAGATCCAGATCAGTCTCTGCGCCGTCATCTGTTACAAAAACCTCGCCATGCTGAAAAGGACTAAGCGTCCCCGGGTCTACGTTTATATAAGGGTCGAGTTTTTGGATTGTCACTCTCAGCCCGCGGGCCTCCAGCAGCGCCCCGACTGCAGACGCAGCAATTCCTTTTCCAAGGGATGATAAAACACCGCCTGTCACAAAGATATATTTTGCCATTCCTCAGCCTTTCTTAAATCCTCTATAGTGTCAATTCCAAATGTATCGTATTCAGTTTCTTTGACCTTAATCTTCATTCCGGCTTCAAGCGCCCGCAGTTGTTCAAGTTTCTCAATCTGTTCAAGCCGGCTTTCTTTTAAAGAGACAAATTGCAACAGCGCATCCTTGCGGAAGCCGTATATGCCAATGTGCTTGTAGCAGGAAAGAGTTAAGAGTTTAGAGTTTAGAGTTAAGAATTGGAAACCACTTAACTCCTGACTCTTTACTCCTGATTCTGTCCTCCATTCATCCCTGTAAAAAGGTATCGGCGCCCTTGAGAAGTACATTGCAATTCCCTTATCGTTCATGACCACCTTTACAACATTCGGTGAAAATATTTCATTTAAGTCAGTAGTCCTCTTTGCCAGGGTGCTTATCGCAACTTCATCATCATTGTACAGCAGTTCAACCACCTCATCAACCATTTCCGGAGTAATAAAAGGTTCATCGCCCTGAACATTTACAACAAAGTCACAATCTGTATTGACAGCCACCTCTGCAATCCTGTCAGTGCCGCTGGCATGACGGCCTGATGTCATAACAGCCCTGCCGCCAAATGAAACCACTGCATCAAATATCCGCTTATCATCTGTTGCAACCACAACAGAACTGAGGAGTTTTGCCGATGATGCATGTTCATAAACATGCTGGATAATACTTTTTCCTTTGAGGGTAGCAAGGGGTTTCCCGGGGAAGCGGGTAGAGTTGAATCTCGCCGGAATTATCGCTACCGCCTTAGGCATAGAATACTTTACAATAGATGCTTTTTAAGTTCAAGAGATAAAATTGAAATAAAAAACATCTGAATGTAAAATTTAGAAGGAGCTATATCATGCCAAAAGCAATTGCACTTTATTCAGGCGGCCTTGACAGCACTCTTGCAATACTTGTAATGCAAAAACTGGGCGTTGACGTTACAGCCATAACGTTTTTAAATCATTTCGGCTGTGACATCAGTGATAAATCTTCATGCTCAAAAGACCCTTTTGCCGCCTCGGTGAAATTTGATTTCAAGGTAAAGCTTGCGCACCTGTCAGATAAATTCCTGGATATAGTTAAAAATCCCAGATATGGTCATGGCAAAAATATGAATCCCTGCATTGACTGCCGGATACTTATGCTGAATGAGGCCCGGGAATTCATGAAGCTGACCGGTTCTGATTTTCTGATTACTGGTGAAGTTCTTGGACAAAGGCCCATGAGCCAGAGGAAAGACTGCTTTCCGATGATGGACAAAGCTGCTGGCGTCAAGGGCCTGGTATTAAGACCCTTAAGCGGAAAACTCCTGCCTGTTACGATTCCTGAAGAAAAAGGCCTGGTAAATCGTGAACTGCTTTATGACTTCAACGGACGTTCAAGAAAACCGCAGATGGCGCTTGCGAAAGCATTCGGCCTGACTGAATACCCGGCGCCTGCCGGCGGTTGTTTGCTTACCGAACCAATTTACTCTTTCAAGTTAAAGGACCTCTTACATTACAGCAAACACCCTGAGCATAAAGATATAAACCTCCTGCGCCTGGGAAGACATTTCAGATTTTCTCCTGACTGTAAAATTATTGTCGGCAGAAATGAAGAAGAAAACACTGCGATAAAAGCACTTGCAGATGAGGAAGACTTCTTGCTGAATGTTGAAGGTGCGGGAAGCCCTCTCACAATTATACGCGGTCATGTAACAGATGCGGCTGTAGCCCTTGCCGCTTCCCTGTGCGCAAGATATTCGGATGCTAAAAAACTTTCTGAAGTAACTGTAATGGTTTTGCAGGGGGCTAAGAAATACTTCCTGCCCGTGCCGCCTGCAAGTAATGAGATGATTGAATTGTACAGAATTGAGAAGAAACCCACCTTGGTTACCAAAACATAGAAACTCCATAATGAGTGATTGTTAGATTTTTTCTCGTTACTTGTCACTCATCACTGGTTACTGTTTTTACAGCCTTACCGGCACTCCTTGGGCCTTCAAATACCCCTTTGCTTCTCTTATCGTATATTCCCTGTAGTGAAAGATGGATGCCGCCAGCGCGGCGTCAGCCTTCCCTTCAACAAGCCCTTCCCTTAAATGTTCAAGATTGCCTACTCCGCCTGAAGCTACAACGGGAATGGAAACTGTTTCTGCAATTGTTCGGGTAAGCTCAACATCGTAACCATCCTTGGTCCCGTCCCGGTCCATGCTTGTAAGCAGTATTTCACCGGCGCCGAGGTCTTCCATTTTCTTTGCCCATTTCACGGCATCAATAAGCCGCATCTTTCGTCCGCCATGGGTGGAGATGGCCCATTTAAAAGGGGTAAGGGCTGATAAATCAAGCATTACATCTTTTAAAAACTCATCATTGAACCAGGGTTCTTCAGGTTCATACGTCATGTCATCTCTAACCCTCTTTGCATCAACAGCAACGACAATGCACTGGCTTCCGAATCGCTCGGCAGCTTCTCTTATGAAATACGGATTTTGTACTGCTGTAGTATTGATTGAAACCTTGTCACAGCCGGAATTCAAAAGGTCCCGTATGTCGTCCAGTGTCTTAATCCCGCCACCAACAGTCAAAGGCATAAAAACATCATTTGCCGTCCGGGCCACAACATCCAGAATTATCTTTCTCTTCTCATGTGATGCTGTGATATCAAGGAACACAAGCTCATCAGCTCCCTGCTCGTCATAGAATTTTGCGTTTTCAACAGGGTCTCCTGCATCAGTAAGGTTCTGAAAATTCACGCCCTTCACAACCCTCCCGTCCCTGACATCAAGACATGGTATTATGCGTTTGGCTAACATTTGGCAATCCTGATCGCTTCTTTCAAATCCATTGTTTCTGCATAAAGCGCCTTTCCGGTTATCACTCCCCATAAATTTTTTATCTGCATCAAACTTCTTATATCATCAATTTTTGACACGCCTCCTGAGGCAATGACAGGAATGTTAACAGCGCGGACCATTTTCTCCATTGCATTAATATTCGGACCGGAAAGCATCCCATCTCGTGAAATATCTGTATAAATAATTCCTGACGCACCGAGAGATTCCATCTTCTTTGCAAACTCAAGCGCATCGAATTCTGTCACCTCTACCCATCCTTTTACAGCAACCTTTCCGTCTTTTGCATCAATGCCGACAAAAACTTTGCCGGGAAATTTCTCATGGGCCCTGCTTACCACATCGGGATTTTTTGCAGCAGATGTGCCAATGATTACCCGGTCCACACCGAGGCTGACAAGCTTTTCAATTCTTTCTACATCCCTGATTCCACCGCCGACTTCAATGGGAATATTAATCGCATCTCTTATAGTTTTTATCTTTTCAAAATTCTTCTGTTCTCCAGTGAAAGCCCCGTCAAGATCAACCACATGGAGCAGTTCTGCGCCAAGAGAAGCCCAGTGTTTTGCCATTGCTGCCGGGGCGTCGGAATAAACCGTTACTTCCTCTTTCTTCCCCTGCAAAAGACGCACACATTTGCCGTCCTTAAGATCTATTGCTGGAATTATAATCATCGGTTGAGTATAGCAGATGGATTTTTTATCAATCAACCTTTAGTATTATTTATAATATCAAACATAATGGCTCGCAAGAAATCTGTTAAAAAATATTTCAAGACTCTCATTGTTTCTGTCATCCTTTTAACACTTCTGGGACTTGGATTCTCTTTAATTTATCCCAATGTCTCAGCGCTCAGGAAAGGAAATCCTGAGAAGACCTCATTCATGGAATATCGTGAAAAGGAATGGCAGACACAGGGGAGAAAGATAAGAATAAGACAGATATGGACCCAGCTCTCCCGCATATCGCCATATCTTGTAAAGGCAGTCATAATTGCTGAGGATGATAAATTTTATCAGCATGAAGGTTTTGACTTTGAGGCTATTCAAAAGGCAATAGAAAAAGACATCAAACAGAAAAAATTCAAATTTGGCGGCAGCACCATAAGCCAGCAGCTTGCAAAAAATCTCTATTTGTCTCCGTCTAAAAATCCACTGCGAAAGATGCTGGAAGCGATTCTCACATGGAGGATAGAAAAAACTCTCTCCAAAAAGAGGATACTTGAGCTTTACTTGAATGTCGCTGAATGGGGCGAGGGAATTTTTGGAATTGAAGCAGCCTCGTTTCATTACTATGGAAAATCCGCAGCAGCATTGACTGCAGAAGAGGCGGCAAGGCTTGCATCAGTGCTTCCCAATCCAAGGAGATATAACCCTGCCGGAACTTCACGCTACGTAGCAAACCGTTCAAAGGCAATTTACAACATAATGGTCAAAAGAGGCATAGTAACAGAGGAATATGATTTACAGGGTGAATAGATTATTTTTCTGATCTCATTGTTAATTATATTCACCCCTTTTCCAGAAACTTTTTCCCTGTGATGCTCATAGCGACTGCGCCAACAGGAGCGGTGAAGAGTATTGATAAGACGGCGATGGCAAGGATTATTTCACCTGACGGAACTCCGAGGGAAAGCGGCACTGCGCCTATTGCCGCCTGTACCGTCGCCTTTGGGATATATGCAGTCATACAAAAAATTTTCTCCCGCAAGTTCAGGCCGGTTTTTATCAGCGATATATACGTTCCAGCAAACCTTGCCAGTAGACCGAGAAATATAACTGACGCTCCAGCCAGCCCTGCATTCCATGCGATATGGATATTGACCTGTGTCCCCACCAGTACGAAAAGGAGTATTTCCGCAAATACCCATATCTTGCCGAGCTTCTGCGATATCTTATAAGCAATGGGCTCTGATTTTTCAAGAATTATAAAACCGATAGCTATGACGCCGGAGAGCGCAGAGATGGAGACAAAAGGCTTGAACGTCTTTTCAAGCCATGTTAGAAGTATCGCAGTCCCGATGACGATCATGCCTTTCTTGGTAGCCCTCGGCTGGTATCTTTCAAATACTTTGTATAAAGCAAATCCTGTTACAATACCGAAAGCAATGCCGAGGCTTATGGAAACCGGTATATCCAGAAGTTTCATCAGGAGGTTTGTATTTTCTCCCTCATACATTCCGGTCAAAGCTGAAAAAATCACAATTACAAACACATTATCAAGCGAAGAAGAGGCTAATAATAAAGTAGGTATCCCCTTTTTGGTCCCTCTGTTGTCTTCAATGAATTTTATCATCGAGGGCACTATAACCGCTGGTGAAACTGCTGCAACTACTGCACCTAAAAGGGCTGATTCAATAAGGCTTACATGAAAAAAGAAAGGAGCAACCAATGCTACAAATACGCCTTCAAAAACCGCGGGAATAAAACCCACAAGCAGCGCCCTCTTCCCTACCCTGTTGAGGGTCTCTCTTTTTGTAGCAAACCCTGCACGCAGGAGAATAACTATCAGCGCTATCATCCTGAAATCTGATGACACCTTTATTAAGGCGGGGTCAAGCAGATTTAAAACATGCGGGCCTGCAAGAATTCCAGCAAAGAGCATGCCGATGATCCCCGGGAGATGTATCTTTCTGAACAGGTAGTCGGACAACAAACCCAGAATGATAATAAGGGCGAGACCTATTGCCAAGTAGCTAACCTCCGGGCATTAAAAAACTCCTGCCCTCAAAAACAATTATATTGAGAGTAGGGGCCATCAGCTTCTTCAGTCAAAAATTGTTTTCTCCAGATTATAAGTCTCCTCAATATTTTTGACCAAAATATTCAACCTCTCCTGAGGCATATTCAGAAAAACTGCTGAGGGCAGTTTATGAAGCTCTATTTTATCGTCAGGATTCCTGTAACCGATGCCCAAAACCTTGCAAACATGGTCTGCCAGATTTGTAATGGCAATGGCTGTAGCAACTGCAGGTTCTTTTATATCTGCAAGGTTTAAACTTCTCAGATGATGCATTTGCAGAATTTTAACAAGGAGCGGGGCAAACCCCCATTTTTCTACAACACCTGCGCCTATCTCGGTATGGTTATATCCGTACACCTCCATTTCGGCGGTAATAGAATCAAAACCCTCATTGTAAACCTTCATCATTACTTCAGCAAACTCCTCCGGTGATTCATTATTCATTACAACCTTGCCTAAATCATGCATCAGACCGCCGACAAAAGAAACCTCCCCTATTTCAGCTCCAAACCCGACAGAGATAAGTTTAGCGGCAATGCCCGCTCCCACAGAATGATCCCACAGTATCTTTTCTTTCATACCAAAGTTTTTATAGAGGGCCCTTGTCGAAACGGACAGTACCAGGCTCCTTATGGTCTTGAAACCGAGAATCAATATGGCCTGATGAAGGCTTGTGACTTCATGCCTTAGCCCGTATAATGCACTGTTGGATATCTTCAGGACTTTTGCTGCAACTGCCTGATCCTTTTCTATAATGTTGCTCAAATCATCAATGGAGCAACCCTCATCATTTAATGTCTCAAGAAGCTTCCTTGCAACAAAAGGAAGGACTTTGAGATCTCCAACCTTGTGTATCAGTACGTCCTTTGTAATAATCCCCACTGGCACCCCCTGTCTTCGTGCTTATTTTTGTATCATATAAACATTAATCGCTTTAACATGAAAAATCAACAGGATTTTTAAATTGATGGTAATCCTTCAGTAAAGGAGGCAATACTACTGAAACTGTCATTCCCGCAAGCGAAGCGCGTCGGGAATCCTCTTGGAAGAAAATTCCGGACAAGCCGGAATGACGTCAGTTACCACCCTTCAGTAAATGATCACAATTGATATGCAAATTATGCAATCCTGCCAGTTGAAAAATATTACTTTTCTCTGTTATAGTGATGGTCGGAGGTTATCATGAAACAAAGAATTCATCCACAAGTAAAAGAAATAAAGGCTGTATGTGCCTGCGGATCGTCTTTTGTCACGAAGTCCACTCAGGATTCCATACATGTTGATATTTGTTCAAGCTGTCACCCCTTCTTCACAGGCAAACAGAAGCTTGTTGACGCTGAAGGAAGGGTCGAAAAGTTCAAAAAGAAATACGCAAAGAAGTAGCGAAATTAAAAGGGAAACCCGCTTTATGTTTATTCCAATATACTGCGCGTTTCCCTTTTTTTATTGTGAAAAAAGAGGTAAATATGAAGAACATAGGCGGACAGGCTGTAATTGAAGGTGTAATGATGAGGGCCGGCAATGTATGGACCGTTGCCGTCAGGAATCCGGAAAAAGAAATCGTTATAAAAACAGAAGGTATTCGCACCCTGCCAAAACCTTTGAAGTTGCCTTTACTGCGTGGATTTGTGGCGCTGATTCAATCCCTTTCCATTGGCATCAGGGCCCTTCTTTACTCTGCTGAGGCCTCAGGACATGAGGAGGAGAAGCCGTCGTCAGCGTCATTATTTTTCACCGTGCTCGTTGCATTTGTAATCGGGATCGCACTGTTTCTGGTGTTTCCTCTTTATGCAACAAAGCTGCTGGGAGGCCTGTTTAGTTTAATCAATGAAAGTTCGCTGACATTTAATTTTGTAGACGGAATTATCAGAGTGCTGGTTTTTCTCATTTATATCTTATCAATCAACATGAGCAAAGACATCAGGAGGGTTTTTGAATATCATGGGGCAGAGCATAAAGCAGTTCATGCATATGAGGCCGGAGAAGATCTCATCCCTGAGAATGTGGAAAAGTACAGCATGCTGCATCCGCGCTGCGGCACGAGCTTCCTGCTTATCGTCATGATGTTGAGCATCTTGATTTTTTCGATGATTCCAAGGGACTGGTCTTTTACAGGAAAATTTTTATCCAGGCTGCTCCTCATGCCGCTCATTGCTGGTGTCTCATATGAATTTATAAAATTTTCGTCAAAAAAAATGGATAACCCGATGGTCCGCTTTGCGGCAGCACCAGGGTTGTGGCTCCAGAAATTAACTACTGCCAAACCGTCGCACGACCAGATAGAGGTCGCTGTCAAAGCGCTGAAAGAAGTCTTGGAAACAGGAGAGAAGGAAATCAATGTTGTTGGATAAACTTGAACAAATCGAAAACAAATACAATGAACTCATAAGATTACTGTCTGATCCGGAGATCTTCTCAGATTATTCAAAGAGCCAGAAGTATTCAAAGGAACGGTCCGAGCTTGAAGATATTGTGCAAAAGATACATGAGTACAAAAAGATACTGTCCGGCATCAGCGAGGCTGAGGAAATAATAAGCGCCGGGGAAGACGACGGCTTAAAGGAACTGGCCGAGGCCGAGCTTGAAGAATTGAAAGAGAAAAAGCCTCTTATCGAAGATGAGATCAAACTCATGCTTGTTCCCAAGGACCCCCGTGACGAAAAAAATATTATTCTTGAAATCAGGGCCGGAACAGGCGGCGATGAAGCTGCGCTGTTTGCATACGATCTCTTCAGGATGTATACAAAATATGCTGAAGGCAAGCGGTGGAAGGTCGAAATAATGGACATGAATTCTATCGGCATCGGCGGACTCAAAGAAGTCATTGCTTCTATTCAGGGCAAAGGCGCATACAGCAGGATGAAATACGAAAGCGGCACGCATCGGGTTCAGAGAGTGCCAGCAACTGAAACCTCCGGAAGGATTCACACCTCCGCTGCCACTGTAGCCGTACTTCCAGAAGCTGAGGAAGTTGACATCAAGGTAGAAGAAAAGGATCTGCGGGTAGACACTTTCTGCGCCTCCGGGCCTGGCGGCCAGGGTGTAAATACAACTTATTCCGCCGTAAGGATAGTTCATATTCCGACCGGCATGATAGTATCGTGCCAGGACAGCCGTTCACAGATTAAAAACAGAGAGAAAGCCATGAAGGTTATGCGTTCGAGACTGTATGAAATGGAAATTGAAAAGCAGGAAAAGGAGCGGTCTCAGGAAAGGAAATCACAGGTTGGTTCAGGCGACAGAAGCGAGAGAATCCGGACTTACAATTTCCCGCAAAACAGAGTGACAGACCACAGAGTCGGACTTACACTTCATAAGCTTTCATTGGTCCTTGAAGGCGACCTTGATGAAATTATTGACGGCCTTATTGCCCATTATCAGGCGGAGAAGCTGAAGGAGCTATGAAAGCTCTCGATAAACTACATTCCATATCAAAAATATTAACGCCCTCCGGCATTGAAGCTCCAGAAAAGGAAGCCGAGCTCTTACTTCAAAACACCCTCAGCATAGACCTTGTCAGAATTTACAGCGAAAATCAGGAAATAAGCGAAGAACAGATAAAATTCCTTGGCGAAACTATCAGGCGCAGAACCAGCCGTGAACCTCTTCAATATATTTTCGGACATATTGATTTTCTGGGATTGAATCTGCAAGTTGGCAAAGGTGTTTTAATCCCCCGCCCTGAGACAGAACTGATGGCAGAGCTTGCTGTGAAGACAGTAACAGATTGCAGGTTGCAAGCTGTAAGTGAAAACAAAAACTTGTCACCTGTCACTTGTCACTCATCACTTAACATCCTCGACCTTTGTACCGGCAGCGGATGTATAGCCCTTGCACTTGCAAAGGAATTCCCTGAGGCACAGGTCTATGGCATTGACATATCAGATATTGCACTGTCATATGCAAAAAAGAATGCCGGATTGAACAACGTTGGCAATGGCACATTTCTTGCTGGAAATCTCTTTGAACCTCTTAATTCTTCACTTCACCACTACTCTCACTTCTTCGACTTCATCATCTCCAATCCGCCTTATATCAGAACAGATGACATAGAAACTCTTCAACCGGAAGTCAGAGACTGGGAACCGCTAAACGCCCTCGATGGCGGAGCAGACGGGCTCGATTATTATAAAGAGATAATTCCTGCTGCAAGACAATTTTTAAAACATGACGGTATATTAATGCTTGAACTCGGGGAGGGACAAAGCAATGCAGTGTCTCAAATTGTTGAAGATACCGGTTACAGAAATATAGAGATAGTGAAAGATTACGCAGGAATTGAGAGAATAATACACGCACAATGGACAAAATAGAAATCACAGGCGGAGTCAGATTAAAGGGCGAGGTAACGATCAGCGGGGCCAAGAATGCTGTGCTGCCGTTAATGACAGCGACTATCTTAAGTTCAGGCGAGAGCATTATCAATAATATCCCTCAGCTTCGTGATGTAATGACCATGGGCAAACTGCTTGCACATCTCGGCTTTGGATTTCATCTCGAAAACAACCAGATCCTGCTGCAAACAAAAAAAATAACATCCGTTGATGCGCCGTATGATTTTGTTAAAACAATGCGCGCATCCGTGCTCGTGCTGGGCCCGCTGCTGGCCAGAACCGGCCGGGCCAGAGTCTCTCTTCCCGGCGGCTGTGCCATTGGCGCCAGGCCTATTAACCTGCAC
This sequence comes from Nitrospira japonica, assembly GCA_020723105.1. Taxonomy (GTDB): domain Bacteria; phylum Nitrospirota; class Thermodesulfovibrionia; order UBA6902; family UBA6902; genus SURF-23. Next base: position 16,089 of record DYJL01000027.1, on the reverse strand, counting down.
ATTATGGGACTGGAAAAGATGGGTGCCCGGGTAATTTTATCAGAAGGCTACATTGAAGCAAAGGCAAAACGTTTAAAAGGAGCAACCATTTATTTTGATATCCCTACTGTGACAGGAACGGAAAATCTGATGATGGCAGCAACACTTGCAGACGGAACCACTTTACTTGAGAACGCAGCCTGTGAACCTGAAGTTACAGACCTTGCCAATGCGTTAATATCAATGGGCGCAGATATCGAAGGCGCAGGCACAAGCATTATCAGGATTAACGGCGTTAACAGGCTTAAGCCGCTCATCTACAAAGTCATCCCGGACAGGATTGAGGCAGCAACATTTATAGCTGCGGCTGCAGCAACCCAGGGGGATATAAAAATAAACAGTTGCAAGCCAGGGCATATAGATGCAATTGTAAATAAAATGACAGAAGCAGGCGTAAAGGCTTTACATAAAAATGATAAATTCATAGTGAAAGGGCCTGAAAGATTGTCATCAATAGACATAAAGACTATGCCCTATCCCGGTTTTCCAACAGATATGCAGGCTCAGTTTATGGCCATGATGGCAATAGCCGACAGCACGAGCCTCATCACTGAAAGCATATTTGAAAACAGATTCATGCACGTAGCAGAGCTGAGAAGAATGGGCGCTGATATAAAGGTCGAGGGTTCAACGGCTACGGTAAAAGGAGTGAAATCCCTCAAGGGCGCACCAGTCATGGCCACAGACCTGCGCGCAAGCGCATCGCTTGTTGTGGCTGGTCTTGCTGCAAAAGGGACGACCGTTATTGACAGGGTCTATCATCTGGACCGGGGTTATGAAAAGCTTGAGGAAAAATTAAAAATGCTTGGTGCAAAGATCAGGAGAGTCAAATAATGCGAATCATCAATGAAGATAACGTTGATGCCTTCATCATGCTTCTAAAAAAGAGGGCCTCTGTTTCCGTCATTGAAGACGATATACAGAGAACTGTCAGGAAGATTATTGCAGATGTCAAACGGCACGGAGACAATGCAGTCAGAAAATATACTGCAAAGTTTGATTCGATAAGGTTAACAACTCTTTCAGTCGGCCAGGAAGAAATTGCTACCGCAGCCAGGAAGGTTGAAAATAATTTTTCACAGGCGCTGAAACTTGCGGCAGGCCGGATAAAAACATTCCACAAACTCCAGAAGGAGGAAACGTGGCAAATCTCAAATAAGGGCGTCACTGCAGGCCAGATAATACATCCTCTTGAAAGGGTTGGCGTATATGTGCCGGGCGGCAAGGCAGCATATCCATCCACTGTTTTGATGAACGTCATTCCGGCGCAGGTTGCAGGCGTGAAGGAAATTGCACTGTGCGTGCCAACTCCCGGCGGAATACTCAATCCCTATGTTGCCTTTGCAATAAAACTGCTTGGCGTGAAAGAGGTCTACAGAATCGGCGGCGCCCAGGCCATTGCAGCGATGGCATATGGCACCGGAACCATTAAAAAGGTTGATAAGATTGCAGGGCCCGGCAACATCTTTGTTGCTGTTGCAAAGAGGATGGTTTTTGGAGACGTTGGCATTGATATGGTTGCAGGCCCGAGCGAGATTCTGATAATCGCTGATAAAACAGCCCCTCCTTCCTTTATCGCTTCAGACCTGCTCAGTCAGGCAGAGCACGATGAAATGGCATCGTCTGTTTTAATCACTGATTCAGAGATCCTTGCCGGTAAAGTGCAAAAAGAGCTTTTAATACAATTAAAGAATCTCAAGAGAAAAGACATAGCAAAAAAATCCCTTCAGAAATACGGGGCCGTAATTATCACAAAGAATCTTGTTTCGGCAACGGATATTGCCAATCAGATTGCGCCGGAGCATCTTGAGATAATGACGAAAAAGCCCTCGGCGCTTCTGCCAAAGATTAAAAATGCCGGTGCGGTCTTTCTTGGCAGATGGACGCCTGAGCCTCTTGGCGATTATGCAGCAGGGCCCAACCACACGCTCCCCACGGGCGGCACAGCCCGTTTCTCATCGCCGCTTGGGGTATATGATTTTATAAAGCGTACAAGCCTGATTAATGCAACACAGGAGGGTTTTACCAGACTCGCCAAAACAGTTGAGACTCTTGCAGATTTAGAGGGACTTGAGGCGCACGGAAATACGATAAGGCAGAGGACCAAATAACTACCAGAACAGCCATCGCCCTGAATAAAGTACATATACTGCAAGTATAAAGTTTGTAACACTGTGAGCAATGATACAAAGAAAAATACTTTTCCTGTAGTAAAGCAGTAAATTGTAAAGTAGGCCAGCCATAATCCCGGCCAGCCATAAACTGTGTTCCGAACCGAAAAGCAGAACAGTAGTGATAAAGGAAGTAATACTGAAAGTGCCTATGGGAACTGATGTAAAATTATGGTTATCAATCCATCTGATTACAAAAGACCTCCAGAAAAGCTCCTCCATCACAGGAACCACCATTGCAGAACCATAGATGCGAAAAAAGATTGCTATATAGAAATATTCCTGGCTCAGCAGGGTATAAGGATTATTGTTTCTTGGGGACCCAATAATGGCAAAATCCCAGGCCATATTTATCCACAATATAAAGACAATGATTCCAAGGGCTATTGCAAGGCCCGCATCCTTCAAAGAGAAGGACCGGTTTATTTCGGGATATTTATCCCTGTAATGCAGTAATATTATGCCTACAACAATACTTTTGACGATATATATCAGGTAGACATCGGATGTGAATATGGATTCACATATTACAAAAGCCATGAAAACAGCAAAAGGGAAAACCCTCGGGAACCAGGCCCGGTTGCAGATTTCATCCCATTTTTTCAGCATTATAAAAAATAACAAAAATCTGTTTTTAATACAAACATGAAATTGAGTTACCAGAGCCATTTATGAAGAACTCTGTTGCAATGGTTATAGATATGGAAGGCTGTGAAAGAATTTCTATACGACACCTTTGAAAAGGGATTAGGGGATAGATGAAAAGAAATAAGAAAAACAGCTTGAAGCAAATATGTAATATGCCGTTTTTCGATTATAGAAATTCTGCAACAGGCTGCCATGTCTGCATTGAATCAGAAAATTTATGAAGATAATCTGTAGTAGAAAGTTAATAATTGTCCAGAGGTAAATAAGAAAATGAGTATTTTTGAAATCATCATGTTATTGTGCTTTGGTTTTGCCTGGCCGTTTTCGATTTACAAGTCGTACAAGGCCAGAACGAATAGTGGAAAGAGCGTTGTATTTTTATATATTATCCTTCTTGGATATTTAGCAGGCATCATGCATAAAACGTTCTACAATTTCGATCTGGTGATAATCTTATATATTGTAAATGGCCTGATGGTATTGGCCGACATCATGCTTTACTACCGCAACAGCAGGCTGACAGCGTAAGCTACATTATTCATACTGCAAGTGGCAGACTACCTAAAAAATTTATGGTTATTATATAATGTTAAGCACAATCATGAAGGAGAGAACTTCTGAAATAAAAAATACGTTACGTCTCGGACTTCCGAAGGGGAGCCTGCAGGAGTCCACGCTGAACCTGTTCAGGAAAGCCGGATACAACATATCGGTTGACTCCCGGTCCTACTACCCTGTATTTGATGATATGGAAATAGAAGCCCTGCTCATCCGGGCACAGGAAATGGCGCGTTATGTTGACGATGGCGTACTTGATGCAGGACTCACAGGAAAAGACTGGATTCTTGAACAGGGCGCTGATGTACATGAAGTGGCAGAACTGAATTATGCAAAAGGCGGGCTCAGGCCTGTGAAATGGGTGATTGCCGTCCCGAATGATTCAAAGATAAAGACGGTCAGGGACTTAAACGGCAAACGCATTGCAACGGAGCTTGTTGGTTTTACAAAGAAATATCTCAAATCAAAAAATATTCAGGCTGATGTGGATTTCTCCTGGGGTGCGACAGAGGTAAAACCACCTTATCTTGCAGATGCAATTGTAGAATTGACGGAGACAGGCTCTTCATTACGCGCAAACAATTTGAGAATAGTCGAAACGATACTCGTTTCAAGCACAAGGTTTATTTCAAACAAAAAGGCATGGAAGAATAAATGGAAGAGGCAGAAAATGGAGAATATCGTGCTTCTCCTTAAAGGCGCTCTCGCGGCAGAAGAAAAAGTCGGGCTTAAAATGAATGTGCCAGAGAAATCAATGAAGAGGGTAATGACGCTTCTTTCCGCCATGCATTCTCCGACCTTATCACAGCTTTCAGACAAGGGCTGGTATGCGCTTGAAGTTGTTATTGACGAGAAGATTGTGCGCGACATAATCCCCAAGCTTAAATCAGTCGGGGCCTCAGGCATTATAGAGTATCCTTTGAATAAAGTAATACCGTAGGGTTCAAAATCGTTGTGGAATTTTGTAGGGGCAACCCTATGTGGTTGCCCTTTATTAGGGCAGGCACACAGGCCTGCCCCCTACAATTATGAAAATTATTCTCTCCATAGCCGCTGCACTTATCATTCTGTTCGCCCTTGTCAGGTTCCTTGAACATAAGAGCCTCTACTTCCCTCTCAAAAAAATTGAAGCTACCCCAAAGGAAATAGATCTTGATTACGAAGATATTTCTGTAACGGCAAAAGATGGAGTAAAGCTTAATGGATGGTTTATCCCCGCCAGAAATCCACGGGCTACATTATTATTCTGTCACGGCAACGGCGGAAACATCAGCCACCGGCTTGAGAAGATCAGCATGTTTAACTTTCTGGGCCTCAATGTCCTTATCTTTGATTATCGCGGCTATGGCAAAAGCAAAGGCCGTCCTTCAGAGACAGGGCTTTATCTTGACGCAGAAGCAATGTATCAGTATTTATTAAATGAGAAAGGGCTTGTACCGCAGGAAATCATCGCATACGGTGAATCTCTCGGTAGCGCCGTTGCCGTTGATCTGGCAAGCAAATATGAACTGGGAGGGCTAATCATCGAGGAAGGGTTTACATCAGTAAAAGACATGGGGGAAACGCTATTACCTTTCATTCCTTCGTCTGTTTTTAAAAGTGAATTTAATTCCCTGAACAAGATAAAAGATATCAGATCCCCCAAGTTGTTCTTCCACAGTGCTGATGACGAAATTGTCCCCTTCACCCTCGGCAGGATGCTATATGATGCATCTCCGGAACCCAAAGAGTTTGTTCAACTGCAGGGCGGACATAATGATGCATTCCTTATCTCACAGGAACTCTTTATGGGGAAAATAGATTCATTTGCAGGCCGGCTGTAGCGCAACTTACAATTAAAAAAACTATCTGAAAATTCCCTTCAATAAATCTTCTACGGATTTTTCCTCTTCCCGCGGCTTATTATCTTCTTTATTTTTCCTGAATAATTTATCTATAAATTTGCCAGTCTCCTGTTCTATCACCCGTCTGCCTGCTTTTGTGATATCAACGCTGTATAGCGGCTTTGAAAAAGACCCGGAGACCCTGAGCGGTATCACTCCCCATCCTGCTTCGTCTCTAAAATATTTTGAGAGGCCTGAACCCGCAGCCTTCCTTGTAAGCCGTGGTGAAAGCTTCAGATCAAAAGAAAGATTCAACCTCTCATCAAAACCAATCTCCCCTAACGGGTTCATTGCAATATCATCAGATGTAAAGTTACTGTCAAGGCTCACAACGCTGTTTCTTATCTTCACTGTGCCATTTGCCTGTCGGATGTTTATTGTCTTTAATTCTTCAATATTAATAAACCGTGACAGCCCCTCAACCCATCTGGCGCCAGTTATCTTTCCACCTTTTAAATTGAAGTCTCCAGCAGCAATGAGATTATTTTTGATGCTATCGGGTGTTATGCCGGCGCTGGTTAATTTTAAATTGGCCGAGAGAAGCCCGGAGACAGTATCTCTTGCCTTTGGAAAGAAGAAACTTACAACCTCATCTGCCTGAAATGAATCAAGGCTGGCTGCAAGGCTGTATGTATACCCTGGTTTTGAAAAGTCTGCAACAGTATTTAAACTGAAATCCCCCTTGTCAGATCTGGCAGTCATCTTTATAACGCCCTTGACCGTTCCTGACACGACTACCAATATTTCCTGAATTCTCAACTCAGCCTTGTCTATATGGATATTTTTTGATTCAAGGTCTATTCTGGTTGAGTAGTCAAGCGAGGCCCTGATATTTTTCATCTCCTTTTCAGGATTATGGAAGATAATCTCATCAAATATTGCGTCTACCCTTCCCTTTGAAGACAATTCTGCTCCGCCTGCGCTCTTTATCCCTGCATCAATTGCAAAAGAACCTTTAACATCAGGTAAGGCCCTTGTTGAGTCAGTAAAGGAAAACCTTGAATCCCTGACTGAAACATTGTTTACGAGCAAGGAGACCGGAAGACCTTTTGCCTCAGGGGCGCTTTTTTCTTTTACTTCCTCAGGCATTTCTTTCTTCCCGATATCTTCAAAATTAAACCTGCCTTCCTTATCTCGGGACATCCTTATCTCAGGAGACATAAGCCTCAGGTCATCAATAATCACTTTTCTTGAAAGAAGCGGCAGAAGCTGGAATTTAAGGATAAAATCCCTGCATTTTATAAAGTCAGTCTTTCCATCTGCTTCCTTAATCGTAAAATCTTTTATATTGATGCCGGTTAACAGGCTTATATTTATTTCACCAACGCTCACCTTACGGTTTAGTGTTTGCTCAGCATACGGAACAAGAAATGTCTTTATCCTCTCAGGTGTAATATAGGTTTTTATAATTACGGCCATAACAACAGCAACAACAGCAAGGACCGCAACAAGTATTGATATAGCTTTTTTCATAGTCTCTCCCTTATGCTATCTAAAATCTATCACGCAGAAAATATCTATGCAAGCAGGGGAAATATATTATATTGAATTTTCTCCTGCTTACTGGGATAATTGTACTGGAACTCAGGCAATAAATATAAATCCGGAGGACTCAACAATGCTTACTCTTACACTGGAGAAATTAAAGCCCCTCGTGGTAAAGAATATAAAACCATTTATTGATGAAATCACAATAAACTACTATCAGAGGGACATTCATTCTATCTATGTTACAGGCTCTGCGGTCACAGATGATTTCAATGAAAAGACCTCGGACATCAATTCCGTTATCGTTCTGAAAGAGATGGATATAAAGTTCCTCGAACTGCTTGCGCAGTTCGGCAGAAAATACAGCAAACATGGAATTGCCGCCCCGCTTATCATGACGCCAGACTACATAAAAACATCTCTTGATGTATTCCCGATTGAATTCCTCAGCTTTAAGCTGATTCATGCCGTGCTGTTCGGAGAAGACATCCTTGAAAATCTTGAGATCAAAAAAAGGGATTTGCGGCATCAATGCGAAAGGGAGTTAAAGGTTAAACTCATTGCATTGAGGCAGGGGTATATTTCATCCTTTGGCGACAGAAAAATTCTTACACAAGGTCTTGCAAAATCCATTACGGGCTATATCCCCCTTTTCCGTGGAATAATTGTATTACTTGGTAAAGAACCGCCGGTAAGGCAGCATGAAGCCATCAGTATCCTTTGTAAATCCGCAAATCTGAGCACAGACGTATTTGACAAGGTGCTCAGGGTCAAACAGGAAAAGACAAAACTCAACCTGCATGAGATCAATACCCTTTTTGAAGATTACTATGCGGCCACTGAAAAGCTTGGGGAAATCATAAATGAAATCAAGGAATAGTATTTCGGAAAAGTGTTGTTGGGGAAATTTACGGCAGTGCCTGATATTTTTATTCTTCTATATCTGCATCTCTCTGAATGCAGTTTCTGTATTTGCAGAGGCAGTTATTCCTGAAAAACCATACAACCATGTAGTGGACCTCGCAGGAATTGTAAATGACAATGCAGAAAACGCTCTCAATAAATATCTTCTGGAACTTGAGCAGAAAACTACAGTCCAGATGGTTGTGCTTACAATTAACAATCTTGAAGGCGAGCCCCTTGAAGATTTCTCAATTGACGTCGCTCATAAAAAATGGAAACTCGGGCAGAAAGGCAAAGACAACGGTGTGCTTCTTCTCGTATCGCTTCAGGACCGGAAGTACAGATTTGAAATTGGATATGGGCTTGAAGGTCTTTTGCCTGACAGCCTGGTAGGCAGTATTGGAAGGGAATACCTTGTACAGTATTTCAGACAGGGCGATTATTCAAGTGGAATCTATACAGCGGTGTTAGCAGTCAGCAATATAATTGCCGATGATGCCGGAGTTGAGATTACAGGGATGCCAAAATTAGGGGCCAGGAGTCAGAGGCAAGGGATAAATGGCCGGAAACCTTCCATGCTGAATATGATCTTTGCCGTTTTCTTTCTTATCGGATTGATTTACATGTTCATACGTCATCCACGCCTGTTGCTCTTTTTTCTTATGATGAACATGATGGGCGGCAGCAGGAGAAGCGGATGGGGAGGTGGAGGTGGTTTTAGCAGCGGCAGTTTTGGAGGCGGTGGAGGTGGCGGCTTTGGAGGAGGCGGTTCTTCAGGAAGCTGGTAAAAAAACATTTCAATAACTAATAACTTTTTTAAAGGAGGTTCACATGTCAAAAGGTTTAAAGATCACTCTGATAGTTTTAGGCATTATACTGGTTATCGGTTTAGTATTCGGAAAATGGGTAATCAGCGGATATAACAGTGTTGTTTCCATGGATGAACAGGTAAAGGCGCAGTGGGCGCAGGTGGAGAACCAGTTAAAAAGAAGGTATGACCTGATACCGAATCTTGTTGAGACAGTGAAAGGATACGCTGCACATGAAAAAGAGCTCTTTGAGCATATAGCAGATGCAAGAACCAAATACTTTCAGGCCCATACTGTAAAAGAAAAGATCCAGGCCTCCGGACAGCTTGAAGGAGTCCTGTCCAGACTGCTGCTACTGCAGGAGAATTATCCTCAGCTTAAGGCAAATGAGTCCTTCTTAAAACTTCAGGACAGCCTTGAAGGCACGGAAAACCGGATAGCAGTTGAAAGAAAAAGATACAACGAAACCGTGCAGACTCTGAACACATACATAAGAACTGTTTTCGGCAGACTCTTTGCAGCGCTTGCAGGTGTAACAAGCGCCGAATATTATGAAATACCAGAAGCTGAGAAAGAGGCGCCGAAGGTAAAGTTTTAGTATTTCATACTGTAAGAATAAAACACTTTAAATATTCCCCCTCTATAAAAGGGGCCAGTTCAGTGTGGTCTATTCCGTGGGTATAGGTTTCAAGAAAACGGAGGGCCTTTCGGGTCCTCCCACCTGCTTCCACAAGCAGGAATCGAAAATCCTGAAGAGACAAATGGGCTGAACATGAACAGGTAACGAGCAAGCCCTTTTCCGGCAATATCCTGAGCGCCATTTCATTAATGCCTCTGTATCCTGTCATCCCTTCCTTCTTCTTTCTCCTGTCTTTGATAAAGGCCGGGGGATCCAGGATGATCAGATTGAATGTTTCGGAAGAAACATTCTTAAGATACTTTTTTACATCGTCACTGACAAATTCGCATCTGCCGATATCCAGATTATTCAATTTAATATTTTCCTTTGCCAGCTCCAATGCAGGAGCAGAGGCATCAACACTGACAACCCTCTGCGCCCCGCCAGCAAGGGCATAAACTGAAAATCCTCCCGTGTATGAGAAGCAGTTCAGAACAGATTGGTCCATGGCATATTTTAACAACGCCTGCCGTTTATCACGCTGATCCAGATAGAATCCGGTTTTTTGCCCCTGTTTAACATCCGCCAGAAACTTAAATCCATTTTCTTTTATTGTTATTAAATCCGGGATACTCCCGTATAAGAGGCCTGACTGATTTACCAGTCCCTCAACTCTCCTTGAAGTCATATCAGATCTTTCATAGATACCGGCAGGTTTTATTGTCTCGACAAGAGCTTTAACAATGCTGTCTTTCCAGAATTCAATGCCTCGTGTATGGCATTGTATGACGAGGTATTTACCATACTTGTCAACAATCAGTCCGGGCAGAAAATCATTCTCGCCGTTTATCAGACGATATGAGTCCGTACCGTTGTTTTCAATATACTTTTTCCTGATTTCATCAGCTCTCCTGATGCGTTTTATGAAAAAGTCATTATCAATCTCTTCATGTTCGTCATAACTCCATATGCGAACTGCAATCTGTGAATAAGAACTAAAATAACCGCTGGCCAGAAAAAAACCATCCTCATCTGTCAGTCTTACATGTGTTCCAGGCTTTAGATTGTCAGGAAGGGTTTTAAGGGCCCGGGAAAAAACCCAGGGATGCCGGTTTATTAACGGTCCGCTTTTCTGTTTATTTATTATCAGGGCAAGCATGTCTTTAATTTACTTTAAAATGCATTTAAAAAACTATAGAGCACCACATTGATCATTATGCCTTTCACTATCAGATTTTCGCTGTAAAATGAACTATTGACAAACCCAAATCCCTTTGGTATCTTTCATCATACGTTTTTATAAACGCTAATTCATATAGAATGAAAGGAGGAAATCTATGACAAAAGCAGATCTCATTGATGCAATTGCAGATGGAGCTGGCATATCAAAGGCAGCCGCTGCAAAAGCTATTGATTCTCTTATTAGCGGAGTTACAAAGACACTTAAAAAAGGCAACAAAGTAACTCTGGTAGGATTTGGAACTTTCTCTGTTTCAAAGAGGAAAGCCAGAAAAGGCCGTAATCCAAGAACCGGAGAAGAAATTAAAATTCCTGCTTCAAAGATCCCGAAATTTTCTGCAGGCAAGGCTTTCAAGCAAGCAATAAAATAACATTCTTAACGCTCAGGGGGTTCTGCAGCATTAAGGGACTCCCTGAGATTTAATTCTCCTTAAGCAAAAGTCAGTTGCAGTCTTTGAATAGAGGACGAAAGACCTGTCTTTGGATTAATCTCAATAACAACACATGAAAGCAGTGATTCGCCTTTTGCGGTTTCAAAGCGTGCAGGTATCTGGGTAAGAAATTTATGAATTATCTGCTCTTTTTTTACCCCTATAATCGAATCCTTGGGCCCTGTCATCCCTACATCCGTTATAAATGCAGTGCCCTTGGGCAGTATCATCTCATCGGCGGTCTGAACATGCGTATGGGTGCCGATAACCGCGCTTACATCTCCATCAAGAAACCAGCCCATTGCAGACTTCTCTGATGTTGCTTCGGCATGAAAGTCAACAATGATAATGCTGGTCTGCTTTTTAAGCGTCTCAATTTCCTGTTGCGCGGTTCTGAAAGGGCAATCCATCTGCGACATAAAAACCCGGCCTGAAAGATTTATAACAGCAAGTTTATCTCCGGATGAAGTTTTCATAACAATACTCCCAAACCCCGGAACATCAGGCGGATAGTTTGCAGGCCTTAATAAACGGCTTTCTTTTGTAATATACGTAACCGCTTCTTTTTTATCCCAGATGTGATTCCCTGAAGTCAGTACATGAAGGCCCATTGAAAACAGTTCTTCGGCAACAGACTGTGTCACCCCAAAACCGCCGGCAGCATTTTCAGCATTGGCAACAACAAAATCAATCTTTAATTTATTTACGAGATCGGGAAGCCCTTCCTTCACAGCCCGTCTGCCAGGCTTCCCAATAATGTCTCCGATGAATAGAATTTTCATGGTGTTTTATTTTGCGTATTCTACAAATCTCGATTCTCTGATTACAGTAACCTTAATCTGGCCCGGATATGTAAGTTCTGATTCAATCTTCTTGGCAAGGTCCCTAGAAATCTGAGCGCATAATACATCATTAACCTCTTCCGGTTTTACAATAATCCTCACTTCCCTGCCGGCCTGTATTGCATAGGACTTATTTACGCCGTCTACTGATGTTGCTATCTGCTCGAGTTTCTCAACGCGTTTTATATAATCCGTCAGAGTTTCCTTCCGGGCGCCTGGTCTTGCTGCAGAAAGGGCATCAGCAGCAGCTACAAGGGATGCTTCCACTGTCATGGTGTCCCCTTCTCCATGGTGCACCAGAATAGCATTGACGACCTTAGCGTTCTCCCCATATTTTTTGGCAAAATCAGCTCCAATGGACTGGTGTGACCCTTCGATTTCATGATCAATAGCTTTTCCGATGTCATGAAGGATGCCGGCTCTTTTGGCAAGTTTTGAATCAACCCTGAGCTCCCCTGCCATAGCGCTTGCAAGATATGCAACCTCAATTGAATGCCGCAAAACATTTTGACCGTAAGAGGTCCTGTATTTGAGTCTTCCAATAAGCCTGACAAGTTCCGGATGCAAGCCGTGAAGGCCCAGGTCGAAAACAGCTTTCTCTCCCTCTTCTTTTATTGTTGCTTCAATTTCTTTTGTTACTTTCTCAACGATCTCTTCAATCCTTGTCGGATGTATCCTTCCGTCAGTAATAAGACGTTCAAGTGAAACGCGCGCTATCTCTCTCCTTACAGGATCAAAACATGACAGAATGACCGTTTCCGGTGTGTCATCTATAATAAACTCAACCCCTGTTTTTGCCTCAAGCGTCCTGATGTTTCTGCCTTCTCTTCCGATTATTCTTCCCTTCATTTCATCATTAGGCAGGCTTACCGTAGAAATCGTATTGTCGCTGACATATTCACTCGCATAACGCTGAATGGCCAGGCTCAATATTTCTTTTGACTTCCTGTTTGCAGATTCCACAGTTTCATCTTCAATACGTTTTGCAATCTTTGCAGCTTCAAACCTGGATTCTTCTTCAACACGTTTCAGGAGTTCCTGTCTGGCTTCCTCAACAGAAAGAGTTGATATCTGCGCCAGCACCTCATTCTGTTTTTTCAGAAGCGCTTCGTAGTTCTGCTCTTTTTCCTGTAATGCTTTCTCCCTGTTGCTGAATTCCCGGTCTTTTTTATTGAAGAAACTCTCCTTCCTGTCAAGCTGCTCCAGCTTTCTGTCAAACATCTCCTCTCTCTGCCGCAGTCTTTTGTCAAACAGGTTGAGTTCAGAGCGCCGTTCCTTTAAATCCTTTTCAGCTTCAGTTTTAATACGAAGGACTGTATCAGTGGCTTCAAGCTGCGCTTCTTTCTTAATATTACCAGCTTCTTTTTCTGCATCCAGTAAAAGTTTCTTTGCCTTTTCCTCTATTTCTTTAGTCTTATTGCTTGTGCTTACTTTAACGTACAAGAAAGACAGAACGAAACCGATTACAAGCCCTGCAGCAAGAAAAATAAATAAATTACCCGTACCTATCATTGTCTGCTCCTCCTTTTGCTTAGTCTTTTCTTGAATATCTTTTCATATCCCTGATCAGATGGAAAAAAGAAAGTTTTATTGTTTACCGTATATTGTTGATCCACCAAGTGATCTTTATAGTCATGAGGATATTTGTAGCCCAGCCCGGCGCCAAGGCGTGAGGCCCCCTTGTAGTTCGCATGTTTCAGATGTGCAGGCACAGGGGAAAGGCGCTCTTCCCTGACACTCAGAAGCGCATTCTCGATTCCCTTATATGAAGAGTTGCTTTTGGGCGCCATTGCTACATATATCGCCGCCTGCGCTAAAGGGATGCGCCCCTCAGGCAGGCCGATTGATTCAACTGCATGTAAAGCAGTAACAGCTAACTCAAGGGCCCTGGGGTCCGCATTGCCAACATCTTCAGACGCACAGATTATAATTCTGCGTGCAATATAAAGCGGGTCTTCTCCAGCCTCTAACATCTTAGCCAGCCAATAAAGCACTGCATCAGGATCTCCACCACGCATGCTTTTTATAAATGCAGAAATCGTGTCATAATGTTCATCCTCACTATAGTAGATAGATTTCTTCTGCAAGACTTCTCTGGCCAATCGAATATCATATACAAAACTGTTCCTGCTTTTTGTTATAAATACACCCAGTTCCAAAGCATTCAAAGCCCTTCTCGCATCTCCTTCTGATGCAGAAGCAATAAGATCTGCTGCAGCGGGCTTCAGCGTTATATTCAGTTCACCAAGCCCCTTTTTCCTGTCTATCAAAGCCCTTTCAAGCAGCGTCTTGATTTCGGACTCTTTTAAAGGTGAAAACTGGAAAATCATAGACCTTGAAGACAAGGCTGGAATGATTGAGAAAAAGGGATTCTGTGTAGATGCGCCTATCAGCGATACAAGACCGCTTTCAACAGCAGGAAGCAAGGCATCCTGCTGCAACTTGTTAAATCTGTGAATCTCATCAATAAACAGTATGGACCTGTTGTAATCTTTTGCCTCCTTCAGAGCTTCCTTGATATCGGCTATTCCTGATGTAACTGCATTAAGTGCGATAAAATATGCATGTGTTCTTCTGGCAATAATATGTGCAAGAGCTGTCTTGCCGCTGCCGGGAGGGCCATACAATATGAGAGAAACTATTGAATCTCTTTCTATAGCCTCTCTGAGAGGCTTCCCTTTATCAAGAATATGTGCCTGACCAACAAACTCTCCCAGATTTTCAGGCTGCATCCTCCAAGCGAGAGGCGCCTCTTTTTCGGTCTTTAAAAGTTCCATAATTAAGTGCCGATTCTTAATGAACAATTAATTGTTAATTAAGAATTACTCGTTATTCATTCTTTGTTATTGCAGTATGCGGCAGGAAAAAACAGCTTAAGACAAAGGAATCTGTTAAGTAGCAGGATAACTTACAAAATATTTTAAATCTATTTGATCAACCTCGTTGCATTCATCTGGCTGTAATTGTATTTTAAAAAACTGAGAAAGCTTTAAATACTTACTACGAGGTTTGGAAATCTGAGCAATATTTTTATCATTATCCATACTTAGTAACATCCTGATTGTCAAAGCTACAAGTTGAAATACTAACCGCAACTGCAAAATAAAGGAACCCACCTTGCCGTGTCGGAAAAAAACTTGAATCCCTGTTTTACAGGTGGGTGCCTCGAAAGCAAGATCAGGCATATTCCCTTCTACAGGGCGCACAACACTTGCTTTACCGCAGCTCCCAAACTTGTCTAATTGTCGGAACAAGTTTTCTCCCTTCTTCACAAACAAGGCAGGCAATCTCCTTTTTTAGTTTTTTATAACAGAAAAACTACCAATTTATCAAGAGTTATTTAATTGCAATAACCGCTATTTAGATACAAGGCCATAATTAATAAGAACATTCTTCAGTTTATCTTTATTCTCAACACTCATCTGACAGAGAGGCAGCCTGAATTCTTCCTGAATTTTACCCATCATGCTTAATGCAGTCTTCGCAGGAATAGGATTTGTTTCTATAAACATTGCTTGATTTAACGGTTCGAGTTTATAATGCAGCCTCCTGGCCTCTTCAATCCTGCCATCTTCCCAGGCCTTTACCATTGCAGCAACATCCCGCGGAATAACATTTGCTGCAACAGAGATTACTCCTTTTCCACCAAGTGCAAGAAGAGTGAATGTCGTGAAATCATCGCCTGATATAACAGCCATCCGATCCCCGCAAAGGCGGATAATATCGCTTGCCTGTCTCATGTCGCCTGTAGCCTCTTTGATTCCTACAATGTTTTTTATCTCTGCGAGTCTGGCTACTGTCTGAGGAAGCATGTTAACCGCCGTACGCCCCGGCACATTATATAAAAGAATGGGAATGTCCACTGTCTCTGCAACCATTTTGTAATGTCTATACAAACCTTCCTGTGTAGGTTTATTGTAATAAGGCGCCACAATAAGGGCCCCATCGGCTCCCATTTCTTTTGCTTTTTGGGTAATCATGATAGTCTCATCGGTTGAATTTGCACCTGTTCCTGCAATAACAGGGATCCTTTTATTGACAGTCTTAATGGTAATTTCTATAACCCTATAATGTTCATCATAATCCAGTGTGGCTGACTCCCCTGTTGTACCGCAAGGGACGATAGCGTTAGTCCCTTCCTTAATATGCCACTCAATTAGTTCACTCAAGGCCTTTTCATCTACCACCTTATTTTTGAAAGGTGTTACTATTGCAACAATCGAACCCTTAAACATATATCCTCCTGTATTTTTATTATGACGTCATATTGTTACTTAACCTATTTCATAACAGTGCATAAAGTTTATGGTAAATTTCTCATTTAGGTCAAGCAGAATTAGTAAAAGATTATAAAATGATTAGTTAGATTATACAATGGGTTTTATTTGTGCTTGCATTAATACTGAGAGGTGGCCCCCAAAAATCGGACAGTCGTATAAGGTGTAAAATACGACAAACG
>DYJL01000026.1 GCA_020723105.1 Nitrospira japonica | reverse complement strand
TACACCCGCGCCTCGCCATACACCAGCGCCTCGCCAGACACCCACGCCTCGCCATCTTGCGAAAGGTTGCGTTCAGATTCTATGTATCCTCCAATATCACCCGCACTGACACTGCTGAACGACACCAAAGCGCGAATCCTGAATAACTTAACCCCAAAAACTTCAATGCTTTGATCTGCAAGTATTTCGTATTTTTTCATTTTAATTCCTTCCTTGTGTGTTTGTTCCGGCTCCGGCATCAGAACTATACCGATGCCGGATCGAGTGTGCAACTTATTTTTTCAGAGACTCAAGCAATTGAGCAACAACGGAACGGCGGTTTAGGCGCGATATACAGACCCAACAGGCGGGCATGGCGCGCAGTCGCTATTTGACAAGTTAAACGGCATCATACATAAATCTTTTTCTCTGCAAAATTTTTCAGCGTCATCACCATTTAAGAATTGGGCCACAATTCGCCCGTCGTCAAAAAGTGCCAAATATACGATTTCTTTCATTTCGATCCCCTTGGTAAGTGGTCAGCGATGCGCTTCCCGATGTGTGCATTATACCGGAATCGGAACAGTTAGCAACCAAGAAAACCCCAATAGAATTGGGGTATCCGAGTAATGCGAAGGGTTATTCGCCTTTAATTACTTGCTTCACGCCGTCAATGACAACAGTTCTAGTTGGCGTCCCTTTAAATCGAATTGATGAAAGAATTGGGTGTTGCTCAATAATTCTGCGTTTCTTCTCGATAATAGAAAGAATTGATGCCCCGTGGTGCAATGGTTTTCCGGGCCGGAGGTTCCTGAAGCTGATTGGATTCATTCTGCCGCGAGCAACCATGTCGTGAACATTCTCCTTCTGGCTTCCGGGTTCTAGGTGATTTGGATTTATGCAACAAGGAATGTCGCACTTGTGCCGCAAAACCATTCCTTCCGGGATTCCTCCAACAAAAAATTCATACGACTCTCTATGCGCTTTTGATGGCGAAGCTCCAAACGTAGTTGCAATGCTTCCATACCCGCGCCCATCTGTTCCGCCTGTCCATATCCAGCAACCAGACTCCGGGATTATTTCAATATTATCCATAAGGCGCGATAGCATGGATTTAACAATCCGGCCCTTGTTGATACACGACCTTGAGCAAAATTCTCGCTCATTCCATTGTTTTAATGAATCGCGTGGCCTTTTGGTTATTTCGGTTCCGCACCTCGCGCACTTTTTGGATTGAATTGCATTTTTCATGGTTACGCCTATGTATTTTTATCTACAGCCCGCTGGTTCGCCCCGATCGACCTCCAAACCTCCACGCGGGCTTGCGCAGAGATTATGAGCCAACGAAGCCCCTCTTCCTTCTCAACGGCTTCCTTCAGGCCGTCAAGGAACGAAATGTAATCCGGGTGAGCATAAGCCTCGCGTTCTTGCGCAACCGAGCTTGTGAAGCCTCTGTTTTCAGCATCGCGCATCAGCAAGGCTTTCTTGCTCTTTCGGAATTCCTCAATCCATATTCTTTCTGCCTTTGCTCTGGCATAAGCAATGGAATTGTCTCGAATAAAATCAAGCGCCTTAAAAACATTTATTTCAGTTTCATTGTCCATTTATTTCTTCTTCCGTCAGCCAGTGCCAATTTACCCTGTTTGCAATGCCGTAAGCAGTAGGAAGTGGCATCGCAAACTCTTTTGCAATCTTTGAAATAGACTCTCCGCTTCTGCTTCTTTTGATTACTTGAATAACAATAGCTCTATCCCATTTGTGATTCCCGCACTTTTCTCCGCGATTGTCGCGGTTGTTTTTTATGTTGTCGCGCTGGTTGTTTTTTCTTGTGTCGTACCGGAGATTTTCTTTCCTGTTGTCTGTTTTTATGCCGTTGAAATGGCACACATCCATCCCTTTTGGCCTTTCTCCAACAAAAGTAAGCATCACCAATGAATGTACCGTGAACTCTTTACGTTTAGCACTTCGGCATAACGAAACCTTTAGATACCCAGATTTTAATCTTTGGCTCTTTAATACTTTAAAAGGCGTTGCGCCGCATCCAGATGACACCCTTCTTATCTCTCCGTGTGATCCGCATTCGTATTCAGGCCACCCCGGTATTTGCTTCCATTCTCTCATTTTGCATCTTTCGTAAACTCACTAAAGATATGCTAACACAATCAAGGGCGGCGAATATATTGATTTCCGATTCTTCGCTCATTTAAGCACCTTCGCAACTCTTGATTATCTCTTCGCATAGGGATTCAGGAATCATTGATCTGAGATACGCCCCTTTGATGCCTTGCGTTCCAGTTTTCGCCCCTCGCGGCGCGGCCTCATGGCACGGATCTCCATTCTTACACATCGGTCGCGGAACCCACTTTGTAGAATTTGTCCAAATGTCGGTTGGCTTCATTCGATTATCCCCGTACTGGCAATATGTCACTGTATGCCTATTTATCCCCTCGACGTGAGGCATCTTTCGCATCAGGCCGCGAGGGTTTTCCATGAAGAAAGTGGAATCAGGAAACTGACGGATTATCTCGATAGTTTTCTCAAGTAGTTTGATGCCGAGTCGGGCCGTATCTGTTTTTGGAATATACGCGCCAGCCCCGCCAGTCCAGTGATGCCCTATGGCAGCAACCGAAAAACCCGTGCATGGCGGAGAAGCCCAGATCACATCAGGAACAAAAGGGATTTTATTGATATCGAAGTTCAAAATATCAACGACATAATGGATTCCTCCAAAATCAATCAAGTCTGACGATAGAACGGTATGCCCCATACGCTCCGCCACTTTACCGATAGATCGAGAGCCAGCATACAATTCCAAAATCTTCAAACGCTTCATTTTGCACCCCCGAATTCTTTCTCAAGCCAATCGCGCGCAACAGGAAGCGGGACGGCGTACTTTTCTGCGATCGCGTCAATCATGTCAGTGCGAGATGGTCGCTTTTGATTGGAAGATCCGGCAGGTGACGAAATGGAGCCGCCAGAGGCTTTCCCTGCCGATTCCGTTGCCGATGTGGATTGAGAGACTGCCAGAGTATCCGGGGGTATGATTTCGTGCTTTTTGTCGCCGTCCTGCGCTCCCCGCTCTTTCTCCGCAAGCTGCTCTCGTTTGGCTTGTGCGATAGCTTCGACTCGCGCCTTTTCCTGCTCTTCCTTGCGGATGCGCTCAGTCTCTTCCGCCAGCTTCGCGGCGGCTTCTGCTTCGGACTTGGCGCGAGCCTTGGCTTCTTCTTCCTGCTGGATGCGCAGGCGTGTCGCTTCTTCCTTCTCGGCTTCGTCGGCCTTGTGCTTGGCGACGCGTCCGGTGACGATAGCTTGGAAGGCTTCCATGCCGTTGTTGGCAATCAGGCTGGATAGGTCGGAGAACAGGAAGCCGAAGCCGGCTGACGACTCTTTGCACCATGCCAGCTTCGCGCGAATATCCTTGGCGGCAGTATCGGCTGCAACCTTTGCGCCTGCAAGCATCGTATCCACGGCATCCTGCATGCTAGTGTAGCTGCGCTTGTTCTTGATGGCCTCCGCAAAGACTGGCGCTGCCAGATTGAGGCGGATCGGCTTGATCTCTTCTTCCAAGGCTGCAATATGGTCGGTATACGCATTCTTGCCGCCCAGCACAATGACTTCCTTCTTTGCCTTGTCCTCGCGCTCCACATCTTTTTCGAGCTGTAGTGCTGTCTTGTTCAGATCCTCCGCCCATGCGTCCATCTTGCGCGCGGCATCGCCGATGGTGTCGGTCTGTGCGAGCATCGCTTCCTTGGACAGCTTGATGGCCTTGGCAGTCTCACGGAATTTGCTGGCGGCCGCCTTGGCGTTTGAAAAATCCAGATCGGTTACAAGAGCGATAGCACGCGTCTCTGCCAACTTTGTGGTCAGCGCCAGCCCGAATGCGTCCATGTTGTGTTCGGTGATCTCGCCCTTGGCGTGGACGAATAGGGCTGGCAGCTCGATGGCCACTTCTGCCTTTGGCATTTCCTTGACCTCTACTGGAACATAGGCGGCTACGTCTTTCTCGAACTGCTCCCAGCCCGCGACGATGCGTGCGCGCAGCTCGAAGTTAGGTTCGTACCAAGCGCGGATGGACTCGACGTTGTTGCCGTCCTTATCCCATGTTGTCGCCATGAACAAGCAGCGCTTCGCCCCGGACACCATGAGCTGATGCTCCATCTGCGCGCAGTAATGCTCCGACAGCACGTTCGCAATATGAGTACCTGCCAGCGCATTGCGGATTTCATCGTTTGCGGATTTATGCTCCATGATGATGTCGCCGTCGAACGTGATGCCGTCGAAGCTGGCGGAGTATTTGCCATCGGCTCCTGTGATGGGAGACAGTTCTTCCCCGATGATTTCTTCGGCCAGTGGGCGGGCCAGCGCCTCGAAGCGGTGTCCATCATTGAAGCGGCGCTGTGTTGCATCATCAACTTCAGTGATGATTCCGGTGGCGCGTTCGCGGATTAGGTCGGCGCGTGACTTGTACTTACTTACGCCAAGCATTGCGGGCGCATCACTGGCATTGAATGCAGTTGCGCGGTGTGCTTTCCACTCTGGACTACCTTGAATCAGATTGAGGACTTTCATTATTTCTTCTCCCAAGAGTTGATTTCTTCGATTGCTTCTTTGGTCAGGACGCAGCGCGGCGCGAGGAAGTCGATCAGGGTTTGTGCCTTCGCTTCGCCCTGTTCGATGATCGACTTCTTGCTGAACTTGGTGACTTCTCCGCTATCACCGTCGATGATGTCGGTGCCGTAGCGGGTGATAACTTCGTCCTTGTCCATGATTGGTAGTACAGGCTTCTCTTCCTTCACGACCTTTGCTGATGAATCGATTGTTTCTCCCTTCACCTCTACAATGCGCTCAGCCTCGTCTTGGTCGTAGATTCCCCCAAAGCCAAAAGCCAAACGTGCTGCCTGAATCATTGCTTTGTGGCGCAGCATTCTTTTCGGGTGCGATTTCCATGCCGGAGAATTTGCGCGATTGCATTCGTTCATGTATTCGGTGGCGCTGATTGAGTGCGAGCGGTCTTTGCGATAGATGATGCAGGTGCAGCTTTCGTTGTCCTGCTTAAACTCCATGCCGTCGAACTGCGGGTGGTCGTTCATGATGCGCGACCATCCATCCACGCCGACTACAGGAACAATCCCGCCCTTGTCTGGGAATGCGAATATCTCGCGGGTGAAAGGGTTGAGACCGTATTGATTGGCGACTACCAACAGGGCAGTCATCTGTGCATCGGTTACCTGCGTCGCGCTCTTGAATGCTGTCGCCTTGAGGATTTCAGAAACGTCCTTGCCGTCTCCCATGTCGAACTTGGACGCGAGTTGTGTTGACAGTGTTGCGAGTGCTGTATTCATAATAATTCCCTTCGTCTGTGGTTGTGAATCTGGTAGAACTATACCGACAAGCAAAACTACGTGCAAGTAGTTTTTAATGTTGCGTCGAAGTAGGTATTTGCTGTAGGATTCGTCACGCAGTTAAACCAACAGGAGAAAACAAGATGGCAAAAGTAAACAAAGAGGACGTAATTCGGGCGGTAACAGGTAGCGGCAAGGCAAACCAGCAGTGTGCCGACATACTTGGGTTTTCAATCCAAACCATTTACAACTGGCCCAACCAGATAGGCGCACAGCGCATCAAGGAAATCATTCGGCGCATGGAAGAGAAGAAGCTGAAGGTTCCCGCATCATGGAAGAGAGTGAAAAACTAAAGGGGTTGTAATGCACTATTTCCAATGGAACATTAAGAGCTATCGAGCCGATACCGCTCACCTGTCAAACGGTGAGGACTTGGCATATCGGCGCTTGATTGAGCATTACTACGACACAGAACAGCCGATACCCAACGCTTTGCCAGTGCTTTCCCGTCGCTTGCGAGTGGCTATGCCAGATATTGAAACTGTGCTTGGCGAGTTCTTTTTTCTTGATGGCGATGTTTGGAAACACGCATACATTGAGCAGGAAATCGAGAAATATCACTCTTTTATAGACAGGCAAAAAGCAAATGGATCAAAGGGAGGACGCGGAAAGAAAGCCGATGCAAACCCAAACAAACCCACCGCTTTGCCAGAAAAAGCCAGCGCTAAGCCAACAAGAAACAAACAACAAGTAACAAGTAACAAGAAACAAAACCTTAAACCCTCTTGCGCTTCTAGCGAAGGCGCGAATGGGAAATCCGTGTATTCAACCGCCTTTCTTGCTTTCTATGAACTGTACCCGCGAAAGAAAAGCAAGGGCGATGCAGCCAAGGCGTTCAAGAAAGTGAATCCGGCTGAATACCCCGCAGTGAAAGCCGGATTGATGGCGGCGATTGCTTCAGACGATTGGAAGCGAGATCCGCAGTTTATCCCCTACCCGGCTTCATGGCTGAATGCGAGAGGGTGGGAGGATGACCATGAAGGAAACGCAAAGCTCGGTGGCGGCTCTCAAAAGCCGTGGTTCATAGTGTGGCCCCAGATTGTAACCAAAGGCGCTGAGAAGGGGCTTGTTGAAACCAAGGATCTGTTTGGCCCTCATTTGAAGATTGCGATTTTCAAAGCGTATGGAATCACTTCGGAGATGGAGGCAAGGGCAATCGCTGAGTGGAAGGATCGGAAATGATAGGCCATGCAGAATTTGCAGCATCTTGTTGCTGAAGCTGTCCATCTTGCTGGTGGCAATCTTTGTGCCGTCGAGCACGACTGGCAGTCTGATGGCGGCAGAGCTTGCCCGCACGGGCAGAGTAGTGATCGCTTAATTGGGTGCTCGCAGACGGTCTATCGATGCTCTCGATGTGGTGAATACGACTACGGACAACAAGGCGGCCCGGAACACCGCGAATGCGGAGCATCCTGCAAGCATGGTTTTAAACACTGTAATTGACACTGAAAAGGAATCTGAATATGAGTAAAGCAATTGATGATGTTGTTGCAGAGCGTCAGCGCCAAGTTGACGGTGAAGGATGGACTGAGGCGCACGATGACCAACATAACAAAGGCGAGCTGGCAAGAGCGGCTTCGGCATATGCCTCTTATGCCGCATCGTTTACCGTGCCTAATGGTCTCTGGCCGTGGTCGAACGAATGGTGGAAGCCAACAGGAAGCAAACGCCGGGCATTGGTCAAGGCTGGTGCGTTGATCTTGGCAGAGATTGAGCGGCTGGATCGTTCCGCCGACAAATCGTAAGGGCAAGGCTGTGAACATGAAGGTTCCACCAAATCTGCACAATCGCCCGATCAAGCTGGAGACATGTATTTATGCGGATTCGCAAGGCGATCTAGTGCATGCACTTGAAGTGCTGCTATCGAACGCTAAGCGCGATGACTTCATTGGTAATGGGAAAGTTTCAGGGGTGTCGTCTGGGTCTGAGACAAGCTCCGTAATTCGAATAAAGCGATAGGAAAGGCTATGTCGAGACTGATCCAGCATGCTTGTGAACCAAAGGCCGGTATTGAGCCAGTGTTCTATGTGCATGGCTCAGAAAGTATAAGAACGTATCTCGGCAAATCGAAATTCCATCGCCGTGAAGATTGTCCGGCTCTCGCCCAAAAAGTCTTGATGAAAGACTGGATTGATGGGCTGGATAGCAGCGATTTTTGCAAGCGTTGCGGCAATAAGAAATAACCAATGGAAATGAGTAAGCGGAAGATTTTCTTGGATCGTGATGAAGAGTTGTATGCGAGATTCTGTGCAGGCGAGAAGCAAAAAGAACTTGCTGTGGTGTATTCATTAACCGAGTCAGGCGTGAAGCAGGCCGTGGCCCGTATGCGCAAGCTGAAGGGTATTGAGAAAAAGAAAGGGGTTCGGGCGTGAGTCATTCCAAAAAATATCCATGCCGTTGCAGAACGCCCGGGTGCAATGGAAGGCGTTCACTGAGGTACAAGCCGGATCAGTATGAGGATGGCAGGATACCGAAATGCCGCTCTTGCGGAAAAAGGAGCTGGCGAATTGATAACTGGCGGATCAAAAACGAAATGGGCGGAGTGAATGCCTGTTCATGCTCTGGGATGCACTTTCCGCACCGGAAGGGATCGCGGTATTGCTACAGTCACCCGGACGCGGAGAAGAATCACTCTGATCGTTACGGAAAGGCTTGCGCATGACTGAGAGCAAAATTTCGGAAGAAGGGAAGATATGCGGGCGTTGTGTGTGCGCGTTGTTTGCCCCCCTTTGGTGTTGCTTGGCTCTACTCCCTCCGGGTGATAGCCGTGCGCGAAAGGGTATAGATCGAACAACAAAGTGCTTCGTGCCAAATCAGTTTGCAGAAAACAGACGATCCAAGATGAAGAGAATGGTTCAACTTCATCAAATGAAAGAATCTCTAAAGAGCAAACCCGATCCAGTTGAAGAACTGGATGGATCGAACAGGATAAATTTTGCCGCTTTGAGAATTGGGCGATAGATGGCAGTACCGCAATAATTTCATTGTGTATATAACCCGAAAGAAGTAGCCCGTCAGAGCAATATACAGCCTTCTTGAGTTAGCTCAATATACGCACATCAACAACGAACGGGAGAAGTGAGATGAAGCATGTTGTTTGCTACAGCGGAGGCCACACATCTGCGCTGGCGGCAATCGAAGTTGTCCGCAGATTCGGCAAGACCGATGTTGTTTTGCTGAACCACGACATGCACTTTAGTGTTGAGGATGCCGACATCAAACGGTTCAAGCGTGAAGTTGCGGACTATCTTGGGCTACCAGTAACCTACGCAAACAGGCGCAATGCTCAGCAAGACCAGTTCGATGTGTGCGTAGAGGCGCAGGCATTCAAGGTTGGTAACGGTTCAGAGTTATGCACTGCCAGATTAAAGACTGAGCCGTTCCGTGATTGGTTGGCAGAAAATGTCCCAGACAAGGATGCTATTTGCTACTACGGGTTCGACCCCTCGGAGACTGACCGGATGCAGCGCAGAATCGGCATGATGGCGGCGATAGGTTATCGCGTTGACTTTCCCGCAATCTGGCAGAACAGAACCATCACTGCAACCGAGGATGTTGGAATTTCGCGGCCTAGCACCTACGGTGTGTTCAAGCATGGAAACTGTGTAGGATGCCTAAAGGCTGGCTGGCAGCACTGGTATATTGTGTACTGCACGCGGCCTGATATTTGGCTGAAAGCGAAGTGGGCAGAAGAAGAAATCGGCTACGCAATTCACCACGATAAAACAGGACCCGTATATCTTGATGACATTGAAAGCAGGTTTGCAATCATGCAGAAGGCCGGAGTTATCTGCACAGAAAAAGCAAAACATCAGACGTTTTGGGCGCAGGCGCGCAAAGTTGTAAAGATTTATGAAGAGACGGAATCGCTACCTTGCGAGTGCGCACTATGACCACCGCCTCGATCCTATTCAACCTGCTCGACCTTCCAGACGATCAGCGATTGCTGGTTGTCTTGGGGATGATGCAGATACTACCGGAGGCTTTTGATGACTAAATTTATTATGTTCTCAGTGTTTTCAGGCTACACGGTAACGGGGATTATCGGAGTAGGGTTGATTATCCAACAAGGATTATTTGTTGGCTTGGCGGTAGGATTCGCGCTTTCTTTGTTGGTTGACATCCGTACATACATACTTGAGGGAACTGAAAAATGACCAACGATGAACAGCGTGTAGCTGGTATGGCGGTTGAGTGTGGAGGCGTGTACAAAGAAATTCTTCAGCTATCTTACATTAGGATGTCCGCGAAGAATCTCCTAGCCTTCGAGCAAGAGTGCATCAAGCGTGCAGGGCTGGAAGTGCTGGCGTTGCGGGAGTTTGCTAGAGACTGCGCTATGAATTGGGATTGTGATTCTGACGCCCACAAATACGGTACACCTTGTCGCGTTTGTGATGCACAAGAAGTCCTCACCAACACCGAAGCATCCGCCAAGCGTATCAAGGCGGGGAACGCTGCTGAAGTGCTGGAAGAATCTGCAACAGTAGTTACCGAGACATACTCAGACTACGATGGGAATAGCTTGCCTTGTTTTGAAACAGTTGGTGAGTGCGCAGACAAACTGAAAGCAATGGCAGAAGAACGCCGCGCAATAGCTAAAGGAGAGAAGTGATGCTCAAACTTCCGCTTAAACCATCCACTTTCCAAAGAAGGCATGGCATTTCTGTGTGGGAATCGTGTGCTCCATTTGTGGATAACGCCAGAGCTATGCTGATACACAGGCCAAGAGCAGTGACTATCTATAACTGTCTCGGAAAGCCGCACATGGCTGTAAATGCTTGGTGTGGGAATGGCTTTACTGGAACTAACAAATTCACATTCCTTGATAGTCTGGATGGAAGTAAGTTTGTGTGCGCAAGATGCGAAGCGGCAGCGATAACAGCCGGCTTACCTAGTGCCGATGAATTATCTGGAAAGCACATACACAAAGGCAAGGTTGTGGCGGTTCAGATTTGTTGTGATAAAGGAGAGAAGTGATGAGTAAGGAACAGAAAAAAGAAATCCAGCGTCTTGCAGATCGGACGCTAGGAGGTAGACAATGGAGAAATGGAGTATGTATGCAAGATGCTACACAGGAAGAGCTAATCACGTTTGCGACTGCTTTACGGGAGAAGGATTCTATAGAAATAGTCGCCCTAAAGGAGCAATTAAGAGATTCCAGTATATGGAGAGATAACTTCGAGCGCGATGCTGCCAACCTATGCAGCAAACTAACAGTTGCCAATCGGATCATCAGCCAGTTCGACTCCTGCATACGGTCTATAGCTGACGCGCTAGGCAACCCTGCATGCGGTGGCGTAGACGTTCCTATTAGTGACCCGCTTGGTACTGCTGCGGTGTTGGTGGGTGCGGTGGAAGCAGCGAAGCAGAGGATAGCGGACCTGAGCACCAACATCTTGGCAAAGAACTTAGTCCGCGATATGCAACATAGCAGAATAGTTGGGCTGGAGAAGAAGCTGGCAGCGCAGCAGCCGGACTGTGCGCGTTATGCACGATTGAGGGTTTTGGGTGCAGCCCCAATGGATTCTCTCGCGCTATCTTCTGGAACAGTGATGCGCTTCCAATCCTTGGATGCTTTCATAGATGAAGATATACGAGCTTACGGGTCTCGTGGTGAAGTTACACGCACCGAAGAACTCACCAAGCTCTTAGCAGCAGCCCGTCAGCAAGGGTTCGAGGAAGGAAAGCAAGCTGGGCGCGATGAGTTGCAGCTTGCTGGCTGGTTCCTTTACAACGACTATCACGGCTGGCAGCAGCTTGCGAAAGACGTATGGGGAAAGACCGACATTGAAGGCTTGGAAGGAATGATGCCGCTGTACTCACAACCACCAAGGAGCGAATGATGAGTGACAATGGAACAACACATTTTGCAGATGACGCAACTCTGATTCACATTTCCAATCTTGAGCAAGAGCGCGACAAACTCATGGAAGAGGTGGCGATGCTTGAATACCACTTACAGAACGTATTGTATAGCCACAACCCACACGACCAGCGCTCAAGCGATGTAAGAATCGCCGCATATACAGCCCTATCCTCCACCACCTCCGCAGATGAATGGCTGGCGGGGAAGATTAAGGAAGCGAACAGTAAGCAGTGCGACAACTGCACACAGATTGCAGGAGGGTGAGTGATGAACAAAGATCATATTGAGGCTCTTGAAGTTATTTCAAACAGGCCAGAGCTTTTCCATGATGACTTTCATGGATGGTTGGAAACAAACTTCCATATCTTTGCTTATTTCGAGAAAGAGGCATTGAAGTTTGCGGAAATGGGATACTCAAAGATTGGCGCGAAGATGCTGATTGAGCAGATCCGCTATCGAACAAAGCTGAAAGAATTGGGAGATGGGAACTGGAAGATAAACAACAGCGTTGCGCCGGATCTGTCGCGCCTGTTTGTAACTCTACACCCGCAACACGCAAACTTATTTTCATTCAGGGAAATGGTCGGGCGCGGGAAGATCGTATGTTGACAAAGAAGCCAAGGGAGAAGCGGATTAAGCTGAAGAAGTGCAAAAATCCAAAATGCCGGGAGCCTTTCATTCCAGAGAGGCCGCTTCAGTCTTTGTGTTCGCCGTTGTGCGCGCAGATCATGGCTATTGCAAAGCGCGAGTCGGAGAAAGAAAAAAACCGCAAGAAGGAACGCGCTGAACTGAGGGCGGCAAAAGAGCGAATGAAGAAGAAAAGCAAGTGGAAGGCAGAGGCTCAAGCTGAGTTCAATGGATTCATCAGAGCGAGAGATCACGCGCTACCTTGTGTGTCGTGCGGGCGGCAAGAGCATGAGATAGAAAACACAACGGGCGGAAAATGGGATTGCGGGCATTACCTATCAAGGGGCGCTCATCCAGAGCTTGCATTTGAAGAGAAGAATGCTCACAAGCAATGCAAAAATTGCAACGGCGGGGCGGGAAAGTTCGCTCACAAGAACGAAACAGTTACTCAGAACTACCGTATTGAGCTAATCAAGCGTATCGGGATCGAGAAAGTGGAGTGGCTTGAAGGGAAGCGCGACCCGAAGAACTACACAATTGATGATTTCAAGGATTTGAAGCGAACTTACAGAGAGAAAAGAAGGGTTGCAGAAAAAGCGATTGAAGATGCAAAAATGTGTTGACCGTTCCGCGCAAGGAATGAGAGAATAGATTCTGGATAGGGTGAAATAGTTTTGTTTGGGGAGCGCCCTTCCTTCCATTTTCCGGTGTGCATGACGGAAAAGATTCGCTCTGAAACGGGCGGGAGCTTGATCCACTCCATAGAACGGCCATATCGCTAGTCAAGCCCCGCCCCTGAGTTATTCACGGGGCTTGATGTGCGCAAACCTCTGGGCGCTGGCAACTAGATCGGGGAAATTACGGCAACGGGGCAACACTAACCAACTTGGAGATCTGAAATGAAAGAACTGATAAAAAAGAAAATGCACTTCAACGCCCTGATTCGCTCAATCCTTGCGGAGATCGGTATCAAAACAACGTATCTGGTTCACTGCCACGTTTCTTTTCCGAGCGGCAAGGTGATCGCCACGACGATCAAATACCAGTGCGCCCCGTGGTTCACGATGCTTCACATGGAATCTCTCAATCGCCAAGCTGCAAATGCAGTTGAGGCAGGGAAAGCCCGTTGCGCCGTGGTGGTTGTGTCAATGTGCAAGATCGGCAACGACTGAAATGAAGCTGATCTATTTCGTGGCCTATGGCTGGTGGTTGTTCTACAGCGCCAACATTCTCGCGCTGTGGGCCTATGTCGGCGGTGCGTGATTGATGATCGACGCAATCAGGTTGGTAGCCAATAGATCGTGGCAAACCTCCGAAGTTGTTTGGTTGTGCGCTGCCTTTATGGTTGCCGGGTTCGTAGTTCAAATGATTTGGGACGGAAAGGGGAAAGGCAAAATGACTGTTTTCGATTGGGCGATGTGGGGAACGGGAGTGTGTTTCTGGGTGATTGTGCTTGTGATGGCGATTGATTGGATCGCGGCCAAACTTGGGGACAAGTGATGCGGCACTCCCTGAAACTACTCAAGCAATACTTCGATCTGCAAGTTGCGGGGATGAAGAATTTTGAATTCAGGCGCATGGATCGTAATTTTCGGGCATTCGATGAGATTGAGCTTATTGAGATTGATTACAGCGATGAGTTTGGGCTTCTGAAACCAACGGGCCGCACTTGTATTGTGCGCATAACTTCAATCCTTGTCGGGTTTGAGGGAATGGAAGATGGATATGGTGTGATTGGCACTGAAATGGTTCTGTTGCCGCAACAAATGCGTGTTGCTTGATGCCCAGACGTTCGTAGCCGACGCAACCGCAAAAGCTGAATCTGTGTTTGCAGAAGGATTCGAGGAAGGCAAGCACAGCTGGGCGCGATGAGGGGCAGAAGGTTCCTGATGGATGGCAGCTTGTACCGATTGAACCGAGCGTAGGTATGATTGGGCATGGCGCAGACTGCGGCAGCAAGCTTGTGAAGCACATCTATCGCGCAATGCTCGCAGCAGCACCAACCTACAAGAAGGAGGATTGAGAGGGTAATGAAAGCCAATTTCAAAGAAATCCCCCATTACGCCGCTATTCGGCACTTACCCCAAACCAAGGGGATCGAAGGGGTTATGAGATATTCGTTCATTTGCGCAAAATGCCGCAAGTCCAGACAGATCGCAGGCCGGAAGATGGCAACCAAGAATCGCCGGGATGGATGGATCTGCAAGGAATGTGTTGAGACACGGGAAGGGAAGAAGCCATGAAGAACTGCAAAGGCTGTACTCATGCTGACTGGCAGACAACCAAGAGAGGGGGACTGCATCCGTCAGGGGATGGAAGATGCACCTATCAGGTGCCTCGGTCTATGTATTGGGGTAATCCCCCGCATCAGTGCGGCGGGTATATCAACCGGAGGAATGAACTCAAAGATCATTGCGCCTTCTACGCCCCGCAACCCCCGGCGAAATAAGTCCGAATCGGACAAAACGGACAAAATGAAAACGGAAATTGAATCAATGGGATAGGCGGGAGATTTCCGCTTATGCTCACAGCTTACGCCGAAATCTGTCCGATTAACGCCGGATTTGCTATGATCGCTCAATGACTGCAAAACTCCCAAAGCCCAAGAGTAGCGCCAAAGGAAGGCCGAGCCGGCTCACCGACGAACAGAAAGAGGACGTTCGCAAGCGCCTATTGGCAGGGGAGGCGGCAACTTCCATTGGAAGGCGGTACGGGGTTGATGAGAAGGTAATTCGCCGCATCAAGTCTGAGGTGTGCAAGACGGACGGCAAAGCCCGCCTTCCGGTTGACACGATCAAGGAAGCGGCTCAAAAGTCACTTCAGAACGATTTGCAAGATCCTGATGTTCGGACGGCCCTTGAGAAGATGGGCGCTCAAGACAGGGATTTGTTCTATAACCACAAGAACGATCTCTTGGAGATCACGCTTCAACTGAATCTTTCCTCCAAGCTGAGTGCGCAAAACGCTCACAAGCTGGCAGCGATGGCGCAAAACCATTTGAGCAAGATAGAGACTGATGGGGTTATTGATGATGAGGCACGATTGACGCTCAAGGATGCAATGTCCTTGCAGATGAGTTCCAACGAAGCCGCCAAGCAGCCAATGAAGCTGTATGAGATCGCAACCAAGCAACCGCCGCCTCCACCAGAGGATGAGCCTCTACGCATCATAGGCGGACTTCCTGATGAGCTATACGACTAGGCGCATAGGTTCCCGCGAGCCAATCGTTCTGCCGACCCTTCATCCGGGGCAGGCGGCGGTATATCGCATGAAGAAGCGGTTCAAGGTTGTCCGATGTGGGCGGCGATGGGGAAAGACCGACTTGCTCAAGACAATTGCGGGAGATGGGGCCGCCAAGGGGCGATCAATCGGCTGGTTTACACCCGACTACAAGATTCAGGCCGAAGCGTATGAAGAGATCCATGAGATCCTTTATCCGGTAATCAGGAAGGCATCCAAGATTGACGGGGTGATCCGCACGATAACCGGGGGAAGAATTGACTTTTGGACACTGAACAACCCAAGGGCAGGCCGCTCACGGAAGTACCACAAGGCGCTATTGGATGAGGTGGCGTTTGCTGGTTCGGATATGCGCGAGATATGGGAGAAGTCAATCAAGCCCTCATTGCTCGACTATGGCGGTTCGGCAATGGCCGCTTCCACCCCGGCAGGCGACGATCCAGACAACTTCTTTTGGCAGTTGTGCAATGATCCTTCGCTTGGGTTCGCTGAGTACCATGCCCCGACGCACACGAACCCGCACCTCCCGGCATCCGAGATCGAGAAGCTAGAGCGGGAGAACGCGCCTTTGGTGTACTCCCAAGAGTACCTTGCCAACTTCGTTGACTGGAAGGGGGCGGCGTTCTTCGCGCTCGACAAGATGCTTGAGCATGGGAAGCCCGTTATTCCGACGATGAACCCGGACGCTGTTTTTGCCGTGGTTGATACCGCAGTGAAGGACGGAAGCGAGCATGACGGCACGGCAGTTACATATTTCGCAGTATCCAAGTTCCACGGGTATCGGATGGTTGTGTTGGATTGGGATCTAGTCCAGATCAAAGGCGACTTGCAAGAGGCTTGGATTCCCGGAGTGTATAGGCGATGCGAAGAACTGGCCGCGCAGTACAAGGCCCGGCACGGATCTCTGGGGGCATTCATTGAGGACAAACAGACCGGAACGATCCTGATTCAGCAGGCGGAGCGCAAAGGGCTTCCCGGAAGGGCGATTGATAGCAAGCTGACGGCAGCGGGCAAGGATGCGCGAGCGATCTCAGTTTCCGGGTATGTCCACCGAGAGGAAGTCAAGCTGTCCTTCTATGCCTTTGATAAGGTGATAAACTACAAGGGCGTAACGCGAAACCATTTCATTGCTCAAGTGTGCGGATTCAGGATCGGTGTCAAGAATCAGGTTGATGACTTGCTTGATACGTTTACCTATGGCATCAGCATCGGGCTTGGTAACAGTGATGGATATTGACGGGAGAAGAAAGAATGTCTGATATTTCGATAAACGGATCAGTGGCGGGCAACTCGCTTCAGCAATTGCTTATGGCTGATGACATCCAGCCGGGCGACGATCCAAGCTATCAGCTTTGCAAGACGATCTATGTCTATCACCCTATGGGCGCAAAGATGGTTGAGGCTCCGGTTACGATTGCGATGAGTCAACGCCGAGATATTTCCATTCCAAGCGGGCCGGAGGATCTGGTTCGTGATGCCTTCCTGAAGGAATGGGATGCCCTGAAGTGCGATGAGTATATTGCCAACGCAATGCACCTGAAGCGCGTTTACGGGATCGCAGCCGTGGCGCTATTGCTTGACGGCGTTCCTACCGACAGGCCAATCACGCCCGAACAACTCACAGATCCCGCCCTTGCGATCAATGTGTTCGATCCACTCAATACTGCCGGGAGTTTGGTGCTTTCTCAGAACCCCAACTCCCCGGCGTTCCAGCGAGCCGGGACGGTTACAGTGGGCGGCAGGCCGTATCACCGATCCAGAACGTGCGTTGTGCTGAATGAAGCGCCCGTTTATCTTTCCTACACCAATTCCGCCTTCGGCTTCGTGGGCCGCTCAGTATTTCAGCGAGCCTTGTTCCCGCTGAAGTCTTTCGTTCAATCCATGATTACGAACGATATGGTGATTGTGAAGGCAGGCGTTCTGGTTGCGAAGATGAAGCAGCCGGGTTCAATTGTGGATAACCTGATGAGCCGCGCAATGGGGCAGAAGCGCGACTTGCTCAAGGACGCAACGCAAGGAAACGTGATCTCCATTTCCCCGGAAGAAGATATTGAGACACTGAACCTGAACAATACGGATACAGCAATCGGCTCCGCTCGATCCAACATCATTGAGGATATTGCCTCAAGCGCCAATATGCCGCCCAAACTGTTGTTGGCAAACGGATATGCTTCAGTGCTGGCGAATGGCACAGAGGATTTCAAGTCAACCATGCAGTACATCGAATCCATACGGAAAGAGATGATTCCGCTTTACGACTTCTTTGACAAGATCGTAATGCGCAGGGCGTGGACAAAGGAGTTCTATGAAACCATTCAGGTGCAATTCCCCAATGAGTTCGGCAATATCGGCTATACGCAGGCGTTCTATCGCTGGCAAAATGACTTTTCCGCAACATGGCCCTCGCTCCAAGAAGAACCTGAGAGCGACAAAGCAGACGCGGAGAAAGTCAAACTTGATGCACTGATACAGATGGTTGAGAAGCTGGCTCCGCATCTCGATCCAGAAAACAAGGCGACATTGATTGAATGGGCCGCAGATAACATCAACGACAACAAGATAATGTTTCAAAACCCGCTGAACTTGGACATTGATGCGCTGAAGGCATACGAACCGCCACAGCAAGGCGGAATGCCGGGGCAGGATGGGCCGCAGGACGGCGTAATACAAGAGGTGGGCTAGTCGTGTCTATCCAGACATTCAGCGACGTTCTACGCCGTGCCATTGCAGACTTTGAAACGCACGGGTTCGACAGTGAAGAACGCCTTGCCCGGTGGCAGCGCGAATTGATGGGGGCGGCAGAAGGTCACACGGCCATTACTGCCGACAACCTGAAGCGCACTCTCACTTCGATCTATACCGCCCAAGTCACCAAGGGCGGTTTGCTTCGCGCCCACAATATCCCGGCATGGAAGTTCAATCAGATCGCACCCAAGTTGCAACGCGAGCTTCAGCGCAGGATCATGGCCGCAGCGCAGTTGATAAAGCTGAACCGGGAAGAGATGATTGCCCGGACGATGCGCCGATTCTCCGGTTGGGCGACTTCAATCCCTATCGGCGGAAGCGAAGCCGTGGACAGGAAGGAAGAGAACGCATCCATCAAGAAGGCGCTCAAGTCACTTCCGTATGATGAGCGCCGGGTGATGATAGATCAGGCGGGGAAGTTCAAGGCATCGCTATCGAACATCACGGCCACAGAAACAGGCGCAATTGCAGCCGTGTGGAGATCTCACTTCCGGGCGGCTGGATACAACGCAAGGCCAGATCACGCCGAACGTGATGGTAAAATCTTCGTGATCCGGGATAATTGGGCCATGCAGAACGGCTTGATGAAACTTGACGGGCATCAATACACGGATGATATTGAAATGCCCGCTGAGTTCGTTTACTGCCAGTGCCGATATAAGTACCTTTACAACTTGCGGGATCTGCCAGATGAAATGCTGACAGATAAAGGCCGCGCATCCATTAAACGAGGGTGAGATGAAAAAGATCATAGTTCGATTCAAGAAGCCGGAAACGCGGGCAGACGCAGAATTCAAAGAGGGCGACCATCCTAGAGACAAGAGCGGGAAGTTCGGCACAAAAAATGGTAAGGAATTAACTAATTCTGAGGAAAAAGATTTAGCTAAATTCAGGAAGGCTGAAGGTGCGATTAAAGAAAAGATTGCATCTGGCGAAATCCTTAATTCAAACGAAAGATACCTTGTAGAGAATAAAGAAAAGGTGGAGGAAAAATTTGGGGTTAAGTTTGATATTCCAGATGCCGCATTAGGTAAAGTAAAAACGCAAAAAGAGCAGCAAAAACAAATCAAAGAAAAGGACGAGGAAGAGCGGAAAAAGATACTGGAGGAAGAGCGTGTGAGGTCAGCAAGACAAAAAGTTAGGCGAGAAATCGCACATTCAGAAAACTTACACAAATTATCGGATGCAATAAAAAAAGGCGATGAAAAAGAGGCGGCGGAAGAGGCGTTGCATCGCGCTGAATTGCTTGGATACTTAGATTATGACAAGGGAAAGCTAGACATTAACAATAATCATTCTCCTGTACCATATAGAGCTGGCGCAGCCTTGGCTGCTCTAAACAGGTATGGATGGATGTCCGATGTAGGGGCGGCTTCAATACAAGGAAGCGACCAGAGCTTTTATATAACAGCAACAAAGGGAAGTAATACAATAAAAGTCAGGGTGTCGAACCACGGAAATACAACTTCGTTACATGAAAAGCCTTGGATAAACATATCTCCCGGTGAGGATGTAATATCTAACATTGATGCGCTTTTAGCGGAAGCTGACGAAAAAAAAGGGCTATCTGTGAATTGGTGACTACCTTCAGCGTCCGATTCAAAAAGTGATTTTGCTACGCTTGCGCATGATGGCGTAAAGCCTGATAATGCGCCTGTCCGTGTAGCTCAATTGGTAGAGCAATCAGCAAAAGCTGATGGTTGTGGGTTCAAGTCCTGCCACGGAAGCCTAAAGAGGTAATCGCGCCGACGCAGCCGGAAATCTGCGTTTTCTACCGGGATCGGGCCTCGCACATAGCGGGGCTGTAAGGGTGCGATTTCCTGTTTGGGAATAAATGCGGATGTGATTGGTCATAAGCACCCTTCCAAGGTGTAAATCGGGGTTCGATCCCCCGCTTCCGCTCCAAGTTTAACGCTCATGCCGGGAGGCAGCAGCATGGAAAAGCAGGAACAAGGATCTTCGGCAAGCAGTACAGCACTTCAGCAAGCCGCTGGCGTGATGCTATTAAACGCCGGAAAGTTTCTGTTGATCCGCAGGGCCGCAGGCGATGACAACGGTGGCAAATGGGATTTCCCCGGTGGCGGCGTTGAGGATGGTGAAACGCCAGAGCAGGCGGCGATCCGTGAATGCAAAGAGGAAGTCGGGTTCGACATCAAAGGCCCGCTCTCCCAAGTCAGCCGAACAGACAAGTTCGGAGCCGACTACACAACTTACATTGCAAACCATGACGGTGATGAAGATCCGGTTCTGAGTGCGGAGCATGATTCATTTCATTGGGCTTCGATTGATGAGGCCCGCAGCCTTCCGCTGCATCCCGGCGTTGCCGAACTTCTTGAGATCGAATTCAGATCCGATGCCGCGCACACTTCGGAGCTTGATGTTGCGCTTGAGATCCATGACGGAAAGCTAGAATCCCCGCAGAAGTACGGGAACATCACCTTGTTCGATGTGCGCATTACCGGAACCGGAGTTTCATTCCGACAAGCTCATAATGAGTTTGTTCTTCGCAAGCCTGAGTTGTATTTGAACGATGAATTCCTGATGCGATGCCAAGGGCTTCCGGTGATTTTGGAGCATCCTGAAGCAGCATCCTTGAATTCAGAGGAATTTTCCGATAGGATTATTGGAACTACTCTGCTACCATATATCAAAGGCTCAGAAGTTTGGGGTATCGTCAAGATTTACGATGATGCCGCAGCCAAGATAATGAGCGAGCATCAAACAAGTACCTCGCCCGCTGTTGTGTTCTATGATCCGGCAGCGAACGAGAAAATGGATCTGGGGGATGGAAAGCATCTTCTGATTGAGGGGAAGCCCTCATTGCTGGATCACCTTGCGGTTGTTGAGCATGGTGTTTGGGATAAAGGCGGGAAACCGTCAGGTGTGAAAAGTGGTATCGTCCCCGTCGAGATGACGGCAACAACCCGCTCGGATTCTGCCGATCCGAACGGTTCCTCAAAAGGAGAAATCAACATGGCTGATTTGAACCCCGAAGAAGTAGCGAAGAAAGACGCTGGCGGTGAAGGCATGGGGGAAATCTTGTCCCTGCTGAAATCTCTGGACTCCCGCATGAGCAAACTGGAACTGGCTGAAACTGCTGAACTGGCAGGCCAAGCAAGCGCCGACGAAGTACCCGCAAAACAACCCGGCGAGCAGATCGCTCAACCCGCACTCGACAACGCACAAGCATCCCCGGAAATCGCGGCGATGTCCAAGCGCGTTGACGCTCTGGAACAAGGCATCAAGCCGATGCCAGAAGAAGAAGCCGCGAAAATGGCAGATGCGCAAGCAAAGGCCGACTCGGTTTATTCCGCATTCGGTGAATCCGCTCCGCGTCCGATGATGGGCGAAAGCCTGCTGGCATACAAAAAACGACTCGCTGGCAAAATGCAAGTGCATAGCCCTCGCGCAAAGTCTGTGAACATCGGCGCAATCGCTGATGCCTCAGTTCTGGAAATGGTTGAAGCAACAATTTATGCCGATGCTCTGGAAGTTGCTGGCAAGCCCGCAGCGATCCCGGCAGGCGTATTGCGTGAAGTGAGCCGTCAGGATGCAACGGGCCGCAAGATTACCGAGTTCCAAGGTGATGTGTCGGCGTGGACTGCACCATTCAAGGCGCAAACTCGCTACTTGCATCAGATCAACAAGCAAGTTCACTAATAGCCAACGGGAGAATATAACATGGCAAATTCTGTATCCATTCAGCCCATGAACACGGGCAATGCCGCTGGCGGTTTTTCCGTTCAGTCTGAAGGCTATATTCAGGGCTTCGCTCTGGATGATCCGGCAATTCGCAACTCGCTCGCAATGGGAATCCTGAAAGACACCGAAACCCTTCCGATGTGGGGCGGCGTGGCAATCTCCGAATACCTGCAAGCAAGCGCGCAAAACAGCGCCCTTGGCCCCGGCATTGGCCGTGCGGCTAACGTGGCTGGCATCACTGGCTTCGCGGTGTTCAATCAGGCTCATGCCTTCATCAATACCCCGCAAAGCCAAGTTCCTACCGCTAGCGCAAACCAAAGCATCCCGTTCTATCGTCTTGGTTCCGGTGCGCGTATCGCTGTAGCTTGCGAGCCTTCGCTGGTATCTCTGAACGGCGGTCTGGTATCTCAGCAAGTGGGTTGGGACTTCCTGAACCAGCGTTTGGAAACCTACAAGGCTTCCGGTGCAACCGTATCCGTGACTTCGGTGACAACCTCCGCTTACGACCCAGATACGGGCTTGTGGACTTTCGTTGTCGTGGCGGCAGCGGCTTCCAACGTCCTCGGCGTGGGCGATGCAATCAACCTCTCTGGCATCACTGACACGGGCGGCACAGCGGCGATCACAACCCTGAACACGAACCACGTTGTTACAGCGTTCACCGACAACCAGAACTTCAGCTTCCAAGTGGCGGCGGATGCTGATGCGTATGCGGCTGGCGCACGTTCGGGAACAATCGTGCTGAACGAGAGCGTGGGCGCTTTGACTTGCAAAGTGCTGGCGGTTGAAGTCGGAAACAGCAAGATCGTTTCTTACGACGCAGTGAATAACCTCGCAAACTGGAACAATTCCGGTACAGTTGCGATCATCGAAATCTAAACATAGGAGCAATACGAAATGGGAAATCTTACATCCAGCTATGTGCAGGTAAATCCGTCCTATGTTCTGCCGGAAGTGATCCTGCAATACAACCAAGTGTCGGGCGCATTCGACACCTTGGCCGGGGGCGATCCGATGGCTCGCTTGAGCGACGGCGACTTGTACGCCTACATCAAAAAGTTCGACATTCGCACCAAGGCGGCGGCGGGTCAGACTGCGATGAATCAGTTGCCTAGCGTGAGCATCGCCGCAAGCATGATCTCCACCCCTACCTATCTGGTGCGCACTCGCGCTGAGTACGATCACCACGATACAGCCGCATTCGGAAAATGGGGCGCGAGCGTGGTTGAGGCTCAACGTCTGGGTATGCGTCAGGGTATCTTCCAGCAAATGCGTCAAGCGTTGCTGTATGGCTTCAATCCTGCCAACGGCGAAGGCTTGCTGAACACGCACGGTGCAACCGCTGTCACACTGCCCGCAGATAGCAACGGCCACACCACTGTTCAGACTTACGACAATGGCGAAATGGCCCTGTTCCTGCTGTCTCAGATCTCAGCCCTGAAAACGCGCACTATGCAGATGGGCATGCCTTCGCGTATCGTCATTTGCGGCCCGCAGCGCGTTCTGAGCGGATGGGAGTATCAAGGCATCGTGCAGGTCACAAGTTACCAACGTGCGGGCGGTGGTACTGCCGCAATCGGTGCTGTGGTATCGGCTCAAGCCGCTGAAGCTGGCGACTCTGTTGAATGGGTGTTTGACGATACCTTGATTGGCAAGGGCGCAGGTGGCCGCGATGCGATCATTCTGACTGTTCCTGAAGTCAAGAAGCCGGAAGGCGCTCGCATCAATACCAACGAGTTTGCGAAGATGGCTCCGGGTCTGGATGCAGTCAATATCATGCTGTGCGATATGGCCGCTCCGCGTGAGATTCCGACTCCGTTGCCCGGTGGCGCGATTGACGTTGTGAGTGAGTTGCGCATCACTTCCGGCTGGTCTGTCCGTCCTGAAGGCATCTCAATCCTCTCCATGGCTTACTAAAAATAAGTTTTGGTGATACGATAAAGGCCGCTGCAATCTTGCGGCCTTTTTCAATTCCTGCACGGGAGATACAAAATGAAGCTATTCATTGCCAATACCACAATGCACGTTCAAGAGTTTCTGTTCCGCATTCCTGAGAACCCGAAGATGATGCGCCAGATCCTTCAGCCCGGCAGTCAGCAACAGATCTATCAGGATGCGCCGAAAGACGTTCTTGAGTACATCATCAATCAGCACACAGACACGCCGAAGCCGTTCTGCATCCCCGCCGAAGAAGCGGGCCGTCAAAAGGCTTTCGCTGGCTTGATTTACAGCTTTGAAAACCCGGTGAAACAAGCTGTGATCGAAGGCCGCTTTGAGGACAATACGGAAGCCCTAAAGAAGCTCGGCGCAGAGCAGCGCAAGGAATCTGCTGTAGCTCTCAATGCTGCACTTGCGGCGGAAGCGCAACAGATCGGAGCGAATGTTTCCGAGGTTGAGCAGACGGTTCAGGAAGAAACTCGCCGTGGAGACACAAGCGAAGGCGGCAAGCTGAACGAAACTATCGGCGTAGTGAAAGACGGC
Source organism: Nitrospira japonica (assembly GCA_020723105.1). Lineage (GTDB taxonomy): Bacteria > Nitrospirota > Thermodesulfovibrionia > UBA6902 > UBA6902 > SURF-23. Next base: position 18,772 of record DYJL01000026.1, on the reverse strand, counting down.
GGCAAGAGCAGCAAGGCCGGATCTCGCAAGCAAAAGTAAGGGGTAGAACATGGCCGATAAATCAGGATTCATTGCATTCATCCGGGCGGCAGGTATCACGACAACCTACCTTCCTGATGCCTCAACGGATATTGATACGGCCTTGAGCATTGCAACGGAGATCGTATATCAAGGATTGGAAGCCATTTCATCCGTGATGCACGATCAGGCCGTTTACAATCTTGGCGTGAGCAACTTGATTGAGTTTGCCAACGATCAGGCAGGACAAACATTTTTCGCGGATCAGCGAAAGCTATACAACATCAACGGACTTGTTCCCGGAGTGATTGCCTCGGCATCTGATGAAGGAACAAGCCAATCAATGACAAACCCTGACTTCTTCAAGAATTTGACGATGGCGGATCTTCAGTACATCAAAAACCCGTGGGGCCGCGCTTATTTGAGCATTGCGCAGCGTATCGGGACGGTCTGGGGAATGTCCTGATGATCCTGCATCTTGGGGTAATGGAAGTTCCATACGCCGATGACGGGAAAGACACTGGCGAGGTAGCAACGATTCTGGAAGAGAAATACGGGATCATGCAAGGCTTCGCAGATAGGAACATTGAGCAGATCACGGAAATGATCGAAGATGGTGTTGCCGGGGCCATAGAAAGCGTGATGGCTGGTGAGCCTGAGAGCTTCGATGTATTCGGTTCAGCGATGGCGAACATTGAAGATCGGTTCCACGACTACATTGACAACGAAGAACACGGAATAAGAACAAAGGCGAAGGACGCTCCGAAGGCGGGAGCGAGAAAAAAACGGCAATACAGGAAAGTGGCAGACAAAACCACTTTCGTTGATTCCGGCCTTTACCGATTGAATTTTACAGCGTGGGTGAGCAATGGCGAAAGTTGACGAAACAGGGAATGCGGCTCCGCTTAAATCAAGCCTAGATGCCGGGATACGAACGATCTCTGCGGAACAAGAGATTGTGTTCTTCAAGTACACACGCGCCGTCCTGCCCTTGGATGGATACGTTTTTTGGGTTAAGGATCTCATGGCCCCTGAATTCAGGGTTCGCGGCTCTCTGCATTACGACACGGATCAACAGCAAAGAGTTGATGAGATCATTGGCCTGAACCGGGTTGTGTTCACAACGCAAGAGCAGATCGAAAGTTTCAACGCAATATCTGATGCGGTGGCGTACATCGGAAGCATTGATGACATTCGCTTTGCCTTCACTGCGCAGGGCAGGAAGTATCAGCAGGCCGACACATACCATTATCGCGGGGATGCCATTTACCCGGCGATGTACTCCCAGATCATAGATTCCCCGGCAGATCCATTGGATCTTGGGGAGTTGATCGCAACAAACTCGCTTCCTATCTGGTTGGCGCTCAATCGGTTCATGCCGATGTTCCCGGCGTACCTCACGGAAACAAACTTGCGCCCGCCATACGCTGCTATTGACATCACTGAGACAAAGGCGGTGCAATCCGCCCCGGAGATAGCGAACGATTCAACTCACCTTCAGCTTATGACAGAGAAGGTGAAAATCATTATGATGGGACTACGGAACAATGAGGCGCTTGACTTCCTTGATTACGTCCTTGATTACTCGCTTTCAAGCGATTCATTTGGAATACAGAATTCACCTTCGATCCAAGATGAGAAGCGCGGGCAATCGGAGTTGGGGATTCTTGCTCAGAAAAAAACAATTGAGTTTGAAATCAACTACTATCAGAGCCGATCCCTTGCGGTTGGCAGGAAATTGATTGAGAGCGCGGGAATCACTGTTTCGCTGTAGTTTTTTTTTCTCTGGTGGTAGTATGTGGCCTGCGATTGAAAAATTCGTTTATCCGAACAACCATTCTTTGTGAGGTAGCCATGAAAAAGCACTCTTTGTCTCGCCTGTTCTCCGTTGCAGCATTGGCGTTCGCCATTGCATCGCCAGCCTACGCAGGTCAAAATCCGATCCGCTCCAATGTGGCAACAGATACCTCCGGGTACGGAACTTCACTGAAGCTGGATGCTCAATCAGATTTGAAAGTGAACAGCAACGGCACTGCCACTTCGCTGAACATCACTGCCGCAACCGTAGTGAAAGAAGGTGTCGGGCGAATCGTTCGCTTCATGGTCACAACTGCCGGGGCCGCAGGCGCAATCTATGATGCCGCAACGACAGGCACGGGCGCAGCCGCAAACCTGATCGCCGTCATGCCTGCTACCGTAGGCATCTACGAGTTGAATGTTCCTGTTTCAACCGGAATCCTTGTTATCCCCGGCGCTTCTCAGGTAGTTTCCACTTCGTATCAGTAAACAAGTAATGCGGGTTCGCCCGCAGCGTTAGCTCATGCCGGGAGGCAGTGGCAAGCCGGAGGGGGAGGGCGAAAGCCCTCCCGCAAAGGTTCCTAAAATGGAGGCGGCAAAATGTCTGCAAACGATATTGTAAACATCCTAGTTTCACAAACAAACGCCGCAACGCCTTCCGCTTTGCAGCGTACCGGGCTGATCGTATCTCAAGGCGGATCATCTCTCAGTGCAGGCGAAAGCGCCCTGATTGCATCTCAAGCGGATTTCACTGCCATTCTTGGCTCTGGCGATGCTGCAACCGAACTACAAGCAAAATACACAACCTATTCAGCGAACAATCAAGCGAACGTGGCGATCCGCGTCCTTGAACTTGGAACTGCTGGCACTCGCGCAAGCGGCACTGTCACGCTGGACACAAACCCTAGTCCGGGCGTTCAGTCGAGTGGAACGATCACGCTGGATACGCTACCCGCGAACGGCGACACTCTGACAATCCAAGGAACGGCGATCACCTTTGTTGACGCAAGCCCGGTTGGTAATCAAGTCCTGATCGCGGCAACGAAGGAACTGACTGCCGCAAACCTGCAAGCATTCTTGGCAGCATCATCCGATGTGAACATTGCGCTGATGACGTACAACACGATCCTTGCGGTAACAACTGCGACGGCTCGCATTTACGGCACTGGCGGAGATGCTTACACGCTGGCAGCAACGGGCGTGAACATTTCTGTTTCAGGCGCAAACCTGACGGGCGGCGTTGCTCCCGACACTCTGACGATTCAAGGAACTGCAATCACATTCGTTGCAGCAAGCCCGACAGGGAATCAAGTTCTGGTTGGCGCAACCAAAGAACTGACGGCAGCGAGCTTGCTGGCGTTCTTGTCGGCCTCTCTGGATGTCAACCTTGTCTTGCTGTCTTACGCCCTTTCCGGCGCTGTTGTCACGGTCACAAGCAAGCTCCCCGGCGTTGCTGGCAATTCCTATACTCTGGCAACGACAAGCTCCGCAATCACTGTTTCCGGCGCTGTCCTGACTGGCGGCGGCACAAACTCGGCGGCTGGCGGCGTTGCGGATCTGAATGCGTTCTTGCTGGCAAACCCGGCAACGTACTACGCGGCTCTGGTTCCCGATGCGTGGGCCGATGAGCCTACGTTTCTGACGTTCTTGAGCCTGAATTCCGGCCTGACTTCCCGCTTTTATTGTTTCTTCCATGTTCAGGGAGATGCGAGCTTTACCGGGTCAATCGGCGGAACTACACTCACAGTCACCGACATCGCTTCAGGTCATATTGCAATCGGCCAACTGATCGAAGGTACTGGCGTTACCGCGAACACTCGCGTTACTGGCCTGCTTACCGGGACTGGCGGGGTCGGCACATATACCGTGAACAACCTCCAAACGGCGGCTTCAACGGCAATGGGTTCGACAAACAACTACGATCAATACAAAGGGCTGAAAGCGGCGGTAATGCGCATCAAAGCGCCTTTGGATTCTGTCCTGACATCGCCTGCCGCAGATATGTTCGCGCTGTGCGTGGGGATGAATCCAAGCGAAACGAACAAGCTGGCTCCGTTCGCGTTCCGTTATATTTTCGGATCTGTCGCATACCCGCTCACCCCTCTGGATGCAACCAATCTGAAGGCGGCTTATGTGAACTATACAGACACCGGAGCGGAAGGCGGATTGCCTAACGTCAAAACGCTGAAATGGGGCGTTGCGGGCGATGGTCGGGACTTTAGCTACTGGTATGCCGTGGACTACGTTCAAACGGCCCTGCACATTGATCTGGCGAACGAGGTCATCAATGGCAGCAATACCGCGATCAATCCTCTGTATTACGATCAACGCGGCATCAACCGCCTTCAGAATCGTGCGCAGGCTACAGCGAACCGTTGCGTGAATTTTGGGATGCTTCTGAGCAACGCCAACACGCCAATCGTGAACGCAATTGACTTCGCCACATACACGGAAGCCAATCCAAGTGCGTATGCGGCGGGCGAATACAACGGCCTTTCGCTTGTTGCGGTTCCGGCTCGCGGGTTCACGGCAATCAATTTTGCCCTGAATGTTTCTGATCTTGTAACAGGTTAATAGGGGGCAAGCATGGCAACGCCAGTAAATCAAGGAACAATCAACCGCTTGCGCGGTTCCATCAGCTTCGTGGATCTCCCGGATCTGAATATCACCCCGGCGTTTCTGGGAAAGGAAATGATTACCATTACCCCGCAGGGTGATGTTACTCATGCAATCCCGTCTGCAACCGGGCTGGTTACATCGCCGGAGCCGTACCAGATCGTTGAATTCTCCGCCCATGTTCTGCGCACAAACGGACTTGGCGAGCGATTCAAGAAGCGGATCGAAAAGCTCTCGACTCTGGGCGATTGCGTAATCCGCTCCGATGCTTCGGGATTCTCGGATTACAACATCACGAACGCTTCGATCAAGAGCGTTGATCCGATCAAGATGAACGGCGAAGAGGCTGGCGTTGTGATTCACTTCCAAGGCGCGTATCAAGTCAACGGCGATCTGTATAACGTATAACCATGAAGATAGATAAAAACCTGAACTTGGTCGTCCCCGTGGAAGCAGATCACGGGGATGTTTTCTTTCATCACACACCTATTTTGCGCGAGACTTTTCAGCGTTACCATTTTGTGATGTGCGCGGCCTTCACTCGGCTTTTGCAGGCCGGAATGGAAATGACGGGGGCGGCTATCGCGGCAATGACTCTGGAAGAGATTTCCCGCGACATGGGGAAATGGGACGGCAAGGAAGGGGTGAAGGCCGGATTGATGGATGAGATCGAACGCCTGACAACCGTTTTAATCCTCGGCGGCAATGGATGGGAGCAGATCCCGGTGAACGTGGCACTGAGCCGCGAGTTGCTTGATGAGCAGGATTGGCAGGAGGCAAAGCAGAGAATCGTTTTTTTTACCTTAATTTGCGGCATGACGCGGAAGGCGGTAAAGGAGGATCTGCTGACAATTCTGAACGACTCTTGGCAGACGCAAACTACATCATCCACTTGTTCGGAGTTCTGCGCTTCATTGCCGACATCGACAGAGACAGGGACTTTGCCGGGAACAGGGAAAGCGCCGTCGCCTGCATACTAGATTGGGCCTCAAACGAAGGCTTTCCCGCTGTTATGGGGCAAGCTGATGTAAAATTCAGTTCCTCGGCGCACGAATACAGGCAGCGCCACTTGTTGAGGATGTTCACGGGAGTTTTCTGATTTACTAGCGCAATGAAGAAGCAATTTTATACATATATTCATTGCAAGCCGGACGGTACGCCTTTTTATGTAGGGAAGGGATCGGGGAATAGGGCGTACAATTTATATGAAACAAAAAGAAATACGCATCATATAAACACTATTAAAAAATATGGCAAAGATAATATAGGAATATACGTATTCCACTGCAATTCAGAGGAGCAAGCATTTGCAGACGAGGTGCAACAAATCTTGCAGCTTTCAAAAGAGGGGATATTGCTTTGCAATAAGACACGAGGCGGGGAAGGCTCTAGCGGAGTTCTAGTGACTACCGAGACAAGAAATAAGCTATCAGAAAAGGCAAGAGGGAAGTCGTTTAATAAAGGAAGAAAGCACTCAGAAGGATTTAGATTAAAATTATCTGCGTACCATATTGGCATGTCAGCTAATGACGAAACAAGAAAGAAAATGTCAGATTCCCACAAAGGGAACAAATACTGCCTTGGGGTAAAGCAATCAGATGAGACAAAAGAAAAAAGAAGAAGAAGTTTAGCTAAAACCCTTTCCAGTCCAGATAAGAGGAAATCTCTTTTAGAGAGACTGGATGCGGCAAGAAATAACGAGGAATCGAAGAGAAAGAAAAAAGAGAAGCTGCTGGCTTTGTGGTCTGACCCAGAATGGAAGAAAAAAACGCTGGCCGCTAGGCGAGACGCAATAAACAAGAGGAAATCATGGCCGCAAAGTCAATAATTTCTATTGAGATACAAGATGGCGCGTGGAAATCCTTCAATAAGCAATTTGAGGATCACCGGGCAAAACTTCGCAATCTGCCGGGCCAATGGGGTTCGATTGGAAAATCCATCAACAAGGCCCAAGGTGCGGCGGCAAAGTTCGTTGCCAAGATCTCCAATCAAGCAGGTGCATTCAAGAAGGCAAACACATTTGCCGCAAAACTGACGCTTTCAATCAAGGCTTCGGATCGCGTTGCATCATCGCTCGCAAAACACACATTCAAGATTGCCGGGAACATCAAGAACGCCACAAAGTCGCTTTTGGGTTGGGGCGCTGTCATGGGCTTATTTTCTGGATTGTTGGGCGCAGGCGGTCTTTTTGGCATAACCCGGATGGCGGAAAGCGTTTCGTCTGGGCAGTCATCAGCAAGGCGATCAGGAAGCTCATACGGAGGCGTTCAGGCCGCTAAAAATGTTTACGGGCAACTACTAGGCGAGGGAGGCGTTCAATCGCTTCTTGAAACCATGCAGCGCGAGAAGGCAAGCGGCGGCGTGATGTTCAAAAAGGTAGGAATGGAAGATAGTCAATGGAGAACGAAATCTCCCGCGCAATTGATCGCTCCGTTCCTTGATGCCCTGAAGAAAAAGGTTGAATCGCTCCCGGCTGAATCCCGCGCACTTTCCGCGCCCTTGTTTGCGCCTGAAGGGATGCAAGACTACGGGGTTATTTCCGAGTTGATGGCAACCAATCTGGATGCGCTCAAGACGCAAATGGAGAGCGAACAACGCTCTTTGGATCTGGCGAAGTCAACGCAACAGGCTTGGGCTGATTTTGTGCGAGATCTCAAGGCCGCAGGCGTGAAGATCGAAAACATATTTGCGGAGGCTCTGGTTCCGCTGAAGCCCGCCCTCTCTACTTTCTCCGAGGGGCTGACGAAGGCGATTGGTGTAGTGATGAAAAGCCCGATGGTGAAGGGCGTTATTGCCGGATCTGGCGAGATGCTTCAAAAGGGCGCAAATTACCTCATCAGCGATCAATTCTCCGCAGACTTCAAGAGCTTTGTTGAGGAAATCAGGCAGATTGGCAAGGCGATCAGTTCAACGGCGGAACTGCTGAATAAGCTGTTCGGTGATAGTGAGCCAAAGGAAATAGGTTGGAGCCAGTTGAGCAAGGAAGATACAGCCGGGTTGGTGCGAGATACGCCAATCGAACGGGCAAGGCGCGCAGGCAATCAGGGCGGTGATGCCATGTTTGGCCGTGCGTTCCAGTTCAACTTCACGCATCATCTTGAGACTCCCGCAGGATCTTCAACGGTCAATCAGGCGCTCGCCGTATCAACCGGAACGGGGATCGGAAAATGAACATCGGAAGCGCGGCCTATAAGCTGGCATACGAAAAATCACCGATCTTCTTGGTTGATGGTTTGGCTTCGTTCGTTCCGGGGAAAGTGCTTCCGCTTGTGGCGATCACGCAGGCGGCGGATATGACGGGAAGCATCTTGTCGGGGAGCATACCAACAAACCTTGATGATTTTTGGGCTACGTTCTGGCCTATGCCGGGCGCAAAGCTGCACAACAATCAAATCGGGATGTACCCGTTCGCAAACCAAAAAACGGCGGCAAACGCGATCATTGCGCAGCCGCTGAATATATCCATGCGAATGAATTGCACTCCAAGGCTCCGGGGCGGAATGGTGACGCGCACAATGACTGCGACGGCACTGAAAGCCGCATTGGACAATCACAACTTCAGGGGCGGAACTTATATTGTTGTCACGCCTTCGTTCGTTTATGAAGGTTGTATTTTGACAGGGATGACGGACATCACAACCGGGGAAAGCAAGCATCAGCAAACAGATTGGCAGCTTGACTTTATTCAGCCGTTGATTTCCACTGCCGAAGCGACGTTTGCTGAGAATTTGCAAACGGCGCGGATTACAAACAAGGTTCCGCCGTGGCAACTATAATCCCATTCACGCCGCCGACTGAGACGCAATTCCAATTCCAAGCGATATTGGACGGAGTGCAGCATACGCTTTTTGTGTCGTGGAATTTTGCCGCAGAGCGGTACTATTTGACCGCGTATGATACTCAAGGGTTAATGGTTGCATCGCGCCCGATGATCGGCAGTCCATCCGGGTACGACATTCCCATTTTTGGAAGCCTGTTCACAAGCTCGGTTGTTTACCGCGAAGCCTCAAGTCAGTTTGAAATATCTGACGTAAAGGCGCAAAATCAGCCTTACAATGACTTTGTCGACAATATGCTTGATGCCTCGCTGAACCCGTTTGTTCTGGATGTTTCTGTTCTATCGTAAAGGAGAAATAAGGTGAAAAAATTTAAACTCATTCTGGCTTCGCTGTTGTTGCTTCCGGCAATTTCATTTGCCGTATGCAACCCGTTCACGCCGAACACGGTGCTTACAGCTTCGGCGCTAAATAACGCAATTTCGGCCCCTTGCATTACGTCAGGCACAATCACTGGCTCAACCATAAACAACACGCCTATCGGGGCCGTAACGAAGTCAACCGGGGCATTTTCGGCGCTTGAGGCGGATAGCTTTTCAGTTTCCGGGCTATTTAGCTTGGCTGTTGGCTCTGATGTGGCATCTGCCGCCACGATTGATTTGACGGCGGCGACAGGGAACACGGTAGCGATCACAGGAACAACAGCAACCTCCGCCTTCACTATGAACGAGGGCCAGCACATTACTATGGTGGCGGCTGGTGCGTGGCCAATTACTTACAATGCGACAACGGCAAAAATAATCGGCGGCATAGATTACACCTGCACGGCTGGCGAGGTTGTGCAGGCTTTCAAGGCAAACGGAGTGGTTTTCGTCTACCCTGAAGATATAGTCCTTGCATCCGGGCATTACGGGCAATCTTGGCAGGCGTTCACTTCCGGCACTCGCGCTATTGCAACAAACTACACAAACACAACGGGCAAGCCCATACAGGTAAACGCCACAGTTTATAGGGCCGGGGTTGATTCTCCGGCGGATTTGGTGGTTGATGGTGTTGTTGCATCAAGCGGATATGCCGCAACAGGGGCATGGGCTACGCTGTCAGCCATTGTGCCGCCCGGTTCTGTGTACTATGTAACCGGGACGAATATCACTTGGGGAGCGTGGGCGGAACTGCGATAAAAGAATGCGAAAATGAGATTCTACGAAATACAGATAACAGACACATCCGGGAACGTCGTTCAGGTAGGCGGCGTTCCTATGTCGTTTTCAAGTCACAACTCCGCAGGCGGAGTGAACAAGGGCGCGTTGAATATCGAGTTCGATATTCCTGTTGTGACGTATGACATCCCGGCAGGAAATGCGTTTCTGAAGATCTGGGGCGTGGATCTGGCAACGCTCAACCAAGCGGCGTTGCTCAACTCCAAAAACATCACGATTCTCGCAGGAATGAAAGAGGGCTTGCCTCTTGCGAATGAGCAAGTGAATCAATCACCGAATAGAAACGGGATAATCTTCCAAGGATCTATTTTTCAAGCGTTCGGAAATTGGCAAGGAACGGAGCAATCTCTTGATTTGATAATCACGACGCAACTCACCCCAAGGCCGCAGGAAGCGCCAAAGAAGCGCAATCCGATCATCTTCAACTGCAAAAAAGGGCAATCTTTCAGCGATGCAATTGCAGCATCCATGCAGGCGGCAGGCATCTCCGCAAGCGTTTCAACTGATGGCGGAGTTGTGGCGACGGAACCGGTTATTTTCCAAGCTCTCGGAATGAGCGAATTTGCGCAAGTGCTGAAGGTGCAGAGCAAGAGATTTTCCGGGGCATCTGATTACCTTGGGATTCAAACTTGCAAAACAGGCGACGGATACAAGTTTGATGATGGGACGAAACAGAAGAATCCAATCTCAATAAACTTCAACGATCTCATTGGACAACCTACTTGGCTTGAGCTTTTGGTTGTTCAATTGAAAACGGTTATGAGATCGGATATTCAGGTAATGGACACAGTGACAATGCCAAAATCGAACATACTGAACAGGGCAAAGTTGCTTGGTGAAGTGAAGGAAGAAATTGCATTTTCCGGCACTGCGCTTGTGAAGTCGGTTCGGCACATCGGGAACTTCAGGCAGCAAGACGCGAACAGTTGGGTGACGGTGATTGATTCAATTCTGAATACAACGGCGGCAGCACAATGAACAACACGCAGAAGATCCCCTTTCAAGTGTCATTGGGCGCAACGGCAAAGAGCGGCGCGGAATCTGCTATAAGCCTGCTTTCTCGCTCTCTCCCGGCATCCGTGGTGAAGGTTATGAATTCCCGCGTGGTGGTGAAGTTTGAAGTTCTGAGCGATTACAACTTGCCTGAAATTGAGGTTCCTGTTGTCGGATCTGAGTACGTGCGCATCCCGATTCAAAAAGGTGACAAAGGAATTTTGATCCCGTGCGATACAAGTGTTTCCGAAATAAGCGGGGAGGCTGACGGCGCTCCAAGCCTTGATTCTCCTCCAAACCTTTCGGCTCTGATGTTCCTGCCGCTTGGAAACAAAAAATGGAAGGCGGTGAACGAAAGGGAATTGACGCTAACGGGGCTTGATGATGTCCTTCTGAGGGATGACGTACACCAATTGAAGATAGAGGATCAGTTCGCATCATGGAACCTATTGGTGACGCGATTGAACACGCTTCTTGTGACGATAGGGGCCGGACTCACAACTCCTACAGTTTTGACTCCGCTTGATGCTGTAGAATTGAACCCGGTAAAGGATAGAGAGTGATGCGCGCAAGGAAAGCAGCCTCTGAATTGCACGGCCAATTTTACCGGGAGAATTAAAATTAGAACCTTCGGACGAAGCAACGGTGTTTGGGTTGAGGTAGCAACCGACGCAAACGGGCATGATGATCCCGTTTGGCTCACTACGCTCATTCAATCGCTTCTTCTCTCGCCGGGCGAATCTCCGTTCTTTGCCAATTACGGGGTTCCCGCTCAACAGTCAATCGCAACTCAGGTGTTCCCGGATTTTTACGTTGCTCAGATGCAGTCCAAGTTTTCAGCATACTTCGCAAGCCTTTCTATCAATCGCAGAGTGGCGGAGACTGAAGAGAATCCGCCCGTACCCGTTTACGGCGTTGATGTGGTGACGAACAGCGGAGTTTCAATCTCCGCCAATGTGCCGATATAGACATATAATCAATGAAGTCGCAACGAAAGTGAGCGGGGGAGAAGATGACGGCAGCAAACATAAATGTGACAGCAGCGGGGGCGCAACCAACCCCTCCGGCACTGTTGCGGAACGCGCTCATTGAAGCCGTAACAGCGATGCGGCCCGGATACACCGGGAACCTTCCGGGATCTCTGATTGAGGATATTGCAAGCACTTCCGTTGCTGCACTTGCGCAAATGGATCAGGCCGCAATTGATCTACTGAACTCATTCACTCCGAACGCGGCGAACCCGTATTTGCTTGGCTTGATAGGTGAGATGCGAGGAATCGCGCAGGGCGAGAGATCAAATTCAAGTGCATACGTTACCTTCACCGGAATTGCCGGGTATGCAATTCAGAAGGGCTTTACGGTGAGCGACGGCCTTCATCAGTATGTTGCGCAGGAAAGCGGTGTTTTAGCCAACCCGGTTCAATCGGAGTACACGGGTTCAATTTCCACAACGACGCTGACAGTTTCCGCAGTCGCATCCGGGGAGATACTGATTGGAGATCCCGTTTCTGGCGCTGGCGTAACAGCCGGGACGGTGATTACCGGGTACTTAACCGGGACGGGCGGAACGGGAACGTACTCGGTAAACAATTCCCAGACTGTAGCAAGCACGACAATCACCGGAGCGATCCACGGGACGGCAATCCTTTATGTTGTTGCAAGAGAGTTTGGAGATTGGGCTATTCCGGCAGGAACTATCACTTCGGTTGTGACTTCCGTTCCTACCGGATACGCCGTTTACTGCACTAACCAAAATCCCGGTCTGATTGCGGCTGAAGCTGAAACGGATGCTCTATATCGCGCACGGGTTCTTGATTCTCAATTGCTTCCGGGAACGGGAACACTTTCAATGCTGAAGGCGATGTTGAGGAACATTCCCGGAGTGCAAGCCCGGCTTGTATCGGTAAGCGGGGCAGGGAAAATTATTGTTGGCGGCGGAGATCCTTACGAAGTTGCCGGAGCTATCTTCAAGGCGCTTTTCGACATCGGTGATTTGGCGGGTTCAAGCGCAACGTCGAACACTTGGGCCGGAACCGGAGAGATCTCCGGGACTACCCTTACCATTACCGCAGTATCAGCCGGGACAATCCAAGTTGGCGATATTGTTTCCGGCATTGGCATTGCAAACCCAACCGTGATTACCGCACTTCTAACTGGATCTGGCGGAACGGGAACATATCAACTGAACTACGCGCAGACAGTTTTGAGCGAGTCTATGACAGGGAGCGCATCGACCAGAAACCGGATCGTTTCCATCATTGACTACCCGGATACATATTCAATTCTTTTCGTTGTTCCTGTTCAGCAAACGGTAGGGATCTCGGTTGATTGGTCAACTATCTCCCCAAATTTTACGGCCAATACTGCAATCAGCGATGCAGTGACGCAGGCGCTCGCGGATTACGTCAATTCGATCCCGGTTGGCGCTGCAATAAATGAATACACGCTTCATCAGATCTTCTTGCAAAGCGTCGAGAGCATTGTTCCTTCATACCTGATTTCTTCGCTCGCGTTTACCGTGACGATTGACGGAGTGACAACGGCAGTCACTCCCGGAACATCATTGATTCAAGGCGATACGGAAGGCTATTTTTATCTAGCGATTGAAAGCGTTGTTGTAACAAGGGTGTAATGATGAGAGTGGACGTTATAGGCCAATACCTGTATCAGCAATATCAAGATGATCTTGATTTGCGGGCGTTCGTTGCCGCATTCAACTCGCTTGCGCAGGGATATGTTGATTGGGCGAATACGGCCAATTTGCCGATATACACCGCGCTTTCAGGGAATCTTCTTGATTGGGTGGGCGCTGGCATATACGGGCTTCGTCGTCCTGTTACTGGATTCCCTTCGGGGGCCATATACAACGCATTCGACTACAATACTGAAACGTATGGATCTGGAAGCATTCTTTCCGTGTTAGCAACGGACGATGTTTACAAGAGAATTCTGACTTGGAAGCACTACGCCGGGGATGGTGTGTATGTAAACATCAACTGGCTAAAACGGCGCGTGAAGCGTTTTATCCTCGGCATCAATGGAACTGCCCCCGACTTCGGGGAAACAAGCGAGATCAGCGTTATAATCGGGGCGGCAAATGAGATTGAGATTGTAGTTGATTACCCGGCAGACGCGGCAAGCGTTGAGCTTTTAGTTCAGTACATAAATTCAGGCGTTCTTGATACGCCTTATCAATACAACATCACAGCGAGGGCAGCATGACAGCTTCAGCATTGACATACAACGCACCAGCCCTTGCAGCGCCTTTTGATGCGGGCGGAACGAATTCTGTAGCGCCCTCCCCCGCTCAAATCGCAAGTGGATTCATTCCAAACGTGGACAACGTGGCGGCAGAGCAACAAAACTATCTGCACAAGGCATCAACCTCTCTCTTGTGGGTAATGCAGCAATTGGGCTTGATGTTGCCCTTTAATCCTGATGGATTCGGCGCATCTTTGGTTGATACTCCGAAAGGCGGAATTGTCTCTCTCTCCGATTCTGTTACAGGGGATACTGAGTTCTATGTTGCCCTGAACGATATGCCAGTTGGGTACACAGATCCTTCGCTTGATCCCGCAAATTGGGTAATTTTCCGCGCTGCTCAGATTGCAAAATACGTTGAACCTTATGCTGACGTAACGGGAACGCCTGACGCGATCCTTGCCGATTATCCGAACGTGATCTATCCAGTATTGCAGGATGGAACTCGGCTGACGATTGACACGACAACCCCGAACACTACGACAACCCCAACTTTCGCGCCGACTCTTAACGGATCGCTGCAAACGGCCAGAACGATTGTAAAGAGCGTGAACGGCCTAATAGTTCCAGTTGCTCCCGGCGACATCATAGGCGTTTGCATTTTCACATACCATGCAACCGGAACGCCAACATGGGAGCTTATCAATCCTCCCCGTGAGAGAGTTCTTCCGGGGACTGTTATCGCATGGGCTGGCGCAACAGCGCCAAACGGATACTTGCAACTTCCTACTTCCCTGACAAACATTTCGCGCACTGCATACGCAGCCCTATTTGCGGCGATTGGTACGCAATGGGGGGCGGGTGACGGATCTACCACGTTTGGACTTCCTTCCGTCCCGGCAGGGTACGCAATGCTTCAGGCTTCCGGCCTTGGCGTTATTGGTGTAAATACCGCAGGCGCAGTAATAAGTCACAATCACACTCAAAACGCGCATACGCACACCCAGGATGCACACTCGCACACGCAGAATGCTCATGCTCACGCAAATGGCTTTACTCAACTAGCAGGGAATACTGCTGGCTATCCTTATGCGGCAGCAACATCTCCGGGCTATCAAACAACTGCCGGGTATGGCTCAAATACAGCAAACGCAACAGCCACAAACCAAAACACAGCAGCAACGAACCAAAACACCACGGCCACAAATAACGCAACGGGCGGAGCCGCAAACCTGCCTGCTGGCGTTGGGTTCATGCTTTGCATCAAATACTGACAAGGGCGCTAAAAATGAAAAAACTCTGCTACCTGTTCGATCCTGTCACGGGAGAATTCCTTGGGGAAGAAAATGCGCAACGTAGCCCGATGGAGCCGGGGAAGTATTTGTTCCCAGAATACTCAACGATCAAGGCTCCGCCGACTCCGGGCGCAAATGAAGTGGCAGTGTTCGACAAAGCCCTTGATGCTTGGGGATTGAAAAGCGATTTCCGTGGGTCTGCGATGTTCAACACAACCACCGGGGATGCAGTTCAGATCAGCGATATTGGTGCGCTCCCCGCGAACGTGGCAAGCAAGATCCCGGCGAAGGTTGTGTTGAACATCGCAAAGGCCGAAAAGTTGTCATTGCTGAATGAAGATTGCGCAGCCGCGATCATTGGCGGGTTTGAATCGTATGCGCTTGGCCCTACACATTTGTATGCGAGCGGCATCATAGATCAGGCGAACTTGATGGCCGTAGCAACGGAAAGCATGGCCCCTGAAAATTCTCCGTTATGGAGCAGGCAGGTATGGTGCGTTGATTCTGCCGATGGATGGGTTGTGAAGGCGCATAGCGGAGTGCAGGTTCGCCGGGTTCTTGCCGACTTCGTGACGCACAAAGAAAATTGTTCTGCTAAAATGCGGCAACTATCTATATTTGTGGCGAACGCAAAGAGCCTGAAGGCTCTTGATTCAATCAATTGGTAAAGGGGATATGATGAAAAAGGCATTCACTCTCGGAGTTTTTGGTGTCGCCATACTGATGCTGTCTATCACGGCTTTTGCTGCGCTACTTGTCGGCTATCAGTCCGTAGTCGCCACAACATCTGCGCAGGTAATTGACGTTTCAAACAAGCACTTTCCGATGACAGTATCCATTTACCCTGAATCCGGGGTAACTGGAACGGCGGAGTTCTCAACAACGCCCGCAGCCGCTCTTGCTCCATCGTCTGCGAACTGGCAGGTTATCGGCACAGCAAGCGCGGTGAGTGCGCCCCAGACGAACACGCTATACAGCCCGGTTACGGCCATCCGGTTCACGCGGATTTCCGGCGCATCTGCCGTGGTTGGTGAAATAAACTACCCGCAGTGATGAGTCAAAAATGGGAGAACAAAATCCAAAGCGCAGAAAAACCGATAATTCGGAATGTGAAAATCAAGACTGCATTTGCGTTCACGGTGACTGCATGACGATCCAAAAACTCTCCGAAAGAGTGGTTGTTCTTGAGGATGAGATTGCGCCATTGATGCGGCAGGCGCTTTCAGAACTGAAAGAACTGAAGGCGCAAAGCAAAACGCAGCTTGAAATTATGACGGTCTGGAACAATGCGAAGGGCTTTGTTCGGACGCTCAGTATGCTTGGGACTGTTGCAAAATGGATCGCGGGCGTGACGGCAGCGATAGGAGCAATCTGGCTCGCCATAACTCACGGGTTCAATCGCTAATGTGCCTGATTGATGATGCCGCAAAGACGGAAGAGTTATTCTTGAAGGCGGCGTTGGGAAAGAGGGATTCAGGCGCTCCAAAATATCAAGGCTTCTGCAACTCTTGCTTTGCCACTCTGAAAGCGGGTGAAAAATTCTGTGATGAATTTTGCCGGGATGATTGGCAAAAGGAAGAAACGGCAAGGCGCATATCCGGGAGGCGACAGTGATAACCAAAACGCAATACTTCAGGAACAAGCCGCACACAATCAAGCAGGAAGCCGCTGGCGATATGATGCTTGGCCGCGTGAACCTGTTCCTGTACCACAAGGCGCAAAAGGGGCAATACCACTACCCGGTTGATCCCGATACGGACACGACGATTTCAGGGAAGAAGAACGGAACTGGCGGCGGCGGATTCAGGCTCCCGGATGAAGAGGGTGCGGAACTCTCTTCTCACAAGGAAGCCAAAGGCGTTGATGTATTCGATCCAGATGATGAGCTTGACGACAACACAACAGACGAAGAACTTGCGGAACATGGCTTGTACCGCGAACATCCAAGCAAAACGCCGGGATGGATGCACCTGACGGATCGCCCGCCAAACAGCGGCAAAAGAACTTTTTACCCATAGGAGCAAGACAATGGCAAACTTCCTGCAAGATCACGAAAACAACAATTCCAGCACTCGGCTGATTACCTTCCTTTGGGCGTTCGGGATTTTGGTCGGCTGGCTCTTTGTGGCATTCACCACAAAGACTTTGCCTGATATTCCTGCCGGGCCAATGGCAATACTTGGCATGGTATTGACTGCCAAGGTTGCGCAAACCCATATCGAACGCAACAATCCATCGAGCAAGAGCAATGAATAAATACACCCCTTGGCTGATCTCGGTCATCGCTTGCGTGATTGCCGTCCTGTCTTTCATGCGAACGCCGGAGCAGACGGGCAGAACAGAGCCTCATGCCGCGCAAAAGGCTCCGGCCATACAAGGGGAGGGGAAAGTGGATGCAACGCCCAAAAAGGTCGCCGTTTACAAAGAATCCGCGAAGAAGAAAACAAAGCTCCCGGATCGCCTGAAGAACGATAAAGCAATTGCGGTTCTGGATAGCTCGCGGATCGAAGGCAGCGACCACCCTCAGACGGTTACAACGGTGATAAACACGGACACCGGGGATACTGAAACGCTTGTCTCTGAAGATCCCCTTCCGTGGATCTCAGTAAAGAGCCGGAACGAACTGAAGCTCACTGCCGGGATAAATCAATCGGGTGGGTATTCGGGCGGATTGCTGTTTTCGCATGAGTTTGGATCTATCAAGGCGCTGAACTTCGGCTTTGATGTCGCTCTCTACACTGGCGGATTCAAGCAGGCCGGAGCTTCTGTTTCGTACAGATTCTAAACAGATCCACGATCTGCCTTTGAGTGTCGTTCGCAAAACCCTGTTTGCCCTTATACATTTTTCGCCCGCTTCATCTTGATCTTCGACGGGCGGGATGTTTTTCCTTCAGGCTTAATCACCTTGAAGTTCTTCGGGATCATCCAGACACCGGAGATCAATTTCGCATTGATGGTTGTGCCGTCTTTTTGTTCGGCTTTAACCCGGCCCTCATCGCACAGGACGCGAATTCTTCGCTCCGATACGCCAGCCTTTTTTGCCGCCGCCGCTGTTCCAATAAAATCATCTGACATTTTGCTTCCTCTTCTTTTGGTGGTTATTAACTTGCCGCATCCTTGGCGAACATCAAGGCATAGAGACACGCGAACGCAATGGTTGCAAGATAAGGCCAAGTTGCGCTCCAAGCCCTGCGCGAAATGAAGATGAAGCGCGATTCATGGCGACGGCGAAAGATTGGCGAATTCATTGTTTTTGCTCCATGACGTATTTGATTTTTGCATCAAACTCATCGCGTATGTTATCAATGGCATCTTCAACCGCCGCCATACTGTGCTTGTCCGGGAGGTTCGCGTTGCTTATAGCGCGTAGCAACTCACGGGCAATGATCGGAAACATATCGTGAGCCTCAAAGAATTCCTTGAAGTTTTCCAAGTCTCCGTAAACCGAATCTTTCTCAAACTGAAGGCGATATTCTGGATCTTCGATCATGCGCGCTTCATGCGCGGTCTGGGCTTTCAGTTCGTCGTTTGTGTCGGTCATTTTTCCTCCTTCTCGGAAGGATTATTTTTTGGTAATTGAAGATGATGAGCAAGCGAAAGGCTCAATACAACCCCCTTCCATTCGCTCCACCATTCAAGTGCGCCAGAATCCATTTCCGAAATTTGAGCGTCCGAAAAATTCTCCCACTCAGAATGAAGATAAAATTTACAACCAATTTGAATGTGCGCATCAATAATGGTGATGCCATACCGAAGGCCAAGCAAGTTAAGCGGGGTGATTGACGCCTCGCCAGACACCCGCGCCTCGCCATACACCCGCGCCTCGCCATACACCAGCGCCTCGCCAGACACCCAC
>DYJL01000025.1 GCA_020723105.1 Nitrospira japonica | reverse complement strand
GGCTACAGACATCGGGGCCAGAAAGGCGTCAAAGACTTTATCTATTGCAATTAATTCCGCAAATTAATATTGGAGGAGGTTTATTATGCCAAATGCAAAAATCACTCTCGTCGAGGATATGCAATTTATAGGAGTTGCTGATACAGGTCATGCAATAGTAATGGATGCGCCTCCGTCATCAGGCGGCAAAGGTACGGCTTCCAAGCCGTCAGAGCTATTACCAATGGCTTTCGGTGGGTGCTCAGGGATGGATGTGATTTCAATCCTGAGAAAGAAGAAACAGAATGTAACAAAGTTTGAGATTAACGTATCAGGCGAGATGGCAAAAGATTATCCGCATATGTACACTGATATGCATATTGAATATATTGTGACCGGCAAGGATATTTCCGAAGAAGCCGTCAAGCGGGCTGTAGAACTTTCACTTGAGAAATATTGCTCGGTAGGCGCAACATTGGGCAAGGCTGCAAAGATTACGCATTCGTATAAAGTCATTCAGGAATAAATAATACAAAAAGGGTTTAGGGATTAGGGGATAGGGATTAGTGATTGGAAAAAGCATAAAGCGCTAACCCCTGAACCCTACACCCTACACCCTTATTATCACCCTTGCAAACTTTATTTAAATACATGGCGACCCTCGGCTTCCTTGGCTACATCCCCTTTGCACCGGGGACCGCTGGCACAGCCGCAGGTTTTCTGCTTGTTCTGCTGTTGAAGCCTGACGTTGTTAACCTCTCAATACTCACAGCGCTTATACTCATCATCGGAACCCTGACCGCGCATAACGCTGAAAAGCTCCTCGGCAAAGACAGCAGTCATATAGTGATTGATGAACTTTGCGGCTATTTGATATCTGTTATATTTGTGCCAATGACAATTGGTTATCTTGTTGCAGCATTCATTTTATTCAGGTTCTTCGATATATTGAAACCGCCGTCCATAAGAGCAATAGAGAGAAATGTTCCAGGAGGCGCGGGCATCATGCTGGATGATGTATTGGCAGGGATTTATGCGAATGTCTGTTTACAGTTATGGAGAAGTTTTGCTAATTAAACCACATTTTCATCCTTCTGTGGTATCCTATTTTGGAACAAAAACGGTAGATAAAAAATCTTGAGAAGTTTTATTGCTATAGAGTTGCCGGAGTCAGTGAGGACCGCTCTTTCTGAATTACAGGATGAACTTAAAAAATGCGGTGCTGATGTCAAATGGGTGAGACCTGAAAGCATTCATCTGACGCTGAAATTTCTCAGCGATATAAAAGAAAAAGATGTTGACAGTATAGCAAAATTAATCGAGGGGACCTGTAAAAAGCATACTGTTTTTAATCTTGAGATTAAAGGGACGGGCGTATTCCCGAATATGCGTTCTCCACGCGTTATATGGATAGGCGTTGATGGCACATCCTCTATCATAAGAATTCAAAAAGAGATAGAGGATGGGATGGCGTCTCTGGGATTTGAGAAAGAAAACAGATCATTTTCCCCTCATCTTACACTTGGAAGATTCAGATCGCTGTGGGGAAAAGAAGCCTTGATGGAAAAAATTGAAACATACAAAGATGGTGAATTTGGCTCCATGGATGTTAACTCCATATCTTTAATGAAAAGCGAATTGAGCCCGGCAGGGGCGAAGTATACGAGGGTAGCGGAGATAGCATTGAGAAGCAATGAATAATTAGTAATGAGCAATGAGTAATTAATGACAATAAATTTTAATTCCATAATTGTTAATTAATCATTACTCATTATTAATTTGATTGACATACGAGTTTAAAATTTAACTGATACATTTAAATACAAGGAGGAAAAACAATGTCTGATAAAGATCGCTCAAAGGCTCTTGAGGTAGCCATATCACAAATAGAAAAACAGTTCGGCAAGGGAGCAATAATGCGGCTCGGCTCGGAAGGAGTGACAGAGATAGCCGTTATCCCCTCGGGTTCCATTGGCCTTGACGCAGCCCTTGGGGTCGGCGGATATCCAAGAGGCAGGGTTATTGAGATTTACGGACCTGAATCATCAGGGAAAACAACCCTTGCGCTTAATGCAGTGGCGCAGGCACAGAAGTCCGGCGGCAACGCAGCCTTCATTGATGCAGAGCATGCACTGGATGTATCTTATGCAGCTAAACTCGGAGTCAACATAAATGACCTTCTCATAAGCCAGCCCGATACAGGAGAGCAGGCGCTGGAAGTAGCAGAAACCCTGGTTCGCAGCGGCGCTCTCGACATCATTGTAATTGATTCTGTTGCCGCGCTGGTCCCGCGGGCAGAGATTGAGGGCGAGATGGGTGACAGTCTGCCGGGACTTCAGGCGCGCCTCATGAGCCAGGCCTTGAGAAAGCTCACGGCTGCAATTGCCAAAGGCCAGTCTACCGTTGTATTTATTAACCAGATCCGTATGAAAATCGGGGTTATGTTTGGAAACCCGGAGACCACAACCGGCGGAAATGCGCTGAAGTTCTATGCATCCGTCAGGCTTGATATCAGAAAGATTGAAAACCTCAAGGATGCGCAGGAGTCCGTGGGAAGCAGGGTGAGAGTAAAGGTCGTCAAAAACAAAGTTGCTCCGCCTTTCAAGCAGGCCGAGTTTGATATTTATTTTAATGAAGGGATTTCCAGAAACGGAGAGATAGTGGATTTAGGTGTCGAAAAAAACATTATTGAGAAATCAGGAGCCTGGTATTCCTACAGCGGCAATCGTATAGGACAGGGAAGGGAAAATGCCAGACAGTATCTTCAGTCCAATCCAAAGGTAGCGCAGGAGATTGAATCAAAAATTTTGGAAGCCTTCAATTTCAAGAAATAGAGAGAAAAAACCGAAAATATATCAGGATGCAGTTTTTATATGATATTTCGGGAGATAACTTATGTCAGTAGATATTAATGCCCTGCTAAATAAAGCTGTTCAGATGAAGGCCTCGGACCTGCATATAAAGGCAGGCAATCAGCCGATTGTCAGAGCCGACGGACAGATTATCCCATTGCAGGATGAAAGAAGACTATCCCAAGAAGACACCTTAGAGCTAGCCCAGTCCATTATGAAGGATTATCAGTGGGAGAAATTTGAGAGGCTGCATGATATTGATATAGGGTACAGTGTCACCGGACTTGGCAGATTCAGGTGCAACTGTTTTATGCAAAGAGGTTCTGTCGGCATTGTTTTCAGAATAGTCTCCATGGAAATCCTGGACATTGACGAATTAATGCTTCCGGCGGTATTAAGAAAAATCTCCCTTGAACCCAGAGGGCTGGTCCTTGTCACAGGCACTACAGGAAGCGGAAAATCCACTACGCTGGCCTCTATGGTTGACCACATAAACATGAATATAACAAAAAACATTATTACGATAGAAGACCCGATTGAATTTCTGCACCGGGACAAAAAAAGCATAATCAGCCAGAGGGAAATCGGGCATGACACAGAGTCCTTCAGCAAGGCCCTGAGGGCCGCATTAAGACAGGACCCGGATGTCATCCTTGTCGGTGAAATGCGCGATTTCGAAACTATCCAGATAGCACTGGTTGCTGCTGAGACAGGTCATCTTGTTTTAAGCACCCTGCATACTTCTGATGCTGTCGAGACGATAAACAGGATTATTTCAGTTTTTCCGCCATATCAGCATAAACAGGTGAGGAGACAGTTGGCCTCTGTTCTTAAAGCCATCATATCCATGAGGCTTGTTCCAAGAGCTGATGAAAAAGGAAGGGTGCCTGCTACTGAGGTGCTTGTAGCAACAACAACAATCAAGGGTTGCATTGAAGACCCTGACAAGACAAAGCTCATTCCTGAATATATCTCAGAAGGTTTCAGCCAGTACGGCATGCAAACCTTTGATCAGGCTCTCCTGGGCCTTTATCAACGCGGAATTGTAACCTATGACGATGCAGTAAACAGGGCTACAAATCCCGATGATTTTGCCCTTAAGGTCAAAGGAGTATTGTCCACAAGGGAATCATGGGAAGAGGGCGCTGCTTCTAAAGAGAAAAATAAAAAGGGTTCCCATATTGAAAAGTTCTCACGTTAATGCCAGGGCCTGTGCATTAAAACTCCTTAGCTATCGATCCAGAAGCAAAAAAGAATTATTCGAGAAACTGGAAAGAAAGGGCTTTAGCAGGCAAGAAATAGTCTCTACTATTGATTCTCTTGAAAAGGCCGGTTTAATCAGCGATGAACATCTTGCAGCAGAACTGTTAAGGTTTTCCGTAGAAAGAAAATTTCTGGGAAAAAGAAGTATCGAGGCATTCCTGTTCAGACGGGGAATAGGCAGGGAACTGGTCCATCAAACACTGTCAACTCATACAAATAATATTGAAACCGAATCTGCAGAAAAATTTGTTGAGAAAAAATTAAAGAGCCTGAAAAAATATCCCGCAGATGCTGTAAAACAAAAACTCTGGGGAATGCTTCAGCGGAGGGGCTTTTCAATTGAGGTGATTAAGCAGGTTCTTGATTCAAGAAAAATATAAGGAGGGGAGCCGAAGCTCCCCTTTCTTTCAGATCGCTGTTTGATCGTCTGTCATCAATATATTCACTTTAACCCTGTGTGACAACTCAGACAATTTGTTACTGAGTTGTGTGGCGTGTGACAGCTTGTACAATCCGTTCTATTCATGTGCGTGAAATCATCATCGTCATCGTCATCTGGTTTGCTGCATGACGGATTCTCAGAACAACCAGAATCATTGCAGTCAGTCAGTCCATCAAGGTCATTATCTATCCCGTCGCTACAGGTCATTCTCTTGCCCTCTTTATTTTTTGGACGCTTGTCATCCTTATTGCCATTGCAATTCTGGTCAATATGATCACCGTAAATCTCTGTAGCTCCAGGGTAGATGCTGGAATCAGAGTCATTACAATCTACAGGTCCGCAGTTTTTATTCCTTTTCCCCTTACCCTTTCCTGCATAACTGTCACCGTCTTTGTCAACGCAGGATGCAGGTGCAGCTATGCAATTAGAATCAGATGCGTCAGTCACCCCATCGCAATCATTATCAATCATGTCACTGCAGGTAGGATTTCCGGCAGGCCCTTCTGTCTGAGATGCTGCAGGGGTACAAGTGTCAACGGCTGAACCATTTTGACAAAGCAACTGGCCTGTGGATGCGCACGCTCCGGCTCCGCAAGTGGTATTTGTCGTCACATAATTTTCATCAGCAGTTCCATTGCAGTTTTCGTCAACACCGTTACAGTTTGCGTCTGAGGCGCCCGGGTTAACGGCTGCGCTATTGTCGTTGCAGTCTCCTGAAGTGGCCTTTAATTCTGAAGCTGTTTTATAACCAGCCGGCCGGGCACATTGTACAATTATATTGCTGCTTGAATATCCGTCTCCGTCCGCATCCTGATACCACGTCTGATTCGGATGCACTATGGGGTCATTATCGTTACAGTCTGTGTTGTTCGCCGCATAACCGGCCGGCTGGGTACAGCCTTGTATTGAAACAGAAGGGATGCCATAACCATCTCCGTCAGTATCTTTGTAATAGGTGTTTTTTATGCCTTCGTCTGTTTGTCCATCGCAGTTGTTATCTGCGCCATCGCATACCTCAGTGGCGCCCGGATTAATGGCAGCATTATTATCATTGCAGTCAACCGCCGTGCCTTTTGAACATGTAGAAATACCATTGGAACCATAACCGTCGCCGTCATTATCCATACATGCCACTATCGTCTGGCAATCAGAATCGTTACTGTCGAAAAGCCCGTCACCGTCGTTATCAAGTCCGATTGCAGAACCTGCATAGTTTTCTTTCCCTGACTGGTTACAACTGTCAGTGGGTTTATTTGGATGCGCTGCATCCGGAGTAAAGTAATATGGCGGAGATGTTTTTTCATTTACAGGTTTATAAGTTGCGGGATTCGAATCACCATGACATTGAAAACAGATTGTCTCGCCCGTATTATAATGATGCTGGCGCAAAGCAGCCCCGCTCGTACTTATGGCCGTATCATCTTCTGCACGGCCGTGACATCCCAGACAACCAACTGGAGTAAAGCCATTTCCTCCATTTGAACTGTTAAGAAAAACAGGGGTTTTGCTGAAACCCAGATGACAGGCATTACAATCTCCGTTCAACATGGTATTGCGGTGTATATCATGGAGATTGCCGCCCCATGATTGTCCGTCTATAAGTGAATTGTAAGGTGCACGAAAATCTCCATGGCATTGCGCGCAGTTGGTATTGAAGGCTCCTTTTGAAGCAGTATACTTATCGTAGGCCTCAGCGCCGGAGGCCCAAAGGGCCCATGCCACGAGTGCGATACTCCATAAATATATAATTGTTTTTTTCCTCATGGGTACTTCACCTCGTTATAATTTATTTTGACTGCTTATCTGCCGTAAAACGGCATGACACATATTCAGACATATTATGGTTATGTTATTTCTCACCTCCTTCCTGAACAGCTTCTATGTGCTGCAGGGCAGGCGATGTATCGCTATTGGCAAGGGGATAATCTTCCCTGATAAAACGGATAATGTTAGCAGGCTCCTCAACAGGGCTCGGACTGCCTTCAAAATTTTCCTGATACCATCTGGCATAGTGATCTTGGGCCCAGTGCACCATCCTCTCAGACTTGCGGAAACGTAATATCTTTGGCGGGTGGGGATTTTTTTTGCTCTCGCCTTTTTCGCTCACTGATTCGTTAACACTCATCACATCCTCCTTGTTTTGGAATTGATCTCTTTTTATATTCTTCCACTCATTAAAACCTGTAACCTATCTGTGTAAACAGTGCGGTATTGTGATAATCATTTTCTTCGCTGCGTTCAACAAACAGTGATGCAGAATAGTGTCTATTGATCGTCCAGTACAGGGATGTTCCGTATGTCAGAGGACCCGATGTGAAGCCGTTTTCAATATCGAGTTTTTCCTGTTCATGGCTTGCATATACAGATGCATCAAACTTATCAAAGAAAGTGCGCGATACCTCAACGTTGAATTCACTGCTTCCTGAGGTAAAATTATCTATATACGTATACCGGCCTGAAACATCGAATCCCGAAAAATTGTACTTCCTAATCCCCCCTGTAAGCCTGACTGCTTCCTTGTTATCAGTCTTTCTATTTTGATATGCTGCGGAGACATATGCGCTGAGGTCTTTTGACAACTTATAGTCAACTCTCGCCCCCGTTCTGGTTTGAGAGTTAGTATCCAGAAAGTAATCGTCCCTGATATTGAAGCTGTCCAGAAACTTTTTTGAGGATTCAAAGTATTTAATGGCCCTGTAATAATCATGAAACAATTGGAAGTGAAGCGCCTTTGAAGAAGCATATGAAATATTCACATTCGCATTTTCGACTTCAAATTTATTTGTTTCCTGATTAACGCTGACTGATGAGAGTGCATTTAATCTTACTCTATTGCTGACATCTGAATTTAACCTCACTGAAAAATATTCCCGGTCTGTTTTCCCCTTATAACTGAGGTTTTCATAACCTATATTCAATTGATATTTATCCTGATCCAAAAAGCCGTATATTCCCGCAGATTTATATTTTGAATTGAAAGAACTATCATATTTATCCGGGGCCAGGCCGCCGAAAATTCCAACACCCAAACCTTTTCCAAGCAAATACCTGGCATTTAAACCGTCAATATGAGTGTTATACATTTCATTTACATATTGCCTACCGATGATAAGATTTAATTTCTGCTCCGGAAATTTATAACCCAGCCATATTTCATCAAACCTGTATTCAGGAATATCCTCGTGTATATCTCCATTAACAATCTTCTCCCGGATTCTTCCGTCAAGATTAAAGTAAAATCTGGACTTCTCATCTTCACGCCTGTATAGTTTGAGTCTCGAACTCAGGATATGCAGGTCGCTATGGTTGCTGTCATGAGAAAAATAGTCGCTTACGTAAAACCTCCCTTTTATATCCTCTGCATAAATAAGAGGAGTAAAAATCAATACGATGATTAAAAAAAGCGTCTTTTTCATCATTCTATTCCCCATGTGTTTCCTGAATGGCAAAATCTGCAATCGTGTGAATAGTTGAAGCTCACATGATTTGGAGCGGCCTGATAATCACCTGCATGACATACATAACAGTCCTGCTCTGTTGTACCAGCCGGAATGCTATTGGGTGCGCTATGGCAGGCTAAACAGTCATTCTTCAGAGCACGATGCGCTCCAGTAAAGCTGAAAAATTCATGCACAAATGCTGTAAAATCCCACGTGTTTGATCTCTTGTGACACTCCGTACAATCATGTGAAAAGCCTGATACCACATGCATTGGCGCCGATTGGTACGCAGCCTGATGACATATAAAACAATCTGAAGGCGTATTTCTGTAATCCCTGTTTTTATGACAGTCGCTGCAATCTGCCCCCCTATGGCTTCCGGCAAGACGGAAGCCGATACCCGTATGCTTAAAATTAAGAGGTATCCAGGTCTGCTGTTTATGGCAGTCTCCGCAATAACGGCTGAACTGGTTGAAATGCACGTCCTTGTGACAACTAATGCAATCGGCATTCAATCCTTTGTAGCCTTCCGATTTCTTATGACATTCTTTACAGTCCAAGGTCCTGTGTGCTCCTTTAAGATCAATAGTCAGGGGATCGTGGAGATATTTCTTGGGTTCCCAATTGTCGGGAACATGACATTTTTCACAGCCTGTCTCGTATTTCCCTATCTCGGCAAATCCTGTACAAGCACCATAAAGAACCATCAGCATTGAAATCAGTAAAATTTTCTTCATACCTTCATCCTTGACTCGCTCATTGTTTATGATAAAGTCAATTGTTTTTCTGCTCTGTGATTTATATCACATTTTGGGATTTTTTTCCCATTTTAAATTATGTCTGCAAGTATGCAAGGTCCGTGCCCAACAATTGCCCCTTGAATTTTCAGGAAAATCAGTTAGTCGGGAAAGTTAATGTGTATGAAAATTCGTACACCGGAAAAGATGATTCAGGTCCATTACATATACCGTTTCAGATAGTTAGCAGGTCCTGTTTCAGAGTGTATGGAAAAACAAACAGAAAGTTGACTTTTCAAATGCTTCTAAAGTAAGGTAGATGTATCGCGGGGTGGAGCAGCCTGGTAGCTCGTCGGGCTCATAACCCGAAGGTCGGTGGTTCAAATCCATCCCCCGCTACCAAGTATAAATAAAGGACTTATGGTTTTCCATAAGTCCTTTTTTGATTGTACCCCTGATTTAATAACTTCAAAATATTTGCTGGTTATTGACTACCCGCTGCCGTAAGCGTGAAGACCTGATAACACAAGATTCACACCGAGATATGTAAAGATGACGGCTACAAAACCGATAACTGCAAGAATAGCCACGCGTTTCCCTCTCCACCCACCTATGTACCTTGCATGCAGGTAGAGTGCATAAACAAACCACGTTATAAGCGACCAGGTCTCTTTAGGATCCCACGACCAGTATTTCCCCCATGCGCTGTTGGCCCAGATAGCGCCCATGAGCAAGCCTCCAAGAGTAAATAAAGGGAACCCTATGGCAATACTTTTATATTCAATATCCTCAAGCATCTGTGGAGTTACAGAAAGTGATGATAGGATTTTTTTAAGCCCAAAACCAAACTGCCAAAGTGTAAAAATAAATGCGATTGAAAAGGCCCAACTTGCAGCCACCACACCGCCTGATTCATTCCTGAATGTAGCCTTCAGAAAATGGTTCTGAATTAATTCCTTGCGTTCAGCAGCCGACAGGCTCATGAAATCAATGCCCATTCCAACCAGTACGATTATGAATATGCCGATGATGATGCTCCAGAAAATATACGCTTTTTCTTTTTTAGAATCAGTAACCATAATAATGTATGCTGCAGCGGCACCAAACGAAACGCCAAAAGCAGCATAACCAAGGAAGCTCAATAACACATGGAACAGCAGCCAGTTTGACTGAAGGGCCGGGATAAGAGGCTGAATTTCCTTTGATGTGCCAGAGATATCAATAAATAGAAGGGCCAGAGCAGCAAGTGGTGTCACAAAAGCGCCGAGTGAACGGACTTTATATTTAAATTCTATTAGCAGGTGAATAAGAATCAGAGACCATACAAAAAATATTAAGGACTCATAAAGGTTTCTGAGAGGAGCCGCCCTTAATAATGACTCGACAAGCCCTGAGTTCGGGCTTGAAGAAATCCAAAAATGATATGAGTTAACCCACCTTATAAGTAGAGCCACACTCTGACATGCAAAACCAAAGATCGTTATAGTTGTTGCTGCAATCCCAACTGTTTTATTTCTCGCCACAAGATAAATGACATAAGTTATCATTGCAGCTACATATGCGCCTGCTGATATATCAAAGAAAAGTGAACTGTTCATTTTTTACTCCTTCCTTCTATTGCATGTGATGCGGTTGAGAGGATATGATCTATCTCTTTTTCAAAGGCAAACCTGTTCCTGTTTGTAGAACCTCCAACAGATACACTGACGGGTCCTTTGCCTCCTGGTGTATCGTGAGCAATATGTATCCATATTTTTTTATGACTGATAAAAAATGTAATATACAAACCAATTGCCATGATAATACAGGCAATGTAAATAAGTCCTATCCCGGGGTCCTTGGAAACCTGCATGCCTGTATATTCAACTCCCCAGTAATCTTCGAATTTAATTTCATGTCCGCCTGGAAGGATGCCTGTTTGCGGGTATCTCTTGAAAATCCATCCCTTAAAACTGTCCTGCCCCGGCATATTGAACTGTATTGCAACGGCAGGATTCACCATATTATCGGAATAAGATATGAGTGCTCCTGTGCGCTGATCCCGTGCAAGTGCAGGTGAGAAATCAATAACAGTTCCTGTAATTCCTGTACCGGGAATTTCAAAGGTGTCGCCAAACCTGAGCGAAACGGTACTTTGCTGATGGCCGTTTGGTTTGAGGCCCAGGATAAAGTAGCCGCTTGCATTTGGGATCATGCCATAACTTGATTGATAAAATGTAATACCTTTATATGTAAGCGGGTCGTTAACTTCAATGACTTTCTTCAGGACTTCTTTCCCGTTCTCAATGATTACCAGTTCGCTATGAAATTCCTGTGGCATATCTATGCCTTCATAATACTTGGTGTCATACCAGTTGCACTTTATTGAAAACCCAAGTGGAATTTCGCTGCCATTTGCTGTATATGCGACATCTGATATCTGTCCCTCAGGGAGGTTCAGAAAACCGCCAAATCCGAAACGGGCGCCGATTATTGCTCCCAGAAATATCAGGATAATACTCAGATGCACGACATATACTCCCAAACGTGCATATCTCCACTTTTGACAATAAAGCTGCACCTCATTATTTTCGTTTGCTTCGAGAACCTGATATTTTGATGTGCGCAGGCTGTTAAAGAATTCGTCCTTTGCAACAGCAAGAGTGGTTTTCAGTTTAATTTCCTTTTTTACCGGCAAGGTCTTTATAACGTTTACAGCTAACGGCTTTAAAGGCATCTTTACAAGCTTCCACGTCTTTGGGAACCTGTCAAGTGAACATACAATAAGATTTATACTGAAGGTAATCAGGAAACTGATAAACCACCAGGAGTGGTACATGTCCATAAAACCGAGTTTTGCAAATATGTTGTAAACGGTTGGAGCCAGAGAATCACCAAAAAATTTAGCCAGCAGCGCTATGTTCTTTTCAGGCTCCGCCTGCTGTTCAACTATTGTTCCGACAATTGATGAGAATGATAATATGATAAAAACAGCAACTGCAAGCTTCACAGATGCAAAAAATTTCCATACTGATTCAAAAACATCTTCCTTTTGTTTTTCTTCTTTCAAGAAGGCCTCCTAACCTACATTCATAAACTCTATGAATTATCAGAGCTGAATTTGTGATATTAAATATAGCTTTTGATTAATTATGAAGTCAATGAAAGCGACTTTCCGTTCCTGAATAGGATATGCATAGGTTATGAAGAATTTGTGAATGCATGTTTACGTCCATCAACCCTTACGCCTTTACCCTTGTCAATCTTATTGCATTTAATATAACCGCAAGGCTTAAGCCCATATCGCCTATTCCAACCGCAACCCATAAATTAATTACCCCTAATGCTGCAAGAACAGTAAAACTACCTTTGATAAGAATAGAGGTGATTACATTCTGTTTAACAACCTGCATTGTTTTTCTGCTCAGTGAAATCAGATAGTCAATCCTGGACAGGTCATCATGCATGAGGGCTATATCTGCAGTTTCTATCGCAACGTCGGAGCCTATGGTGCCCATTGCTATGCCAACGTTTGCTGCGGCAAGAGCCGGGGCGTCATTAACACCGTCGCCTATCATGGCAACATGTCCAAATTTTTCCTTGAGACGTTCGACAATATTTACCTTGTCTTCGGGCAGCAGTTCTGCATCATATGCGTCAACACCTATCCTGCCGGCAATTGATGCAGCAACTTTTCGGTTGTCTCCTGTCAACATTTCTGTCCTGATCCCATACCTTTTTAAATGCGTGACAATAGCAGGCGCCCTGTCTCTTACTTTGTCTTCCAGAGTAATAATCCCAAGCACGTCATGTTCGCTCGTTATCAATATTGCTGTTTTACCTTCTTCTTCAAAACGTGACAGGCTTTCCTGATAGAGGGTTGTTTCTGAGTTGAGTTTAAGGGGAATATCGTCAAAAAGGTTCTTCGAACCAGCGTAATGCATTTTGCCGTTGATTTGCGCCTCCAGACCTTTGCCTTTTCTGGATTTAAATCTGTCTGTCTCAATCAGAGGGATATTCTCTGAGTGAGCCTTTCTGAGAACAGCCGTTGCTATCGGATGCTCTGAGCGGGCTTCCAGAGCTGCTGCTATGGAAAGGACTTCTTTTGCGGAAATATTATTAAAACCGACAATATCCATAACCTCAAGCTTTCCCTTTGTAAGAGTGCCTGTTTTGTCGAATGCGCAAACTTTTACTTTTACCAGCTCCTCAAGAAACGTGGCGCCTTTTATCAGAACACCGTGCCGAGCCGCACTCGTGATGGCAGAAACCATGGCAACCGGCGTGGAAATGGCGAGGGCACAGGGACAGGAGACAACCAGCAGCACGAGGGCGCGGTAAAACCAGACCTGCCAGTCATAACCCATAATGGACGGTATCAAAAATATCACCAGGGCTGATGATATAACCACTGGTGTATAGTAACGGGCGAACCTGTCAATCATCCTTTCAGTCCGGGACTTCTTTTTCTCAGCTTCTTTTACAAGCCTTATAATCTTTGCAAGCATGGTGTCATCGGATCTCTTTTTAACAGTTACTTCGAGGTATCCGTCTTCATTCATGGTGCCGGCAAAGACCTCATCGCCTTCTGTCTTGTCAACCGGAATTGATTCTCCTGTTAAAGTTGATTCATTGACTGATGAATGGCCTGTCGCCACTTTTCCATCCAGCGGGATCTTCTCGCCCGGGCGTATGACGATAACTTCGCCGGGCTCAATTTCGTGCACGTGCATTTCAACCTCACGCCCCTGCTTTTTCACCTTTGCCTTTTCAGGCGACAGGCTAAGCAACTGGCGGATAGACCGTTCTGCATTGTCGGAGGAGAATGCTTCAAGGGATTCGGCAACAAAGAAAAGATAGATTACAGCCGCGCCTTCCTCACCGTGGCCGATGAAAAAGGCGCCGAGTGATGCAATGCTCATAAGGCAGTTCATGTCAAGGCGCAGTTTGCGAATTGACATGAAGGCTTTTCTGAAAATATCCTTTCCTGTCATTATCGTTACAGCAATGAATATAAGCAGCGAGAGAATATGATACGTTGTAAAAAATTGTATGACGAGTCCTGACACCAATAACATTCCAGCCGTAATGCCAGTTATCAATGCCTGTCTTTTCCAAAAAGGAGACTTTTCTTCAGAGAGGTCCGCAGCGCAGCAGGAACAGGTTCTTTCGTCCTCGCAAGAT
Source organism: Nitrospira japonica (assembly GCA_020723105.1). Taxonomy (GTDB): domain Bacteria; phylum Nitrospirota; class Thermodesulfovibrionia; order UBA6902; family UBA6902; genus SURF-23. The sequence goes on along the minus strand of DYJL01000025.1, from coordinate 31,406 downwards.
TTTCTTTCTGTTTGGGGTTTAATGGGTTGCATACCTTATAATTTCATGTAAGTTAAGCGCCAGTTCCTTTTCTCTACATTTAACCAGATGCACACCTTATTGTCAAAAGCAGGAGAAGGGGGTAATTGAGGGCGTAAGGTATAGCATGCAGGGGGGTAAGTAAGAAACAAAAAACAGTTCAAGCGGTTTGAACTGTTTAAGCCGGTTTTTTTAAGATTGACAACAATCCTGACGGATATTTATGATGATGCTATGATTAAAGATGGAGTAGTTTGATAATGTCAAAGACTGTTTTATTAATAATGGCTGCGGTTGTTATTATCCTGTCAAGCTCTGTCAGAGCCGAACAAAGACTCATGGTCTTTGCAGGCGCTGCGAGCAAACCGCCGGCAGAAAAGGCTGCAAAGGCATTTGAAAAAAAGACCGGCGTAAAGGTGGATGTTGTATTCGGCGGTTCTGGGTATGTTATGTCCCAGATGATTCTGGGTAAAACCGGAGACATCTACTTTCCCGGCTCATCAGATTATATGGAGCTTGCAAAGAAAAAAGGAGTTGTATTTCCTGAGACCGAAAGGATTGTTGTATATCTTGTGAATGCTATCAATGTGCAGAAAGGAAACCCAAAAAACATAAAAACCCTGAAAGATCTGACCAGACCCGGTCTTAAGGTTGCCATTGCAAACCCTGAGGGGGTCTGTGTGGGCGTATATGCAGTTGAGATATTAGAAAAGAACTTTACCCCAAAGGAAAAAAAGGCCTTCAAAATGAATTTAATAAACTATGCAGAGAGCTGTGAAAAGACAGCCACTGTAATATCTCTGAAGGCAGCAGATGCCGTCATCGGCTGGGAGGTATTTCATTACTGGGATCCCGGGAGGATAGAGACTATTCCTCTGAAACCCTCTGAAGTAATCCGCATCGGTTATATCCCCATTGCAATATCCACATTTACAAAAAACAGGGACCTTGCCGGACAGTTTATTAACTTTTTGCTTTCTGAAGAGGGGAAGGCCATATTCAGGGCCTCCCATTATTTCATGTCTCCCGATGAGGCTATTGCATGGATAGGAGAAAAAAAACCCATTGGCGGAGAGTATACAGTGCCTCAGGAGTGGATCAGGAAGTGACCTTTAAAAAACTTTCAATATTGTTTGCAATATCGGTCTTTGCCCTTTATGCGGGGCTGATACTGTCTCTTTTTTATTTTTTCAAAGGGCCTCTCTTTGTGGAGACTCTTTTTTCAGAACGTACGTTGTTTTCCATAAAAATAAGTCTTCTTGCCGCTACTATTGCTACCCTGCTGTCTCTGGTCCTGGCAATACCGTCCGCCTACGCACTTTCACGATTTGATTTTAAAGGCCGCAATATCATAGATACTATCCTTGAGCTTCCCATGATAGTTTCACCAGCCGCACTCGGGGCCATGCTTCTCATATTTTTCAATAATCCGGTCGGCGTCTGGATTCAGGACGAATATGCCCAATTTGTCTTCACTGCATATGGAATAGTTCTGGCCCAGTTTGTTACGACTGTTGGCGTTGCCGCAAGGCTGATTAAATCAGCTATGGATGAGATACCGCAAAGATATGAAGACGTGGCACGCTCTCTTGGCGCATCTCCTGCAAAGGCTTTCTGGACCGTAACCCTTCCGCTGTCAAAAAATGGCATTATAGCAGCCTCTGTGCTTACATGGGCCAAGGCCCTTGGAGAGTTCGGAGCGACCATCACCATAGCAGGCTCCATGGCAATGAAGACTGAAACTCTGCCTGTTGCCATTTTCATGAGGCTTGCAAGCGCCGATATTGATGGCACTGTAGTACTGATACTCCTGCTTATCTCAATTGGCCTGGCAACTCTTTACGGTGTCAGACTGTTGATGAAAAAGGGGCACCTCAGTGCTTGAGATAAGGAATATTTCAGTTCAAACGAAAGGGTTTTCACTAAAGGATACATCTCTGACCGTGCAGACGGGCTCGTGCCATGTCATTGTTGGGCCTACGGGGTGTGGTAAGACTACCCTCCTTGAAGCAGTCATAGGATTCAGAAAAATTCAGAACGGCAGGATTATACTGGATGGAAAAGATATAACGAATTTACCTGTGCATGAAAGGGGATTTTCCTATGTCCCACAGGATCTGGCCCTGTTCCCTCACATTTCCATAGAGGAAAATATCTTCTACGGCATCAGACACAGCCGTAATAGCGGTCATAAAGAACGCTATGAGGCCGCGCGCGAAGTAGCTGCATCTTTGAGCATCAACCATCTGCTTAAGAGGAAGGCCGTCAACCTCAGCGGAGGAGAGCGGCAGAGAGTCGCACTTGCAAGGGCGCTGGCCCCCGGGCATAGATATCTCCTCCTTGATGAGCCTCTCTCGGCGCTTCATGAAGGTATGAAAAAGGAGATGTGGTTTTTGCTCAAGGAATTGCAGGAGAAATATCGTTTCACTATTCTCATGGTGAGCCATGATATGGAGGAAACATTCTTTCTGGCAGATCGTATAAGCATCATGATAGACGGACGAATTCACCAGACCGGGGATAAGGACGAGATATATCACAGCCCTTCGACACGCAGTGCAGCAGACTTTTTTGGCATTAAAAACATATTCAAAGCAGAAATAACCGGCAGCAATAACGACAGCATTTCCCTTTTTTGTCCTGAGCTCGCCGCCAAACTTACGGCGCCGCACAGCAAGCTGAAAACAATAGAGCCTGGGACTCCCGTTTCAGTGGGTATCCGTGCAGAAGAAGTAATGATTCTGAGGCAAGGTTATATGGAACATGCACAGGACAATGCTCTGCGGGGAAAGATAACCGACGTTATTGAAAAAGGGGGCTCACATACAGTTCTTATCAAACCGGAAGGGGCACATAGAACAGTTGAAATAGAAGTTCCAAACTATGCATTTCGGAAGCTGGGTCTTGAAAAGGCACAGGATGCAGTAGTAGCTCTGCGGGGGGAAAGTCTGTTTTTTGTTTATGAAACGAATTTTATTAATTAACATTTTGCTTCTTATCGTTATGGCCGCTCCGGCTGCGTACGGCAAGGAGCAAGTTTTGAACATCATTTACACTGGCAGCCTGCAGGGTGAGCTGGAGCCTTGCGGCTGCTCTCCGAAAACAGATTTCGGGGGACTGGCAAGACTTTCAGGTTATATAAAAGAGAATAAGAAAGGACTTTCGCCGTATCTTCTCGTTGACGCCGGCAATTTCAGCAGCGAAGACACGCCGCAGGGGAGGTTGAAAACTGAGACGCTTCTGAAGGCTTACGGGATTATCGGATATGATGCTGTTGCTTTTGGGAAAAGAGAAGCAGTGTTGCCGGCAGACTTTCTGTTGCCGGTTTCACATAAATATAAAATAAAGGTTGTAGCTGACTCTCCAAATTATTCCAGGGCTGTTTTAAAAAACATTAATAAATTAAACATCCATCTTGGCACGAATCCGGAGGGGCCCGAAAAAGGAAAGATAAATATCCTGCTTTCTGATATCAATGTTTCCGATGCTAAAACCATTAAGGGATGGGATGTGATAATATTGTCTTCAGAGGAAATACTTGAGGAGCCTGTTAAAACAAATTCAGCAATTATTGTTGCAGGTTATCCAAAAGGGAAAAAATTTGGCATCTTAACGCTGCATCTGGACCGCACAGGAAAGGTGACAGATTTTCGGCACAAATGGCAGCCTCTCGGAGCCGATATAAAAGAAGATAAAGCAATTCGTCAGATCCTGAATGATTATGATTCCCAGGTTGCCGGCCTGTTGAAAAAAACCGAAAAACCACTAACAGAATCTGCCTACCTCGGCACTGCTAAGTGTGCAGAATGCCATCAGCCCTTTGTGGAAAGCTGGGAGAAAACTAAACATGCAAAGGCCTTTTCAAGCCTTGAGCATGTTGGTAAATCATTTGACCCGGAATGTGTAATATGTCACACCGTTGGATTTGCGGAAGGAGGATTCTTCAGCATGGAAGCCACCCCTGGACTTGCAAATGTTCAGTGTGAAGTATGCCATGGAACTGGCAGGAAACATCTCTCCGACTTTGAAAAACCCCTGAAACCTGTTACAGTTTATGTGTGTTTAAAATGTCATACAAACGACCGGAGCCCGGATTTCAATTATCCCTCTTATCTGGAAAAAATTAAACATTGATAAAAAAACAGGAGGAGAAAATGAAAGTAATGAGCTTTATTGTGATGATGCTGATTCTGGCAGGGATGCCATTTTCAGTCAATGCTGCAGACGAACAAAAGATTAAAGGTGTATACATCAAGCTGCCGGATTTTAAATCTGTTTTTGACGGGAAAAAAGTGGAGGTATTGGAGTTTTTCAGTTTTTATTGCGGCCATTGTTATGAATTTGAGAAGTCTATTGCCGTCATTAAAGGTAATTTCCCAAAAAAAATAAAATGGAAAAATGTTCCGATTGCATGGGAAAACTCATCCATGAAGCCTGGAGAGGCTTATCTCCTGGCCGAAGAAGAAGGTAAGGGTGAAGAGATGAAGAAGGCGCTTTTTGAAACAATGTTCATCGAAAAAAGGGATATCAGCGATATCAGCGTTCTGGAGAGTATCGGGACCAGGCTGGGGCTTGGCTTTGATTTCAGCCGCAGGTTAAGAGCAGGTGACAAAGGGAATGTAGCAAAGGCTGCATTAATTACGGCCAATGCATATTCCATAGAGGAAACGCCGACCCTGATTATTGCCGGCAATCTTAAGGTTGACATGGGAATGGTAAATCATAACATGGATTTTTTCAGGGACAACACGATTACAATAATAAAAGGTATTTTAAAGAAGTAGAGGCTGTTTATAAACTAACGAGCTGTCATTCCGGACTTGATCCGGAATGACGGGCGGAGCGGAGAGGAATTTACAGATTGAAAATTCTGGCCATTGAGACCGCCACAGTCGCAGGCAGCATAGCAATAATTGACGACAGCATGGGCCTTGTCGGAGAAGTCAGGGTAGATGTTAAGGTTGTACATGCTGAAAGACTTATGCCTTCTATTGAATGGCTTTTAAAGGCTTCAAATGTTCCCATTCATGAGATTGATGCCTTTGCAATATCCATAGGGCCCGGTTCCTTTACAGGGCTCCGGATCGGCCTCAGCACAGTAAAAGGTTTTTCATATGCAACCGGCAAGCCCGTTATTCCAGTACCTACTCTTGATGCCTTTGCAAGAACAATCCCGTTTTGTTCATATCTGATATGCCCGATGCTTGATGCAAGAAAGAATGAAGTATATGCAGCGCTCTATAAATGGGAGGGGAAGGACTGTAAAAAAGTTATGCCGGAAACTGCAATACGACCTGCTGAGTTACTTGGTAAGATTAACGAATGCACAGTCTTTATGGGAGAAGGCGTGAAAATTTACAGAGAACTTATTGCAGAGACATTGCAGGATAACGCTGTCTGGGCTCCAGCTTCGAGAATGTCTCCATCAGCCTCAACTGTTGGTGAAATAGCATTGGAGAAACTGAAACAGGGCGTCATCACAGACCCCGTGAGTCTTACCCCTTTTTATCTCCGCAAGTCTGAGGCCGAAATCCATTGGAAGGGTTAACAATCAGAAGGATGTCCCCTGAGGACCTTCCGCAGGTCCTTGCTATTGAAAATCTGTGCTACTCCACTCCATGGTCCCTTAATTCTTTCAGATATGAAACAGGAAATAAAGAAGCGTTTCTGAAAGTTGGCGTTTACAACGGGCAGATTACAGGTTATGTCTGCGTACGTACAATACTGGACCTGACGCATCTGATGAATATAGCGGTTGCACCGGAATTCAGGCGTAAAGGAATTGCAAGCATGCTTCTTAAAGATGTTATCGGAGAGCTGAAACGCTTAAAGCCTGATACCAGGCTCACCCTTGAGGTCCGGCAGTCCAATATTGCGGCTATTCGTTTTTATGAAAGATTTGGGTTTAAGACAACCGGCAAGAGAAATGGATACTATCAGAGCCCGCCAGACAACGCAATTATAATGGAACTTGATATTTCTGCACGATAAAATTTTTCTATCGTACCTTTCCAATTAAAACCGAACATCTGGAATGATTCATAATATATCTTGACACACTGCCCAGCATCCCCCTGATCCCTCTCATGCCGCTGCTGCTGACTGCAATGATATCTGCATTCAACATTTCAGCAGCCTTTAATATTTCTTCTGAGGGGTCTCCGAATCTTGTCATTTCCGTTATCTCCGGATATCTCTTACTTAACTGTTCACGTGCCTTCATGGTTATCTTTTCGGACTCCCTTGCGTCTGCTTCACGGGTGCTGGCTGCTATCTCTTTAATCCTGTCGTTTATTTCCAGGACAAATCTTTCAGGAAGGTCTGCGAGAGCCGGAAACATTACATTTAAAACCGTCACCTCTGTATTGTCAGGAAAAGGTATCTTTGACAGGATTCCCGCCAAAGCCCCTGAATGGGCAGATCCGTCTGTGGCAAAAAGCACTCTCAGTTTTCCTGATGTTTCCCGCTGAGGTTGTTTAATGATAAGAACAGGCTTGGTGGAATTGATGGCAACCAATCTTGTCACGCTTCCAACAATATATGATCCAAGGCCTTTCAGCCCCCGGGCCCCCATTACGATCAGATCCATATCTGATTCCACAACTGCATCAACAATTGCTTTATCCGGAAAATCTTCAATGAACGAAGTGGTTATTTTTGCATTTACCGGTTTTAAGATATTTGCCGCTGATTCAAGAATCCTGGGCGCAACTTTATCCATTATACTCTTGAAATCAACATAGAAGGATTCCCATTCACTAATAACCGGCACCCAGCTTGCAGCGTATAAAATAGAGACCTCATCCGATGGAGTCAACTTGAGCTTTGTTAAGAATTTTGCGGCCCCCTCAGAGTATTCCGAGCCGTCCGTAGCAAGCAATATCTTCATGTCCTCACCCTCCCTGTTTACTTATATTCTATCACGGTTTTTATAAATCCCTGCTGGTCCCGGTCCCATTTAAAACATTTCATGTCATGGATTTTTCTGTCCATTATGGATATTACTATATGGATAGCCTCCGGAAATTCCGGTTCTCCAAAAACAGTCTGGGCTTTAACGTCTTCTTCAGAGAAGTAGGCCTCGTGCTCCGGGTGGGAATGATAGAAGGCCATAATTTTTCCCCCCTGTCTCTTTGCTGATGAAATAATCTCCTCAACCACTTTTCTGTCAATAACATATGCAGTGCGGGCGTCACGAGGATGCCTGACAGGGTCTTCCGCATGAAGCCTGTTCTGGATGTTCTCGCAAAGATGAACGGTCTGATTATTTTCATCTCCTGTTATAAGGCCGCAGCATTCGTCCGGATATGTTTCTATGGCGTGTTGAAAAATTTTCTCGATAATGTTTTTCCTCATATTAAATCTCATGGCTCAGATACCGGTCGCCGCCGTCAGGGAAAATAGCTACAATTATTCCCTCCTCAATTTTTTCAGCAATGCGTAAGGCTCCAAGCAATGCTGCACCTGATGAGTGCCCTACAGGCAGTCCCTCAACCGTAGTGATTTTCTTGACCATGTCATATGCTTCATCAGTATTAACATAAACAGTTTCATCAGGGAAATGTATGTCATATATCCCCGGCACTATCGAACTTTCCATATGCTTAAGCCCCTCAATTCCGTGCATGGCATCATCCGGTTCAATTGCTATCACCCTGATCTCAGGGTTGAATTCTTTCAGGGCCTTTCCAGTGCCCATGATTGTGCCTGTTGTGCCCAGACCTGCCAGCAAGTGCGTGATTCTGCCTTTTGTCTGCTCTATGATTTCAGGGCCTGTTGTCAGATAATGGGCCTTCCAGTTTGAGGGATTACTATACTGGTCCGGCATGTAGTATTGGTCCGGCTCTTCATCATAAATCTGCCTGGCCAGTTTGATGGCTCCATCCGAACCTTCAAACGGACTTGAATAGACAATTTCAGCGCCAAAGCCCGCAATTATTTTTTTACGCTCAATGCTCGCATTTTGGGGGATAACAATCTTTGCCCTATACCCTTTCACAGCCGCAATCATGGCATAAGCAATTCCTGTGTTGCCTGAAGTTGAATCAATAATGATTTTATCTTTTGTCAGAACGCCTGAGGACTCTGCATCCTTTATCATCTGATATGCTGCGCGGTCCTTAACCGAACCGCCGGGATTATATCTCTCAAGCTTTGCAAATATCTTTATATTGTTTCCAATCCCGGCGGTAATCTTGTTCAGACAGATAAGGGGCGTCTTTCCTATTGTGTCGAGTATGTTGCTTTCAACTGTACTGATAATGTGCATTTCCCTATCCCCTACTGCCTTCTCACTCATCAAACAGCCGTGTGCTTAAATATCTCTCCCCGGTGTCAGGGAAAACGGTCACTACCTTTTTGCCCTTTCCAAGCCTTGTTGCAACTTTCAGGGCAGCAAAAAAATTGGCCCCTGATGAAATGCCGCACAGAATTCCTTCGTTGCGTATCAACTGCCGGGCCGTTTTATAAGCCTCTTCATCAGAAACCTGAATGATCTCATCGGTAACAGTTTTGTCGAACACTTCAGGGATAAACCCTGCGCCAATTCCCTGAATCTCATGCGGCCCTGTTTTGCCTCCTGACAGGACCGGACTGCCTGCAGGCTCAACTGCCGTAACCCATACATGAGCGCCTATCTCTTTCTTTAATACCTCGCCAACGCCTGTGATGGTCCCGCCCGTACCGACTCCGGCTACAAAGGCGTCTAACTTCCCTGCCTGCCTCATTATCTCCTGAGCCGTTGTTGTCTTATGCGCTTCAGGATTAGCCGGGTTACTGAACTGCTGCGGCTGAAAATATCCCTTTTCACGGGCTAATTCTCCCGCCTTCTCAACGGCCCCCCTCATGTCCCTTGAGCCATCTGTCAGAAACAGTTCGGCCCCGAAGGCCTTCAGCATATTCCTTCTTTCCATGCTCATTGAATCCGGCATAGTCAAAACAAGTTTATATCCCTTTGCTGCACAGACAAAGGCCAGCCCTATTCCCGTATTTCCTGAAGTAGGTTCAATAAGTGTGTCCCCTTGCGTGATTTTCCCCTGCTTCTCTGCAGCTTCCACCATCGAACGGCAAATCCGGTCCTTGACGGATTTGCAGGGATTGAAAAACTCCAGCTTGGCAAAAATCTCGGCCGAACCTTCAGGGACCAGCTTATTTATCCTCACCATCGGCGTATTGCCGATAAGCTCCAGTACGGAATTAACAGGTTCTGAATAAAAGAATGTTTTCCCCATATATTTTTACCGTGAAAATAATTCAGTATTATAAATAAATAGGCCACATAATTCATGTTATTAATCATCAAACATCTCAAAATTTATTTAAGATCTTATTGCCGACATGAAAGCCTGTTAAACCGTTTTTTCATCTACACCCTAATCCCTCTCTTTTAGTACTCTCCCTTATGTCTCAGGATCAAATACCCTGAACACAATATCAGCAGGCCCCCGATTAATGCATATACTGCCGGCGTTTCATTCAGAAAAATAAGCGCCAGGATTATAGCTCCGACCGGTTCAAAGTAGCCGAGTATCGCAGCTTCATTTGCCTTTACACTCCTGAAGCCCTGCACATAGAGTATCGGAGCGATTGTGGAATGGACCAGGCCCATAACAATAAGATAGGCCATTTCATTCTCTGGGAAAAGTCCCTGCTGCAGTATAACCGGCAGCAGTATAAGCGCAATAACAGAATTCTGCGCGCAGATAACCGCGAGAGAGGAATAATGCGGGGCAATCTTCCTTATGACTAAAATAATGAATGCGTACGCCAGTCCGGAACTTGCACCGGCCATAATCCCGTTTCGTTCGCTCCCATTCAGGGCGGCCCATTCAAGCAATGACGGCGCACCGAGGATAAGCCATAATCCAAGAGACGATAAGCTGATTGCAATCCAGGTGGTCTTGAGTATTTTCTCTTTTAAAAACAGCGGCGCTGTCAAGGCTACAAACACGGGGGCCGTGTAGTGAGTAAGAACAGCATTGGCTATTGTTGTGTGGGTAAAGGCGAAATAAAAGAGAAGCACATTGACAAGTGAAAAAACAGGGAGCAGGACAAAGAGGAGTAATTTATAAGAACCGTTATCAGGTTTAAAAGCCCCTTTAATCTGGCCTGTAAGTGTCAGAAGGGATAATTGGAAGAAACCTGCAATTGCAGAAGAATAAAAAATGATCCCTTCGTTAGGTATCCCGATCTTTCTTATGAAAATCCCCAGTGAACTCCAGATGAGGATTGCGATGATGATTTTTATATAACCCATTTAGAAAAATTCAAAATTCAAGATTGAATCCTGAATTTTTTCTCTAAAGCCCTTTCAACGATTTCCGGCACCAGCCCTTTGACAGAACCTCCAAACGATGCTACTTCCTTCACCAGTGTTGACGACAGAAAGGTATATTCTTCGCTCGGCATCATAAAGACTGTTTCTATATTGGCATCAAGGCGCCTGTTCATAAGCGCCATCTGAAGTTCATATTCAAAATCAGAGACCGCCCTCAGTCCCCGCAGGATCGCAAGGCTTTTCTTGTCTTTCGCATAACTGACCAGGAGATTATTAAAGGGCTCGACCCTTGCGCCCTTCATTTCCCTGACGGATTCTTTAATGAACTCAATGCGTTCTTCAATGGAAAACAAGGGCTGTTTCCTGTAGCTTGTGGCAACGGCAATGATAACTTCATCGAATATTTTCAGAGTTCTCTGAACCAGATCTATATGACCGTTGGTAAGCGGATCAAACGTCCCCGGATATATTGCGATCTTAATCATTGTCTCTCCTTTTTAATTTTCCCATAAAAGCTCAGCACCGTGTCGCCGTAGTTGTAGTCTCTCACCTTCTGGAGATTATTAACCTCCAGCGGTAATTGCTTTTTTACAAAATGCTCAGCTATAACAAGTCCATGGTCCCTGAGAATATTCAGTCTTCCGATTTCAGACAGGACCTGTAATACTTCCTCTGTATGGTATGGAGGATCGAGAAATATTATATCAAAGGTGGTCCGGTTTGTTTCGGCCCATTCAATAAAAGACAGAACCTTTTTTGTTATCACCCGCGCTCTTACAGTAAAGCGAAACTTGCTAAGCGCCTTGCTGATTTCATCGGCAGAGCTCCTGCTTGCTTCAACAAAGGTCACTTCTGAAGCTCCCTGTTTAAGAGCTTCAATGCCTACAGCGCCTGTGCCAGCATAGAGGTCGAGAAAACAGGCATTCTCAATCTTGCGCCGCAAAATATTAAAGAGAGCCTCCCTGACTTTAGCTGTAGTAGGCCTCAGAGATTTTAATCTACTGCCGGATTTCATTCAGGTATTAGTATAGAACACTTTACCAGTCAATTTGTGTAACTTTTTAAAACAGCGAATAAGTCAGGGATTAGGGGGGTAGGGGTATGAATTGTCCGGGTTAGTATTGAATAATATTGCAAGGCCTTGATAAAGTATGTTGAAATTTTATCAGGGGCCTCTCATGAAAGAAAAATCTGTTTCAATCCTTTTTATAGCGCCGCCTGGCGCAAGAAATAAAAGAGAGAGCATCTTTAAAGAGATGGTCTCTCTGTATCCTGAGGCCGATTTCTCGCAAATATTATATCTGGCTCCAAATACTACAGTCCTCACGGAAGCTAAAAAACGGTTCTTTGCCTATCTGAAAAAAGAGCGCAAAAAATCTGCATATATCCCTTTTCAGGCATTAACAGTCAGGCAGCTTGCAATGAATTTCTATGAAACAGCGCCTCATAAATCCGACTTTCTGGCAATCTCCGAACATATGAGGACGCTTATACTGTCTGAGATGCTCAAAGAAAAAAATATAGGTTATGCGCAACTGTTGTCCGACCTTTTCAGAAAAATCAGGCATTATGCTCCGGACCAGGATTTATCTCAGCTAAAAGAAGAAATCGGGCGGTTGATCTTTGAAGAAAAAACCAGAGCCCGGGCGCTAAAGGCCCTGGACCTTCTTCATGCATATGAGAATTTTCTGCAGGAGAGAAAACTTCTGGACCCGGAGGATATGCTGAAAATCTGTCTACCCCCTAATCCCTACCCCCTAATCCCTGCTCCCTGTTCCCTCGTCATTGACGGTTTTTTTGATCCCACTCCACTTGAAATGAAACTTATAAAAGCGCTGCTTGAGAAGGCACATAATGTATTTATTCTTGCTGAGGAAGATACGGAACTGCTTTCTCATTTGCAGTCTTACGAAGGGTTGACTATAGAAAAACTTCCTCGCGGTACTTACAGAGAAAACACCGGCTATTATTCATATCCATCAATGGAGGAAGAAGTCGAGGGCATTGCAAAGAATGTTAAAAAACTTATCCTCGGCGGCCTCAAGCCATGGGAGATAACCATATGCTTTCCCTCTCTCTCTCAGTATCTTCCGATGCTCAGAAGGATATTTAAGAAACACGGGGTCACTGCGAGCATTGGCGAGTACAACCTGTCCGCTACAAAACCGCTCCTGGCGCTGTATGAAATTATGGCCTGCATTGAAAACGATTATCCGAGGAATGATTTTCTCGCCCTGCTGACAGCTCCGTGTTTCCCCGAAATTCCCGAGCTTGTAAGGGAATGGGCTGTTGCCTTTTCCTACAGGGCTGGTGTTATAAAGGGAAAAACAAAATGGCTCTCGATTGAAAAAGTCCTTTTGAAATCCGATGAAGATGACATGTCCGAAGAAGAAAAGAAAACGCTTGCAGAATTTCAAAGGCAAATCTCGCAGATTATTGCTACCCTCGAAAAAATTAATCAGTCCAGAGACACGTTTCTGTTTATCAATGCCTTTGAAGCAGCGCTCAACAAATTCGGGTTCTTTGATTATCCGGACAACCTCCCCGCTTCCCGCTCCATTGCAAATATCTTTACTGAATTAAGACAGTGGGCAGGGTTATCAATATCAGGCCTGCAGGATTCTGATCCGGCATTTCATCTGAAGTATTTATTACAGGACTTAAAAGCTGCAGATGAAGACAGTGACGGCGTAAAGATACTGCCGTTTGAATTAGCAGCCGGGGTTGAGACAAAGGCGCTGTTCTTTGGCGGTATGATTGAGGGCAGTTTCCCGCACAGGCCCGAAATAGATCCCATATTGCCTGAGAAAGTAAAAAAGGAACTCGGCCTGCCCTATCTCGAATATTACCTCAACAGGCAAAAACATTATTTCAGAAGGCTGCTCGATGTCTCAATATTGGACCCGTATTTTTCCTGTCCGTCCGCTGAGGGTGACAAGGTGTTTCTTCCCTCGCCTTTTCTAGATTGGGAAAAGATGATGACGCCCCCGGATTTGAATATTTTTACAGAAGAAGAGGTTCTCACAAGAGAAAATGCAGCGGGTCTGGCACCCGGAGTTTTCGGAGCCGGAGACATGTCTTTTGATAAAGAATCCTTCGGCATTCTGCGCAATAAAATCGGTGCGATGGCAAAAGGCTATTTCAGAGTGACCGATATTGATTTCTACAGGAAATGCCCGCTCAGGTTTTATATCGAAAGGGTGCTCAGGCTTGAAATGGAAGGCCCGCCCCGATTTGAGGTAGAACACAAATTGTGGGGAATCCTGGCACACAAAACAATGGAGCGCCTGTTCAAACAAAAAGATTGGGAATTGGATGAATTTGAGAAGAAGCTTTTTAGCTGCCTTGAGGAAAGCCTGAAAGAATTTCCTCTTGAAGATTTCTGGACCGAAGTCGCAAGAGAGATATTTATAAAACTGTTACCCCTGTTGAAAAATCAGGAAACAGATATCAGGGCGCAGGGATTCATGCCATATAAAATTGAAGAAACCATAAAGGCAGAGATTGACGTAATCAGGTTGAAAGGAAAGATTGACAGAGTGGACCTGAAAAGGGGCGAGGGACAAGGGGCAGATTCTGTTATTCTTCTTGACTACAAGACCGGCTCTGTTGACAAGGACAGCCTTCAGTTGCCTCTGTATGCAAAGATGTGGCTGGAGAACTTCCCGGAACCAGTGGAGAAAGTGGGATATTATTCACTTAAAGACGGCAACACAGCCTGGTATCCTAAAAAAATAACTATGGAAGAATTTATAAATGCTGCGCTTCAGAAAACCGAAGAGCTGGTCCGGAATTTACAAAATGGCCTGTTCCCGGCTGAACCGGAAAATCAGAATGAATGCAGGCACTGTTATCATAAACCGATGTGCGAGAAAGGGTAAATGGACTATCTCAACACTGACAAAAGCATAATGATCTCCTCTCCGGCAGGCTCGGGCAAAACCGAGAAGCTTGCGCGGCGTTACATTGCCCTGCTTCAGGGCGGGGTGGATGTTGAGAGGATCCTTGCTATCACCTTCACTGAAAAGGCTTCAGCCGAGATGAAGCAGAGAATTCTCAAAATACTCAAGAAGGAAGACGAGAAACTGTTCCACCATCTGCTTGACAGAATCCCTCTCATACGGGTCTGCACAATTCATTCCTTCTGCGGAACCCTGCTCAGGCGCTTTGCTTTTGAGGCTGGAATTGACCCTGGTTACAATGTTGAAGACGCAATTGATGCGGCAATGGAATGGGATGAGATACTTTACAAAGTACTGATGGAAAATCAGGGGGCAAGGGACAAAGGACAAGGGACAAGGGAAGATAATTTCATCCTGCAGACTCTCGGTGAGAAGGGTTTCAGGGGACTTGATTATCTTAAGACAACCGTAGACTATCTGTTTCATAAAAGGCCTTTCTCCCTGGAGGCCGAGGCCTCTATTCACAAAGCGTCTGTCAAGGACGAATTGCTTGAAGAACTCAGGACCTGGCCCGGGGCCCGGGATGTGATAGAGCATTACGAAAGGTTTTTCGAAAAAGACCTTTCAGAGGAGATCGGCCTCTTGATAGAGAACTGTTTTTTGACCGATAAAAAAGAGCCGCGCAAGCGGGCCCTATCCTCAATGAAACATATTGCCGATTATCCTGTCTGGGCCTTTAAAATGTATGAATACTGGAAAGGCCGGAAAATTGCGGAATATGCGCAGAGGGCCGGGAGAGTCCGGCAGATTTTCATAAAATGTCTTGATAAATACACCGGGCGAAAGATGACAAAAAGGGCCCTCGACTTCAGCGACCTTGAATATATCGCATATAAAATGCTCACTGAAAATCCTGAATGGGCCAACATCCTCTATGCCTTTGATGAAAAGACAGACCATCTGCTTGTGGATGAGTTTCAGGATACGAATAACTTTCAGTGGGCAATAATCAGCAAGCTTACCGAGGAATGGCGTTCAGGACTGGGAGCCAAGAGAGAGGAAGGCATACGTCCTACTGTGTTTCTTGTAGGTGATGAAAAACAGTCCATATACTTTTTCAGAGGGGCCAATGTTGAGATCTTCCGCAAGGCCCAGGAGCAGATGCAGGAATGGCTTGCAGATGAATTCTCCTATGAAGAGGCTAAAGAAAACTTTCGCAGCCTTCCTGTAATTATTGAGTTTACGAATCACGTATTCGCAAAAATAATGCAGGCCGGTCCCAATGATTATCCCTGGAGGACCAGATACAGCGCCTTCAGCGCCCACAGGTCTGCAATACCAGATGCAGGACGGGTTGAGCTCATTCTGCTGAATGATGAAGAAGTTGAAAACATAGAGGAGGCGAAACAGAAAGAAGCAGACGTTCTGGCACTCAGGATACAGGGGCTCGTCGGGAACTTTCAGGTGACAGACAAAAACACTCAGCAACAGAGATTCTGCAAATACTCGGACCTGGCAATCCTTTTAAGAAAAAGGACTCATCTGAAAAAATATGAAGACGCCCTGAGAAAGTACGATATCCCTTTTGTTGCTGTGAAAGGGATCGGTTTTTATCAGGAGCCCGAGGTTGCCATGCTGAGGGCGCTGGTGTTTTTCCTCTCAAACCCTCATGACGATTACAGCCTTTATATGCTTCTGAAAAGCCCTTTGTTCAATATCACCGAAAGCAATATCCTTCAATTGACAAATATTGAAGGGGTAAGCCTGTTTGGGAAAATAAAAGACAGTTCAAACGGTTTAAACGGCTTGAACAGTTCTTTACAAAACTGGCTTGCATTGGCGGCGCATACGCCGCTCGCCGAACTCATCGAACACGCCCTTGTCAGCACAAAGGCGTGGAGGTATTTTTATGAGGAGCAGAAACGGGCGAATATAAAAAAATTTATACGCATTGTTGAGGGGCTTCAGGCTGACGGCAAATCTATTATCATGATAAGAGACTTCCTTGAGAGAACTCTCAATAAAGATGAAGAACCAAAAGCAAATGTGAATACAGAAGGAATGGATGCAGTCAGGATAATGACCATTCATGCTGCTAAAGGGCTTGAATTCCCCATTGTTCTGGTCCCGGGCATTGAAGAGCCCTTCACCCCGAAAACAAATGACAGCCTTGTTTATGAGAGAGATGGAACGTATTTCTACAAATCCGTTTCCGAGTCCTCAATACAAAAACAGGATGATGACTTCCTTATCCATCATGCCAGGGAAGAAGAGGAGTTAAAAAGGCTCTTTTACGTAGCAGTGACAAGGGCTGAAGAATCGCTGATTCTTACAGGAAACTGGAACAACCGGGACCGGAGTTTTCTGAGTTATCTCCGGCAGGGGCTGGGCCTTCAGAAGGAGAAAGCAACATTCAGCATGGAAACCAATATTGACGGGGTAACGCTGCTGACTGAAGAAGATGTAACAATGCTTTACGAACATGCACACAAACACAAAATGGTGAAACCCATTCCGCATCGTGCTGAGGTCTTCCCGCTGACAATTCCAAAACAGGCAGAATGGAAGGCCGTCACCGAGACAACTGACATCAGGCGCCGGAATGGAAAAGACTGGCTGATACTTGGGGATATTATGCACAGGATTTTTGAAGAGACTTCAAAAGGGATTTTGCAGGAGCAGGATCTCCGCAAGAGAGCCATAAGGCTGCTTGAATCAAAAGGTATTAGCAGGGAACAGACGGGTGAATTGACAACAGTAATTGAAAAGAATATTGCAACATTAAAGACTAACGGCCTCTGGCAGGACCTTATCATGCCAAGGAAGAATTCATTCGCCGAACTTCCGTTTATTCTTGAGGCCGGGGACACTGTTTATACAGGCCGGATTGACAGGATAATAAAAGAAGGCAATGTATATAAAATTTATGATTACAAAACATCCCCTGTAACAGAGAAAGAACTCGGGCATCTTTTGAAAGAATACTCCTTTCAGATGAATATGTATAAGAATGCTGCCAGAGAATTGTTTAATACAAAAGACGTGAGGTCGTTTATAGTTTTCACGCATACCGGGGAGATAAAAGAGGTATAAATGAAACGCCCTTTTGGACAGCATTTTCTGTTTGACCCTAATATTCTTAAAAAGATTATCAAGTGCAGCGGCGTCACTTCAGACGATACGGTCGTTGAGATTGGCCCCGGGCTCGGAACGTTGACTAAATTTCTTTCCCTGAGTGCAAAAAAAGTCATCGCAATCGAGATTGACAAGAGGCTGATTGAGAAACTTGAGGGGATATTATCTCCATGCAGCAATGTGGAAATCATTCAGGCCGATGCCCTGCAATTTCCATATGATTCTATCAATGAAAAATTCAGGGTAATTGCCAATATTCCTTATTACATAACCACACCTATTTTATTCAGGCTGCTTGAGTTCAGGGAGAAGATTACAAGCATGACCCTGCTGATGCAGAAAGAAGTGGCCAAAAGGATTACGGCCTCTCACAAAAACAAAGATTACGGCGTGCTTTCAATATCTGCCCAGTTGCACACAAAGCCGGTGCTGGAATTTACAGTATCACGCAAGGCATTTTTGCCGCCTCCAAAAGTGGATTCTGCAGTTGTGCATTTTGAAGTTTCTCAAGCGCCTTTTTTTGAAATCGCAGATGAGGAGCTGTTTTTAGAAGTTGTTAAAACGGCTTTCTCGCAGAGAAGGAAAACTATTGCAAACAGCTTAAAAACATATACAGGCATCAAGGACGCCTTGCAGAAAGCAGGCCTGGATCCAAAACTCAGGCCTGAGAATTTAAGCATGGAAGATTATGTCCGGCTTACAGAGGCGCTGAAAAACATATCGTTATCACATCAATTCATATCATAAATTTTACAATAGAGAAAGCATGTCTCAAAAACATCTTGAAAGCGATAAGATTTTGAATATTGAATTTTGTCGCCCCAGGCGACTCACCGAGGCGAGAATATTGAATTTACAGAGTGTGTTTTTTCTGTATTCGCTAAGGTATCGCGCAATATGTTTTTGAGCCACACTTCCTCTATGTTTATATATAATGCACGTTATTAAAATGAAGAAAATAAATTTTATATTTATAAGCGGAGCAATAATCATCTTATCAGTTCTTCCATCCTTCGGTAAAACAGGCAGGCATGAATACGTCCCGGGAGAAATTCTGGTCAGATTTAAAGACAGCGCTGATACAGTTACAATCAACAGGCTTCATACATTTAGAAAAGCTGTCAATAAAAAAGATTTCCGGCCCCTCCGGCTTCAGCAAATAAAGCTTCCTGACAATATGAGCGTGGAAGAAGCTGTTGAATATTACAGAAGCGACCCGAATGTGGAATACGCTGAACCCAATTATATTGTTCACGCATTAGCGACAACACCCAATGATTCTTCTTTCACTCAACTCTGGGGACTTCATAATACCGGGCAGACTGGCGGAACCAGCGATGCTGATATTGATGCGCCGGAGGCCTGGGATTTAACCACTGGTTCAGCAAATGTTGTTATTGCCGTTGTGGACTCAGGGGTCGCATATAACCACCCTGATTTAGCCGGCAACATCTGGACCAATACAGGCGAAACCAGTTGCACAGACAGTATTGACAATGACGGCAACGGTTATGTTGATGACTGCAGGGGATGGGATTTCTTAGGCAATGACAACGATCCGTCAGACTATAATGGTCATGGCACGCATGTTGCCGGAACAATAGCGGCAACCGGAAATAATAGTGCAGGGATTACGGGCGTCATGTGGCAGGCCATGATAATGCCATTAAGATTCCTGGGAATAAATGGCGCTGGCACAACCGCAGATGCTGTTGCTGCAATTTTATATGCAAACGCCAATGGAGCACAAATAATAAACTGCAGTTGGGGCGGAGGCAGTTACAGCCAGGCGCTTAAAGATGCCATTGATGCAACTCAGGCCGTGGTAGTTTGCGGAGCTGGAAATGATGGGGGCAGCAGCAGCGCAAACATTGATAATACGCCTAACTATCCTGCCAGCTTCAAGAGCAATAACATAATATCGGTTACAGCCACCAATCATTATGATAACCTTGCATCTTTTTCAAACTATGGAATCAAATCAGTGGACCTGTCAGCGCCGGGAGAGTCTGTCTACAGTACAATCCCTCAATTAACAGAAGACCCCTCTATAACTGTCTATAGTCAAAACTTTGATAGCGCCTCCGGAAATCTGCCGCTTTTGGGCTGGAACAGGAGCGCAAATTCCACATGGGCTGTTACCTCTGGTACAGGACTAAGCGGGACCAATAGCCTTGAAGACAGTCCGGATGGAAATTATCTTACTAACATAGTTTCCTGGAGCTATTATGCGATTCCAATATCATGGCAGCAGGATAATATTTACACCCTCACCTTGCAATGGAAAGGCGTGCTGGAAAATAATAATGATTTTTTAGACCTTATTATTTCTGCTGACGGGACAGACTGGTATTCGATAGACAGGCAGACGGGAATAATAGGGGGAAATTTCGTTTCGTATTCTACAGACCTTACGGATATAGCCGAGATGTTTAACAGTTTTTATTTTGGATTCGGCTTAATGTCTGACAACTCCGTAACGTATGACGGCGTTTACATTGATGATATAACTATTTCAAGAAATCCGCTTTCAACAGGCAGCTACACTTATACAAGTTATTCCGGCACCTCAATGGCTGCACCGCATGTATCAGGTGTTGCAGGGTTAATTTTCTCTCTTTATCCTGATCTTAACGCCTGTCAGGTTAAGGATATGATCTTGCGCTCAGTAGATATAAGGCCGTCACTTGACGGTAAAGTGTTAACAGACGGCAGATTAAATGCATACAATGCATTACAGGAAATACCACGTGATGTTTCCTGTAAGAACCGTGTTACGAATACCGGTAATAGCGGAGGTGGTGGCGGCGGCGGATGCTTTATTGCTACGGCTGCCTATGGCAGTGCGATGCACCCGTATGTAAAAGCCTTGCGGGAATTCAGAGACCAGCATCTTTTGACCAATTCATATGGCAAGGCCTTTGTAAGTTTCTACTATAAATACTCGCCCCCTGTAGCAAATCTGATAAAAGACAGGGAATATCTGAAATTTATTACAAAAATTATCCTGATGCCTCTGGTAATGGTAATTGTTTTCCCTCTGTATTCATTCGTAATATTTATCTCATCAGCCCTTATTATCCATGTTATCAGTCATAAAAGATCTAACAGGTTGCTGAAAAAGTATTTTAGCTGTCTTTGCGTGCAGGTCCCTCGCTTGTCATTGCGAGCGAAGCGAAGCAATCTTTCTTTACCGCTCGGGATAAACTCCGTAAACTCACTTCTTTATAAAGCAATAAGTTTGAGATTGCTTCGTCGCAACATCCGCTCCTCGCAATGACAATTACAGACTTTTTCAGCAGCCTGTTAAAGACCAGCTTTAATCGCTTAAACCGTTCCTTGTTTCCTACCTATTCCCTACCCCCTAATCCCTAATCCCTTTCAAATAAGACCGGTTAAAGTAATAGCCTGATTTTGCCGAAATAGTAATAGATGAGACCATTATCTCCATCTATTACAACAGGTAAAATCGCCTTTATTTTCCTGCTGTTCATATTTTTCTGCAATAATGGATTTGCAGCATATGTACCAGGGGAAATTCTTGTAAAATTTAAAGGTGATTCAGACATCAGTAAGATCAATACCCTGCACAAAACCGTAGGCTCCCACAAGAAGAAAGATTTTAAAGGAATAAGGGTCCACCATTTGAAGCTTCCGAAAAATATGAGCGTGGAGGAAGCGGTTGAGTACTACAGGAGAGATCCGAATGTCGAATATGCTGAACCAAATTACATTGTTCATATTGATGCAATAGCGAATGATACTTATTTTAATAGCCTGTGGGGGCTGCACAATACCGGACAGACCGGCGGTACCATTGACGCAGATATTGATGCTCCGGAAGCCTGGGATTTAACAACTGGAGACAGCGCAGTAGTTATAGCTGTCATTGATACAGGTGTTGCATATAACCATCCCGAGCTTATTGGAAATATCTGGACTAATACAGGTGAGACCAGTTGCTCAGACGGGGTTGATAATGACAATAATGGTTATATTGATGACTGTAACGGATGGGATTTTATAGGTGATGACAATGACCCTGTTGACTTCAACGGACACGGGACGCACGTAGCCGGAACAATTGCAGCGGGGGGAGATAATAACACCGGCATTACCGGCATAATGTGGCAGGCCCAGATAATGCTTTTACGCTTTTTAGGAATAGACGGCAGCGGCACAACATCAGATGCAGTGTCTGCTATTTTATATGCAAATGCTAACGGGGCTCATATTATCAATAATAGTTGGGGCGGCGGCGGTTACAGCCAGGCACTTAAGGATGCTATTGACGCATCCAGTGCAGTTGTAGTCTGCGCTGCTGGAAACAGCGGCAGCAGCAATGATTCAACTCCTTTTTATCCGGCAAGCTACACAAGCTCCAATGTCATCTCAGTGGCTGCCACGGACGCCAACGATAACCTTGCGTGGTTTTCAAATTATGGTTCAACATCAGTTGATCTGGCAGCTCCAGGCTCAAGCATATACAGTACAGTTCCAATAATCAGCTATGGCTCGCCTGCTACTGTCTATGAAGAAGTCTTTGATGGAGCAGTTGGAGCGCTCCCTCTTCTTGGCTGGACCAGAGGGGGAACCAATTCCAGTTGGGCTGATACAAGCGGAACGGGCTTTAGTGCAACAAACAGCCTTGAGGACGGCCCTGGCGTAAATTATGCCAATAACACTTCCTCTTGGGCCGGCTACATGACCCCAATTACATCAGTAAAAGATAATATTTATACACTGTATTTCACATGGAAAGGCCAGCTTGAAGAGAATTATGATTATCTGGACATCAACTATTCAACTAATGGAAGCGCCTGGGACTGGATTGATTACAGGACTGGATCAACAAACGGCGACTTTATTTCAGATTCATCGCAGGAATTAACAGCCATAGCAGAAATGTATGACCAGTTCTATTTTGGATTTGGGTTGACAACAGACGCTTCAATTACCGGCGAAGGGGTTTATCTTGACAACGTTAAACTTACAAGGATGCCTATTGTTGTAAATACCTACACCTACACTTCTTATAGCGGAACCTCCATGGCTGCGCCTCATGTATCAGGTGTGGCAGGACTTATAAAAGCCCTCAAACCGCAATTGACTAACCTCCAGATAAAGGGCGCCTTATTAAACAGCGTTGACGCCAAGCCTTTATTAGCCAAAAAGGTTTCATCTGGCGGGAGGCTAAATGCCTATAATGCTCTCCTGGAAGAAGATTATGATTTTCAGGAAGATACCGGCAATCCTGGCAACGGAAATGGCAATAATTCAGGAAACGAAGGAATCGCTTCAGGAGGAGGCGGGGGCGGAGGGGGCGGATGTTTCATTGCTACGGCTGCATACGGAAGCATAATGCATCCCTACGTAAAAGTTCTGCGGGATTTCAGAGACAGACATCTTTTAACCAATTTCCCTGGCAGGACCTTTGTTGATTTCTACTATACGTACTCTCCTTCGATAGCGAATGTTATCAAAGACAGTGAACATTTAAAATTCATTACAAGAATTATGCTGATGCCAGTTGTCATGTTTGTTGCCTTCCCTTATATGTCATTGGCCGTATTAATTGCACCAGTTACTGTTTTAATAATAAAAAGAGCAAGAAACAAAAGAGGCTGAATTTCATTCGCCTTGTAAACAGTTCAAACCGCTCAAACCGTTTTTCCCCTACCCCCTAATCCCTATTCCCTGAATAATGTGTGGTAAAGGAGTTTCTAAAGTGATACTATTCTCTTAAGTTTTTGCCTTTTAAATTCGATATGTATATTACGTACCGTATGAGATAAATCATGGACAATCATTTTTGCTTCTATAAAGATTATTAAAAGAAGTGTTACATGCGCCCCGAAACAGAAGAAAAATATATAGCTTCTCAAAAACGTAAAACAGTATTCTTAAGTATCGGACTCGGAGCGCTCTACTGGATTGTTGAATCTGCAATAGAAGCATTTATATTCAACCACGAGAGTTTCATTTCTCACCTGTTAAAACCAGGCCTGCATGAAATCTGGATGCGTTTCTTAACTATCGGCGTCATTACGATAGCCCTATATGCCAGGTCTCTCATTTTAATATACAAAAAAACTAAAACAGATCTGCGGGAAAATAAAGAAAGATACCGACTGCTTTTTCAGTGTTCTCCTGTCGGGATATTTCACTATGATAAAGATTTGCATATTACAGAATGTAATGACCGCTTTATAGTAATTGCACATTTGCCTCCGAGAAAAACAATAGGTCTTGACCTGAAGATGTCGAAAGAAGAAAAAGTACTGCTGGCCTTGAGAAAGGCATTAGACGGAGGCGAAGGTGTTTATGAAGGCTTATGCGATCTCTCCATGGGAGACGATAAAACCTGGGTCTTTTTACGCACTGCGCCTCTTTTCGGCCCAAACAACGAAGTCAAAAGTGGCGTTGGAATTGTAGAGGACATTACAGAGCAAAAAGAGACGGAGGCGACTTTGCGCAAGAGTGAGGAGAATCTCAGCCTCTATCAAACCTTGATCAATCAGTCCAATGACTCTGTTGAAGTCCTTGACCCGGAAACAGGTTGTTTCCTCAATGTAAATAAGAAAACGTGCTCAGACCTCGGCTACAGTCGCGAGGAACTTCTGTCCATGAAAGTTTTCGACATTGATCCCTTCGTCAATCCGTCAGACTTTCCGGAAATAATTGAGGATCTCAGGAGGACAGGAGGCGGCGTATGGAATAGTGTCCATCTGCGAAAGGATGGGTCAACTTTTCCTGTAGAGGTCAGTCTGAAATTAGTGCAGCTCGACCAGAGCTATATAGTCGCTGTTGCACGCGACATAACGGAACGCAAGAAGGCGGAGGATGCTTTAAAAGAGTACGAGAAACGTTACCACAGTTTATTTGAAAACGCCAACGATATGATTCAGAGTGTGTTGCCGGATGGGCATTTCTTATACGTTAATCCTGCGTGGTTAAAGACCATGGGTTATACGTTGGAAGAATTGTCCGGTCTTACCGTATTCAATATTTTACATCCAGATTATAAAACTCACTGTATAAATACACTAAAAGATGTGTTATCAGGCAAATCGAAGGGTAATATTGAAGTAACTTTCGTCGCCAAAGATGGACGATTAATTCATGCAGAAGGCAATGCAACAGTACACATGGTTGATGGAAAAGCAGTTGCATGTAACGGAATATTCCGCGATGTGACCGAACATAAAAGAATGGAAGAAAAACTCTTTCAGATTACTCATGACTGGGAAGACACCTTTAATTCCATCACAGATATGGTCACTGTCCACGATAAGGATTTCAACATAATACACGCTAATAAAGCTGCCGAGAAAATACTTCATCTCCCTATTTTAGATATAACACCCCAAAAATGTTATCGCTTTTATCATGGAACCGATCGTCCTCCGGAAGGCTGTCCAAGCTGCGATTGCCTTAACACAGGGCTGCCTTCGACAACTGAATTATACGAGCCCCATTTAGGAATGTTTATCGAGATAACGGCGATACCAAGATTTGACAGCAATAATAACATTTCGGGACTAATCCACATTGTCAGAGACATTACTGAGCGGAAAAAACTTGAAGATCAACTCCGCCAGTCACAAAAAATGGAGGCCGTGGGACAGTTGGCAGGCGGCATTGCGCATGACTTTAATAATGTTCTGACAGCCATTATAGGATATGCAAATATTTTAAAATTGCGCTTAAAAGACGACCCGGTCAAAAGTAATATAGATCAAATACTTGAATCATCTGAAAGAGGCGCCCATTTAACGCAAAGCCTGCTCGCATTCAGCAGGCAGCAGGTGAGCAATCCCGAGCCTGTAGACGTTATCGAACTTATCAGCAATATGAAAAAGCTTTTATTGAGGGTCATCGGGGAAGATATTGAGTTAACGACTATACTAAATTCCGCTGCGCCTGACTCAGATAAAAAAGAGCCGGAGGAAGCCGGGACCTTAATTGTAATGGCTGACAGTATTCAGATAGATCAGGTACTTATTAACCTCTGTACAAACGCCAGGGATGCCATGCCAAATGGAGGCCGCCTGACCATAGAGACAAAGAAAGTGGCCCTTGCGTCATTGGGATTTCTGAAAGAAGAGCGGCAATTCCATAAGTCAGATAACAACACTGCCGGCAACAACGGAGAGTTTGCTGAAATTTCGGTTTCAGATACAGGTATTGGCATGGATGAGAAAACCCGGGAAAGAATATTTGAGCCTTTTTTTACAACCAAGGATATTGGAAAAGGCACAGGGCTTGGGCTTTCAATAGTATATGGAATAATCAAACAGCACAATGGTTACATTGTTTGCGAAAGCGAATCCGGCAAGGGCACGACATTTAAAATCTACCTTCCGACAATTAAAGCAGAAGTTGAAAAGACAGAACCTGAAGAAATCCCTGACACCACAGAGACGCCACATACTGTCCTCCTGGCAGAGGATGAGTTTATAGTGAGAAACCTCACAAAACAGGTGCTCGAGGAGTTCGGCTATAAAGTCATAGAGGCTTTTGACGGCGAAGATGCTGTAACCAAGTTTATTGACAATAAAAACAACATCGAGCTTCTCATATTCGATATCATAATGCCAAAAATGAGCGGAAAAGAGGCATATGACAGAATCAGGAAAATAAAACCTGACATAAAAGCGCTCCTGACAAGCGGGTATCCCGCTGACTTTATAAATAAGAATGAACTAATCAAAGACGGGATAAACTTTGTGGTAAAGCCAATTTCCCCTGCAAAATTACTGAAGAAAGTAAAAGAGGCGCTGGCAAATTGAACGAAAACAGAACGACCATCCTTGTTGTTGACGATGACACGCTGGTTCTCAATTCCCTCTCAGGACTGTTGACGGAACTGGGCTATTCTGTTGTGTCCTGCAAAAACGGGAAAGAAGCAATAGACAACTTCACCGAGAAGAAAATTGACATTATTCTGACTGACATCAAAATGCCGCAAGTCACAGGCCTTGAGCTGCTTGAAAAGATACATGACCTTAATAGAGAAACACCTGTAATTCTCATGACTGCATACACTCACATGGACATGGCCATTGCAGGAATAAGACACGGGGCCTTTGACTTTATTGTCAAACCATACAACCCCGAATATCTTGTTTACTCAATTGAAAAGGCCGTTAAGTATAACAGGCTTATTCAGATGGACAAGGACTACAAACGCATACTTGAGAGCACAGTTGAGGAACGCACCAAAGAATTAGCCAATGCCCTACTTTCACTCAGAAATATAAGTAAAGAAATGATCCAGCGTCTGGTCTCAATGGCTGAGTTCAGAGACACTGACACAGGCGCTCATATCATCAGGATCGGGCTTTTTTCAAACAAGATTGCAGAGGCCCTGGATATGCCAATAGAATTCATTGACAATATAACATTTGCAAGCCAGATGCATGACATCGGCAAGATAGGGATACCCGACAACATCCTTTTAAAACCGGGGGCGCTTACTGCAAAAGAATTTGAGACCATGAAACTGCATTGCGTTATCGGCGGGAAAGTGCTTGCTGGTTCAGCTTATGCGAATATACAAATGGCTGCGTCAATTGCCTTAAATCATCATGAAAGATGGGACGGCACTGGTTATCCAAATGGCCTGAAAGGCGCGGATATCCCTATTGAAGGAAGAATCGTCATGCTTTGCGATCAGTATGACGCCCTGAGAAACAGAAGGCCCTATAAATCCTCATTAAGTCATGAAGCAGCCTGTAAAATAATAATAGAGGGAGACGGCAGAACCCTGCCCGAACATTTTGACCCCAATGTATTAAAAGCCTTTATCGAGGTCGCTCCTGTATTTAATGAAGTGCTCAATATTTATTCTGAATAAAAGGACCTCATCCTCTTCCATATCCCCTATTTGAACAACCTCCTCAATTTCACTTATAGTAACTATTATGAAAGTAATCAAAGACTATGACATTCTTGTCATCGGCGCCGGACATGCAGGATGTGAAGCAGGGCTTGTTACTGCAAGAATAGGCTGTAGCACCGCCATTTTCACAATGCACCTTGATACCATCGGGCAGATGTCCTGCAATCCTGCCATTGGGGGGCTTGCAAAAAGCCATCTTGTAAAAGAGATAGACGCCCTTGGCGGCGAGATGGCAAAAATTACGGATAAGGCCGGGATACAATTTAAGGTCCTAAATAAAAGCAAAGGCCCTGCTGTATGGGCTACAAGGGTTCAGGCAGACCGCGCTCTATACAGAAAATATATGAGAGAAGCCCTTGAAGCGCAGTCAATGCTTGATATTAAGCAGGAAAGCGTTGAAGAGGTCCTGGTTGACGGCGGGCAGGTCTATGGCGTCAGGACCGATGAGCACATATACAAAGCGCGGGCCGTGATAATTGCAACAGGAACTTTTCTGAACGGTCTCATTCATATAGGCATGGAGAATTTCCCTGCCGGAAGGATCGGCGAGTCCCCTTCGATCAACCTCTCAAAGAGCCTCCATGAAGCCGGCTTTAAAATCGGGCGGCTGAAAACAGGCACTCCTCCAAGACTCGCCAGGAAGGGAATTGATTTTTCCGTTATGGAAATTCAGGAAGGGGATGTGCCTCCGCCTTCAATGTCTTTATTTACAAAAGAGATTACCAATCCGCAGTTGCCTTGTTATATGACTTATACAAATGAGCGCACTCATAAAATAATATTCGACAATCTTAAATATTCTCCATTATACAGCGGCATAATAAAGGGAATAGGCCCCCGTTACTGCCCGTCAATTGAGGACAAGGTTGTCAGATTCAGAGAAAAACCGAGGCACCAGATATTCCTCGAACCTGAGGGAATTGATTCAGATGAATACTATGCCAATGGCATTTCAACAAGCCTGCCCGGCGAGGTGCAGACACAACTGGTGCATAGCATAACAGGTCTTAAAAATGCAGAGATAAGAAAATTTGGCTATGCGATAGAGTATGACTTTGTTTATCCGACTCAATTAAAGTCTACTCTCGAGACCAAACTTATCGAAGGGCTTTTTCTTGCGGGACAGATTAACGGCACCTCCGGATATGAAGAGGCTGCTGCACAAGGGCTTATGGCAGGGATTAACGCAGCGCTGAAACTCAGAAATACAGAACCCTTTATATTAAGCAGACATGAGGCTTATATTGGAGTGCTGCTTGATGACCTTGTAACAAAAGGGACGCAAGAGCCGTACAGGATGTTTACTTCAAGGGCTGAATACAGGCTTTTGCTCAGGCAGGACAATGCAGATTTACGCCTTATGGAAAAGGGCTATAATCTTGGCCTTATCAATGAAGGGCAATATAATGCCTTTCTCGGAAAAAAGGCAGCGGTTGAAACAGAATTAAAGAGAATAAAGTCCACGCGGATAAAACCTCATATCTTCAATCCCGTCCTGAAAAATCTCGGCGGCACGCCGGTAAAAGAGGATATAAGCCTGTATCAACTCCTCAAAAGACCTGAAGTGCGCTATAGAGATATCCCGGATGTCTCGCTGTCCAGCAACAACTTGTCGCAGGATGTCATAAATCAGGTTGAAATCCAGACAAAATACAAGGGATACATTGACAGGCAGTCAGAACAGGCAGAGAAGTTTAAAAAGTTTGAGGAAAAGACCATACCGGAAGGATTTGTTTACAGAGGGATAAACGGGCTCTCAAAAGAAGTTGTGGAAAAGCTTGAGGAAGTAAGACCGCTTAACCTCGGACAGGCCAGCAGGATTCCAGGTGTTACACCTGCAGCAATTTCACTTCTTATGGTAGCAATAGGAAAACAGAGACGGGAAAGAAAAGCAGAATAAATAAAGAAGCGACTCCTCTTGAAGCCGCTTCTTTAATTTAAAAATAAGTTACTTCTTATGGCATTTTGTACAATTTGCATCTGTCTGTGCAAATGCCTTTGTGCCGTCATGACAAGTGCCGCAGAGTTTTCCCGGTACATGGTCTGCCTTTGTTATCTTGACAGAACCCTTTTTCATAGCTTTGAATAAACCGTCCTTATGACAGTCACCGCACTTATTGCCTTTGTCTGCATGGGTCTTGCCGTCAAATACCACTTTCCCCGCGTCTCCGCCTGCATACTCAACCGTCTTTCCAGGCGGGGTTGCCATTACATTACCAACAAAAACAACTGCAATTAAGATAGCCAATATCGCTGTAATTGTCCTCACGTTAATCACCTCCTTTCTTCATGCTTAATTTTTAAGATCCTTATTTCAAAAGTCAGCTATTATATAACAAAATACTATGAAATAGTTATGAATATAATTTTTTATTATGAAGAAATTATTATTTCAAATTAAGACGTTAAATTATGCGAAATTCATGGCGGAGGGGGTAGGATTCGAACCCACGGGACTTTCATCCTGCGGTTTTCAAGACCGCCGCCATCGACCACTCGGCCACCCCTCCTTTTAAGAGTCAAGAGTTATGAGTCAAGAAGAAAAAACCGTAACTCTTAACTCTTAACTCTTAACTCTATTTTGTCCGTTCCCATAAAATGCCTTAAGGCATCAGGTATTATAACAGAACCGTCTTCCTGTTGAAAGTTTTCAAGTATTGCTGCGAAAGTACGCCCCACAGCCAGTCCGGAACCATTAAGGGTATGGACAAATTCTGTGCCTTTTTCCCCTTTTCTTTTAAATCTGATATCAGCTCTCCGCGCCTGAAAATCTTCAAAATTGGAACATGAGGAAATCTCTCTGTATTTACCCTGTGCCGGAAACCATACTTCAATATCATACGTTTTTGCCGCTGAAAATCCCATATCACCTGTGCAGAGAGCTACAACGCGATACGGCAGGTTAAGTCTCTTTAAAATTTCCTCTGCATTTCCCGTAAGAGCTTCAAGCTCATTGTATGAATTCTCTGGTTTTGTAAATTTAACAAGCTCCACTTTATTAAATTGATGCTGCCGGATCAGTCCCCTTGTATCTTTACCATATGAACCTGCCTCGCGTCTGAAGCAAGGTGTATAAGCCGTGTAATAAATCGGCAAGTTACCTTCATCCAGTATTTCTTCCCTGTGCATGTTCGTGACCGGCACTTCGGCAGTGGGTATCAACAAGAATCCCTTTGAATCATCCGTTAGTTTGAAAAGGTCTTCCTCAAACTTTGGAAGCTGTCCTGTGCCCGTCATCGCTTCCCTGTTTACAAGGATTGGGGGGAATATCTCAGTATAGCCATGTTCTTTAGTATGGAGATTGAGCATAAAATTTATCAGCGCCCTTTCAAGTTTTGCGCCAGGCCCTTTTAAAATAACGAACCGCGCGCCTGCAATCTTTCCGGCACGCTCAAAATCAAGTATCCCAAGGTTCTCGCCTATATCCCAGTGGTTTTGAGGCTCAAAAGCAAACTCAGGTTTTTGTCCCCACACTCTTACCTCTTTATTCTCCGTCTCATCTCTTCCAACAGGGACTGATTCATGAGGGATATTGGGAATCAGCAGCAGTTCCTGTTTTGCTCTGTCTTCTAAGGTTCTCAGGGTTTCTTCTTTGGCAGTAATCTGGTCAGAAACAGACTTGGCTTCTGAAAGAACAGCCGTTGCATCCCTGCCTTCTTTCTTCAGTTTGCCAACTTCCTGAGAAAGCTTATTTCTCAACTGTCTCTGTTCCTCTACAAAACGCAGCAAGTCCCGTCTCTCATGTTCAATCGTGAGGAACTTATCGAGTATATCGTTCTTCTGCCCCCTGTTTTTCAGGGCCTCTATTACCTTGTCAGTGTTTTCTCTTACAAATCTGATGTCGAGCATGTATGATTAGTCCCAATTATTTAAAAAATATTTGCATTGAAGGAGGGAAAAGAAAAAACATATTTAGCGATACCTTGGCGATGACAGAAAAACCATGCTCTATAAATTCGGGATTCAATATTCAAAAATTCATCGCTTTAAAGATGTTTTTTCTTATCCCTCCTTCAAATTTATGAATCGTGCTATTTAAAGAAATTTGAACAGTTTCAGGTTTTTTGCACATATAAGAGTAAGATAAATGCCATGAAAAATCAACACTCTTCACATCCTGTGTCAAGCCAAAATAAGAATGTCCGGTTTTCATGTTTGAGTTAACGCTGAC
>DYJL01000002.1 GCA_020723105.1 Nitrospira japonica | reverse complement strand
GGAGGCTATGGTGGCCTAACTTAACTGAGTGTCCGTGAAAACTGGGGAAGATCACCTTTGAAAAGGGATTAGTGGATAGGGAGTAGGGGGTAGACAAGAAAAAATAAGAAAAACAGCTCGAAGCGAAGATGTAAAATGTAGTTTGTCGATTATAGAAATTCTGAAACAGGCTTTCATGTCGGCTAAAGAATCTTAACTATCTCTTGAGATATTTGATAATTAACAACACAAATACAAAAATTTGCCAAACTCGAATGTTGCATGTGCTAAAATAAGAAAACATAAAAATGCAGGAGCAACAATGTTAGACGTCATAAACAAGCGTTTCAAAGTCAGGTTCATTGCCCTGATACTGCTGACCTTGATATTAGCGCTCGCCATAAGCGCAGTTACCTTCTATTCCTATACCAATAAAGCGCTCGGCGAGACTTATGCTCAAAAGATCAATACTATTGTCAACTTCAAGACAACTGTCATAAAGGACACCCTGCTGATATTCATACCACCTGCAATTATTGCAGCAGTCTTTGCAATAATTGCCATTGTCCTGTATACACACAAGATTGTCGGCCCCCTGGTAAGGATAAAGGCTGTTACCAGGCAAATATCCGAAGGCAATCTTGACTCACTTATTAAATTCAGGGAAAAAGATGCCATACAACCTCTCGCCAACGCACTAAACAAGGTATCTTCAAACTATAATGAAAGATTATCCGCACTGAGTAATATCCTTGACGAAATGTCCAAAAAAGCACAGGAGATGCATCACGCCCTGGAAACAAAAGATTCTGAAACTGCTGAAGCCCGGAGGAAAGAACTGGGGCATAAAGCTGAAGAAATAAATAATATACTTTCTAAAATCAAACTATGAAAAAGAGCTTGATAATCCTGTTACTTCTCATTGCCTCTATTCTTATCGTATATGCAGTCCTGAATAATCCGCATGAGTTCTCCAGCGAAGAATGCCTGCTCTGTCATGTAAATTATGAACAGGACCCCAAAGATCTCATCATGCCGGTCACTGACATATGCAAAAGATGCCATGACAGGATAAATGCAAAATCATCGCATCCCGTGAATGTCTACCCGTCGCCGGCTATTACAGTACCAACTGACCTGCCCTTAAGAAACGGCGTAGTCACGTGCAGCACCTGCCATAATATACATAAGGAAAGCGTTAACATCTTTGGTGAAAGAACTTATTTCCTGAGAAGACCCTATACAGGCCGGAGCTTCTGTATATCATGTCATACTCAGGGGGTCTCTGAAGTAAGCCATGCTGACACCCTCGACACTGCTCATATAGGAAGCAGATTCAAGGTAATAGACCCTTCTGAACCCCTTGATGAAATTTCCAAGGAATGCATCAGTTGCCATGGCGGAGTCCTGAGCAGAGCAACAACCTTCGGCTTCGGCAGCGGCGTATGGATTCATGACGACCCCAGTCACTCGCATCCCATAGGCATTGATTATGAGCAAAGCAGAATTGACAGAGTAGATGCGAAGTTAATACCCATAGCCCTTGTTGACAAGAGGATTACTTTTTTTAATGGAACAGTAGGATGCGGGTCGTGCCATGATGTATATTCGCCAACACAGATGTCGCTTGTGATGAGCAACAGCGGCAGCAAACTCTGTTTGGCATGCCATGCGCTTTAATAATAGAGGGTGCAGGGAATAGGGGGTAGTATCTTTCCTAACCCCTGTATTTAGGAGGAATTATGGACTATAAGAGAAAACAATATATAACTGACAAGGCATATCAATGGAGAATAGCCTTACGGATCGTATCCATATGTTCAGCATATTTCCTGATGAACCTCATGCTGTTCAACTATCTGTCATACAGAAAACTCGAATTCTTCAGATGGAAGATGCATTTGCCGGTAGAGACTATTGGCGAAATAGTAAGACCCCATCTCATCTCATCTGTTGCAATTACCATGTCTCTTGCAGTGATAACGCTTATCATATTTATCATCTATACACTTAAGAAAACTTCGGGGCCCATATACAGATTAAAGGCAGATATCGAAAAGGCAGCAAACGGGGATCTTTCAATAGACATTTTTCTGCGCAGCAGCGATGATTTCAAGGAAACAGCAAAAGACTGCAACACTATGGTATCGTCTTTGAGAAATAGATTTGCACGTATGAAGGAAGGGTTTTCATCTGCTGAAAAAACGCTGGAGAAGATGGAATATATAAAAGACAATCCTGATATTGCTGTCAGGGAATGCAAAACCCTTGTAGAAACGCTTGAATCCTTGAAGAGAGACCGATGAAAAATTTAGAAAAAGATATACGCTGTCTGAAAGCAGAAGACCTTCCCAAGGTCCCCCTGATAATCAATGAAATATCATCCCGCTTCATACGTGAAAATATGGTCATCCCTCTGGAATTTAAAAACAATATCCTGAAAGTGGCCATGGCAAACCCTGATGACAGAATCACCATAGATGCTGTCAGAGTAGCAACATCCGCAGGCGTCGAGGTGTATGCATCAGAACCTGGCATACTGGAAGATTACATATCAAAGTTCTACGGGCTGGAGGCGCAGAATATAAGCAAAATCATTGAGGATATCGGCGGAGAGGGATTTGAATTTCTAAAGGAAGAGGAAGAGGACGTCGGCCATCTTAAAGACCTGGCGTCAGAGGCCCCGATAATAAAAGTCGTTAACATGCTCATAACCCGGTCCGTTGAGAGCCGGGCCAGCGATATTCACATAGAACCGTTTGAAGATGAATTGAAGGTACGATACCGCATAGACGGTGTTCTTTATGACATCGAATCAATTCCCAAGAAGCTTCAGGCAGCCATTATATCAAGAATAAAAATAATGGCCAAGCTCAATATCGCTGAAAGGAGACTGCCTCAGGACGGCCGCATCAAACTCAAGGTCAGCGATAAAGAGATAGATATGAGGGTTTCAACCATACCCGTGCTATATGGTGAAAGCGTTGTCATGAGGATACTCAGTAAAGAAAGCATCGTTGTAGATTTAAATCTTCTCGGCTTCTCTCCGCAAATGCTGTCTGGTTTTAATCAGCTCATCAACAAGCCAAACGGCATTATATTAGTCACAGGCCCGACAGGCAGCGGAAAGACAACAACTCTTTACGGCGCTATCGACAAGATAAATTCTCCGGACAGAAAGATCATCACAGTTGAAGACCCTGTAGAGTATCAGTTGAAGGGGGTAAATCAGATACAGGTAAAACCCCAGATAGGTTTAAACTTTGCAACTACTCTCAGGCATGTGGTGCGGCAGGATCCTGATGTAATAATGATTGGCGAGATCAGAGACCTCGAGACTGCGGAAATAGCCATACAATCAGCCCTGACAGGACACCTGGTATTTTCAACATTACATACAAACGACGCCCCAAGCACAATAACCAGGCTTATTGACATGGGCCTTGAGAATTTTCTCCTTTCCTCAACTATCAGGGGAATCCTGGCGCAAAGGCTTATAAGGGTTATATGCCCGGCCTGCAAAGAACCCGACACCTCAGCAGCCGATAAAGAAGAACTCAGTCTTTTCGGCATCAGCAGTGACACTCCGCTTTATAAAGGAAAAGGCTGTGAAAAATGCACCTTTACCGGTTACTACAGCAGGTCCGGAATATTTGAACTGCTTATCATCTCTGATGAAATACGAAGACTCATCCTGAAGAATGCCGATTCAAATCAGATAAGAGAAGCTGCAAGGAGAGGCGGCATGAAGACCCTGATGGAAGACGGCGCTGAAAAGATAAAGGCCGGGACTACAACCCTGAGCGAAATCCTGAAGGTAACACAGGAGTCCTAATTGGCTATCTTCTCATACAAGGCAGCTTCTTCGAATGGGACCGTTACAGAGGGAGTTATAGAGGCTGCAGATGAAAAGTCTGCAGTTGAGAAGATCAGGAATACAGGCGTTATCCTCTTAAAGATCTCCGCTTCAGGGGAAGAAACCAGAAAAAAATTCACCTTTAAAAAATCATCTGGCGAGGCGCTCCTTACACTTACAACAGAACTTTCCATCCTATTGACAGCCGGACTGCCGCTGGACCGGTCGCTGAATATACTCTCTGAAATTTCGGAAAGCGCAGAGATTAAAGGCGTGATTAAAGCCGTTCTGAAAGCCATCAGAGAAGGCAGCTCTTTTTCTGAGGCCCTGCAGAAACATCCAAAAATCTTTCCGAGGATTTATATAAACATAATAAAGGCCGGCGAGGCCGGCGGCGTATTGAACATAGTGCTGGACAAGCTGAATGAATTTCTGGAGGCCTCCAGGGAATTAAAAGAGCACGTCATCTCTTCAATGATCTATCCTGTAATACTCCTGGCTACAGGCGGAATATCAATACTCATTCTTCTGACATTCATGCTTCCCAAATTCAGTAAGATATTTTCAGAACTCGGCGCCTCGCTCCCCCTTTCTACACAGATGCTTCTTGCATTCAGCAATGCACTGAAAGAATATTGGTGGTTCTTTTTTCTGTTTGCAGTAATAGCAGGCACGGCATTGAAGAAATACATTGATACAGATAACGGCAGGTACAGTTTTGACTCATTCAAATTAAGGATAATGGGAGATGTAATAAGAAAGCTTGAAACAGCAAGGTTCTGCAGGACGCTCGGCACCCTGCTTAAAAGCGGAGTGCCCATGCTTCAGGCCCTGAATAACTCAAAAGACGTCATAAATAACCGCGTCATTGCCTCTGCTATCGCCACCGTTTCCAAGGGCGTTAAAGAAGGAAAAGGCATAACGGTACCCTTATCAGAAGCCAGGGTCCTGCCTCCCCTCGCCATCTCCATGATTCAGGTAGGAGAAGAAACAGGCCAGCTCGACAGCATGCTGCTAACCATTGCATCCACTTATGAGAAGAATTTAAAAGTAGCAATAAAGAGATTCATCAGCCTGCTTGAACCTGCAATGATACTTGTAATGGGCCTGGTTATAGGCTTCATAGTCCTGTCAATGCTCATGGGTATCTTCACCATTTCAGAGGTACCGTTTTGAGGAACACCGGCTTCACCCTCATTGAGCTGATAATCGTAATGTTTATTGCCACACTCATATTCGGACTTTCCTCAGTCCTGTTTACCAATATGCTGCCGTCAGCAAAGCTTGACTCAACAGCCAAGAAGATATCAGCCACTATAAGACATGCCAGATCGCTTGCAAAAATAAGCGGGGAAATAAAGACCATCACCTTTGATATGGATTCAAAAATATTCGGAATAGAAGACGCCAATTATGAAGACATACCCTCTGACATTAATATCAAAATAATAGACCCGATAGCCGGCGATTTAACCAGCGGGAAATACAGCCTGACAGTAAATACAACAGGCGGTATTGAAGGGGGAATGATAGCGCTCTGGAACAAGAAAAAAACAATTCATATAAAGATAGACCCGATTGTTGGAGCAGTGGTAGTGAAATGAGGAAACAGGGCTTCACCCTCCTTGAAATCATGATAGCGCTATCGATATCCGGTATTGCGCTTATGGTCGTGCTGCAGCTTTTTTCAGCCAATTTAAAGAACATATCTCTATCAGAAGACTATGTCCTGGCTGCAACAAAAGCAGGAGATGCCATGCGAGCCATAATGGATAGACAGGATCTTTCAGAAGGCTCCTGGAGCAAAGCAACAGCCGAAGGATATAAAATAGATGTCTCAATAAAAGATTCTCAAAAAGAGAGGACCCAGAATCTGAAAGTAAAACTTATGGAAATTGATTTAACCATCCACTGGACCAAAGCCGCAAAAGAGAGGAGCTTGACATTAAAAAGTATAAAAGTTGTGAAGAAAAACAGGGTTTCACCCTCCTTGAATTAACAATCTCAATTACCATCCTTGGAATTATTATCCTGATAATAGGCAGTGCCATGAATGTAAGTTTCCGTTCCATGAACCTCGGGGAGAAAAAGATAGACGCACTTGAAAGAATCAGGGCCTCTTTGAAAATTATAGACTCGCAAATCCAGTCGAGTATACCGCTTACATATCAAACTGATGGCAATTTAAAATTTTATTTTACAGGGCAAAAAGACTCTCTCAGAGTTGCCACAAACTATTCTTTGTGGAGTGATAATAAGGGGTATGTTATTGTCACATATAAAGTAGTATCTGACGACAACGGGAAGAAATCTTTATATGCATATGAGAATATAATCGGCATCAAAGATAAAAGAGAAGCCCTGCTTTTAGAAGGTTATGATGAAATATATTTTGAATATTTTAAAAAAGATCTGAGAAAAGAGAAAACCTCTGAAGAGTGGGAAGAGGAATCGAGTTCCCATGATATCCCGGAAAAGGTAAGATTACATATTGTTGATAAAACCAAACACCTTTCGACTGTTATCCCCTTGAGAGTAAGAGAGAGCGTACTGTGACAGCTCAAGGCGGATGTCTAAGGTTTCCCTTATTCCAATCATTTATGATTATAATAAATTAAAAAGCAGGTAGCATATAGCAACGGAACCTGACTCTTTAAATTTCCTATGATGAAAACAGTAATCATTCACTGTCATATATTCAGAAATGCCGGGCATACATTTGACAACGGCCTGAAGAATAATTTCGGAGATTCTTTTCTTGTACACCGGGATGCCAACAGGATGAAAAGCGGCGCAGCATACCTGGGCCCTTTTATCAGTGAAAACCCGAAACTGAAAGCGCTTTCAAGCCACCATATTAGATTCCCGCTTCCTGAGATTCAGAATGTAAAGCTACTGCCGGCGATTATATTTCGTCATCCCGTAGACCGGCTCGGCTCTATCTATCTTTATGAACAGAAATATGAGGAGCCCTTATCGGAAGATGCCAGGACAAAAAAGATATCGTTTCAGAAATATATATTACAGAAAATTACATCCGGGAAAAATGAAATTATCAATAATTTCCAGACCCGTTTCTGTACGGAAGGATATCCTCAGAAAATAAATGAAAAAGAGTTTAAACTTGCATTCGCTCGTATCAACGGCATGCCTCTGCTGGGCCTTGCAGATTATCATGATGAAAGCTTGGTGCTTTTTGAAGAGGCCTTGAGGCCTTATTGTCCGGATATTGACCTCTCCTATGCAGGTCACAGTATAACGTTCTCGGGAGAGAAAATTCTGGAGCACAGGGTAAGGGCCATATTTGAGGCCCTCGGCCTCGAAACACTGGATGCAATGCTTGCCTCCAACCACTGGGATCTCATGCTCTATATCAAGACAAAAGAAATTGTCAGGAAACGGATGCAGAACACGCCTGACTTTGCTGACAAGTTGAATGATTTTTACAGAAGGTGCCTGTTGCAGAAACATGTTAAAATCCAGAGATGAAAGATAAGGAAATTAATGTCTTCTGCTGGTCACTTGAGGAGAATAATATCGGTAGATGATATAAATAGAGATTAAGAAGTCGAGATTAAAAACCTGACCCCAAACACATGGGATTATCTCATAGATCGTTATTGAGATCTATTAACCAAGATGAATGATACATTTGATATAAAAGAAATAAACAAATTTGTAAAAAACAAATTAATTATTATTTCATGTGTCAATTATGACTATGTAAGGGTAGCCATTAATTGGACAAGACACTTGAATGCTTTAAATATTACAAATTATGTAATTTATGCATTGGATATGGAATCGTATGAAATTTTGAACAGTGAAAATATCAATACGATATTATTTAAGATAGAAGCGGAAAATTGGGATGATTTAAAGTACTATAAATTAAAGATCCCTTATGAAATCTTAAAACAAGATATTGATGTTCTCTGGTCGGATCTAGATGCAGTCTGGTTAAGAAATCCGCTTGAACATATTGACCTTGCAAATTATGACATTGTTGGCTCCATTGTTGAACATGACAGAGCATGGCCACCAACCGCAAGAGAAATATGGAAATTCACAATTTGTACAGGGTGGATCTATTTCAGGACTACGCCATCGAACAAAAATATACTTAACAATATGTTAAAAATAACTCCTTTTCCCTGTGATCAACAAATATTTAATGAATTTTTATTAAAACAAAACCCGGTAATAACACATATGCAGGACGGTTCAAAGTTGTTAACAACTGATCAACTACTTATATTGGTTCTGGGTTCCTCGATAATAAATCGGGGAGATAATCTAAAAGATATATATGTGTGTCATCCACTTTCGGAGAAGAATGGATTTGAAACTGAGAAAGTTTTAAAGAGAGAGAAACTCTGGTTAGTAAATGGAACACTATATATCTAAATATTAAAATTGAAAGGCCTCTAATGCAATGATTATATGGATAGCGTCATATCCGAGATCTGGTAATACATTAGTGAGAATAATATTAAATTCTGTCTTCGGGTATGGGACATATTCCAAATATAATGATCCGGCTGATATCGGCGCTGACCGGAAGATGATGGAACTGGTCGGACACAAAATGTTAGACAGTAATTGGGACGATGCCTACCGAAAAATGAAACAATCAGACCGGTTATATTTTGTTAAAACTCATAATTATCCTGAAGATGATTCGAAAGCCATTTACGTTGCAAGGGATGGTCGCTGCTCTATTGTATCATACTGGCATTATCTGATTGATTTTGGCAAAGAACATCCCTTGTCTGATTTTATTAAAGGAACAGTTGGTTTTGGTTCCTGGAGCGAACATTTAAATGCATGGGATCCTTTCAATAGAAACAATACGTTACTTATTAAATATGAGGATTTATTAACTAATCCGATTAATGAAATTGATAAGATTGCAAAGTTTACAGATTTGTGTGTTGTGAAAGAATGGAAAAATGATTTCAGGTCATTTCAAAAAATCAATCCAAGGTTTTTCAGGCAAGGAGACATGGCAAAAGGAATTAGTGAAATCAAAGGAGACGATTTTAATCTATTCTGGTCGTTGCATGGCAACTGGATGGAAAAAACCGGATATTCTGAAAAAAACACATCAGCAAGCGAAAATAATAAAGATATCGATACAGATACCTCTAATCAAATTCAAGACATCGATATCCAGACAAGGCCAAGTGAAAAAATAAAAAGCGAGACTTTGCAAGAGAGAACCTCTGCCGATAGCAATGAAGATGTTGACCTAAGCATCGTCATTGCCACTAAAGACCGTGCAGAACTTCTTGACGAGATGCTCATTAGTCTGGAATATGCTGCAGATGGAGTGAGGTATGAAGTCATTGTGATTGAGGGCGGCTCTGCCGACGATACGCTCGAAGTATTGAAGAGCCACGGAATAAAAAGGGTTTACAGTGAAGTCGAGTATCTCGGTGAGAGAAGGCATGCATGGTCTCAGTTGTATAATTTCGGCTTTTCGCAGGCAAATGGAAGATGGGCTATGTATGCAAGTGATGACATTATTTTCGAGGAAGCCTGCATCAGCCGGGCCCTGAAAATCTTGAATCAACAGCCTCCAAATGTTGCAGGTGGAATATTTTTCTATAAGAACGAGATTGCAGAAGCCGGATGGGATGACTACGGCATTGATTATACATTCGGCAAAAAGCTGCTGATGAATTATGGCATTATACGTTTGGATTATTTTCACGAAGTCGGGGGGCTAAACGAGGAATAT
The DNA here is from genome assembly GCA_020723105.1 of Nitrospira japonica. Lineage (GTDB taxonomy): Bacteria > Nitrospirota > Thermodesulfovibrionia > UBA6902 > UBA6902 > SURF-23. The sequence goes on along the minus strand of DYJL01000002.1, from coordinate 237,542 downwards.
AAATTCTACTGCGCAGACGGAGACCTTTGCTTCAAGTTATATGAAAGTGGCAGAACGCTTATCCCTTTGCCCGAATGCTTTGTTATCCATAACAATGTCATGGACAGTGTCAAACAGGCCAATGCTGATGCATCCACAGAAGATATCCGTCTATATTCTCAGCGCTGGGGGCATTATGGCACTACATCGAAAGAACCGAATGGACGGAGATTGATGTGGAGGGATTTTAAAGAGATACCTACTGTGATATCGGGAACTCTTATGGATTTGAAGAAAGCCAGCTTATGGTATGAAGGACAGCCACTTAAGCTTCACCTCGGCTGCGGGCAAAACCATCTTGAAGGTTATATTAATATTGATTTCCCTTCAGATGAGCACACTGTACAAAAGGCTGCAAACGCTGACCTATTTACAGATATTACAACTCTTGCCTTTCCACCTGCATCTATTAATGAAATCAGGTCGCATCATGTATTTGAGCATTTTGACAGGTCAACCGCATTGGCCCTTCTCTGCAAATGGCATGAGTGGCTTGTGCCTGACGGGCTGCTCATAATCGAAACGCCTGACCTTGAGGCAAGCATTCAACTGCTAAATTCAAAAGAGATCGCTTATAAAGAAAAACAGGGGGTGCTGAGGCATCTTTTCGGCTCTCATGAAGCTAAATGGGCTGTGCATATGGATGGCTGGGACGGCGAGAAGTTCAAGCATATGCTGTCTGCTCTTGGTTTTGAAATAAACCGGATTGAATTTGACCAATGGAAGATGTTAAGGAATATCACTGTTACTGCGAAAAAATCAACAATGTCGGATATCGAAATAATAATAGAGAATGCAAAAGTGTTGCTTCGAGACAGTATGGTTGACGAATCAGACAGTGAGGAGAAGAAATGGGATGTGTGGTGCAATAATTTTGAAAAAGCTCTGCATAAAATGAGCATGCCTGACAACTCCTATTCCGCTCTCCCCCCTACTCCGCCGTCTTCTCAAGAAACGAGTCAACCGTCAATAGATAAATTTAAAACATTAGTTTCCGAAGAAAAGATAGGAAAAATCGCAGGGATGATCTTCAGTAAAGACAGGGCCATGCAGCTTGACGCCCTTCTAAGATCATTCTACCTTAACTGCAAAGACAAAGAATTTATTGACCTGAAAGTAATTTATAAGACCTCCAACTTGTTTCACAAATCTCACTATGAAAGGTTACAGGCAACTTATGATTCTGTAAAGTTTATATTAGAAAGCGACTTTAAAAAGGATCTTTTGTCAAATCTTGATGGTTTTGAATATGTACTCTTCATGGTTGATGACAATATATTCATAAAAGAATTTTCTGTGTCTGAGATAATGAACTCACTTTTATTTGAAAAAGAAGCGATTGGTTTCTCCCTACGTCTCGGAGAAAACATTAAATTCCATTATCCTTCTAATTCTGCTCAAGTACAGCCGGAACTGAAATCTTTGAATGATAAAATGCTGAAAGTTAACTGGACAAATGCAAGTGGATATTTTGGCTATCCTCTGGAAGTCTCAAGCTCTGTATACAGAATAAAGGACTTGTTCGGACTTCTCAATGACCTGGATTATCAGAACCCAAATACACTCGAATCCGAACTTGCAAGGAACAGGGACAGATTTATTTCAGACAAACGATATCTCCTGTGTTATGACAAGTCAATCGCCTTCTGCAATCCTGCCAATATCGTGCAGGATGTTTTTAAAGAGAACAGAAAAGGAAATTCAAAAGAATACTCTCCCTATAATCTTGGGCGGCTGTTCGATGAGGGTTTTGTCATTGACATTCATAAATACAGGGATTTCTTGCCTGAAGCCTGTCATAAAGAGATCGGGTATGATCTTATAAAAGTTATCAAAGAAGATGCCGAAAGACTTTCAAATATTAGGATATACTATGAAACTCCGGACCTCGAGCAGATCGGATTTGACGACAGCAATTCAGAGAATAATGGAGAAGCCGCCTTACTGCCTTATTTAATCAGGCCGGGCGATGTTGTTTTTGACGTCGGGGCTAATCAGGGCGAATGGAGCAGAAAGATATTATCCGTTCAGCCAAATGTAACTTTATATGCATTCGAGCCTGTCGAGCCGACTTTTAACATGCTGACGGAAAATCTGTCCGATACCAAAGCTAATATCTACAATATTGCCTTGTCCAAGCGGAGCGGCAAGAAGACTTTTTACCATTATAACCAGTCAAGCCAGTCTGCCCGGATGTCCACATTTTACCGTAGAAACAGTGTGGAAGAGAACCTGAACATTCAGCCTGTTTCTGTTCGGATAAACACAAAAAGTTTGTCTTCTTTTTGTAAAGCTCATGCCGTAGATAAAATAAACTTCCTGAAGATTGACACCGAAGGGGCCGAGCTTGACGTTTTAAAGGGAGCGGAGACGCTCCTGAAGAACAATAAAATCGAAGCGATTCAATTCGAATACGGCGGCACATATACTGATGCCGGGATAACATTGAAGGAGATATGCGCCCTTCTGACTGAATACGGGTATGTCATTTTCAGGATACTCCCTGACGGGCTTGCCTATATTTCTAAATGGCATGAGTCTCTTGAAAACTACAGGTACTCAAATTATCTTGCTGTATCCAAAAACATAGCCCCGGGGTTTGAGCCCATGAGAGGCCTCTCTCTTTTTGAAGAAGGCGATTACCCTGTCGTCTCGATATACATGGCTGTATACAATTCCGGAAAATATCTTAAGGATACGCTCGACTCTATATTGAATCAGACATTTAAAAATTTTGAGTTAATTATCTCAGATGACGGCTCAACAGACAATTCTTTGGACATACTCAGGCAATATGCCTCCAAAGATAAAAGGATCAAGCTTCTGAAACTAAAACATTCAGGGGTTGTCAATGCGCGCAATAAGGCAATAAAAAAATGCAGTCCCAGGTCAAAATACCTTATGAACCACGACAGCGATGATATATCTCTGCCGAACAAACTCGAAAAGCTAATTGAATATCTTGGAACTCATCCGGAGATTTCCATTGCCGGATGCTTTGCCGAATATTTTGACGATGAAGAAAACATAAAAGGACAGCCCCCCATTGAGTGGAAACCTGATCGGATACGTGAAACATTCGGCGATATGAATTCCATGATACACAGCGCAGCGGTTATTCGCCGGGAGGTTTTCGATAAGATCGGTTCCTATGATAAAGATTTCCCCGCAGCGCAGGATTATGATTTCTTTGCAAGGGCGTTGATGGCAGGATTTGAGATGGCGAATATCCCGGAAGCGCTCCACAGAATCCGCCTGCATCCGGAAAGTATCGGCAGCGCAAAATCCGAGCTGCAGCAGGACTTGGCAAAAAAGGTGCAATCTACTTATGCTGCGTTTTTTAATCAGCGATCAGGTCTAATTGAATCAGAATCATTCAAAGAGAATTCGATACATGACGATGCTATGCCTGATTCTGGGGTAAAGCTACACCTCGGTTGTGGAAATATCAAAATTCCAGATTTTATTAATGTCGATATCGATCAAAATTTGTCTGCTGTTGATGTTGTTGACGATATTACAGAATTAAATAAATTTTCTATAGATAGCGCTTCGTTAATCTATGCATGTCATGTTTTAGAACATTTTAATCATAACGAAATTTTGCCAATTCTTCGTCGTTGGATGGAGGTGCTTAAACCAAATGGTGAATTAAGAATATCAGTTCCTGACATTGACCGTATAATTAAAATTTACCATAAGAATTGGCAGCATTTTCAAACTCCTCCTAGCGCACCATGGATTGGACTCATATATGGTGGCCAGGGCAACCAATGGGATTTTCATAAAACCGGTTTCAATTTTATATGGTTAAAACATTTGTTAGAACAGGTAGGCTTTACTGAAATTGAAGAGTATCCGCATTCACCTCATTGGTTAGGACTTCAAGATGCTTCACTCGCCCATGAAACTTTCAATGAATATATCAGCTTAAATGTAAAAGCAAAAAAACCTTTTGAACCTTCAAAAGGAATTAAATGAAAAGTAAATCTCTATATATCCTTCATTCAGTCGAGTTCTATTTCCCCCACATCGGCGGGGCTGAGATAGTAGTTCAGCAAATATCAGAAAGGCTGGCGAGGCGGGGTCATCATGTTACCGTTGCGACTACAAAGCTTCAGGAGCGCGACTTCAAAGAGTTGAACGGAGTGACAATCCGTCAATTCGATGTTCGCGGCAATACAGCCAACGGCTTTAACGGAAGCGACATCCGGCGCTATCAGGATTTTTTGTCGCTTCATCCCTCGAATGTGATGATGAACTATGCTGCCCAGCAATGGGCGACCGACCTTGCCTTTGATGTCATCTATAAGACAAAAACCAGACGCGCCAATATTATCGCTCCATGCGGGTATTCGGCTCTGATAGACAGTAAGACGCTCCGCTGGCAAAATTTCGAGAACTACTTCAGCAACATCATTCCAAAGATTCTTCCGATATATGACGCCGCGATTTACCATTCGGCTTTATACAAAGATTATACATATGCGTTAGAACACGGGGTTACAAACAGTATCGTTATTCCTAACGGAGTGGACGAAGATGAATTTATAAAAAAGCCCGAATTAGACTTTCGTGAAAAGTATGGGATAAAAACTAAATTTATGGGGCTTTGTGTCGCAAACTTTTACGGCGGCAAGGGACAGGATAGAGTGATCGAATCTGTCCGTCAAATGAACCGGCCTGATTTCACGATGGTATTGATCGGAAAGGAAGGCGATGAACTTCAGAGCCTGAAAAAACAGGCAGACGGACTGAATATTGTTTTCTGCGTCAACATTCCCCGTACAGATACGATTGCCGCATATCATGAGGCCGACATATTCCTCTTCGGCTCATACATTGAGGCATCACCCCTCGTAATTATCGAAGCTAAGGCATCAAAAACCCCCTTCGTTTCAACTGACTGCGGCAATGTCAGGGAGTGGAAAGGCGGCATTGTTTGCAAGCCCGGAGAAATGGCAGCAAATGCCAACGAGCTGTTGGATAATGAAGATCTCAGAAATCAGCTTGCCTTTGAAGGCTGGCAGGAGTGGAAAGATAAACTTACATGGGAAGCAGTTGTAGATAAATATGAAGACCTTTATCTTAGAAAACATCATGAAAAGGTCGGGCAAACTAAAAGCATACTTGAAAGTACAGTTCTGCCGCGAGCTTCTGTCACAGGAGTGATTTTCAGCAAAGACAGGCCTCTCCAACTCGATGCAACAATCCGTTCTTTCTACTTGCATTGTAAAGATGCGAATAAAATTGCACTTAAAGTCTTGTATACTGTTTCAAGCGAGCAACTTGAAGAGGCATATGCGGAACTAAAGCGCGAGTATCCATCAGTCAGCTTTGTCAGAGAAAAAAGCTTTAAATCCGATTTACTGTCATTACTGCAGGATTCAGAATATATACTCTTCCTTGTTGATGATAATATATTTGTTCGTGATTTCCACGTGTCTGATGTTATTTCATCCCTTCAAAATTATCCCGATTCTCTCGGCTTTTCTCTAAGACTCGGCAGAAACACAACTTATTGTTATTCACTCGATAATGAACAACGACCTCCCGAATTCCACCCTTTTGGTGAGGCCGGGCATCTTAGATATAACTGGACTATCTCGGATTATGACTTCGGCTACCCGCTTGAGGTGTCGAGCTCAGTTTACAGGACAGCCGACATTTTGCCGTTTATATCGCAGCTTTCATTTTATAACCCCAATACCCTCGAAGGATTCATGGCCGACAGGGCATCTGAATTTAAGGATAAACTGCCCTTTCTTCTTTGCTTTGAACAGACAATAACTTTCTGCGCTCCAATTAATAAGGTCCAGAATACAGCAGCCGCTAATCGCGCAAGTGATAATGCTGCATACAGCCCTGAAAATCTCTTGAAAATTTTCAACGACGGGTATCGGATCGATGTTTTAGCATACAATGATTTCTTGCCTAATTCATGTCATCAGGAAGTTGTTCTGAAACTTGTTCAGCTTGCTGAAAAAGTTTTAATGAAACAACCTCTCGTCTCAGTAATTATCCCCTGCTACAATCAGGCGCAATACCTGCCCGAGGCTGTCGAAAGCGTTGTTAATCAAACGTATCAGAATTGGGAATGTATTATTGTCAACGATGGAAGTCCGGACAATACTTCTGAAGTTGCAAGACAGTTGATCGCAAAGCATCCTGACAAGAAAATCATCTTACTTGAAAAACCTAATGGTGGTCTGTCGGATGCGAGGAATACCGGCATCAGGGACTCGAAAGGCAAATACTGGCTTCCCCTGGATGCCGACGACATGATATCTCCCTTATTTCTTGATAAAACCATAAACTTCCTGGAAGAAAATCCAGAGATTGGGTTTGTTTTCTCTAACATTCAGCATTTTGGACTTGAGCACAACATTTTCCTGTATCCTGATTTTAATGCAGATACATTGGTATACGGCGACAATATAGTATGTGTCTGTTCCTTAGTCCGAAAAAAGACATGGGAAGAGGTCGGCGGATACAATGCGGATATGAGGGACGGCTATGAGGACTGGGATTTCTGGATAGGCTGCGTTGAGAAGGGATGGAAAGGCTACCGCATACCTGAGCCTTTGTTTTTTTACCGGAAAAAGGAACATTCTATGCTTAAAGACGCTACGAAAAAGCGTCAAAAGCTGATAGCAAGAATTATCCTAAATCATCCGGCATTATTTGCAGAGCGCAGACGGCGCATCGCAGAACTTATTCTTGATAATAAAGATACTGCCTCCATCACTTCAAATGTCTTAATCATATGCAACGATTTCTGGCCTGATCCGGATGTTTTGGGCGCCGTTGCAGAGGATGTTGGCACTCATCTGGTGAAGGAAGGACATAACGTAGATGTAGCAACATTCGATGCTCCAGGACGGTCTTCTTATCCTCATAGAGGCATGAATATCATCGTTCTAAATCAAACGCGCGCATGGCCGCATATGACGCCTATATGTTTTTATCAGTTGCAACAGCTAATACTCTCTGGGAAGTACAACACATGTATCCTGCTCAGCTATCCAGACGATATGACTATCTGGGCTTTTGAAGATATGCCTGTGCCTTCAACCAGCAATGTTTTGATGCTGCCTGCATTTATCTCTGACAGCAACAGGCAGTTACTATCCAATCCGGAATTCATTAGGAGACTCCCTTCTGTCTTAAAAAAGGCTGCAGCAGTAATTTCACTTTCAGGCTATGAAGATGAAATGCAATTTTACAAAAATGAACATATCGATGCAATTCATAACCCCTCTATTGTAATTTCGGAAAATATAATTGCTGGAGGAAGACAAAGTTTGAGTGGCGCTTTAGAGCATAAAACAGCAAAACTGCATGCTTTAATTGCTTCTTATTTGCAGGATGAGATTATGTCTTTGAATATTGACGCCCCGCTTGTCTCCGTTATTATCCCCTGCTTCAATCAGGCGCAATATTTGACTGAGGCTGTCGAAAGCGTTGTCAATCAGACCTATATGAACTGGGAATGCATTATCGTCAATGATGGCAGCCCCGACAATACTTCCCATGTCGCTAAAGAGCTGATTGCAAAATATCCCGACAAGAAAATCATCCTCCTCGAAAAAGAAAACGGCGGGCTTGCTGACGCGAGGAATTACGGTATAAGAAATTCAAGGGGCAAATATATCCTGCCTCTCGACTCTGACGATTTTATGAAGCCCGAGAGAATGGAGAAGATGGTTGCATTACTGGAGTCTGATAAAGAAATTGCTATCGCGTACACCGATGCAATCCACTTCGGCAGCGTCAATAAAATTGTTAATGAATGTGAATATGATTTTGACAGGCTTCGGTTTGAGAACCATCTCAACTATTCTTCCATGTACCGTCGTGAGGTATGGGATGCTGCAGGCGGATACAACACAAATATGAAAAAGGGATATGAAGACTGGAATTTCTGGATTTCCTGTGGTGAAAAAGGGTTTTATGGAAAGAGAATTCCAGAACCTTTGTTAATGTACCGTGTTAAAGAAAACAGCATGTATATGGATGCCCTTGAGGCACATGATGAACTTTTCGCACAAATTGTCCTCAACCATCCTAATTTATACGAACAAAAGGATGTTGTCACAGCCAAAAGGCTTCTGGGAATCACAGATACATATCCGACTGACAAATCAGCAGTCAGCCTGTCAGCAAATGCAGGGTCGGATATCGGGCACATAATAAGCAATGCTCTTTCAACCATCTCTCCATCTGCAGGCATCGCAGACAACATGCCATACCAAGTGCATTTTTTAATGAATGATAAGTGTAATGCCAAATGCATAATGTGTGGAGGTGATTACTTCCGAAGCAAGAGCGGAAGAATGATAACCCTGGAAAAGTTTAGGATAATGGCAAAGAATCTTAGACTTCATAATTTTCAGAGCATTGTGTTGGCTGGCGCAGGCGATCCTCTTTTAAACAGAGACTTAATTCCGATTCTCCAGTTTATAAGAAAAGAATATCCTGATATCAGTATCGCATTTACAACTAACGGCATAGCACTTTCCAAAAAAATATCAAAACAACTGCTCGAAAATGATGTTGCTTCAATCAACATATCAATCAATTCTGCTACTGCAAAGACATACAAGAGAATCATGCAGGTGGATTGTTTTGACCAAGTCTGTTCCAATGTCGTAAGACTCGCTCAAAAGAGGAACGACTTGCGCAAAAACATGCGTATTCAATTATCAAGCGCAATAAACAGGCTTAACATCGAAGAATTGCCTGAACTGGTAGAGTTGGGCAGGAAGTTAGGCGTTGACAGCATAAATCTGATGTATTGCCGTTTTTACCCTGAGAAAATACGCAATCTGAATATTGAAACGCCGGGAAACTGTTTGGATAATAGCGAATCGCTGTTTTATCATCAGGAGCTCTCAGACCGCATGGTAGAAAAATCTAAGTCCCTTGCAAATCAATATGACATTAGTTTAACTCATGAACCGCTTTTTAAAGAAAAAGCGATTCCGCAGCCCTGCACATGGCATCTCAATGAGATAATGATTGGTTTTGACGGTGAGGTTTATCCGTGCGGAGGGTCCGAAGTTCATTTTAAAGAAAAAGTGGAAGCAGGCATATATAATTTCGGAAATGTTCTCTCAGAACCTCTTGAGGCCATCTGGAATAACGACCAATATCGAGCATTGCGAATATCTTCACTGCAGGGACGATTATGTCTCATTCCCGAGTGCAGATTATGCGCCAACATGATGAGCCCAAATGATATCAACTCGCATATAATGGACTGGGATGAAAAACCATGCAATCTCTCAGATACTGTCTCTACAAATCCTCTTGTCTCTGTCATCGTACCAACATTCAATCGTCCGGAATTGCTTGTTGAAACTTTGAAAAGCATATTGAATCAGACATACAAAAACATAGAAATTATAGTTGTGAACGATGCCGGCAAAGACGTGGAGGAATTGATAACTAGCCTTAACAATGAAAATAAGATCAGATATATACGACATCCTGACAACAAGGGGCTTGCGGCGTCGAGGAACACCGGCATTAAAGCCGCAAAGGGAAAATATATAGCCTATCTCGACGACGATGATATTTATTATCCTGACCATATCAAAACTCTTGTCAGTTTCCTTGAGACAAGTGATTACAAAGTCGCATACACGGATGCCGTGAGGGCATATCAGGAAATGCAGAACGGCAGATATATAACTGTCAACAAGGAAACAGCTAATACTTTTGACTTTGATTATGACCGGATATTACATGAGAATTATATTCCTGTCCTCTGTTTTATGCACGAGAAGTCCTGTATAGATGAAGTCGGATTTTTTGACGAAACTCTCGGCGCTCATGAAGACTGGGATCTATGGATGAGGATGTCGAGAAAATTTAAATTCTGGCATTTCAATAAAATAACCTGTGAATTTTCATGGAGAACAGATAGTTCAACTATGACCTTCAGGCAAAGAAATGTGATGGATTCTACAAGGAATATCGTATTTGAACGAGGACAACAATTTAAGAGAGAATCTGAAAAATCTTCTCTATATTCCGGACATCGCCTTACCATCCCCTCAACCACCCTGGTCTGTATTGACTGCTGTAACCATGAGCTCTCAATAAGAGCCTTGGAACATTCCATACGTCAATGCGGTTTTGACAGAGCTGTATTCTTCACAGACAAAGATTTTAATTTGAATGGAATTGATGTCATAAAAATACCGACTATCACCACAAAGGAGCAGTATTCACGTTTTGTAATCAAGGAACTGCATAAATACATACATACTGATTTCATCCTTATGATTCAGTATGACGGGTTTATAATAAACCCTGAGGCCTGGACGGATGAGTTCCTGAAATATGATTATATCGGCGCCAAGTGGCATTGGTATCACGACGGGCACAATGTCGGAAACGGCGGTTTTTCGCTGCGTTCCAAACGCCTCATGCAGGCTCTCATGGATGAATCCATCAACGCAAGCTCCGTCGAATACGGCGAAGACACACTTATATGCAGGACTTACCGCTCCCTCCTCGAAAACAAATACGGCATCAAGTTCGCGCCGGAATCTCTTGCGGAGAGATTTTCTTACGAGCGTTCGGATTTCACAAACGGTCATCCGTTCGGTTTTCACGGACTTTTCAATATGTTCAGGTATATGAGGCCTGAACATATTCCCGATTTTATCAGCAACCTTTCTCCAAAAACGCTGAATTCGGTTGAAGCATTCGAACTCGGAATGAATTTCCACGGGGTGGGGGATTCAAAGACTGCCGAGGTTATTTTCCGGAAGATGCTCCAATTCAATCCTGATAATAAATATGCCTTAGACGGGTTAAACCAGCTCAGGGGAATTTCAACAAAGACAATAAAGACCGGCAGAAACGAACTCTGCCCCTGCGGAAGCGGAAAAAAATACAAGAAGTGCTGCGGGGGGAGAAAGGGTTTAGGGGATAGGGTGTAGGGGGTAGTGTGAATCAGTCCTGTACCCTACTCCCTAATTACTATGGCAAAGAAGATCAAGGTAAAGACAAGGAGTCATAAGGGATTACAAAAAGATTTTGAAGCAGCTCTTCAGCATTTCCAGTCCGGCAATTTACATCAGGCAGAAACAATCTGCAGACAGATATTGCAGAAACAGCCAAATCATTCAGAAGTATGGCATCTTCTTGGTGTTATCAGAGCCCAAACTGGACATCATGATGATGCCATCCGGCATATTGAGGAAGCCATCCGTATTAATCCCAATAAATATTTTTATTATAACAGTCTCGGACTCGTACTTTCTGACAAAGGCTTGTTTGATGAAGCAATTGAAAATTACAATAAAACACTAAAATTAATGCCTGATAATGTAGCGGCATATAACAATCTTGGCCTGGCGCTCGCAGAGAAAGGTCTGCTCGATCAAGCTGTTGAAAATTACAGGAAGGCTTTGATGCTAAAGCCGGATGATGCGGAAGTATACAACAATCTTGGCCTGGCGCTTGAAGAGAAAGGTCTGCTCGATCAAGCTGTTGAAAATTACAGGAAGGCTTTGATATTAGCTCCTGAATATGCTGCTGCATATAATAATCTGGGAAATTCTTTAGCAGACATGGGACTCCCTGACGAGGCCATAGAGAATTTCAGGATTGCCTTGACATTAAAACCTGAGTATGCGGAAGCATACAGCAATCTTGCAAGCACTTTGAAAAACAGGGGCCACATAGCTGGAGCAATAGAGAACTATCTAAAAGCCTTAAAACTGAAACCCAACAATGCTGATATGCACAACAACCTGGGAATGGCATATCTCCTTGATAAGAATTTTGAGGAAGGGTGGAAAGAATACGAGTGGAGATTGTATACGATGCAGGTCCCTGCGCTTACAGAACCAGAATGGGACGGAAGTCCTCTTGAGAATAAAATAATTCTGGTTTATGCCGAACAGGGATACGGAGACCTTATCCAATTTGTGAGATACCTGCCTTTTCTTTATGGAGAATACAAAGCAAGACATGTATTATTTCTGCCTAACAAAAAAGGACTTGAATACCTTTTCAGGGAAAGTGATTTAAAAGCGGAAATACTTGATGTTGAAACACAGGTTGAAAATTTGGAATTCGACACAAACATATACCTTCTAAACCTGCCTCGCATATTCAAAACAAACCTTGAAAACATACCTTTCAGGCAAAGGCAGTATTTAAAGGCAAACCCTGAAAAAGTGCAGTGGTATCGCGAAAAGTTCTTTGACCCTACACCCTTAAGAATCGGCATCTTCTGGCAAGGTAATCCTGGATTAAAGCCTGACAGAAACCGATCTATGCCGTTGCAGCATTTTTATCCTCTTTGCAGATTGCAAGGGGTGAAGATTTATTCACTGCAGAAGGGACATGGCATTGAGCAGCTAAATAATTTACCTGAAGATATAGAGATATTAAATTTAGGAAAAACTTTTAATGACTTTTCAGACACGGCAGCGGCAATAGAAAATCTTGACTTGGTTATATGCGTAGATACTGCAATTGGACATTTATCAGGCGCCCTGGGAAAGAAGACCTGGATACTCTTACCCTCTCATGCAGAGTGGCGCTGGCATCTCGATATGGATTACAGCCCCTGGTACGAAGATGTCAGGTTGTTCAGACATAAGGAACCTGGCAAAAAGGATTGGGAAGAGATGATGGAAAGGGTTATGCAAGCATTGACAAGTTATATATCATGATATTATGATACCACTATAATTAAAGAGGTCGGAGGTGAAATATGTCTTTAAACGTTGCAACAAATATACGACTCCCCGAAGATGTCTTAAAAGCGCTCAAGTACATGGCGATTGAAGAAAAGAAGAGTGTAAATCAGCTTATACGCGAAGCAATTGAGAAGTTTCTCTTTGCAGCTATGCAACCAGAAAGGCACAAGAAGGGCGACTCATTTGAAGATATTATCGGAATAGCAAAATCAGGCATTAAGGATGGCTCTGTAAAACATGATTTATATTTATACGGAAAAAAGAAATGAAAATATTTATAGACACAGGTGCACTTATTGCACTTACAGATGCAGACGATGAAAACCATAAGAAAGCAAAGACTTTTTACAACACCACCAAGGAAAAGGGTGGGAAATTTCTAACTACAAATTTCGTTGTATGTGAAACAATGAATTATCTCAATACAAAGGTATCACACAACATCGCTATTATATTCAGGGAGAATCTCAAGAAGAGTGGTCTGATAGAAATAATCAATATAACCCCTTTAATGGAAGACTCAGCTTTTAATATTTTCAAACAATACGCTGACAAGAATTTTAGCTTCACGGATTGTACAAGTTTTTCTATCATGAAATCGCTTAAACTCAAAAAGGCCTTTGCCTTTGACAGACACTTTGAACAGTATAGTGATTTTGTTCGCCTGCCTTAAAGACAGGGCATATGGCAAAGAAGATAAAAATAAAACCAAAGAGCAATTTGTATTCCGGCAGAAATTCGAAAAGTCCGAACCGATTATTGCCAAATGATGCCGAAGCATACTTTCAGGCAGGGTTTGCACTTCAACAGGCAGGCAAGCTTGATGAGGCAACAACGTACTACAAAAAAGCCCTGATGCTAAAACCAAATGATGCCGAAGCATACAATAATCTTGGTACAATCTTTCAGCAAACCGGTAAATTTGACGAAGCTCGGAAGAGCTTCGAGCAAACCATCAAACTCAGACCAAATTATGCTGAGGCACATTACAATCTGGGATTTATGCTCCAACAGGCAGGTAAGCTTGACGAGGCAACAACGTGCTACAAGAAAGCTCTAATGTTGAGACCTGATGATGCCGAGGCATACAATAATCTTGGTACAGTACTCCAGCACAAAGGCAATGTAGATGAAGCGCTAAAGAACTTTAAAATAGCTATAAGATTAAAACCGGATTATGCAGCAGCCTGTTACAACATCGCCTCTGTACTTCAGCAGGAAAGTCGATTAGATGAGTCCATGTTCTATTACGAAAAATTACTTGAAATTAATCCATATCATGTTGACGCATACATTAATATGGGAATCATACTTGCTGAAAAAGAACAATTTGATGAAGCGGCAAAAAAACATATGAAAGCCTTGACATTAAAGCCGGAATCTTCTGAGGCTTATTTTAATCTGGGCAGTGTCTTCACGTATAAAGGGATGATGAAAGAAGCATTAGAGTGCTATAACAAAGCGTTGGCGCTGAAACCGGATTATGCTGATGTATACAATAATATTGGATGTATGCTTGCGCTCAACACCAGAGGTTCTATAGATGAGGCAGTAAAGAACTACAAAAAGGCTCTGGCCTTGAAACCTGATAATGCTAATACCCACAAGAATCTGGCAATGGCATATCTGCTTGTGAAAGATTTCGAAAATGGTTGGGAAGAATATGAGTGGAGGCTGAAGACTATTCTGGCTGCCCCTCTTATAAAATTCAAGTGGGACGGAAGTTCTCTGGAAGGCAAGACAATACTTATATATGCTGAACAAGGGTATGGAGATACTTTGCAATTTGTAAGATATTTGCCTAAACTCTATGATGAGTTTGGTGCAAAGAAGGTTCTGTTTCTGCCACAGAAAGGACTGGAACAGTTATTGAGAGAGAGTGATTTAAAAGCAGAAATACTCGATGCAAATGTCATTGCGAGGAGTCCCGAGAATCGGGGCGACGAAGCAATCTCAAGAGCATGTCCTGAGCGAAGCGTGAGGAATGAGATTCCTCGTTTCACTCGGAATGACAGTTCAATTATATCTTCTCTCAAGTCCCTTGAATATGACACAAATATACATCTTTTGAGTCTCCCACGCATATTCAAAACAACCCTTGATAACATCCCGTCCAGACAGAAAAGGTATCTAAAGGCAAACCCTGAGAAAGTGAAGTGGTATAGAGAGAGGTATTTTGACCCTACACCCTACACGCTACACGCTACCCCCTACTCCCTACCCCCTACCCCCTTAAAAATTGGCATTTTCTGGCAGGGGCGCCCTGGTCTGAAACCTGACAGAAACCGCTCCATGCCTCTGAAGTATTTTTATCCCCTATGCAGATTACCATATGTTAAGGTTTATTCCTTGCAGAAAGGATACGGTATTGAACAATTGAACGAGGCACCAGAAGATATAAAGGTAACCAATCTTGGAAAAACCTTCCATGATTTCTCAGACACAGCAGCAGCCATAGAAAATCTTGATATGGTAATAACAACTGACACCGCAGTCGCACATTTATCAGGCGCTCTCGGTAAGAAAACATGGATCCTTTTGCCGTCACATGAAGAATGGAGATGGCATCTTGACATGGACTACAGTCCCTGGTATGAGGATGTGCGGCTGTTTAGGCATAAGGAACCAGGTGAAAAAGACTGGGGAGAAATAATGGAACGGGTTGTAGAACAAGTAAAAATTGAGATAAAAAATCTTTAAAGGCAAAGAGTGTATCAAAAGTTTATGCTGATGTGCCTGTGCAACTCTTCAGCAACATCCATTATGACCATCTTCCAGTTCCCTGGTTCATGTTGACGGAACAGGCGCATGGTCGGATACCAAGGGCTGTCCTTTCTCTCCAATAGCCAGCGCCAGTCAGATGAGAAATTTAAAAGAGTCCAGACTGGCCTGCCCATAGCTCCAGCTAAATGTACTACAGATGTATCGATGGATATAATCAAATCCAGATTCGCAATAACTGCTGCTGTTTCTGCAAAATCATTCAACTCCCTGTCAAGATTAACAAGCTTCATATCTTGAGGTGGATTGTCAGCCTGTTCAGCCCAGATTCCTTTCTGCAAACTATAATAAGTTATATCGGGGATACCCATTAAAGGGATAAACTCTTCGAGAGGACATGACCGTAACCGATCTTTATCTGAACTGTTTAAGAGGCCGCCTCCCCACACAATACCCACCTTAAAATTTTTGTCTCTGCTGAATTCTATACGCCACTTTTCTAATAACGCCGGTTCTGCGGTGAGATAAGGCACATAAGCAGGTATGGTAGAGAGTCTGGTATCGAAAAACAGCGGCAGACTCATAAGTGAAACATGAAAATCATATTCTATTGCTATGGTATTAACAGCTGTAACCTCTATGATTTGGTCTATCCCTTCACACCCGCTTAGAACCCGGAAAAGGTCCCTGCTGCACGCCAGGATCACATTACAGCCTTTCGCTTTGAGCAAAGACAGATATCTTACAAATTGGAATATGTCGCCAAAACCCTGCTCTTCATAAACGAGAATAGTCCGGTTATCAAGAGGTTCGCCACTCCACTGGGGTTTATTAAAAATATATTCAGGATATTCTGCGATTTGTTTTCTCCACTCATACTCCTCCCATCCTTCCTTGTAGTGGCCTGATAGCAGTAAAGCTATTGCTCTGTTCAAATGTATATCTGCATTATCAGGATCAAGCATAATCGCACTGTTATAATTTTCCATCGCTTCTTTCAATCTGCCCTGTTTTTTAAACACATTACCCAGATTGTTATAAGCCATGGCATGGTACGGGCTAAACATAACAGCATGCATATAGTTTGCCACAGATATATCAAACATACCCTTTTCTTCATAAATAATACCAAGATTATAGTATGCACCGGTAAAATCATGTTTGACAGAGATAGCACGTTGATAACTCGCAATTGCTTCGTCGATCCGGCCCAATTTATAAAAAACACCGCCAAGATTATTATAGGCCTCGGCATGATCCGGTATCTCATCCAATATCGTCAGATACAACTTCTCTGCCTCATTCAGATCGCCGGACTGGCAATATCTATGTGCCTCCTCTAAAAGACTATTGATATCCATCGTATTACACTAATTTGCTCAGTTCCCCGGCTACCCGTTCCATTACAGCCTTCCAGTTCCCTGGTTCAGGTTGACGGAACAGGCGCATGGTCGGATACCACGGACTGTCCTCCCTTTCCAACAACCACCGCCAATCAGGAACATAAGGCAAAAGTGTCCATACAGGTTTTGCAAGTGCGCCTGCCAAATGCGCAACTGCAGTATCTACTGAAATAATAAGATCAAGATTTTCGATGACTGCCGCAGTATCTGTAAAATCGTTTAACTCGTTATGAAGATCAACAATATTCATGCCTTCAGGAGGATTAAGTGACTGTTCAGCCCTGCTTCCCTTCTGCAAACTGTATAAGGATATTTTTTTTACTGTTGTTAAATACGTAAAATCAGCGAGTGAACAGGAACGGGCACAATCTTCTTTATGTCCTGTGCTTCCTGCCCAGACAATGCCTATCTTAAAATAACTATCTGAATTCATCCTCACTTTCCATTTTCCCACTAATTCCGGCGTTATTGATATATAAGGAACATCTGCTGGTATCGTTGACAGTTCTGTGCCAAATATCTTTGGCAGACTTGCGAGCGGTATATGAACGTCAAACTGTACAGATGGTTTTTGGGACCATTCTATAATTTTATCTATACATTTCTGTCCACACAGTAAGTTGTGATAATATTCCTTATGACATTCAAAAATTATATAACCACCTTTTGCCTTAACTAATGGCAAATACCGTATAAACTGAAAGGTATCACCATAACCCTGTTCATCGTAAACAAGGATGGTTTTCTCCCCTAATGGTGTACCGTCCCAGCGTGGTTGCGCAAAAAACCTTGGGTGGCGTCCTCTCATACTCAGTCGCCATTCATATTCTGTCCAGCCTTCATTAAAACGGCCTGTTAACAGTAGGATAATGGATTTATTGAAATGGGCATCAGCAAAATCCGGCACAAGAGAAATTGCCTTTTCATACTGTAACAAGGCATGTTCAAGCAGGCCCTGAGCCTTCAGAACAGTTCCCAAATTACTGTAGGCATCTGCATAGCTGGGTTTTAAAGATAACGCTTTTTCGAAGGCGGCGGCAGCCTCTCTAAGCCTCCCCTGCGCCTGAAGCGTCAGTCCCAGATTATTATAAGTACCTGCAAAATCAGGTTTGATCAGAATTGCTCTTTTCAGATGTTCTTCTGACTCTTCATACCTGCCGAGCTCCATAAGAACAAAACCTAAATTGTTTAGTACATCAGTATCATCAGATCTAGCAGTCAGCACCTTACTGAAACAGGAATATGCTTCTTCATACCTGCCGAGCTCCATAAGAACAAAACCCTTCTGAAAATACGCCTCAATATAGTCCGGATTGATCGCAAGGGTTTTATCATAGCATGAGAGCGCTTCATCAAAAGCGTTCTGCTGCTGAAACACGTTGCCGAGATTAAAGTGCGCTTCAAAGTAGTCATGCTGAAGTCTGACAGCATGTTTAAAGTATTCCTGTGCTTCGTTTAATTTTCCTAATTTTTGATATATAATGCCTGTGTTGTTATAGGTTAAAGCGAAGTCAGGCTGAAGACGGCTAGTTTGTTTATAGCATGCCACGGCTTCATTAAATCGACTCTGGAGCTGAAATAGAAAACCGAGATTGTAATGGGCCAATGCATAGTCAGGTTTCAAGTTGACGGCCTGCTGGAGAAATACCTCTGCAGACTCATAATCACCTGTTTGGATCTTCAGTATTCCCAGAAAGCACGGTGCCTCAGCGATGGCCGGATGTTCTCTTAATATCCTTAAATACAGCCGTTCTGCTTCATCAACATTCCCAGATGCTTGATATTCGAGCGCTCTTCTCAACTGACTGTCAATGCCTGTCATATGTTAATAGCAACCATTTCTAAAAGTTAGGCTGACTCTTTATTGACTTCTTCCAACAAAGAAGAGATTTCCTCATCATATCTTAACTGCAAATAACTCTTCAGAATGTTCTTGGCTTCCTCAAATCGTTTTAATGTCATAAGCAGTTCGCTGCAATTCAAGATGGCATCCCTATTATAAGGATCAACATTAAGCGCCTCATTAAAGTATTTCAGGGCACTTTTCTGATTACCTTCCTGCCAAAAGATAACTCCTAAATTTGTATAGGCCTCGCTATATCTTGGAAAACGGCTAATGAGTCCTGTTAAAACAGATTTAGCCTCCTCAAATTTCCCCATCTGGAATTTCAGTGTTGACAAAAGGTTGATTAAGTCTGGAGAGTCAGGGAAATGATTTATCGCTTCTATAGCGGCAAGATGGGCTTCATCAATATGTCCTGCGCTGCTTAGTCCGAAAATTTTTCTGACAGAGTCATCAAGCGCATATGTCCCGGTAGGGATATAATAATTCCAGTCTCCTTCAAGATGAGAAAGAGAATTTGCTATGAGCTCATCAGGAACAACAAAATCTTTCTTTACTACAAATGTATGATCAATTGTTAATCCCTCTGTTTCACCATAGCCAAAACTGAAATTGGGAATAATTGAACGAACCAGTTTTAATGCATTAGACAATGATTCAGCATAAGGGACCACACACAAACTGAGAATATCTTTTGTAAAAGAATATATTACATGCTTTATAGGTACGATTATCTCTGGAGTTGGTAAAACAAGCGCATGAAAATGGTAAAAAACAAGCGGGATATTATTCACTAAGACCGAGCCGGACGCATTTTGGTCAAAACCATACTGCTCATGGTTCCATGGCGCTACCCCAGCCCCGATATTTTTCAGGATCGATACTCCATCAAATCTCTCTGGCCAGTCGTTAAGATACAATTGGTCGCCGAATTTACCGTTTTCAGGACGGTTGTAACACCACTCATTGCATCTATCCCGCCACCACCGCAAAACATCAAATCCTCTCCTGTCATTACGGAAACTGAGCACGCCCACATTGTACCTGCCGAATTGCTCCAGGTGAGCCAGCCGCGCTGGAAATCTGTGCTCATGAATTAATACAGAATTATTGCCAAGTTCTTTATATATCGGCTCCGGTGAGGAGAAAAAGAAAAGATCGGCGTCAATATATGTCAGGATATCGACTTGAGGATATCTTTCAAGAATACGGAGAATAATTGTTGGCGTGGTGGTCCAATAGTATTCCACCATTGAACGATTTCTTTTCGCAGCAAGAAGCGGGAAGTCACGCTGCTCGATTTCATGCATAGGAATGAGAGTTAAATTTGGTATGTCAAGCCTCTTAAGGATAACGCGGGTAATCTCATCCATGCATACTATAAAGAGGTGGAAATCGTTTTGTTCACATTTTCTGAGAGACTCAATAAGCGCCAGGGCCTTGATCAAATAATTGCGGTCAAAATATGTGCAGTAATATCTCTTTATCATTTTCTAAAAAGATATGTGACGTCAAATTCATCAATGTTTATGTTTGAATGATATTCAAAGTATCCTATTGGCTTTAATTTGTTCTGTGTGAATTCCGAAAGCAGCTCCTTTTCATTAAAACGCAGCTCCACGGTCTCAACGCCATAAGCAAATTTCTTAAAATACTGCGTCGGTCTTCTACGGCATATTGGGGTTCGGTGTGCAACAACATAACGTTTCGCAACTCGTGCCGTTTCTGAGATATGTTTCCGATAGTCAGGCGTATGAAGCAATATACAGGAAGAAATGACTATGTCAAATTGATTGTCGGAAAAAGGAAGATCAGCGCCATCTGCCGTGAAAAATATTGCCCGTGGATAATAATCCTTAGCCATTGAGATGAGAGGTTCGGAATAGTCAACACCAGTATAGTCGAGTTTCATGTTGAGCAGGTATTCAAGGATTTCGTAGTAATATCCGCTTGCACAGCCGATCTCCAGAATGGAACAACCGGGCCGCACATAAGGCCGTAAGGAATCTGCCAACACCTGATATACTTGAGGAATCTTCCCCTTATACATCCCTTCAAGCTCTTGTTGCACCAGCGCTCTTTGTTTCGCCGGAATCTCTTCACTTTGCCAGGCGGAAGTCATTTTGTTTGTAATTTCTGACTGCTGAATAGGCATATGCCCATGAGAAATGTTGGACATGTCAGGTGCAGAAAATATATCTCTTTCCCGCTGGTATCGTAAATGACGCCCTAATATTTCAGCAGTCTGTTCCATCCGTTTGGTATAAGTGTGATCACGTAAGGTCCGGGCTTGTCCGGCACGCGCAATCACGTCAGCTTCCTTTGGATTTGCAAGATAATACTTTATTAGTGCAGCACATTCTTCAGGAGACCGATATGCAACAACTTCTTTCCCGATCTCGAACAACTCGTTGAGATTATCCTTATAATCAGTAATAAGTAAGGCTCCGCAGCCCGTTGCCTCAAAAAGCCGCATGTTGTTTGCATTGTTTTCTGCGACATTAATATGATTATTTATGGTAATAAAAGATCTGTGAAGCACATAGAACATCTGTAGGCCCCAGGCCTCTCCATGATAACGATTCTTAAGAGAACAATAGTCTGGGAGCAATTCCACTCCGTATCCCCAAAAATCAATTTGAACCTGCTCAGAGATCATCTCAAGAAAATCTTTTCTCTCGCCGTGGGCCATAGAGATACCGCCCGTAAATGTCACCTGATACTCTCTTGCGGACGGCGGTAATTTATCAAGAACCCGTGGATCAAATGCAAGAGGCTGATAATATGAAGTAATACCCATCTGACGAAATCTATCCACAAAATGGGGAAAAGAAGAGAAGATAATATCAAAACTATGAAGATCAGCCTGCCCGGGGACAGGGGAAGCAATTTGACCGGCTATCAATTTAGTATAGGGGCGAACAGCAGTCAAAAAGTCTCTTGTAGCGGTGCTTAAATCCTGGAAGTAAATAACATCAGGTTTAGCTTGCCTGATCTGCTCTACAGCAATTTCCAGTATGTCGGAATAATCGTGAAAATTATTTTCTCTTGCCCAGGCTTGCTGCAGCAGGCTACAATTGATTATCAAATCCTCTGCATCCCAGCCGGCTTTTTTCAGGCCTTCCGAATAAAAATCACTGTCTCCGAAAAAAGACGCCTGTAATGAATCCTTTTGTTCCCGATATGATGCAGACAGAAGATAAGGATGCTTTCGGAAATGGCTGTCGATAAAAGCAGG
Source organism: Nitrospira japonica (assembly GCA_020723105.1). GTDB lineage: Bacteria > Nitrospirota > Thermodesulfovibrionia > UBA6902 > UBA6902 > SURF-23. Next base: position 215,570 of record DYJL01000002.1, on the reverse strand, counting down.
ATAGTACGTATTCAAAAAAACGCATTCATATTCTTCTGCCGAGCCTCTTATTGAAGAAGGTTGCTCAATACATGTGTTCTTTTGTTCTTCTCTTTGATTTTGAGGAATCGAAATGCTTGTATGTTCTTGCGGCCGCCTTTTAAGGAGCATAAGATTATCGACACGGCTGATCTCTTGAAAATACTTCTCCCAAATAGGAGCATATTCCTCTCTGTCGCAATCATGAAGAAAAATTAATATGTTTTGAGTACTATTTGAAGCCACTTCCGCAACGCGACGGGCACATGCAACACGAGCTCGTCCATCAATTAATACAAGATCAATATTTTGTCCTGTATAGCTATCAACATAGTCGCGAAAGTCATCATAGGTTCCATCGTTTGGAGGGCCAAGGAATGAGGGTCCTGGTTGAAAGAATAGCAAGGCTTGATTGTCTCGTAAGCGGTTTATTACTTCGACGGCCCAACCACGATCATGCTCAACGGATGTAACGAATAAACACCGCTCTGCCAACCACCGTGACGATGCCCCACTTCCCCATTCCCAAACGCGAAACTTTTCTCGAAGATGCGACGCAAGGAACGCTTTCTCTGAGTCAGTCATCATGGGCATCTTTACAGGTTCCTCAATATACGCTTTTCATTATACTTACACATATTCTCTCGTTAAGAACCCTGTGCCAAGAGCACGGGGAGTTCTTGTGAGTCCATTAAAACTGCCTGATTCCCTCATAAATACACATAACGGAAATCGAACAGGTCCCATTTACTATAGAAATTTGCCATATCCGGCTCGAATCTTTTTCTGACCAGATCCGGGTCTTTCTTGCTCAGGTCACGATGCATAACAACACTTGTAGGGCAATAAATATTTCTGTACCCTGCCTGCTGTATCCTGTATCCGAAATCAGGGTCTATAAAATAGTGCTCAAACCGCTCGTCCAGTAACCCCACCTTTTCGAGGCATTCTCTTTTCACCACAGGGGTATAGCCGTAATCACATTCTCTCAGAAAATAGAATTCAGGGAAGTTGATCAAAGGCTGACGTATAACATTTGCAGTGTCGATCCACGATGCCTTGCCGATCCATGGGAAGGTAAAACTTCTGTAAGGGTTATACTGGCCCGGCGACTCAACGGTTCCATCAGGATAAACAACCAGAGGGGCGGCGCAGCCCGCCGCAGGATCGTCATCAACAGCCGCAATTACCGCCAAATCCCAGCCCGGCATTACTTCCATATCGTCACTGAATATGCACAGGACATAATCTCCGGCAGCAGCGCTGATACCTTTGTTCCAGCACTTGACGGAGCCAAGACGGGTCTCGTTTATCATAGAAACTACGCCGCCTTTCCCGTCTTCCTGTTGAAGATATTCTATCGTTCCGTCGTCACAAGGGTCGCAGACGATGATAATCTCAGCAGGGCAATAAGTGTTTTTGCGGAGACTGTCAATACATCTTTTTAATTCCTGAAGCCGGTTGTAGGTAGAAATAACAATACTAAATTTATATGATTTATTCTTTCCGGCAAGCAGGTCGGCATTTAGAGTCATAAGATTACGATAACTATCGATATACAGGGCATCTGAAAATATGGCCCTGTCAAAGAAGAGCCTGGCTTTCTGATCTTCTCCTGCGAAATGAGCAATTTTGCCCAGGTCATTAAATACCCTGGACCTCGTGTAGTTTGAGAGGGTCTGGTTTGACAGAAGACTTCCATACAGTCTCAGGGCCTCATTTATCTGCCCGCTTTTTGTTAATTCACAGGCTCTATTGTAAACTTCGGTTTCGTTCATCATATTCAGAACTTATTCGGATCTTAATCTTATCATCCGAATATCCTGTTTAATCTGTCAATAAGATAAACAGCTCGCTTTGTGGTTAAATGTAAACTGCTCAAATGACTGCGGGACTCATGCGCAAGATGACCTGTATCAACTCCACCACCAAGAACATCGTCAATCAGCTTCCTGAGTTCGTCAATATATGAAAACCGCAGGATGTGGCGTCCATTCTCAAAATCATTAGGAACGAACAGAGGCATTTTCTGCGAGATATGCACACCATTACAGGCAGTGTTTTCCCAAAACCTGAATGTATCATATCCTGCCCCCCGCAATGACAGGACGATTTTGCATTTCTGGAGATTCATATAATAATCATTCCGGCCCATTCTCTGTGATGGATTAGGATTGCCTTCTGAGGGCACCTCAGATGTTTTTAAAAGGCAATCGGGATACAGTGTTGCAATCTGCTCAATTATGACTCTTCTCTCATCATAAAAATTGTCCGTGCTTCCAAGAAAACCAATCGAATAGGACTTTGGAGATGTGTCATACGATACAATCCACTGCATGATTTCTTCAGGAAGCGACATCGGAACAGGAATGCTGAAGTCCGCTCCATCTGTTTCACGACGGCAAACAACATAGGAGCCCGGTTGTATTTGAACAGGAAAGTCTTCACCATCCAGAACAACTAATCCGCGAGGACATTCCGGGGCAATAGTTTGCAAAAAAGAAAAAGCCCTTACATCACATATTATATATTTAAAGTAGCCGTTTCTGATTTTGGCATTAATATCGTTTCTGTCAATCTTTCCATTATCATGCGGGAACCAATCGGGACAAAGCTGATCCTCAGGGCAAACCCCGAGCCCCAGAATACCATCATAAAGACATTCCTTCCTGGGGAAATCCACAACATTAGATCCAAGCAACTTCCTAAATCCATGCAGTAACAAATCTGGAACATAATTTGGGTAGGGATGGGTAACAAACAAGATATTCATTTTACTTCCTGTATATCAAAGAACCCCATTTTTCAATAAACTTCTTTCTATTTTCTTGGAGTATATCATCACGATATACTTCCCTTCCGAAATAATTAATGCGTGAGTTTTCTCTTGCCTGAGATACCCCCCAGTGATGTTCAAAGCCAGTCGCAGGGACTGCATAACAGGCTAAACCTGCCTGCATTATCTGCAAACCCATATCCCATTCCTCGAAAAAACATGGGCTGAACCTGATATCGAACATGAGTTTGTGTGAGAGGAATCTCTCTATGTGAACTGCAAAGAAAAATCCTGAGACATCCTGTGTCTGTACAGGAACATTAAACATGCCTTTTTCGAAATACCTGATAATCTGGAGATTTTGATAATCAATATGCGTACCCTGAGGACCTACAATCACCGCATTATGAAGACTGAAAAGATAATACTCAAGCATTTCAATAACAGGCAGATTTATTTTCAAATCTGCATTAAGTATGAAAATCGTCTTGCCCTCAGACAGGTTAATACCTATATTCCAGGACCTGCTCACACCTGCATTAAGTTTATTAAAACAATATTTATCAATCCGTTTATGATCCTTGAGCTCTTCATAAACTGCCCGACTGTTAAAAATACAAATTACTTCGCCGGGAATATCTGCAAGGTCCTCAAGTAACGTTCGTATGTTATATGGACTGTGCGGTGAGAAGTCCAATACCGGGACAACAAAACTTCTGACAGGCTGATCGTTACTCATATTAAAACTACGAGCCTCCTCGCAATCTTCCATCCGGAGAGATCACATGATTTAAGTCCAATATGATAGGAAACCGCTTATTTTTTGTATAATAACATATATTCCTTCATTTACGAGTAAACTATATTCCATTATGTTCAAAGACAACGAAGAATATATATTGGACGACAATACCATTGATGCTGCCATGCATTATTTTCAAGCAGGAGATATTTACCGGTCCGAAAAAATATGTAAATCCATTCTGCAGAAGGAACCTGACAATTCCGAAATCTTGCACATAGTCGGACTTATAGCGGGGCAGAACAAAAGATACGATGATAGCATCGCTTACATCACCAGAGCTATCCGTATAAATCCTCATGTGTATTCTTACTATAATAATCTTGGCTTGATATATAAGTTTGTAAAACGTTTAGATGAAGCGATGGAAAACTTTAAAAAAGCTATAGAATTGTATCCCGGTTTTGCAGGAGCGTATAACAATCTTGCGATAACGCTTACTGAAAAAGGACAGTTTGATGAAGCAGCGGAGAATTTTAGGAAGGCACTGATGTTCAAGCCTGATTACGCTGATGTGTATTACAATCTCGGGATTCTATACATAAAGAAAGGTCAGACTGATGAAGGCATCGAAAGTTATAAGAAGGCATTAATGTATCAACCCGGTTATGCGGAAATATATAACCATCTTGGTATTGCACTTTGGAGCAAAAGGTTACTTGATGAGGCAATAGAGAGCTTCAGAAAAGCATTAAGTTTGAAGCCGGATTTGGCTGAAGTCTATAATAACCTCGGCATTGCGCTTACTGAAAAAGGCTCTCTCCATGAAGCTATTGACAACTATAATCAGTCTCTTGCATTAAGGCCTGATTTTGCTGAGGCATATAATAATCTTGGATATGCTTTCGCTGAAAGTGGAGATTTACAAGATGCTATAGCAAATTGCTCAAAAGCACTGCGTTTAAAGCCGGATCTTACTGGAGCTTACAATAACCTTGCTAACGCCCTTAAAGACATTGGACTGATAGATAACGCTATAGAAAATTATAATATGGCTCTAAGACTCGACACTGAGGACCCTGAAATACACAAGAATCTTGGAATGACATATCTGTTAATCAGGGACTTTGACAAAGGATGGGAAGAATATGAGTGGAGACTTAAAACTGTACCTAATTATGCCCCACCTCTTATAAAACCCAAATGGGATGGGACTATTATTAAAGACAGGATTCTACTCGTGTGTTCTGAACAGGGATGTGGAGACAATATTCAATTTGTTAGATATTTACCAAAACTCAAGGATGAATACAGCCCGTCAAAAATTTTATTTATCCCTTACAATGGATTGGAACAGTTATTCAGGGAAAGTAATTTGGGAGCAGAGGTACTGAACTCTGAAACATCAGTTGAGAACCTTGAATATGACACCAACATACATTTGTTAAGCCTGCCATATATATTCAAGACAACTCTTGACAGCATACCGTTTAGAGGCAAGAGATATCTAAAGGCAAATCCTGAAAAGATTGAGTGGTACAAAGAAAATTTCTTCAACCCGACCCCCTACTCCCTACCCCCTACCCCCTTAAAAATTGGTATCTTCTGGCAGGGAAGTATTGGACATAAATCTGACAGTAAACGTTCCATGCCCCTGATACATTTTTACCCCATCTGCAGACTGCCACATGTTAAAGTTTACTCCCTGCAAAAAGGGGAAGGGATAGAGCAGCTTGACAACCTTCCCGAAGACATTAAAATAGTCAATCTTGGAGAAACCTTTAATGATTTTTCAGATACAGCAGCTGCTATAGAAAATTTAGATGTTGTCATCACAATTGACACGGGAATCGCACATTTATCAGGTGCACTGGGGAAAAAAACATGGATATTGCTCCCCTCTTATACAGAGTGGAGATGGCCTCCGGATATGGACCACAGTCCATGGTATGAAGATGTGACATTATTCAGACATAAGGAACCTGGTAAAAAAGACTGGGAAGAGATGATATACCGGGTTATCGCACACCTTCTTCATCTCGTCGGACTCAAAACATTTGAAGAGGGGTTATATGACGATACCGTCACTTATATAAGCCGTGCTATTCAGATGAATCCTCATGAATTCCTTTATTTCTACAACATTGGAGTAGCCTTCGCAGCCCAGGATAGATTGGATAATGCATTAGATAGCTTCAGAAAAGCCCTCGCTTTAAACCCATTTTTCGCTGAAGCATATAATAATCTTGGACTCGCACTTGCAAATAAAGGTCTGATATCTGAAGCAATAGTGAATTATAACAAAGCTCTGGAGCTGAAACCTGATTCTGTAGAGACATATAATAATCTCGGCAATGCCTTTGCAGACTTGGAAATGTTAGATGGGGCCATAGAAAGCTTTAAAAAAGCAATTGATTTGAAACCCGATTTTGCCAACGCTTATTATAATCTCGGCAATGTATTTTCAGACCATGGAATGCTTTATGAAGCAATTCAGAATTATGAAAAGGCAATAGCATTGAATAATAATTTTGCTGAAGCGCATTTGAATTTAGCATACGTATATCTCCTTTCAAAAAACTTTGAGAAAGGATGGGAAGAGTATGAATGGCGACATCAGGTTCTTAAAACACGCTTGCCCCTAACCTCAAAACCGAAGTGGGACGAGACTCACCTTGAAGATAAAGTCATATACGTTTATCCTGAGCAGGGATATGGCGATACCATACAGTTCGCCAGATATTTGCCCTTGCTAAGTTCAGCAGGAGCCAGGAAAGTACTCTTTGAACCTCACAAGGGAATGGAACAATTATTCAGGGAAAGCTATTTAGATGCAGAAATCCTCGACACTTCAATACCTGAAGACACCCTTGAATTTGATGTCCATATTCCTCTCCTAAGCCTGCCACGCATATTCAGAATAAATCTTGATAATATGCCTTTTAAGAAACAAAGGTATCTTAAGGCTAACAGAGAAAAGATTAATGTTTATAAAAATGTATTTTTTAATAACAAAGAATTCAGAATTGGTATCTCTTGGCAGGGAAATCTTCTGTTGAAACGTGATGGGAGAAGGTCCGTGCCTCTGCGTTGTTTATATCCACTCGCAAAGCTGCCGGATATCAAACTTTATTCGCTTCAGAAAGGTCCCGGAATAGAGCTGCTTGATAACTTGCCAGATAATGTTGAAATAGTAAACCTTGGCAGAACCTTTAATGATTTCTCAGACACAGCAGCGGCAATTGAGAATTTAGATCTTGTAATTACTATTGACTCAGCAGTTGCACATCTGGCAGGAGCCATGGGGAAAAAAACATGGATACTGCTTCCATTTTATACAGAATGGCGGTGGTTTTTAGATACAGATCAGAGCCCCTGGTACGAGGATGTAAGATTGTTCAGGCATACGAATAATAAAGGGTGGGAAGAGATGATAGGCAGAGTAGTTGAACAGCTAAAGAAGGAGATAAATCAATGATATATGTTGTAATGCCAGTTGGAAGTTATCATGGCTGGGGAATTTGCGGAAAATATACTGTAAAAGAGCTCTCAAAAATTACTGATGTAAAACTCCTGACAGATGATTTCGACTCCGACATTATCGGAGATGAATTTGATTATCGACTCCTTAAAAGCAAACTTGTATCTGAAGATGAAAGTACTGCTGTAATGAAGCATGATATCCAAAAGAATATTAATTACCCGGTCCTTCAAGGTATATTGGGCAATACAATGCAGCCCCGGTGTCCCAATTTTAAAGGCAGTATGAATGTCGGATATGTTTTTTTTGAAGACAATATCCTGCCAGAATCATGTATAGAAAATGGTAAGCAATACTTTGATACGATTGTTACCGGCTCCGCATGGTGCGAAGAGATTCTGAGAAATTACGGGCTTAAAAATATAAAGACCGTTATCCAGGGAATAGATGCAACCATATTTAATCCTTTCTTTTCTGAAAAAGAATATCTATTAGATAAATTTGTAATCTTCTCGGGTGGGAAGTTTGAATTCAGAAAAGGGCAGGATCTTGTGATACAAGCATATAAAGTTCTTCAGGATAAGTATAAAGACGTGATGCTTGTGAACAGTTGGTACAACCAGTGGGAATTCAGTTTCAATACAATGGCTGCCTCACGTTATATAAATTTTGTTCCAGCGCCAGGAAACTATTTAGATGTAACTAACAGACTGCTTCACGATAACAGCATAGACATAGGCAGAGTAATTACCCTGCCTCCATACCCAAATATAATGATGTCACGTATCTATAAAAACAGTGATATAGGATTATTTCCTAACAGATGTGAAGGCGGTACCAATCTGGTATTGATGGAATACATGGCTTGTGGCAAACCTGTGATAGCTTCCTATAATAGTGGCCACAAAGATATCTTATCCGATATAAATAGCATAAAAGTATCAACCATGCATCAGGTCACTTTTTCAAATAACAATGAAGTAGTGGCGTTATGGGACGAACCGGATATAGATGAAATAATTGAAAAACTCGAATGGGCCTATCATAACAGGAATACGTTAAAAGAAATTGGTAAAGAGGCTGGAAAGGATTTAAGTAAGCTGACCTGGACAACAACGGCAAGGGGATTTTACGATATTCTTAAGCAAACATAATAAGCTGTGAACCTCTAAACAACTTATTATTATTTTTTATTTGACAGCAAAAACATAATATGATATCCATTAATTACACGCTTTCTAAATAATCAGACAATTTTATTTCTAAAAAAACAGGCTTAGGAGGAAACTATGAAAAAAATTATTTTCATCTGCATTCTTATTGTACTTACTGTTCTTGCGTTGGCCTTTGCACAGGAAAGGGGTGTGAAGAAAAAAAGACCTCTCCCTCAGGATTACGGGAAAACAGTTATTAATAATTTCTCGGAAAAGAGCAGGATGGCTCCGGTTGTGTTCGATCACTGGCTGCACAGGTCCAGGTTTACGTGCAGATTATGCCATTCGGATATAGGATTTGAAATGAAAGCAGGTGCCACTGGAATAAAGGCTGAGGACAATATCAACGGATTTTATTGCGGCACCTGTCATAACGGCAAGAGGGTTTTTGACAATAAAGCCGTGTTCCGTGCCTGCGATAAGGGAAAGCGTGATGAGGTCTGTGACAGATGCCATTCACTCGGCAAGGATGTCAAGCGTGAGAATAATTTTTCTGAATTTGTGGCGAAAATGCCTAAAGAGCGCTTTGGAAACGGCATGGATTGGGAACAGGCTGAAAAAGAAAATCTGATAAAACCCATAGATTTTATCGAAGACGTGTCAGTCAGAAAAAAAGCAATGCCCATCCAGAAAGACTTTACACTGGAAACAAAAGTATCAGGCCTTCCGGAGATTATATTCTCCCATCAAAAACATACTGTATGGAATGGCTGTGAAATCTGCCATCCTGATATATTTACCGGAGTCAAGAAGGGGTCTACAAAATATTCAATGATAGAGATATTTGATGGTAAATTCTGCGGCGTCTGTCATGGAAAGGTTGCATTCCCCAATATGGACTGTCAGAGATGCCATGCAAAACCTGTTTCGTAAAATGAGGAAGTTGTTTGTTTTCATCTTCATATTTACTGGTATGATGATTCTTTTCTCATATCAGGACTCTCCTGCCTTTTTCGGCTTCCCTCCACTTCCAGCTCCTGAACAATACGGCAACATTATGATAAACAGAACGTCCACTGCACATAATATGAAGCCCGTGGCCTTTTCCCACTGGAGTCACCGCATGCATTACACCTGCAGGGTATGCCACCTTGAACTTGAATTCTATATGCAATTAAATGTCACAGAGATAACAGAAGAGGCAAACAAATCCGGTAAATTCTGCGGCGCCTGTCATGATGGTAAGATCGCCTTTGGACATGGAAAAGAAAATTGCGAAAAATGTCACAATGGAGACATGAATTTTGACATGGAAAAGTTCGCAAAGCTGAAAGATTTTCCTAAGACAAAGTTCGGCAATAAGATAGACTGGAGCGCTGCGCTTCAGACAGGCTTGATCAATCCCAGGAATTTTATTTTTACAGCGCCTGCTGATATGTCCTTTGACAAGACCATGGAACTATCGGCAGAAAACTTTATGATTCCCCCTGCGGTCTTTCCGCACAAAGTCCATATACAATGGCTCGACTGCGCAAACTGTCATCCCGATGTCTTCAACATAAAGAAAAAAACAACAAAACACTTTTCCATGTCATTGTGCCTGAAAGGTGAGTTCTGCGGTCTGTGTCATCTTAAAACAGCATTCCCCCTTAACGACTGCAAGCGATGTCATCCTGACATGTCAGAAGACATAAAATAAAAATTCCGTTCTTATTGTCCTGTTTTTTATCCGGGCTTCTTGGTTATAATAGCCTGAATTCATGGCAAACTTTGTACTTAATTTTGCAACTGATAAAAAGGGGATAGCCCTCATCATGGTTTTATGGGTGTTAGCTATCCTGACAGTAATTGCCCTTTCATTTTCTTTTGCGGTAAGGGTAGACAACCATTCTACAAGGGCCTTCAAGGAAGAATTGGAAAAAGAGTTTCTCGCAGAGGCCGGTATAGAAAGGGGACTCATGGAACTCTTCTACAGAGAAAGCAATAAAGAACAAAATATTATTTTGGAAGGTATGGAAGTATGGAGAATAGATGGCACCACTTACAATATTCAGACAGATAACGGCTTCTTCACAATCAGCATCACTGATGAGTCAGGAAAGGTAGACATAAATACAACACCTGATATAATATTAAGGAATTTGTTGGGGAATCTTGATGTCGAACCAGAAAATATTGATATAATCGTGGATTCTATAATGGATTGGAAAGACACGGACGACCTTCACAGACTGCATGGCGCAGAAAGCGATTACTATATGTCCCTGTCAAATCCATATAAAGCCAAGAATGCGCCATTTGATACTTTTGAGGAACTACTGATAGTTCAGGGTGTAACGCCGGAGATATTATACGGCAATAAAGACAGGAAGGGACTTATAGATTTTATTACAGTAAACTCAGGAGCAGACGGAATTAATATAAACACTGCACAACGGGAGGTGCTTATCTCAATCCCTGGCATTACTCCTGAAACCGCAGACAAAATAATAGACATGAGGCAGACAAGTGATATAACTTCCCTGCAAGATATAGTTGGCTCTGAAAGTTATTCTATTTCAGAGCCTTATATCAGCGAGGAAGAATCTGACACGTTTGCCCTTGTTTCAGCCGGATATAAATCTGACAAAAAATCAGGCTTTGGTATCAAAGCAATTGTCACCATCACTGATGACAGTTACAAATATCTCTATTACAAACGAGGCATAAATACGAAACTATGACAAGCGCGCTTGCTGTTAAGAACCTGACATCTGCCGCCCTGAATACAGTGATAAAGCTGCAGGGAACATTAAACCCTGTCTGGAGGATAATGACCTGCGGCGCCGACAACCTTTTCTTGCCTGAAAAAAATCTCTGCATCTGTATTGAAAAAGATACCCTTTCAGCAGCCTATGGTATCCGATTCTTATCATTAACACGAATAAAAGAATACAAAAAATATCAATACCAGGGATATCCACAGCCAGAAGAAGCCGCTTCATCAGCAATCCTGGCCCTGAGTGAACTAAAGGCTGACGGTGCAAGTGTCACGCTCAATATACCAAAGGAATGGGTGGTTATAAAAACGGCTGAACTTCCTCTTGCTGCTAAAGAAAATCTTGCTGAGGTAGTCTTGCATGAATTAGACCGGCTGACTCCATTTAGCGCTGAAAATACTTTATACGATTTCAGGGTTATTCATGAAGATGATAAGAAAATGACAATTTTACTGGCAGCCGCAAAGGCAGATTTAGTGAATAAATACATTGAGGCCCTGAGAGGGAAAAATATTATAGTTAACTGTGTCAGGGTAAACTTGTCTGGCATAGGCAATCTGCTTGACTATATTGATGGAAATAAAGATTGCATCTATATGGAAATACAAAACTATAGCTATGAGTGCGCATTGTTTATAAACGGTTCTCTGATGCAGGTATTTACAGGCAATTTTATTAATGGTGATGACAACTCAAAAATAGAAATAATGATGAAAGAAATCGCCCCGCTGTTGGATTCCGTTAAGAAACCGGGACGCGCTCCACAGGTTCTGCTTTCATTGAAAAACATGCCTCCCTCTTTCAAAGAAGTCCTCAAACTGAAAACAGACATGCCCTACAAGTTGCTCGGCGAATGCAACATAAAACCGGGGATACCAGGTCACATAAATGCCATTCCATATTATGCTGTCGGAGGGGTATTAGAAAGCCTGTCACATAAAACTGACGGCTTCAATCTGCTGACAAAAGGAAGCCGCGAAAGACAAAAAACTCCTGTTGTTCTTACAATAATCCTTCTATTGGTAATTGCAGGCCTTGGTGTTCTCAATATGGTTATACCGCTTAAAACTGAAGAAAAGAAACTTGTAAAAATTGACAGTGATATAGCTCTCAGGAAAAAGGAAATCAAAAAATTCGAATGGCTTACACAGGAATTAAAAAATGTTAACGAGGAAATCTCGGATATTCAGAGCTTCAAGGCCAGCAGACAGCCGTCAATAGTTCTCATTAAGGAACTTACATCTTTGCTTCCGCAAAGTGCCTGGCTTACAAGAATACATATTTCAGGAACTGCTCTCGATATCGAGGGTTATGCAGACTCTGCTACAGCATTACTGCCAAAACTGGAAGCATCAAATTATTTCAAAAAAGTTGAATTTGCCTCGCAGACCTTCAGGGATGTCAAGAAAGGCATTGACAGATTCCAGATACGTATGGAAATAGAAGGCGCAAAGAAAATAGAAACAATACAGAAAAATGAAGAAGAGCTGACAGATGAAGAACTCTAAGATGTTAATTATTATGATACCTGTTGCAGTAATCCTGCTTGGATTAGTTACATATCAGTATGGCTATCTGAAAATCAGGTCCGAGATAGCAGCCCTCAAAGAAGAACAGGATATGAAAACAAAAATTCTTGAAAAATATATCAACCTGATATCTCAAATACCTCAACTGGAAAAGGATATCACCGCTCAAAGGCAGTTAAGGGAATTTTACAATACAGAACTCCTGACCGGCGAGACCAGCTCAATTGCAGCCGCTGCGCTTCAGGATTTCGTTAAAGGTATCATAACCAGCAAGGGTGGCAAGATAACCAGCGGACTGATTGTTCCGCCGGCGGAACTGGGGAAATTTACAGTCTTGAATGTAAGTATAAATGCTGCCATGCCAGATGTAGGAACCTTAAGCGATGCAATATATTCTATTGAAACACATGCTCCATCGCTCGTTATTAACGATATGGATGTGCGGATCAAAGACCATAAGAATCCCCGTGAACTTATGATAAAACTGGATGTATCCGCTCTGATGGTAAAGAAGTAAAAAGGTAAAGATAAAGGATACCGTGAAATATATAAAATACATCTTAAAGAATATCAATCTGCTAAATATCAGCCTGCTGACAGCAATTATCCTGTGGGGATATTATGTTACTATGCCTTCTCTGAAAATGGATGTTAAATTTACCCTGCCCGAGGTGCAAACATTACCTGACAGCAAAGAAGAAACTTCACCTGAAAAACAGGAGGCATCTTCTACGGAATATCTTATAATAGCCGAGAAGAACCTGTTTCATCCTGAGCGAGTTATACCTGTTGAGAAAAAAGAGGAAAAAGCCCTTCCACCATTGCTAAAACCTGAGATTGTGCTCTACGGTACACTGATCTCAGATAATATAAGCCTTGCCTATGTAGAAGACAAAACCTCACCAATAACAACACCTGGTAGAGGGAAACGGGTACGGGTCCTCAAGAAAGGCGCTGATATCGGTGGCTTTATTTTGAAGGAAATTAAGGCTGATATGATAGAACTGACAAGAGGCGAAGAGAAAATGACAGTAAATCTGACCTCGCCTTCAAAGAAGAGAGATTGAAAATTAACAATTCCCAATCCTAATTTTCACTATGTTCTTCCTCTCCTTTTCCATTTTCTTCATCTATAAACTCTTCTATTTTTTCGTCCTTGGCCCGGCCCTTGAATCTTTCGATATAATCTGAAGTCACATTAGAAGCCTCTGAATGATTTCTGACTACATGCGGAGTAAGGAGAATGATTAGTTCTTTATTAGTCTCATTCTTTTCTACTCTGCCAAAGAGATATCCGAGAATAGGTATCCTGCTTAAAAGCGGAATGCCTCCCCTTGCTTTTGTGGTATCTTCTCTTATCAGCCCGCCGATAATAATTGTCTGGCCGTCCTGCGCCACAAGGTTTGTCGTGGTTTCGGTCTTGTCTATTGCGACTTCATTTCCCACATTTGCAGCTGCAACATTAGAGATTTCCTGGTTTATTTCAAGTGAAACCAATCCGCTGTCATTGACCTGCGGTTTGACTTTCAATATGATGCCTACATCTTTATACTGCACCGTTCTTACTATATCTGTGCCTGCTCCAGGCTTGGTCTCAGAAGTTACAAGAGGAATCTGCTGGCCCACCTGAATCCTTGCTTCCCTGTTATCTGAGACAAGAATATGAGGAGCTGCCATAACCTTGCTTTTGCCCTCTGATGCAAGGGCTTCGAGCTTAGCCTTGATATTGCCAGCGGTATCAAGAGCAAAAAATGTAAAACCAGTCCCGGGAGTTGAACTCAGGCTCATCTTGCCAGGAATGCTGTTTACATCAAAATTAAAGTCTTTATTAAATGGTTGCATCTTTCTGTCTGCAAGAGACCATGCAATTCCAAATTGCAAATCATCAGTTAATGATATGCTTGCTATCAGCCCTTCAATCAATACCTGTCTCGGTACTATGTCTATCTTTTTTATAGTATCCGATATGAGCGTATAATCTTCAGGAGTTGCCAATATTATTATGGTATTTGTTATCTCATCTGGGAATATCGAGGTAATATCAGAAACTAATCCAGCTCCGCTTCCTGTGGAGGTGGATGTTACTGTCTTTTGTTGTGGAGCAGGCGTCTGGGATGCAGAAGAGGCTGGATGCGGGGCTGGCTTTTCTGATACCGCTGTAGATGTTTGTTTAATGCCCAGAAAAATCTGCTGAAGCAAAGCAGCAACATCCTTGGCCTTGCTATTCTGAACAGGATATACAAAAACCTGAGGTTTTATTTTCTTGAGGCGTTCACTATCAAATATCTCAACAAGCTGCAGAAGCCGTTTAATATTGGCGTCTGTATCAACAATGATTATATGATTGCTCTTGGGGACATCCACCATGACAGAATTGGTTGAGAGAAAAGGCGTAAGAATCTTTATCATCTCGGAGGATGAAATATAATTGAGCGGCACAATCTGAAGCAAGGCCTTTCCAGTAATGCGGACCTTCTCGGCCTCTCTTCCTATGCCAACTGTAGCAGGCTCCTTAGGCACTGTACTTATTGCCACTATCCTGTAGAGATTATTTTCTTCTACTATCCCAATGCCGTTAAGCCTTAATATCGTCTCCATCAGCGGGAGCACATTTTCTTTTGATACAGGTGTAACCGTCCTCAGATTTACCCGGCCTTTCACCTGCGGGTCTACTATATAATTAACCTTAAGTATCTCGCCAAAGATTGTCTGTATTACTGCAAAAACGTCTTCATCATCAAAATTGAGAGTAATCTTTTCGCTTCTTGCATTTTCGGACTGGGAGTCCTGTGCATATAGAAAGGTTCCGTGTGAGGCAATAATGAATATTAGACATAAGAAGATTAATTTCCTGCGCAAATCTCCTCCATAACAGATAATCTTAAAAATATTCCAAGCCTAAAAACTATTAAAACTACTTGATGAATATAACAAAAACAAACAGAAAAGTCACCAACATAGTATATAAACTTATGGCCGTTTTAAAGTAATTCCAAAAGACTCACGTTCTCAATTGCCCGCTGCCAAAGACAATGAACTTTGTGCACGTAAGCTCTTCAATCCCCATAGGCCCCCGCGCATGTATCTTGTCCGTTGAGATGCCCATTTCAGCGCCGAGCCCAAATTGAAATCCATCGTTCAACCTTGTTGAGGCATTTATAAATACAGCAGAGGAATCCACCTCCCGCAAAAATCTCATCGCCCTTTCATGGTCTTTGGTGACAATAGCGTCAGAGTGCGCAGAACTATATTTTGCAATATGATCCATCGCCTCCTCGATATCTTTTACTATTTTTATGTTTAGAATTTTATCAAGATATTCAGCATAGAAATCTTCTTCTTTAGCTGCTTCAAGAGACTTATCAAGCTTCCTTGTCATCTGGCATCCTTTCAGCAAGACCCCGGCAGCTTTAAAGCGTTTAATCATTGAAGGGAGAAACTTTCCTGCAATCTTGGCATCAACAAGCATTGTCTCCATTGCATTGCATGTGCCTGGACGCTGCACCTTTGCATTAAAGCATATTTCTTCGGCCATCCGGAAATCTGCATCACGATCCACAAACACATGACACACGCCCTTGTAATGCTTCAGCACCGGAATCCTGGAATTTTCAGTAACCGCCCTGATGAGACCTTCACCGCCTCTTGGAATAATCAAGTCAATTGTCCCTTCAAGCTTCAACATCTCCAGTACGGCTTCTCTTTCCGGAATATCAATGAAAGTCACAACGCCCTCGTGGAGGCCTTCTGTCTTTGCAACATTTCTTAAAATATTTACTATGGCCCGGTTTGAATTAATCGCCTCCGAACCGCCCCGAAGAATTACGGCATTGCCTGACTTAAGACATAAAGCCGTTGCATCAGCCGTTACATTCGGCCTTGATTCATAAATTATCCCGATAACGCCTATAGGCACACGCATTTTGCCGACCATCATGCCATTAGGCCTTTTCCACATCTTTGTAATTTCTCCAACAGGATCCGGCAAAGATGAGACTTCAATAAGCCCTTTTGCCATGTCTTCTATTCTTTGTTTGGTCAGTGTAAGCCTGTCAATCATGGCTTTGGACAAACCTTTCTTTCTGGCTGCGAAAACATCTTTGTTGTTTTCCCTCTGAAGTTCCTGAGTTCTCTTTCTCAGCGCCTCAGCCATTTTTATTAAGGTATTGTTTTTATGTTCTGACGAAACCTTTGCGATAGCACGAGCACCCAATCTGGCTTCCCTGGCCTTTTGCAGAACAAATGATTTTATATCCATAAAGACCTCCGGTTATTAATTAACAATAAATATTGAGTAATGAACAATCAAGAAATTAATTTTCCATAATTACTTATTACTATATATCCTTGCATAAAGATCGCTACATGTCATTGCGAGCCCGAAGGGCGTGGCAATCTCGCTTTTACACTTAAGCAACAGAGATTGCGGAGCCTGCCCCGAATCCCTGAGATTGCTTCGCTCGCAATGACAGGGTGAGGGGTCTCGCTCCTCGCAATGACGCTTTAATTATGCAAGGCTATATAATTGGTTCACTGGAGTATTTTAGCATATGAAATTATATTTTAATAATTAAAGAGAGCGTGAAATTATACCGAAATAATATCAGACACGCTTAGTTTAGATAGATAGGAGCAGGAAAGAATTAGTCGCATTAATTCTAAATTATAAATCTGATATAATACGTCGCTATGTCAATTTTAGATAAACATATCACGGAATCCAAGATCGCATATTTTTCAATGGAGATTGGCCTGAAAGATGATATCCCAACTTATTCCGGGGGACTGGGGGTGCTTGCAGGAGATACGGTAAAGTCCGCTGCTGACTTGAACCTTCCTTTTGTACCAGTAACACTTATCAGCCGTAAAGGATATTTTCGTCAGGAAATTGATAATCAGGGTCATCAGATAGAGCATCCCGCTGTATGGGACCCTTCCAAACAACTTAAAAAAACGGACGTAAAGGTCTCTATTACACTGGATGGCAGGCCTGTCTTTATTCAGTCCTGGGTTTATTTTGTTGAGAGTCCAAGAGATGGAAGCAGCGTACCGGTTATATATCTTGACACCGATTTACCTGAAAATAATCCAGAGGACCGAACCTTGACAGACCACCTCTATGGAGGCGACGACGCTTACAGGCTGAAGCAGGAAGTGATCCTCGGTATAGGCGGTGTCAGAATGCTCAGGAAACTGGGATTTAAGATAAAGAAATATCATATGAATGAAGGCCATGCCGCTTTTCTGACACTTGAACTTCTTCATACGTTTAAAAAAGATATAGAATCGGTCTGGGATGAATCGCAAATATGGGATACCGAAGCCGTCAAAGACCTATGCGTATTTACAACGCACACGCCTGTTGAGGCAGGGCATGACAAGTTTTCATATGACCTGTATAACAGAATACTTGGCGATTATTTCCCTGAAAAAATTCTTAAAAAGCTGGCTGGAGAAAATAATATTAATATGACGCTTCTCGGATTTAATTTAAGCGATTATGTTAATGGCGTGGCAAAAAAACATGGTGAGGTATCAAAGTCCATGTTCCCTGGTTATATAATCAACGCAATAACAAACGGCGTGCATTCATATACATGGACCTGTGAAAGCATGAAAAAGGTCTTTGATAAATATCTACCGGGCTGGGCTAATGAACCTGAAATATTCGTAAGAGTAGGCGCCATTCCTGATGATGAGCTCTGGGGGGCCCATATGGAAGCAAAGCAAAAACTCATCTACTACGTCAATTCCATTACAGACGCCAATATGGATACTGACACCCTGACAATAGGATTTGCCAGAAGGGCTACTGCTTATAAAAGGGCTGACCTCCTGTTTACTGACCTTAAACGGCTTGAAAAAATAGGAACAGGCAAAATTCAGATTGTTTATGCAGGAAAGGCCCATCCAAAAGATACAGTGGGGAAGCAATTAATTGAAAAAATATTTTCCTATGCACAACAGCTAAAAGGCAAAATTAGGATTGCCTTTATTCAAAATTATAATATGGAAGTGGCATTGAAACTTGTATCAGGCGTAGACATTTGGCTGAATACACCCCTCAGACCTCTTGAAGCATCAGGCACCAGCGGCATGAAGGCTGCACACAACGGTGTGATGAACTTCAGCGTTCTTGACGGCTGGTGGATTGAGGGACATATAGAGGGCTTTACAGGCTGGTCCATAGGCCCTGCCCCGACTGAAATAAGACCGGATAATAATATGAACAAGATAGATGCTGACGATCTCTATAATAAGCTCGGAGATGTAATAATCCCAATATATTATAACGACCGGAAAACCTGGGTAAGGATGATGCAAAACGCCATTGGTAAAAACGCTTACTATTTCAACAGTCACAGAATGATGCGCAGATACGTTACCGAAGCATATATTAGATAGATAAAACTACCTGATTCACTTACATACATGTCGGTTTATTTTACATTTACATTGCATCTCTCCAATTAATGTTATTTAATTTCAATAGGTTATATTTTGGTATTAAATTTGCTTTATTTCTCAATTACTATAAAACGTAGAATAGTATTACCGGATTAATACTTAAGCTATCAGATATGAGAAATCGTTTTCCTCTTTTATCAAGTAAAAAAAGTTTCTTCATAGTCCTATTCGCCCTGTCTTTTCTGGCAGCCCTATCAAGTGCATCAAACGCAATAACCCCAAAGATTGCTGCAGGATCTTCGTATAGTATAGCCTTAAAATCAGATGGTACGTTATGGGCCTGGGGGAATAATGGCTTTGGACAATTAGGGGATGGAACTACAACAGACATATTATCTCCGACCCGGATAGGCACGGATAATACCTGGATCTCCATTTCTGCAGGAACCAATCATACAATTGCCTTAAAATCAGATGGTACTCTCTGGGCCTGGGGAAATAATAGCTCTGGACAACTGGGTGATGAAACTACAACAGACAGATTATCTCCAACCCAGATAGGCACTGACAATACCTGGGTTGCTATTTCCGCAGGGGGTAATCATACGATTGCCTTAAAATCAAATGGCACATTATGGGCCTGGGGGAATAACAGTTCCGGACAGTTAGGTAACAGTTCAACTATAAATAAATTATCTCCAGCTCAGATAGGGACAAGTAATGGCTGGGTTGCCATTTCCGCTGGAGGTAATCATACGATCGCCTTAAGAGCAAATGGCACTCTTTGGGCCTGGGGGGGAAATAGCTCCGGACAGTTAGGCAACGGTTCTACAACAAACAAGCTATCTCCTGTCCAGATAGGTTCAAATAGCACATGGGTTGCCATTTCCGCTGGAGGTAACCATACAGTCGCATTAAGAGCAAATGGTACCCTCTGGGCCTGGGGGAATAACAGTTCCGGACAGTTAGGTAACAGTTCAACTATAAATAAATTATCTCCAGCTCAGATAGGGACAAGTAATGGCTGGGTTGCCATTTCCGCAGGTGGTAATCATACGATTGCCTCACGAGCAAATGGTACTCTATGGTCGTGGGGATATAACGGCTTTGGACAATTAGGGGATGGAACTACAACAGATAAATTATCTTCCGGAAAAATTGGCACAGATAACAAATGGATTACATTTGCCGCTGGCCTCAATCATACAATATCTCTAACATTAGGAGGGACCCTATGGTCTTGGGGATATAATGGCTTTGGACAATTAGGTGACGGCTCCTCAACAGACAGGTTGGCACCTGTGGAAATCTGGACGGATAACAATTGGGGCAACGTTTCTATAGGGAGCTTTCATACCGTAGTCGTGAAATTAGACGGTACATTATGGGCTTCAGGAAGTAATGAGGAAAGCCAGTTAGGACGCACTGCAACAGACATGTGTGGAAGTTATCCATGTTTGACTACATATGGACAGGTTTCATCAGATAATAATTGGCGGTCGGTCGAAGAGGGTGGTGGAGGACATCACACAGTTGCCTTAAAAACAGATGGTTCTTTATGGGCCTGGGGGCGAAATGCAGAGGGTCAGGTAGGAGATGGAACATCGGTAGAGAAAACCACTCCGGTAATGATAGGGGCTAATTACAATTGGGTTTCTGTTGCCACTGGCAGCCATCAGACAGTAGCCCTTAAATCAGATGGAACATTATGGGGATGGGGAGAAAATAGTTCTGGTCAATTAGGTTCCTCAACCCCGAGTAAAGTATATTCTCCCAAAAAGATCAGCGGCAGCTATTATACTATCGTGGCCACTGGACATGACCATACAGTAGCCCTTAAAGCAGATGGCACGTTATGGGCCTGGGGTTATAATTATCATGGTCAATTGGGTGATGGCACGACAATTACCAGAAAGTATCCTACTAAAATAGGATCAGACAGAAACTGGGTCTATGTTGTTGCTGGTTTCCGCCATACCGTAGCCTTGAAATCAAATGGTACGTTATGGGCCTGGGGGAAAAACCATAATGGCCAGATAGGAGACCAGTCAACAACTGATAGATATGTTCCCACACAGATAGGAACTGATAATGACTGGAAAGCCATTGCCCAGGGAAGTGGAAGTTATACTGTTGCTCTGAAGTCAAACGGTACGCTCTGGTCATGGGGTGGAAATGAAGATGGCCAACTGGGTCGGGATACGTCAGAACTGTGCGGAACCACTCCTTGCGCCACTGTTCCGGGACAGGTTGGAACGGAAAATAACTGGGTCGTGATTTTTACAGGGGGACATAGCACAATGGCCCTCAAGGCAGATGGCACTTTATGGGCCTGGGGTTATAATGGCTTTGGCCAATTAGGCGACGGTACCATAACCAACAGATTTTATCCCATGGAAATCTCCCACTAACCGCTGCTTCAGACTTATCCCCTTGATTACCCGTAGTTATAACAGTGAATACTAACGTGCAGTCTTTTCAAAATGCTTCTGTTCCAGAGCCTTTATCTTTCCATGAAATGACAGAAGAAGGTCTTTAGTTTTTTCCTTTGAGACTTCCCCTTCCCCAATAAGAGAAATTATTTTTGACAATTCAGAATCAATATGATCTACAATATCTTTTTTGCAATGGTGAAGTTTCTCAAGTTCATGCAACATCTTATTGGTTTCAATTATAAACGACTTGATATACACGTCATCGTTATTTCTGACACTTAGTCTCCGGTGATATTCCCCAGCCATTATCAATCTCATTTCTGTTTTTAATCTCTGGAAAGGGCCCACCAAGCGATGTGAAAAATGCAAGGTCAGTATAACAACTACAGCAACATATCCCAGCATTACAAGTGCAAACAGCAAGGTGCCATAACCAGCCCTTTCGCCTATTTCTTTTGCAACAAACGTGAAAAAAGCAGTGGCAAGAAGGGACCAAAGAATTATCAGAGCTATCGAGATGCGTATCTCTTTAGAACCAAAATATTTCTGTTTGACTTTCCTGTTTGACATTTGATTTTATTCTAACACGCTGACAAAAAGATTTCGATGTAAGCTGAATCACAGTAAATAGTATACCTCGGAGGAGCACTCACTATAAAACGGAAGATCTATGCG
Organism: Nitrospira japonica; assembly: GCA_020723105.1. Taxonomy (GTDB): domain Bacteria; phylum Nitrospirota; class Thermodesulfovibrionia; order UBA6902; family UBA6902; genus SURF-23. Next base: position 193,593 of record DYJL01000002.1, on the reverse strand, counting down.
TTTGCTGTGGGCTGCTGTTCGGCTTTGGCCTTTTCCCGCGCAGCCTTTTTTTCCTCATACGCCTGCAGTACCTCGTTGTAGTTAAATGTGCCCGAAATGGCTACAACAGGGCATTTTGATGTACAGATGCCGCATCCGATGCATTGGTCCTGATTGATTATATGGCGTTTTTTGAGCTCGCCTGCAGGTGCATTGACAGGGCATACCTTTGCACACATATGGCAACCAATGCATTTTTCTGAGATAAAGGCCTTCGATCTCCTGGGAATATAATCCATGATGGCCTTGGTAGGGCACTTTGTTACGCAAAGACTGCAAACTTTGCACTTATCAAGATCAATTCTTGAAAGATTGCTGGTAATTGAAGGGGCATTATAAGGACACACCTTTACACAAATTCCACAAGCAATACATCCTATCTGACAGTTTTTTCTTGTGACAGGCCCTTTGTCCTTTGAATGGCACCTCACCAGGACTTCCTTTGCCATTGGCAGTATTTCTATGACTTTTACAGGACAGGCCTGGGCGCATTTTCCGCAGGCTGTGCATTTCGACGGATTTATTACAGGCAGATTATCATCACTCATTATAATAGCGCCAAAGGGACATGCACGTGAGCATGTTCCATAACCAAGACACCCGTATATACATGACTTGTCGCCTCCGCTTGCAAGTATTGCAGCCTTGCAGTCTGCTATACCTTCATATTTAAATCTGCGCATAGACTTTGATATTCCTCCCTGGCAAAATACCCTGGCAATCTTTGGTTCAAGTTGAGCCATTACCTTTCCTGTAATTCTTGCAACTGCCTCTGCAGAAGCCTTTCCTCCAGGGGTACAAAGATTTGGCGCAATCTCGGGTCTTAAAACAACTGCTTCTGCATATTGCCTGCAACCTGCAAAACCACATGCTCCACAGTGGGCGTGAGCAAGAACCTCAGAGACCTGGTCAATGCGCGGATCCTCCTGCACAGCAAATTTTTTGGCAGCAAAAGCCAGACCAATTCCAAAGACAGCGCTCAATCCCGCCAGGAATATTGCAGTAAACTTTAATACTTCAATAAGATTCACCGACTCCTTTGCCTCAACTCCGGCGCCAACCCCGGCATAAAGAACAGAAGAGCAGAATAGCAGAAGAAAAAAAGTGCAAAAGAGCAAAAGTGCAGAAGTCAAAAGGTTTGGTCTTTTATTTATTAAGTAGTCAAGCATTTGTCTTCCTTTATCAATGTCTATATTTGTATATTAAAATTCTCTTAGACTTTCTGTACTATTGCACTCTTATGCTTTTTTAAAGTGTTATCAACCCGGAAAATCCTGTAAATGCCAGCGCAATAAGTCCGGCTATAATAAATGATATCGGCAATCCTCTGAATGGAGCTGGTATGTCAGCAAGCTCCAGTTTCTCACGGATACTTGCCATTATAATGAGTGCAAGTGCAAATCCGAGTCCCGAACCAACACCAAACGCCATGCTTTCTAAAAACGTATACCCTTCGCCAGAATTTATCAGAGGAACGGCAAGGATTATACAGTTTGTGGTAATCAATGCGAGGTAGATGCCGAGTTTGTAATATAATGAAGGACTCATCTTTTTCATAATCGTATCAGCAGATTGAACAAAGGCCGCAATAATCCCAATAAATACAATTATCTTTAAAAAAGATATATCAAGCGGCAGCATTATATATTCAAAAACCACCCAGCTTAAAGCAGCGCTTATAACCATAACAGCGGTAAAAGTAATACTCATGCCAACAGCAGTTTCCATCTTTTTTGAGACGCCGAAGAAAATGCAAAGCCCAAGGAACCTTGTGAAGACAAAATTATTGATTAATGAAGCTGCTACTATTAGTTGAAAAAGCTTGTTGAAATCCATAATTTTTCTCCTGAAATATCTATTTAGTAGGGGCAACCCTGTGTGGTTGCCCTTTATTAGGGCAGGCACATAGGCCTGCCCCTACATTGTTGTCTCCTGTGCTGCTTTGCGTTCAGCCATTTTTATATCAACCCAATTGAAAAACCCCATCAGCAGCCCGACTGCAAAAAAACCTCCTGCCGGTAAAATCATTATGAGCAAAGGATTGCCTGATACAATCGGAACGCCCCATAAGGCGCCTTTTCCCAGAAGTTCTCTAAAGAAACTAATAATAATCATGGCAAAGAAAAATCCAATCCCCATACCGAGACCGTCGGCTATTGATGGAACAATTTTATTCTTAACCGCAAAGACTTCAGCCCTTGCAAAGATTGATGCAAAAGCAACTATAAGTTGAATATAAAGCCCGATCTGTTTATAAACAGGTCTGGCAAAGGCCGCCATTGACATGTCTATGAGACTCACATAGCCTGCAATAACCAACATAAATATCGGGATACGAATCTTCGGATTAATAAAATTTCTTATCAATGAGACAGTAAGATTGACCATGGTCTGGACAAAAATAACAGAAACTCCCATAAAAAAACCGTTCTTTAAGCTATTGGTAACTGCAATGGAAGGGCACAGGCTGATAGCCATCCTGAAGATGGTGTTTTCGCTGAAAATACCGTTTTTGATTAACTCCCAGTTGCTTTTATGAGTGTGAGCCATGATCGTGTTCCTTTCCCTGTTCTTCCTTCTTTTCCTCTCCACCGCCGGATAATTTCTCTATCAGCATTTTCACTCCATTTTTCACTCCGTCTTCGGTTACTGCCCGGCTTGATATTGTAGCGCCTGAAATAGCTTCAACTTTATCTGCGGTATCACCTTTTACAATGACGAGTGTATCAATTGTTTTGCCTTTAAATTTCTTCAGGAAATAATCCTTTTCTATCTCGTCTCCTAAACCAGGGGTTTCTGCATGATGCAGAATATTTATCTTTTTAACCGTAAAATTTTTATCAACTGAAACCAGGATATTTATATAGCTTGAATAGCCTTTTCCAAAGCCTTCGACAACATAGCCTATCTCCTCAGCATTCATGCATTCTTTTTCCTCTATCATTTTCCCTGTTTTTTCATCCTTAATGGAATGCACCTTAACTTCGCTGCATTTTATGGCAGCATAGTATTCTGCATGTTTATGATGAGGCGACCAATCGCCTATTTTTTCAATCTTGTCAGCCTCTGGCATCATTGTTTTTAACGCAGCCTCTTTTTCTTCTTTTGCTTTTATAAACATTATTGGAGAGGTTTTTGCATATACAAATGCAAGCAATAACCCACCCAGGACATATATTACTACAAGATTAATTGCTATTTTCATCATATCTTTTGCCGTCATTTTTTAACTTCCTTCTTTTTTATAGCGCCAAACTGTTTTGGTACTACATTCCTGTCAATTAACGGTGCAAAGCAATTCATAAGCAGAATTGCAAACATCACACCCTCAGGAAAGCCGCCTTTTAACCTTATAAGCATTGTGATAGCTCCGCACCCGATGCCGAAGATTATCTGCCCTTTCCTTATTGTCGGACAAGTTACATAATCTGTAGCCATGAAAAATGCGCCGAGCATCAGACCTCCACTCAAAAGATGAATAATGGGGTCTCCTGTGAAGAGTCCTTCCTTGCCGCCGAATATCCATGCTATCACTGCAACTGATGCAAGAAATGAGAATGGGATATGCCATGTTATATATTTCTTGTAGAAGAGAAGGGCTGCGCCAATAAGCAAGGCTATCGCTGACGTTTCTCCGAGCGAACCAGCAGTGCTTCCAATAAGCAACGATTTATATAAACTGGCTTTATCGCCAAAGTGCTCTATAAACTTGGTCAATCCTTCTTCTTTCAGCAGGCCTAGCGGAGTGGCTGTTGTTTTAGCGTCTAATCCCAAAAACTGGGCTGTGGGTTCATGCCATCTTGTCATCAGCTTGGGCCATGTCAGTAATAAGAAGGCCCTGCCAATAAGTGCTGGATTGAAAATATTGTATCCTAATCCTCCAAAAAGCATCTTTGTAATAACAATTGCAACAAAAGAACCGATTATCGGAATGTAAAAAGGCACGTTTGGAGGGAGGTTCATGCCGAGAAGCAGCCCTGTTAAGAATGCGCTTCCGTCTGATGTGGTAATTTTCTTTTTAAGACTTTTCTGAAAAATATGTTCTGAAAGTACCGCCGACAAGATACAGAGTCCTGTAACATATACGGCCCTTGGACCGAAATAATATACAGACATAATAAATGCGGGCAGAAGTGCAAGGTTGACAGTCCACATGATTTTGGCAATGGATTCTTCGTCCCTAACATGCGGACTAACGGATACAACTAACTTTTTTGCTTCAGTTGACATTCGAGAACCTCACAAATTTTTTCGTTGTTAGTTACTGAAACCTAACGACTGACAACTGTTTCTTCACGGTTTTACCTGCGACTTTGCAAGCCTCATAAACTGCACCATGGGGCGTTTCGCCGGACAAACATAAGCGCAGGAGCCACATTCAAAGCAGTCAAAAAGGTTGTATTCCTTTGCCTCTTCATAGAAGCCTTTTTCGGCAAGAATGCTTAACATTGACGGGTTAAGTCCCATGGGACAAACATCAACGCATCTTCCGCATCTAATGCAGGAAAAGTACTCATCAGAAGCAACATATTCATTTTCTGTCAAAACCAGAATCCCCGAAGTGCCCTTTGTAACAGGAACATCAAGGGTCCATTGTGCAAAGCCCATCATAGGGCCGCCGGAAATTACTTTTATCGCACCATCAACAAGACCGCCGCATTGTTCAACTACATCTGAGACAAGGGTTCCGACACGCACCATCATATTCTTTGGCTCTCTTATCCCCTTTCCCGTCACAGTTACAACCCTTTCTATCAGAGGCTTTCCAAAGCGTACTGCTTCATAGACTGCAAATGCGGTACCGATATTCTGAACAACGACACTGACATCCATCGGAAGTCCTTTGCTGGGAACCTCTCTGTTTGTAATCGCCTTTATCAGCATCTTTTCAGCGCCTTGGGGATACTTAATTTCAAGAGCATGCACTTTGATATTCGAATCGCCGGAAGCAGCAGATCGCATTGCCTCTATAGCATCCGGTTTATTTTCTTCAATGCCAATATGCCCTTCTTTTACTCCAAGCGCCTTCATAATAATCTTCAATCCTTCAAGGACTTCTTTGGGGCGTTCTACCATCAACCTGTGGTCAGCAGTAAGATAGGGTTCACATTCTGCTCCATTAATTATTACTGTATCAATAGGCTTCTCTTTTGGCGGGGAAAGCTTTACATTAGTCGGAAACGCAGCGCCACCCATCCCGACTATTCCTGCATCTTTTATCATAGCTTTAATTTCATCAGCAGTGAGGTTCATATAGCCAGGAGTTTCCTTGAAAGCAATAGTCTCATCCTTTCCATCACTCTCTATAACTACTGAATTGACCAATCTGCCGGCAGCAGTAGGAAAATCGGCTATCGCGATAACTTTTCCGGATATGGATGAATGAACAGGAGAAGATACAAAACCTGAGGGACTGCCTATAATCTGGCCTTTCTTAACCTCATCTCCGATCTTCACTTCCAGTTTTGCCGGAGCGCCTATATGCTGACTAAGAGGGATAACTATTCTTTGAGGCAACTTGGCCGGAGTGATAGATTCCCCTGAAGATAATTCCTTGTTATACTTTGGGTGAATGCCTCTTTCAAACGTCGCAACTTTACTCATTCTACCGCCCCTTCAATATTATTCAACAATGAATCTGAAAGAAGAGTTTAAGTTTAATTTATATGCTTATAAGTTAACCTTGTTAGTCAATTTTTAAGCAGAGCGAATATTATTAACATTTGTTTATTTTAATGTCAAGGTTACCGGTTCTTCTTTTTGAGTTTTTTTGATAGTAGCATATTGATTATTGGTGATATGACATATTGCTTAGCATTTTTCTTGCCAGTGTCTTTACAAGGTATACCATGTGTGATAGACTATTACATGATTAAGAACAAATATTTTGGTTTCTTGTTATTATTTCTTGCAATTATCACTTTAATATTATTAAGTTACTACAAAGAGCAGGGTATAAAAATACAGCCGTCATACCAGACTTCGTCTATGCAAAATCTGCATCTTATTCACAGGGAAAACGACAAAATCAAATGGGAGCTGTTAGCCAGAGAAGCAATCTTCCCAAAAGGCAAGGAGGAAATCTTTCTTAAGTCATTAGAACTGAAAATAAAGCAGTCTCCCGAAATCTATCTTACCAGCGGAAATGGTGTCTATGAAGCTGAAAAAGGCAATATCACCCTCAACGAATCTGTTGAAATGAATATAAGAAATGCAACATTTACAGTTAATACAATAAAATGGGATAACGCATCCGGATTGTTAACTACTGAGGACCGAGTCAGCTTTAGCGGTAAAGATTTTCTGATTGAGGGAACAGGGCTTGCCGCTTCAATGAAACAGCAGAAGATACGGATACTAAAGAATGTCAAAGCCACTTTTTATCTTTCATAATTTCTTAATAATCTTAACCTTATATTCCATAGCATCTGCAGCCACAGTTGCCGAAAAAACCGAAAGAAAACCCGTTGTTATAACATCACAAACTCTCACCGCTGATAGTAAAAACAATACAGCTATTTTTGAAGGTTCAGTAGTTGCAACAACAGATGATTTGACAATTTATTCAGATAAAATGACTGTATTTTATGATAATTCAGAAAGCAAGATTAGAGAAATAAAAGCCTTTGGAAATGTAAAAGTTCATAAAAAGGAAAGAGCGATATTTTCAGATGAAGCGATCTACAAGGAACATGAAAATAAAATTATCTTCACAGGACATCCAAAGGCCGTTGAAGGAGAGAATGTAATCACCGGGACCCAGATAATATTTTTTCTGCAAGATGATCGGGCTGTTGTGGAAGGCAGCAAGGTAATTCTGCAAAACCAGAAGGGGCTGAAATAATGCATTCCCTTGAAATTACCGGACTGAAAAAAAGTTATAATGGTAAATCTATTGTTTCTGATATCAGTCTGAATATCAATTCCGGAGAAGTTGTGGGGCTTCTTGGCCCAAATGGCGCAGGGAAGACTACAACGTTTTATATGATACTCGGACTGATAATTCCTGATGCAGGGAGAATACGGCTTGACGGTGAAGACCTGAATAATTCCCCTATGTATAAGCGGGCCCAAAAAGGAATTGGCTATCTTCCCCAGGAGGCTTCTATCTTCAGGAAATTGAAGGTAGAGGACAACATTAAAGCTATTTTAGAAATAAGAGATGCCGATAAAGAATCAAAAGAGGAAAAGCTTAGAAAGATTATCAGTGAATTCAATCTCTCACATATAGCCGGCAGTTTTGGCTATCAGTTATCCGGGGGGGAACGCCGCAAGGTAGAAATAGCCAGGGCCATATCTATAGACCCGGTTTTTATGCTCCTTGATGAACCGTTTGCAGGGATAGACCCGCTTGCTGTCAATGAATTAAAAAAAACTCTCAGGCAGCTTGCTGATAAAGGAATTGGACTGATAATTACAGATCACAATGTTCGCGAGACCCTGTCAATAACTGACCGTGCCTATATAATAAGTGGTGGACAAATCCTGGCACATGGGGTGCCGGATGAACTCGTTTCAAACGAACTGGTCAAGAAAAATTATCTCGGAGAGGAATTCAGGTTGTAATGGCACAGGAACAAAGACTCGAACTTAGACTTTCACAGAAGTTAATCCTTACGCCTCAATTGCAGCAGTCCATTAAACTCCTGCAACTACCCCTATTGGAACTTTCACAGGATCTAACACAGGAATTAATGAGCAATCCTCTTCTTGAAGAAGTCGTTGAGAGAGAGCCTGAAGAAAAAGTTGAATCTCTTAACACAACCTCCGAAGAAGAATCCTTTCATGAACCGTTAGATGATAGTGAGTCACCACTTGAAAAAATATTTGGCTTTACCACTGACAGTTATTTTGAAGAAAGGGAAAGCGACGGCAGGGATTTAGGCTATTTTCAGGAAAGCTCTGAAGACGTTCAAACATTTTTCGAACGCAACAGGAAGAAGATAGACCTGTATGAACACCTGCTCTGGCAATTAAGACTTTCCCATATATCTTCAGTTGTCGGGAAACCGGCTGAGATTATTATCAATAATCTCAATGAAGACGGATACCTTCAAGCCTCCCTTGAGGAAATCGCAGAATTTACGGAGTGCGACATGAAAACTGTTGAAGAAGCACTCGCTTTTGTCCAGAAGCTGGATCCTCAAGGTGTAGGCGCCCGCAGTCTTCAGGAGTGCCTGCTTCTACAGCTTACACCCTTAAAACTGGAAGGAAGTCTGGTAGAAAACATACTTTTAAATGGGTTTCCAGAGCTTGAAGGGAAAAAATACAAACAGCTTGCACTTAAACTTAAGGCATCAATTGACGAGGTTCTTGCTGCTGTTAAAATTATTGAGGCCCTTGAGCCAAGACCGGGCAGGAATTACTCAAGCGACGAGCCGGTTCATATTATTCCTGATGTTTATATAGAAGAATCTGACGGGAAATTTATCATAACCTTAAACGATGAAGGTATTCCCAGATTAAGATTATCAAATTACTACAAGAAACTCCTGGCAAACAAGAAAACCCTGGGGCCGGAGGAGAAGCAGTTCCTGGAAGAAAAAATGCGTTCAGCCATATGGCTGCTCAAAAGCCTTGATCAAAGAAACAAGACAATTTACAGGGTGACGGAGAGCATTTTGAAGTTTCAGGAAGATTTTTTCAGGAAAGGTCACAAATACCTGAAACCTCTCAATCTGAAAGATATAGCAGAAGATATGGGCATGCATGAAAGTACGATAAGCAGGGTTACTTCAAACAAATATGTTCAATGTCCCCATGGACTTCTGAGTTTCAGATTTTTTTTCAGTAACGCAGTCTCTTCAGAAAAAGGAGATATATCATCATCAACTGTTAAAGACCTCATTAAAAAGATAGTCTCTGAAGAAGATTCTCATAAACCGCTTAACGATAAAAAAATAGTTGATATGTTAAAAGACAAAGGTATAACCGTGGCCCGCAGGACCGCGGCAAAATATAGGGAAGAAATGAAGATCCCATCTCATAATAAGCGCAAGAAATGGTTCTAATTGGCCATTAGCTACTATCTAAAGGAGGAAGATCATGAACATTATCATTAATTGCAAACACATGGATCTCACAAAAACACTGAAAGACTATGCAGAGGAAAAGATTGGTAAATTTGAAAAATATATCAGCAATATTACAGAAGCCATCGTTACCCTTAGTGTTGAAAAATACAGGCACCGGGCTGAGGTGCTTTTGAAAGTCAATGGGTTGCTTATACAGGCTGAGAGCATAACCGGCGAGATGTACTCATCCATTGATGAAGTCGTTGATAAACTCGAACGCCAGATAAAAAAATATAAAGAGAAAATTGTTTCACAGAGGAAGGGTAAAAACAAATCAGTTGCTCCGGAAGAAGCAGTAAAGTCAACGCCCCTGATCATAAAGAAGAAAGCCTTTGACATAAAGCCAATGGGAGTAGAGGAAGCGGCCATGCAGATGGACCTTCTGGATAAAAATTTCTTTGTTTTTACAAATGCCTCATCAGGGGATATTAATGTCTTGTATAAAAGAAAAGACGGAAACTTCGGACTGATAGAACCGGTAAAGTGAACAAGCACAAGAGCAGTTTGTTAATTGTTATCCTCACCGGATTATCCGGAGCCGGAAAAACAATAGCGCTGCGTGCCTTTGAGGACAGCGGCTTTTTTTGTGTGGACAATATGCCCTCCTCCCTTATAAGGAAGCTTGTAGAACTTATCGGCAAGACCCCTTCAATATCGAAGATTGCTGTCGGGATTGATATAAGAGAGAGAAAATTTCTTTCTGATTTTTCAGAGACAGTCTCAGCTCTCAGAAAAAAGCATAAGGTGGAAATCATATTTCTTGAAGCGCTCGACGAGGTGCTTATCACAAGATTCAAAGAGACCAGAAGACCACATCCGCTTGGATACAAAGATCTCAAGAAAGCCCTGCACAGGGAAGCAGCGCTGCTTGCCCCTATACGCAAAGAAGCTGATAAAATCATAGACTCATCTGCTTTAACTCCCCATCAATTGCGCAAACTGATAACAGACTCTTATCTCAAGAAAGGCCGCCGTGAAATGTCCGTTAACCTTATTTCTTTCGGCTATAAATATGGGGTGCCAAAAGAAGCTGACCTGCTGTTTGATGTGCGATTTTTGCCGAATCCATATTTCATACCGAAACTCAAACATTTTCCAGGGACCTCGGCAAAAGTCAGAAAGTATGTTCTTTCTCTGAATGAGACCAACCATTTTCTTAATAAACTAAATCCGCTTCTGGACCACATCATACCTCTTTACAAAAACGAAGGGAAAAGTTACCTCACCATAGGTATTGGTTGTACCGGTGGCAGACACAGATCCCCTGTTATCTCTGAAGAAATCAGAAAGCGGTTCGAAAAAAACAAAATAAACGTATCGCTAACCCACAGGGATATTCATTATAAATAATCAATAAGCAATGAATTTAGAGGAGCATGAGAAAACACATATTTTGCGATACCCTGGCGAATACAGAAAAAATGCACTCTGTAAATCTAAGATTTATAATTCAACATCCAAAATCTTATCGCTTTAAAGATGTTTTTTTTCATGCCTCCTCTAATGTAAATGTTTTAATTTTTTAACTGGAAATGATATACCTCGATAACAATGCCACCACCCCTTTGCTGCCCGAAGTTATTGATGTTATCAAACAGTGCCTGAAAGAAAACTTCGGCAATCCTTCAAGCGCTCATTCTTACGGGCATTGCGCAAGGCAAGCCGTTGATAAAGCCCGTAACCATCTGGCAGACCTAATAGGTGCAACCCCGAATGAGATCATCTTCACATCAGGAGGCACAGAGGCAAACAATATGGCAATCTTAGGAACTGCAAGAAGGTTTAAATCGGGCCATATCATTACATCCTGCATTGAGCATCCTGCTGTATTGAAGCCTCTAAAATATCTCGAACAGCAAAATTTCAAAATAACATATCTTCCTGTAAACAAGTATGGAATTATCAATCCTGATGCTTTAGTGAAAAATTTAAGAAAAGACACCATTCTCATAACCATCATGCATTCAAATAATGAAACCGGCGTTATTCAGCCTATAGCTGAAATCGGGAAACTCGTAAAGGACAGAGGGATAATATTTCATACCGATGCAGCACAATCTGTCGGAAAGGTGCCTGTTAACGTCAAAAAATTCAGTACAGATCTTCTGACTATTGTCTCACACAAATTCTATGGCCCCAAGGGCGTCGGTGCACTCTATATTAGAAACGGCGTTAAACTGAAACCTCTTATGTTAGGGGCCTCTCATGAAAAAGGATTACGCCCTGGAACAGAAAATGTATGTTCCCTTGCCGGGCTTGGCAAGGCTGCAGAAATTGCAAAAAAGGAATTAAAGAGCAGAGTTCAGAATATGAAATATCTCTCAAAAATATTGTTCAATGAATTGCGCACACAAATTCCAGGTTTAAAGTTAAACGGACACCCTTCAAAAAAACTGCCTAATACACTAAATATCTCTTTTCCAAACATAATGGGTTCTGTACTCCTGGAGAGATTAAAGAATGAAGTTGCCGCCTCAACCGGCTCCGCATGTCATGAAGGCAGACACACCCCGTCGCCAGTTCTCAAAGCAATGGGACTGAGCGATGAACGTGCACTTTCAGCAGTAAGATTAAGTCTTGGCAGGGATACGACTGAGAGACAGATAAAGATTGCTGTAAAGGCTATTATAAAAGCCTGCCAAAGTCTCTAATGTCCTCTTCCTTCACAGGGCCGTATACGGTCACAGCTAACGGATTGTCTCCCGTGAGCTTCCAGGCGAGGTCTTTTATATTCTCAAGAGTTACTGATTCCACTATCCTGATAACCTCTTCAGGAGAAAAATATCTTCCATAATATATTTCCTGTTTGGCAATATTTGTCATCTTATTGCTTGTTGATTCAAGTGCGAGGATAAGATTTCCCTTGAGCTGTGCCTTGGCCCGCTGCAGTTCATCAGAGGTAACCGTTTTTGACAGGTTTCTCATCTCATCAACAGTAATGTCAACAACCTCTCTGAGATGTTTTCTATCAGTGCCGGCATAGACAGCCCAGAGCCCGGTATCTGAATATGACATATGGAAAGAATATATAGAATACACCAGCCCCCTTTTTTCCCTGATATTCTGAAAAAGCCTGGAGCTGTAACCAGAACCAAAAATTGTATTAAGCAAATGCATTGAGTATCTGTTTTCACTCCCATATGGAATGCCTTTAAGTCCAAGGCATACATGTGCTTCTGATAAATCTTTGGGTACTACATTTAACCCACTGATATATTCAGGAGGTAATTCACCTCTTGTCTCACAGCTCCGATGCAATTTGCCAAGACTTTTATTCAGATATCCAATGAATTGCTCTTCCACGAAATTGCCGCTACAGGCAACGATAATATTTTCTCTTCCATAATGTCTGCTTATATATTTCAAAAGATCTTCTCTTGTGAAGGTCTTAATGATCTCCTCTCTTCCGAGCACTGGTTGCCCCAGCCCCTCTGTTCCCCAGACATTTCTGCTGAATAATTCGTGAACATAATCGGCAGGCGAATCCTCAACCATTTTTATTTCCTCATTGATGATGTTCTTTTCCTTTTCTATGCCAGTTTCGGGAAGGGTTGAAAAAAGGAATATGTCTGTCAGAAGGTCTACAGCTTTCTCAATATATTCGTCCAGGACTTTTATATAAAAAAGGGTGTATTCTGAGGATGTGAGAGCATTTAATTCTCCACCTAGAGAGTCTGTCTCCATTGCAATATCTTCTGCGGTACGCCGCTCCGTCCCCTTAAAAAACATATGTTCCAGGAAATGGGACATACCATTATGATCCGGCTGCTCATATCGCGCGCCGGTCTTGACCCATATACCCATGCACAGGGAGCGCGTTTCTTTTACTGTTTCCAGGAGAACAGGTATTTGATTGTTGAGGAGTACTTTCTTAACCATTTCCAGAAGGCTGTTCTTTGACTGCTTCTCTTTTGCTTAGACGCACTCTTCCCATCTTGTCAACTTCTATAACCTTGACAAGAACTTCTTCCCCTTCCTTAAGTACGTCTGTAACTTTTGCAATCCTCTTATCAGAAATTTGCGAGATGTGAAGCAGGCCTTCTGTTCCAGGGAATATTTCTACAAAGGCGCCAAAATCCACTATTCTCTTGACCTTTCCCATGTAAAGCTTTCCAACTTCAGCTTCAGCGACTATTCCCTTTATAATATCTATCGCCTTCTGTGCAGAACCTTCGTCTACTGCTGCAATATTTACAATACCAGTATCTTCAATGTCTATCTTTACGCCCGTCTGTTCAACAATACCACGGATAACCTTACCTCCGGACCCGATTACTTCTCTTATCTTTTCAGGGTTAATCTGTATTGTAAAAATCCTTGGGGCATGAGTTGCGAGACTCTCTCTGGGACTTGCAAGTATCTCCTTCATTCTCTGAAGAATATAAAGCCTTCCCTCTTTGGCCTTTTCTAATGCTCCGGCCATTATTTCACGGCTTACTCCGCCAATCTTTACATCCATTTGAAATGCTGTAATACCTTCCTCTGTACCAGTAACCTTAAAATCCATATCTCCAAGATGATCTTCAAGACCGAGTATATCTTTGAGAATTACTGTCTGTTCGCCTTCCTGAATAAGTCCCATCGCAATGCCGGCAACCGGAGTTCTTATCGGCACTCCGGCATCCATGAGCGCCAGAGTACCGCCACATACTGTGGCCATGGAGGATGAACCATTTGATTCGAGTATATCAGCTACAATGCGTATTGTATAAGGGAACTTGTTTCTTTCCGGCAACACAACTTTCAGGGCCTTTTCTGCGAGCATGCCGTGGCCAATTTCTCTCCGGCCTGGAGAACGAAGCGGCTTTACTTCGCCCACACTGAAAGGAGGGAAATTATAATGAAGCATGAAGGTCTTTTTTGACTCGCCTTCAAGCGCATCAATTCTTTGCTCGTCTTCTGCAGTGCCGAGTGTAACCGCAGCAAGGCACTGAGTCTCGCCTCGCACAAAAAGAGCCGAGCCGTGCGTCCTCGGAAGAATTCCTACGTCACAGCTTATCTTCCTTATTTCATCCGGCCGGCGTCCGTCAGCCCGGATTCCCTGCTGCAGAATCATGTTGCGCACGAGATCTTTTTCTAATTTATTAAAAAAGTACATGATATCCTTTGAAATATCTTCTTCACCGGTATTGAGAGCAGTAATAACATCTTTCAATATATCATTAAGAGTATCCTGTCTTCTTAATTTATCAGGGATAATAATTGCCTGTTTTATCTTTTCCAGTGAAAGTCCTGAAATTGCAGATGTTAATGTGTCATCCATCTTTGGAGGATTAACCTGTCTTTTAGGTCTACCCACCATAGATATTAACTGCTTCTGCAGGGCAATGACTTTTTTTATTTCCTCATGCGCAATATCAAGCGCTTCGAGCAGGACTGCTTCCGTAATTTCAAGTCCTCCGCCCTCTACCATGCCGACTGCATCTTCGCTGCCGGCAACGACCATAATGAAATCGCATTCTTCCACTTCCTGAAGATCGGGATTCACAACAAAAGAATCTTTGAGAATGCCTATTCTTGCAGCGCCTACAGGCTTTTCAAAAGGAATATCTGAAATACCAAGCGCCGCAGACATTCCTATTATGCCAAGGATATCAGATATGTTTTCATTGCCGAAGGAGAGCACCGAAACAATCCCCTGAGTCTCTGAATAAAATCCATGGGGGAAAAGAGGTCTGATAGGCCTGTCAATAAGGCGGGAAGTAAGGACTTCCTTTTCACTCGGGCGACCCTCTCTTTTAAAAAAGCCTCCTGGGATCTTACCCGCAGCATAAGCCTTTTCCTGATAATCAATGGTGAGGGGGAAAAAATCTATATTTTTTTTGGGTTCTTTGGCAGCTACAGCCGTTGCTAATATAACAGTGTCGCCGTATCTGGCAATAACAGATCCGTCAGCCTGCCTGGCAAAACGTCCTGTTTCAAGATAAAGGGGTTTTCCTTTGACTTCAATTTCAACATGTGTCATTCAGTTCACTTTCTCAATCCGAGTTTTTTGATAAGTTGCTCATATCTTTCTTTGTCGGTTGTCTTTAGATAAATTAATAGTCTGCGTCTTTGCCCTACAAGTTTTAAAAGACCTCTCCGAGAGTGGTGGTCTTTTTTGTGGGCCTGAAAGTGCGTCGTAAGGCTGTTCAGCCGCTCACTTATCAGTGCTATCTGAACCTCCGGCGAACCTGTATCACCTTCATGCAACTTGTAATCTTTAATAATTGTTTCTTTCTGTTCTCTTGCTAATGACATGACATCACCTTTCTTCTAAGAAAAAAATTCTACCATAAATAGATTCTGTAAGTAAACCCAGGCAGGAAAATCCTGCATCGGTTAGATAATTATAAATGATTATACAGAAAAATCACAATGAGAGATAATGTCCCTAATTCAATTCATTGATCTTACGTCTTCACATATAAGACTTTTTATGACGTGGAGAATATAACCATAATGAGACGGCAGCAAGAATGATTGTTGATATTAAAATTATTTCGGGAGAAAGATTGATATATACAATTTTCTCAACATAATGAATTATAAATGAGCCGGAGTAACTTTGTGATGGCTCATGCATTTGTCTCAACCATATTTCAAGATGTGTGAAGGGACAATACCAGCCGAAAAATTGTATGACGAGTGCAAATATGATACCGCCGATATGGATTCTTCTAACCCATCTATACTTTCTTCCGATGAAGGCGCCAAAGATGAGAAATATTATCCAGAAGAAATGAAGAATGACAATGATATCTGCAGCGATTCGGTAGAACATCTATCTCATCCCATCATCACGGAGAACGTTACAGTAATTTCAGGTAATCCTTCAGCGCTTCTTTCCAGTGCCGGGCGGGTTTTATCCCCTCAAGTTTCAGCATGGTGTTATTAAGCACGGAAAAGGCAGGTCTTTTGGCAGGTCTGTTTAATTTGTCGGAAGTTATCGGGTTGATCTTCTTGTCAATCCCCTTTATCTTTGCTATCTCAACAGCAAACTCATACCATGAACAATGTGATGAGTTGGTTACATGATATGTACCATAGCCTCTCCCGATTAACTCCCTCAGTTTTGTCGCGAGATCATAAGTGCATGTTGGGGAGCCCGTCTGATCATTAACAACATCTATTTCTTTCTTCTCCGACAAGAGCCTTATTATTGTATCAACAAAATTTTTGCCATTTTTCCCATAGAGCCATGAAGTCCTGACAATATAAAATCTGTTTGTCAGTGATTTTACAAACTGCTCTCCGAGTAATTTTGAAAGGCCATATTTGTTTATAGGATTTGGCTTATCCCATTCATCATAAAGTTCGTTCTTAGTGCCGTCAAATACATAATCAGTGCTGATATAAATTATTGGGCATTTGGTTTCATCACATGCCATGGTAATGTTTCTTGTGCCAACCCCATTTACATGAAACGCCGTTTCAGGATTACTCTCGCAACCGTCAACATCTGTATAAGCTGCAACATGTATCAGATAATCCGGTTTTGTTTCCTTTATTGCTTTAAGAGATTTATCAAGATCAGCGATATCAAAATCATGGAGTGTAAAATTTACAAGATCAACATCTGAGAAAACTTTTCTTATATCGGAACCAAGCATCCCGTCTGAACCAGTTACAGCAATCTTCATTTGTTCAGCCTCTCAGCATACTGAACATTATAATACTGTATATATTCTCCTGACATTATCCTTTGCCACCACTGTTTATTTGAAATATACCAATCAACGGTTCTGGAAATTCCTTCATCAAAACGGACCTCCGATTTCCAGCCGAGCTGCTGCTCTATCTTTGACGAATCAATGGCATATCTCCTGTCATGGCCTTGTCTGTCTTTTACAAAATTAATCAGCCTGGCAAGTCCGTTCTCCTTCAGTCCGAGCCTTTCTGCTATCTTTACAAGAAGCAATTTGACAAGGTCAATGTTGGCCTGTTCATCGCCTGAACCTATGTTGTAAATTTCTCCATGCGTACCTTTATGCAGGACCGTATTGATTGCCTTGCAGTGATCCTCAACATAGATCCACTCCCGTACATTCATACCGTCTCCATAAACCG
This sequence comes from Nitrospira japonica, assembly GCA_020723105.1. Classification (GTDB taxonomy): domain Bacteria; phylum Nitrospirota; class Thermodesulfovibrionia; order UBA6902; family UBA6902; genus SURF-23. The sequence goes on along the minus strand of DYJL01000002.1, from coordinate 176,431 downwards.
GTATTAGTTTCTTATTAAGCGCATTGATAATCACAAGCGGGATTAGTTTCTCAGGAAACTGGTAGGGACCGTAATTATTTGAACATCTGGTTATCATGGCCCTTATATTATGCGTTTCAACATAGGCCCTGACCAGCATGTCGGAAGATGCCTTACTTGCTGCATAAGGGCTATTCGGCATCAATGGGGATTTTTCATTAAAGGAGCCTTTTTCGATTGAGCCATATACTTCATCAGTTGAAACATGTAAAAAAATGCAGTCTCTTTGCCTTGCTATCTCAAGTAAATTGTGAGTGCCAATGATATTTGTCTGAAGAAATGGAGAGGCATCAAGAATGCTTCTATCAACGTGACTCTCCGCTGCAAAATTTACTATTGCATCAAATTCTACGCCTTCCAGCGATTTTCTGTCGCAAATGTCCGCCCTGATAAAAGTATAATTTGGGTGCTCTTCTATGTCCTTAAGATTTTCAAGGTTGCCCGAATAGGTAATCTTATCTAAATTAATTATGTGGTGTTCAGGATGTGCAGACAGCACATATCTGATATAATTAGCGCCTATAAACCCCGCACCGCCTGTTACCAATAGTCTCATTTAATTTCAATCCACATAATTAGTAATGGTTTTATTAGTCCGATTAGTTCTATTTGTTTTATTGGTTAACAAAAAAAGTTTTATTTGTTTAATTGGTTTTATTAGTTAAAACCAACCCTATCAATTTGACCAGTTTTATTCTTAACTAATGCAACCAATAGAACCAATAAAACATTTCCTTAACTAATAAAACCAATTAAACATTTTATTAATCTTCTATCCGAAAAGGGCTTTTTTGTTCATCTTCATATCTTATTTCATCTATCGTTTCGGTTTTGCCCCAACCTTTATAAAGCTTATCCGGTAAATTTATTACTAACCCATCGGTACTGCCGATATTTTTATAAGCATGCACTATTCCTGGCGGCACAATTGCTATTGTAGGGACGTCAGACGTATCCACAATTTTTTTCTCCAGGTAGGTAGAAGATTTTTTCCTATTGTCCCATAAATAAATTCTGAATTTGCCGACAAAACAGAAACAGTCTGTCTGTTTTCTGTGTTCATGCGGGCCCCTGATAAGTCCCGGTCTTGTCATTGACAAATACATCATGGCCGGCGTAATTTCCGATTCATCTTCTCTTATTATCTCTCCAAGCCAGCCCCTCTGATCTTTGTAAAGCAGCACCTGTTTTATCTGGAGTCCTTCCATATTACACCTCCACTACAGAATCATCACCAAGCATTAGTCTCAAGGCTTTATGCGTTACCCTGTTTTCAGTAATTCTCACCCTCCGTCCTACGAGACTTTCTTCAAGCCGCTCAATATTTTTCAATTCACTATTATCCATAATAACTGAATGCTCAACTGAAGATTTTATGATACTTACATTATTGCCAATGCTTGTATGTGGACCAATAAAAGAATTCTCTATGGTTGCATTTTCGCCAATCACCACCGGCCCCCTGATGGTGCTGTTCCTGATAATCGTTCCCTTGCCGACAGAGACTCGTCCAAGAATCTTGCTCGTACTGTTTACGTTGCCATTAATATTGCCTTTCAGCCATTCATCCAGAACAATGGCATTTGCCGTCAGCATATCATCCTTCTTACCTGTATCTAGCCACCACATATCAAGTACAAAACTCTCAACATTGCATCCCATATTGATCAATTCCTGAATAGCATCTGTTATTTCAAGTTCTCCCCTCTTTGAAGGCGTTATCCTATCTATAGCCTCGTGTATTTTTGGTGAAAACATATATATACCTACAAGGGCCAGATTTGAAGGAGGAACATCGGGTTTCTCAATGAGTCTAAGCACCTTTCCCTCTGGTGAAACATCTGCAACACCAAATTGTTTCGGATTGTCCACTTCTTTAAGGAGAATAAGCGCTTCGGGCGAGTTCTTTTTGAATTCATCAACAAATTTATCTATACCCGTGCCGATAAGATTGTCCCCTAAATACATTACAAATGCCGAATCAGCCAGAAAATCCCGAGCCGTTTTAATAGCATGCGCAAGCCCGCCTGGAACATCCTGTGTGATATAGTGTATATTAATCCCCCAACGGCTTCCGTCTCCCGTGATGTCTTTAATTTCCTGCCCTGTTTCGGGCGAGATAATCATGCCTACATCTTTAATCCCGGCATCTACAATATTTTCTATACAGTAAAAAAGGATGGGTTTATTTGCTATCGGGACAAGCTGTTTAGCGCCGGAGTAAGTCAACGGCCTTAAGCGTGTGCCTTTGCCTCCGCTAAGGATGATGGCTTTCATAGAGTTTTTATAATAACCAAAACATTCACTAAGTTCAAATATTATTTATCTTATAGTTAATCTGCTGAATTTTACTAAAAAGAATAAACTTCGCCTTGCCCGGGTTAATATTTCGGCGTTCCTTCAGGAACAGGGGCCGGCTCTGTTGGCGTTGTCTGAGAGGTATCTTCTTTAGAATGTACATGTTTCTCTGTTTTGTTACAACCTGCGGTTAACATAAGGCTGACAAGCAGCATAACAAGACCAAAAAATAACTTTCTTCTCATTGATCCTCCCCAAAAACAAAAGAAATAATCGGGGCGAGCCGATTCGAACGGCCGACCTCTCGCACCCCAAGCGAGTGCGCTAAACCAGGCTGCGCTACGCCCCGTACATTTAGTTGTTAGTTATTAGTTGTTAGCTGTCAGACTAAAAAACAATTAACAACTTACTTTAAAATATTCAGTATCTCCTTTAATTTCCGTCTGATCTCCTTAATTGTCTGTATAGAGATACTGTTTTTCTTTGGCACACTCTCGCCAAATTTTTTTCTGACGCCTGCAATTGTATATTTTTCCTTATAAAGAAGATTCTTTATCTGGAGGACAATTTCCAGGTCTTTTCGTGTATACACTCTCTGACCTGTTTTATTTTTTCGGGGGTTAAGAAAAGGGAATTCTGTTTCCCAATATCTTAAAACATAGGGCTCTAATTCCGTTATCTCACTGATTTCCCCGATTTTATAAAAGAGTCTGTCTGAACTGACATTCTTTCGGGATGAAGCTCCCATTAGGAATTATACCTTCTCAACGAGATCTTTAAATTGCAAGCTTGGTTTAAAAGTAACAACTCTTCTCTGCTCTATTTCAAGCTCAGTTCCAGTCTTCGGATTTCTTCCCCTGCGGGATCCCTTTTTCCTGACAAGGAAGGTTCCAAATCCAGTTATCTTTATAGATTCCCCTTCTGAAAGAATACCCTTCATTGATTCAAAAATCGTCTCAACGATTGCTGTAGCTTCTTTTTTAGGAAGACCGATTTTTTCATAAAGTTTATCGGATAGATCCGCCTTTGTCATGATAACCCCCTGTTGATTTTTTATAAATTATAAAAGGACATATCCTTGTTGTCAAGACAATCTGGTTTAATAAAAATTATATTTTATTCGGGCAATTTATGCAAATAAAATCTTTAAAGCTAAAGCACCAGCCAGGGTTGTGGGAGAAAAAGTTTTTCATACATAATAAGGGCAAACCTGTCAGTCATTCCTGCTATAAAATCGCAAACCATCCGGTTTTTACCATCAACAGGCTCCTTTGTAAACTCCTTAAATACTTCATCCGCATGTTCCATATAGTAATTATATAAATCAAAAAGAATCTTACGCGCCTTCTTAAATTCTTTTTTTGAAGCCTCACTTTCATATACATTTTTATAGAGGAAATCCCGCAGGAAATGGGTAATCTCTTTCATCGGCTCACTCATCATGACTTCTTTTAATCCTACTGACAGGGAATTATCTATCACGTCCCTAACCATTGCATCAATTCTCTTTGCATGGGTCTCTCCTGTCCTGAAAAACTCTGGAGGGATGCCTGAACGCTTCAGAACGCCTGCGCGTAAAGAGTCATCGAGGTCATGATTCACATATGCAATTACATCTGAAACCCTCACTATCTGTCCTTCCAGAGTTTCGCTTTTGTCACGGGAGGAAAATATTGCGCCCTTGCCTTTTGAATGTTTTACTATCCCGTCTCTCACCTCATAGGTTAAATTAAGCCCTTGTCCATCCCTCTCAAGAACGTCAACGACCCTGAGGCTCTGTTCATAATGCTTAAAACCGCCGGGATAAATCTCTCGCAGAACATCTTCTCCAGCATGACCAAAAGGGGTATGTCCCAGATCGTGTCCAAGCGCAATCGCTTCTGTTAAATCTTCATTCAGCCTGAGCGCACGGGCAAGGGTCCTTGCAATCTGCGAAACTTCAAGCGTATGAGTCAGCCTCGTCCTGTAGTGATCGCCCTTTGGCGCAAGAAAAACCTGTGTCTTATGCTTCAGTCTTCTGAAGGCCTTTGAATGGATAATCCTGTCCCTATCGCGCTGAAAGCACGTCCGCAAGTCATCTTCCTTCTCTTTTTTTATTCTGCCCTTGCTTTGCGAACTCAAACAGGCTCTTGAATGAAGGACTTGTCTTTCTATTTCTTCTGTCTGCTCCCGGATGTTCATGAATTACTTTATCGCGCTGATCAGCGCCGAGTCATCAATTGATTTTTCTTTTATATCTTTCAGGCCTATTTTCTTTAACCACTTCTTCATCTCATCAGGGGAATAACATCTACCACCCTCTGTGTTAACGAGCATATTCACTGAAAAGAGTGCGCCGTTTGGCGGCTGTGTCAGATCTTTTGATATTTTGAATTCCTGAATAACCATCCTGCCGTTTTTATTAAGCACTTTTTTGCATTTTTTCAAAAGCATGATATTATCTTTTTTCGAATTTGCGTGTAATATCTGACTGGCAAAGATTAAATCATATCCTTTGCCTATATCATCATGGATAAAATCGCCTTGAATGAAGTTGATATTGGCTGACTTTGAATTTTTGATAACCCTCTTTGCAATCTTGACAGTCTCGGGCCTGTCAAAGAGCGTTACCTTTACGCCCTTTCTTGCCATTTCTATTGAATACGTACCGGGGCCTCCTCCAAGATCAAGCGCAGTATGAACCCCTTTTAAACCAATTGCCCTGATGACTTTTCCAACTTTCAGAGATGCCAGATCGTGCATGCCAAGAATAAATGCCTCATGGTTATGCGCCCTGCGATACGGCTTTCCTGTCTTTACAATTTCATCAAGCCCTGACCAGTTCTGCCACAAAGTCTCTGCATGTCTGATTATATGGCCCTGATAATGCGGGCTGTCTAAGACGAGAAACCTGGTGGCAATGTTTGTATTCTGATATCTGTCATCTTGCTTTTTAATAAAACCAAGTCCGGTAAGCGCATCAAGCAATATCCTAGTTGCTCTCAAATCTGTATTTATTTTTTTTGCAACTGCCATTGCAGATGACGGTTTCTTCAGACAATCAAATACCCTGTAATTGTTGGCTGTAAGAAGTACCCTCGCCTGCCTGAAGGCCCACCATATTCTTCTGATTTTCACTGCCTGTTCAAGAATGTTTGCCATAATTTCTCTCCAAATAGGGGCAATTCAACATTGTTAATTGCTGCCCTCATTTTCTGTTTCATCATTTTCAGAAGTCTCATCAGATATATACAACAAGGACTCCTGTGACGGCAATTCCTGTACGTTTTTAAGTTTTCGCTGGATCTGTCTTGTTCTCACGCCGACAAGTTTGTCTATTTCATCATCCGCTTCCTTTATCTTTTCCTGTGCTTTCTTTAAAACAGTTCCAAACCTCTCAAATTCTGTTTTAACGGCTCCTAAAATCTTCCATACTTCGCTGGAGCGTTTTTCAATTGCCAGGGTTCTGAATCCCATCTGCAGACTATTCAGGAATGCAGATAGTGTTGTGGGCCCGGCAATCATTATTTTATATTCTATCTGCAAAACCTCAAGCAGTGCAGGTCTTCGAACAACTTCAGCGTAAAGCCCCTCAATCGGCAGAAACATAATCCCAAAATCCGTTGTGTTTGGAGGGTCAATATATTTATCTCTTATATCCTTGGCAAATTTTTTAATATTACCTTCAAGAAGTTTCCCGGCCTCTTCAATCGCTGCCGGGCTTCCGTGTTCATAAGCATCAACCAATGCCTCATAGTTCTCCCTCGGAAATTTAGAATCAAGAGGCAAATAAACAATTTCACCTGAATCGTCTTTACCGGGAAGCCTGATTGCAAACTCCACATTATCCCGGCTGCCTTTTTTAGTAGCTACATTTTTTGCATATTGCTCCGGTGTCAGGATCTGCTCCAGAATATTGCCAAGCATGATTTCTCCGATTATCCCGCGCGTCTTCACATTTGACAAAACTTTCTTAAGATCCCCAACGCCGACAGCAAGATTTTGCATGTCTCCTAATCCTTTATGAACCAACTCCAGTTTTTCGCTGACTATCTTGAAGGACTGGCTGAGGCGCTCTTCGAGGGTTTTATGAAGTTTTTCATCTACTGTCGCTCTCATCTTTTCGAGTTTTTCACTGCTGTCGTCCTGGATTTGTTTTAATTTTGCTTCTACGGTCTCTCTCATTTTATCCAACTTTGTCTCGGTAGATTGAATCAGTTCTGTCTGTTTGTTTGCCATATTATCGAATTTCTGCCTTTGAAGCTCATTAAACTCTTTAACATTTACAGCAAACCTGTCTTCAAAAGATTTTAAAGACTTACTCAATGCGTCTCTGTTGTCTTTGTCATTTAAATTAATCTGTTCCTGCAGAAGTCTTAATTTTTCTTCAACCATCTGAGTCATTCTGCCAAGCTTATCTTCATTGGAAGACGTCAGAGCAGTAAGCTGTTTTGAAAAAATATCCAGCTGGTCTTTCTGCAAATTGGCAATATTAGCCATGCTGTTAATTATCTCTTCACGCAACTGTCTTGAATTATGAGTGGTTTCTTCCCTGTTCTGTGCTATTTCTTCCTTTAAAGACCTCTCCGTCCTTTCCTGGTTCTTCTCAAAAGCTGACAATTGAGTTTCTATCTGCAGTAATTTTGCATTTGAATTCCGTGTCAGTAATACAAGCAGCAAAATAATTGCAACCGAAACCAGAGCTGTTAATATTATTAATATAGCCGTCATTTAAGGGCCTCACTCTTTATCATCCACTCCTCTGACTTCTCACACACCTTGTGCCACTCGCATCCCCTGCATTGATGTTTGTGCCATTCATGGAATATTTCCGGCAGTCTTTCTTTAATCCTTTCCCATCTAATGATTGAACCTTTTTCCATACCAAGAAGAGACAGTGCCATGTCATCCATCATTTTTATACCTTCATCAGCGTCTTCGGCATATTCACATCTGGATCCGTTGCAATAAGGGCATCTTACACAGACATCGTCTACGTCCCCACATACTTTAATGTCTTCACCAACAGTCCTTCGGAGGACATCTGTTAAGTTTTCAGTAAAGACGCTGTCATACCCCTCTCCGCTGAAAAAATACAGACATATAAGATGGTGGCCTCTCAGTTTCAGCATACGGTCTTAGCCTTCCTGCCCTCCGGTTTTACATTATATTCATTTCCCCCCTTTTTTGTAGAGGCTCCCCTGAGTGTTGGTAAAATATTGCCGTCTTGCGGCACAGACTCGAAAAACCTCTTCACGTCCTCAACCTTATGAACGATCTCCATCTCCGGCAGGGATGAAACTACTATTCTGCCGTATGAACTGTTCACCAGCCGTGTATCAAGTATTGCAACTACCCCTCTGTCGTCAATGCTTCTGATGAGACGCCCCACCCCCTGCCTCAGTTGAAGTATTGCCGATGGAAGCGCAAGGTCGCCAAACCATCTGTCACCGAGTCTTCTGCACCGTTTGTCGTACACCGGATCGCCCGGAGAGCCAAATGGCATCTTCACAATGATTACCAGACTTAACTCCTCACCCTTGATATCAATTCCCTGCCAGAAAGTAGCGGTCGCAAGAAGAACGGAATTAGGAGTATCCTTAAACCATTCAATGAGTCTTAAAGGCGGCATATCGCCCTGTGCTTTAACAGGATAGTCCGTTGTTATTGTCTTTTCTGCAAAACGTAAATGATTATATGAAGTAAACAATGCGAGTGCCCGGCCTTTTGATGCATTAATAAGGCCTTCAATAATCCTAAGACTCTCCTTCTGGAAAAGTTCGCTGTTCCCCTTAACAGGAGATGGCAACTGCCTTTCAAGATAGAGCTGCGCCTGCTTTCTGAAATCAAACGGCGAACCAATTATCAGTTCCTTTGCATCCGTGATTCCAAGTCTGTCTTTTATAAAATTAAAAGCCCCTCCCGCCGTCAGCGTAGCAGACGTCATAGTAACACTCTCATAGCTACTCACCAGTTCGCTGAAGGGCTTCTGACATTCAATAAGACTGCTTTTTAATTCCAGAGTCTTCCTGTTTTCTGTCATATAATAAACCCTGTCTTCACTGTCCTGCGCAATAAAATCATCAATAAGGCCTTCAAGCGATCTGACATAAAGAATTGTCGTTTCAGCCCGGTCCCGCACCTCATCACTCTCAGCTGAATCTTTATAGAGGTTCAACCTGTGAGATACTTTATCAAACGCAAGCTGTTCTTTCAATTTTTCTAATTTCCCGACTATCTCAGCGGGGATCCCTGCTTTAGACGTTGGGAAAGAGGATATGAGGGGATCTTTAAAAAACCTCTCCACATCCTCGAACAGGCGGCTGACCTCAATCTTCAAACTTCTCAAACGATGTAAAAGCCATGTTACATGTGAATGAGTCAGGGTGCTGCCGCAAACATGGGAAATTACATTTTCAATCTGATGCGCTTCGTCTATAACAAGCTGTGCGTGAAAGGGGAGCACATTGAAGGCCGATAATAAGTCAAACACAAGGAGATGGTGATTGACCACAATAATATCTTTTTTATAGAGGGCCCTGTAATGTTTATAGTAAAAACAATCGTTGTAAAAAGGACATTGATTGACACCGCAGTCATTGGAATCACCACAGACTCTGTTCCAGAAATCCGGAATAAAGTTAATTTCATCCTTATCCCCGGTCCCGGTATCAGACATCCAGTTACGGAAATCAATGTACGCCTCGCTCATTTCGGAAAACTCTCTCTCCCGCTTCAGGCAGAGATAGTTGTTCTTGCCTTTCAGCATGGCAAAGGAAAACTTCTGAGGCAAAACCTTCCGGAGAAAAACCAGGTCCTTGTTTATCAATTGATCCTGTAATGCGATGGAAGCAGTCGAGATGATCGTCTTTTCATTCGACAATATCGCTGGAATAAGATAGGCAAACGACTTGCCAACACCGGTCCCTGCTTCAACAAGAAGTCTCTCCCTGTTCTGGAGACATGAAAGAACCGCCTCCGCCATCTCCGCCTGCTGCGGCCGGTCTTCATAGTCAGGGAAGTTTTTCTTCAGTATGGTGAAGGCTGATTTAAGGTCGTCCAAGTTATTATCCCTTTTTTTACAGGCTGGTTACTCTGTTATCCTTCCGTCCTTCATCTTCAGAACCCTTCCACACCTTGATGCAATGCTTTCGTTATGTGTCACGATAATGAAGGTCATGCCCTTTCTGTTGAATTGCGTCAAGAGATCAAATAATTCTTCGCCAGTCTGTGTATCAAGATTTCCTGTAGGCTCATCAGCTAACACTATTTTCGGATCCAGCATAAGTGCCCGGGCCACGGCAACCCTTTGCTGCTCACCGCCAGACAGTTCCCCCGGCTTGTGAAGCAGTCTTTCAGAAAGCCCGATATCCGCCAATATATGCCCGGCCTTGGCGCTTGCCTCTTTATATGTCAGCCCTGCAATAAGAGCCGGCATTATCGTGTTTTCTACTGTGTTGAATTCCGGAAGGAGATGATGAAACTGAAAAACAAAACCAACGCCCCGGTTCCTGAAGGCAGCCAGCATATCATCTTTCAGCTCAAAGACGTCTCTCCCCTCATATAAGACATTCCCTGATGTAGGCCTGTCAAGGGCGCCGAGTATATGAAGCAATGTGCTCTTGCCAACTCCCGAAGGGCCCATAAGTGCGATCATTTCTCCCTGATAAGCCTCGAACGTAATATCTTTCAATACATGCAGCCTGCTGACCGGTGTGGCAAATATTTTATTCAGATTTCTTACGCTTACTAATGGTTTCATTGTTTCTTATCTTCAGCCGGGCCCTTTTCAGGCGCAAGGGTCTCTTTAATTGCATCATATGTCTTTTTTATTTGCTGGCTCCTGTTTCTGACGCCATCAATATAATCACCAAATCCCTGTATAGTCCTGCCTGCATTTACAGTCTTCTCACCTATCCATCTGAAAGGTTCTCCCCCCTTCCACACAGCAAGCCCCATTGAAATAAACATTGCAAAAACGATTATAATTACCGTTCTGAAAATCAACTTAAACATAAATGCGCCTCTTGAAGTTATTCATATCTCAACGGCTCTACAGGGTCCAGTTTTGCGGCCTGCCATGATGGATAAAGAGTTGCAAGGAAACTGATAAGAATTGCAGCGGCAGGCACAACGATAAAATCAAAATAATTTATTTTTACAGGCAGGTAACTCAGATAGTATACGTCTGCCGGAAGATTGATGAATTTATATGTCTTCAGAAGTTCACAGAGTATATACCCTCCGAAAACACCCGTTGCCGTGCCGGTAATCCCTATAATCAGTCCGTGTATCATGAAAATAGACATAACTCCCCTGCTTGTGGCCCCCATTGCTTTCATGATGGATATTTCCCGGGCCTTCTCAATAACAATCATGATGAGATTGCTCACTATATTAAATGATGCTACAAGGATTATAAGGGTCAGGATGATAAACATCACTATTTTTTCGAGTTTAAGGGCTGAGAAAAGATTCCTGTTCATCTGCATCCAGTCCCTTGCTATGTAGGGGAGAGAGAGGATGTTTTCGATTTTCAATGCCACTTCCTGAGCACGATATGGGTTGTCTATTTTTACCTCAACTGCTGTGATGCCATCATGCATTCCAAAAAAATTCTGAGCAACATGCAGATTTATAAAAGCCAGCGTTGAATCATATTCATACATGCCGGCCTCAAAATAACCGGTAATTCTGAATTTTTTCATTTTGGGAATCATGCCCAAGGGTCCGAGTTCACCAATCGGCGATATCATCTCAATCTCATCTCCAACAAACAACCCCAGGTTTCTTAACAGTTCCCTGCCTATTATTATTCCTGGAACTACCCCTGAATCTTTAAGGCTGTTGATATGGCCTGTTCTGAGTCTGTTGAGAATATCTGTTGTGTCTTTTTCAATCTCAGGATCAATGCCCCTGACAACAGCCCCGGCGGCCCTGCTGCCGGACCGCAGCATAACCTGTCCATAAATTACCGGTGAAGAACTGACAATGCCGTCAAGGCTGTCTATTCTATCCCTTACAGACTGATAGTCTTTTATTTTCCCTTCGTAATTCTGCACAATGACATGCGCATTGGCGCCGAGAATCTTCCCCTGTAAATCTTCATGAAAACCGCTCATGACTGAAAGCACTGTCAGGAGAGTCATTACGCCAAGGGCTACTCCGGCAATTGAGATGAAGGTGTTGATAGATATGCCACTGTGTTTCTTTTTTGATCTGAAATAACGGAAAGCTATAAAAAACTGATATGGGAAATTCATTTCTTAAAGTTGTTAGTTTTTAGTTTTTAGTCTAACAACTGACAACTAAAAACTCTGTTTATCTTCTACTGTTCCGGCTTCAGTTGAGGAAACAGTATCACATCTCTTATTGAAGCCGTGTTAGTTAACAACATAAAAAGCCTGTCAATACCTATCCCCTCTCCGGCAGCAGGAGGCATGCCATATTCAAGCGCCCTGATAAAGTCCTCATCCATAAAGCCGGCTTCCTCATCTCCCTGCTTCCGGGCTTCTACCTGTTCAAGAAATCTTTCTCTCTGATCAGCAGGGTCATTCAGTTCTGAAAAGGCATTGGCCACTTCTCTTCCGCCAATAAACAATTCGAATCTCTCTACAAATTCAGGCTGGTCCTTTCTCCTCTTTGCAAGAGGTGAAAGTTCTACAGGATAATCCGTAATAAATGTCGGCTGGATAAGCTTGGGCTCAACTTTTTTCTTGAATATTTCATCAAGTATTTTCCCGTGAGAAGTCTTTAAATCAACGTCTATCTTATTTGAATGCGCAAACTCTCTCGCCTTGCCAATATCTTTAAAGACATCAGGGTCAACCCCTTCCCGGGCCATGGCCTCTGTCATGCTTAAATGCTGCCACGGCGGGGTAAAATCAATAAACACGCCCCCTTCTGTTTCAGCATTCTCACCAAAAGGCACACGAAGGCCGCCGTTGATTTCTCTGCAGAGATGCGGAATCAGCACTTCAGTAAATTTCATCAGATAGTCATAATCCTCATAGGCGATATAGAACTCAAGCATGGTAAACTCTGGATTGTGTTTTGAAGATATTCCTTCATTCCTGAAATTCTTGTTAATTTCATAAACCCGCTCGTAGCCGCCCACGAGAAGTTTTTTCAGATAAATCTCCGGTGCTATTCTCAGATAAAGGTCCAGGCCCAATGCATTATGGTGAGTTTTAAAAGGCCGCGCTGTTGCGCCTCCCGGAATCTGATGCATCATCGGGGTCTCAACCTCTATAAATCCTCTCTCGTCAAAATAGTTTCTTAAGGCCTTTATCAGCCTGCTGCGCTTACTGAAAAGCTCCTTGATGTGAGGATTCACAATAAGGTCAACATACCTCTGCCTGCACCGGGTCTCAATGTCCTTCAGTCCGTGCCACTTTTCAGGCAAAGGCCTTAGTGACTTGCAAAGCATGGTGACGTTACTGACATGCAGGGTGAGCTCATTTGTCTTGGTCCGAAACAACTGCCCGCTTACCCCAACGATATCCCCTATATCGAGATTTTTAAAAACATCCTGATGGCTGGTGATAATGTCCTTGGAGAAATAAACCTGTATCTTTCCCGTATCATCCTGTATATGTGCAAAGGCTGTCTTGCCAAAATCCCTGAATGAAATAATTCTGCCAGCAAGTGTGCCTTGTTCGCCTTTTGATTCAAGCTCTTCCTTGCTCAGTCCGTTGAACCTATTTTTAAGGTCTTCTGCCTTGTCCCTTTCAGCAAAAGACATCCCGTAAGGCTCAAGGCCCAGTTCCCTGAGCCTGTTGAGCTTTTTTTGTCTTTCCTGTATAAGGTCGTTAGTTTCTTCCATTGGTTGACTATTACAACATTCAAAATAAAATTGGATTCCTGCCTTCACAGGAATGACAGGCAGTGGTCATTCCCGTGAAAACGGGAATCCAGAAATTATATAAATTCATTCCAGAAAACCTGACAGGATCTTCGTCTTCTCCTCAATAAACCGGTCCACCTGTTGCAGTTCTATCCTGTGTTTGAAAAGCTCATCGGTTATGCCAAATGCCGCCATGACCAAGGCCCTGGACTGGTTTATATTTGGGGCCACGCTGTATATCTCTTTTAACTTTTCATCAATATACCTGGCAAGAGATTTAATATATTTCTCATCTTCATCAGTCCTTATAGAATAACTCTGGCCCAGTATCTGAATCTCGACAGAATGCATAAGATCATATCTCCACAGACTCAAGCTCCTGAATCAAACTTTCCAGTTGAGACTTTACAGTCTCGCGTTCGCTGTGCAGCCTGTCTATATCCGTCCTGAGTGTGTCAGCGTTTTTCAGCTCGCGCTTAAGTGAAGCTATTTCTTCATCCTTATCAGCGAGCGCATCCTGAAGCTTGTTTATCTTGGCACTTAATTTATCATTTTCTTCTGTAAGCACTTTAATTTTTTCAATAACTTTTGTTATTTTCTCTTCAAGCATCTGTATTTTTTCCACAGATGTTCCCTCCTTAAAATTATTAAACAGACCCTGTTGCATTAGCAATGTAAGTTATCAGAATCAGGGTAAAAAGTAAACCCTATTTTCCCTGTGCAATGATTTGAGAAGTCTCAACGGGCAAACCGTTTATCGTGCGGTAACGCCAATAACTTCTTAAAACTTTTTTGACATATGATTTTGTCTCTTTATATGGTATATCTTCTATAAATTCGACCAGGTCCCTCCTGTTATACTTTGACATCCATTTCTTCAGGGCATTTTCCCCTGCATTATAGGCTGCAATCGCAAAAGGAAGCTCTTTAAATTCCTTTATAAGCCCTGATAAATAATGCGTTCCCAGCAGAATATTCTTTCTAACATCATGAATTTCTGAACGTTCATTAAGGCGCAGGTTTATATCTTTTTTCAGCCGGTAAGCAGTAGCCGGCATAAGCTGCATCAGCCCCATAGCGCCAGCCCAGGAAACAGCCTTTGGATCAAAACGGCTTTCTTCCCTGATTACAGCAGCTACAAGATATTTATCAACACTTTTTGAATCAACAGCTTCTTCTATAATATCCCCGAAGCCAAACGGGAAAGAGTAAGGGAGGAATTCACGGTCTGTTTCTTTTTCGGCAAAAGCGATTATCTTTCTGTACTCGCCCAACTGCATGGCCTTAGAGGCGAGATACGGGAAGTCATTTTTATTCTTATTCCGTTTCAATAAATCAATTATCTCATTTACTGCCTCATCTCTCATGCCAAGCAAAGCCAGGTCTTCTATCTTCTCATATACTTCTCCACCGGGCCGCATCGGCTTTACCAGCTCAATCCCGTCAGACATCATAAGTGATGACGAACGCATTTTTATAAGATAACCATAAAAACTCCTGTCAGAGGGGAGTCCGCTGAAAAAATCATTGCCTTCATTAGCGCATACGTTATTATCATTGTATTGCTGAGACATCTTCCGTCTTGCGCACTCCTCAACTGCTTTTTCATTACTCATAGCATTCCAGTAAAGATATTTGTAAAAATTTTCACTTTTCTCATAGACAGTAAGTTGTGAAAAATATTGCATGGCGCTTTTGTAACGGCCCGATACATAATTCAGCCATCCGAGTCCCCATAAGGCCTCTTCTGCTTTGGCAGGGAAATTGTTCAGGACTTCCTTAAAGCCTTTTTCTGCTTTGTCAAAATGCCCCTGTCTCCTGAAATCCTCAGCTTCCATCAGCGCTAAAAGAGCTGCCTTATCATCTGCAGGATAATTTTTTTCAAATTCTTTCTTGATCTTTTCAAAACCCTCCCTGTTATCCAGCCGGTAAAAGGCATATGCCTGCCAGTACAGGGCTTCGGGAGTCCTGATAGCCTCAAAGCTTTTTGCTGCCTTAGTATATTGTTTTGATTTAAACTGGCACATTCCGATCGCCAGCCGGATCCGGCCTTTTTCAGACTCATCCGCAAGCGTCAGGGCCTTCTGGTATTCCATCTCCGCTCTCTGAAAATTATTTTTTTCAAAAAGGTTGTCAGCCCTCCCCAGAGTTTCATCTTTTGTAAAAATATCCGCCCTTAGGGCCTTCAACTCATTTAATGCACTGTTAGATGCAGGCGCCGCACTTATATATATTTCTTTCAGGATATTAACTGCCAGATCCACTTTACCGCTATTTTTCAGAAGCACCGCATAGGTCAATTTATAATCCCGGTCCGAAGGATAACCTTCAGCATATTGAGATAACGCCTCCATAGCCTCTTTTTCTTTCTTCAGAGTTAACAATGCATTTATCTCCAACTGTTTTACATACTGCAATAAGAGGTTGTTGTTAATCTGCTGTGCAATACTGACAGCTTTTTCGTATTTCCCTGCGGCCATATAAGTTTCCAGCAACAGTTTGAGGGCATAATCTCTGAGCAGTGGATAAGTATCAGCAGCTTTTATTAAATAGTTTTCAGCCTTATCCAAAGAGCCTTCTTCCTTGTAAAGCCTGCCTAATAAGAACAATGCCTTTTCCTTTCCGGAAAGATTGCTCTTGATAATGTCAAGCAGTATGTCTTCTGCCTTTATATATGAATGTGCATTGATAAAATCAGAAGCCGCCTTAATCCGGTCTTCTGAAGCTTCACAATTGAAGGAGAAGGTACAGACCATCATCAGAACCCATATGACAGACAGCATTTTTTCAGAAAACATCAGGCGCATAAATTATATTAATCCAAATGTCTTTCTTAAACAACAGGAAAGTTCCGTATGGAAAAAACAAGACATGAGAGGGATGGAGGCGACGAGCGGATTCGAACCGCTGGATAAAGGTTTTGCAGACCTCTCCCTTGCCACTTGGGTACGTCGCCGATAAAAACAGTGATTAGTGAGTAGTGAACAGTGAACAGCAAAGAACTGTTTTTAGAACTATCCACTATTCACTAACAACTATTCACTGCAGTTAATGGAGCGGGCGACGGGATTCGAACCCGCGACCCCAACCTTGGCAAGGTTGTGCTCTACCACTGAGCTACACCCGCATATCAATAGAGTTAAGAGTTAGGAGTTATGAATTAAAAGTTAAAAGTTGAAACTTAACTCTTATCTTTTAACTCTTCACTTAAATCGTTTATAATAGACAAGTTAAATAGTAAAGAAAAGAAGAGAATCTTGTCAATATGCTATATCCAGATTATAACGAGTTCAGAAAAAAGGCAGAGGAAGGCAATCTCATACCAGTCTACAAGGAAATCCTTGCAGACCTCGATACCCCTTTATCGGCATTTCTCAAACTAAAAGGCAAAGCCGGTTTTCTGCTTGAAAGCCTTGAAGGCGGCGAAAAGTGGGCAAGATATTCATTCATCGGCAGCAATCCGTCTATGATAATCGAGGTCAAAGGGAAAAGCCTGACGATCAAGAAAGGGAACCAAAGAGAAAAGGTTAAGTTTGTTACGGACCCTCTTGAAGTCATAGCTGCTGAACTAAAGAAATATAAACCTGTGGTCTTACCCGAATTGCCAAGATTCTTCGGCGGTTTTGTCGGTTACATAGGATACGATGCAGTCCGTCATTTTGAGAAGCTGCCCGACATGCATCATACGGGGCTTAATCTTCCTGACCTGTTTCTGATGTTCACCGACACACTGCTGGTTTTTGATAATCTCACGCATAAAATCAAAGTAATATCAAATGCGTATATAGAAAACAGTATAGAAGAAGCCTATGAAACCGCAATAAGCAAGATTGAAAACCTGGTTAATAAGCTTCAATCAAAGGCAACGGTCACAAAGAGTGTGTCAAAAAATAAATCTCAGCAGCAAGCAGATTTCTCATCAAACTTCGTAAAAGCCGATTTTTTAAAGGCCGTGGAAAAGACAAAGGAATATGTCCATGCAGGAGATATAATTCAGGCGGTCATATCACAGAATTTCCAGAGAGAAACCGATATACTGCCGATAAATGCATACCGGGCGCTCCGCGTCATCAACCCTTCTCCCTATATGTTTTATATTGAAACCGGCAAATGCGCGCTTGTCGGCTCCTCCCCTGAAATACTTGTCAGACTTGAAGGCGACACCGTTGAATTGAGGCCGATTGCCGGTACGAGGAGGAGAGGATATACAAAAGAAGAAGACCTGTTCTTCGAAGAAGAACTCAAGGCAGACCCAAAAGAAATAGCAGAACACATAATGCTGGTTGATCTCGGCAGGAACGATGTCGGAAGGGTTGCAGTAACAGGCAGCGTCAAGGTTACAGAGTTGATGGCCATAGAGAGATATTCGCATGTGATGCATCTCGTATCAAATGTAGTCGGTAAATTAAAAAACGGATATGACGCCTTTGATGTCCTTCGTGCTTCATTTCCTGCAGGTACTGTTACAGGCGCACCGAAGATAAGGGCCATGGAAATTATTGAAGAATTAGAACCCGCAAAGCGGGGACCTTATGCCGGCTCCGTTGGATATTTCGGTTTTTCAGGAAATATGGATATGTGTATAACAATAAGGACCATAATTTTCAAAGACAGGAAGGCCTTCATTCAGGCAGGCGCAGGAATAGTAGCTGACTCCGAACCTGAGAAAGAATACAAGGAAACAGTAAACAAGGCTCAGGGCATGTTCAAGGCCATTGAAATGGCGGAGAGAGAACTGGGTTAGGAGCAAATATATGCTTTTAATGATTGACAATTACGATTCCTTCACCTATAACCTCGTTCAATATCTTGGTGAACTCGGAGAGGACATACGGGTATTCAGAAACAACAAAATTACAATAGCGGAAATAGAAAAATTAAACCCTGAGAAAATAGTTGTCTCTCCAGGCCCCTGCACTCCAAAAGAAGCCGGCATATCCATAAAAGTAATACAGCATTTTGCCGGCAAAATTCCAATCCTCGGCGTCTGCCTAGGTCATCAGTCCATAGGCGCCGCATATGGAGCAGAGATAGTGAATGCACCGAGATTAATGCACGGGAAGACCTCCATGATTTATCATGACAGAAAGACCATCTTCAGGAATCTTCCAAATCCCTTTGAGGCCACAAGATATCATTCACTGATTATCAGGAAAGATACGCTGTCAGATGCTTTTGAAATAACAGCCTGGACCGACCAGGATGAGATTATGGGAGTAAGGCACAAAAAATTTATCCTTGAAGGTGTGCAGTTCCATCCTGAATCCATACTCACAAAAGCAGGAAAGGACCTGCTGAGAAATTTTCTCAGCCTGAAAATTTAGTTTAAAATTTACCAGAACTAATCCGATAAGAAACAAGTTCATGAAACCAGGTTATCACATAGCATTTTCAACAATACTTTCAGCAATTCTATACATGGTGTCAAAATCATGGGCCATGTCTGCAGCCTGTTTCATCTCAGGAATATTGATTGATCTGGACCATGTACTGGATTTTTTTATTATATATGGATGGACCTTTACCGTGAAAAGATTTTTCCAGGTCTTTTATCATGAACTGCAATTCAAGCAAATATACCTTTTCTTTCATGCATGGGAATGGATCATACTCCTGTTTGTACTGGCCTGGATAACAGACTGGAACCCATGGTTTATCGGGATGTTCATAGGGCTCGGCCATCACATGATCCTTGATTATATTAACAACGGCGGTTATCTGTGGAGCTACTCCCTGATATGCCGCTGGAAAAATAATTTTGATTTTAAAACAACCTTTCCAGGACTGATCAAATACAGGGCCAACGTGGAGAATCAATGATTAAAGAAGCAATAAATATAGTGGTACAGGGGAAGAACCTTACCGAAAAAGAAATGATTAATTCCATGAGGGATATCATGGAAGGACAGGCCAGCAACGCCCAGATTGCTGCATTTCTGACAGCCCTCAGAATGAAAGGGGAAACCGTTGAGGAAATCACAGGCGCTGTAAAAGTGATGAGAGAAAAAGTAACCAAAATAAAAGCGCCTGCCTTGACAGTAGATACCTGCGGCACAGGCGGAGACATGTCCCATACCTTCAACATATCTACTACTACGGCCCTCATTGTCGCAGCCAGCGGCGTGCCGGTTTCAAAACACGGCAACCGTTCTGTATCAAGCAGTTGCGGAAGCGCTGATGTGCTTGAAGCGCTTGGGATAAAGATAGACCTGGAGCCGCAAAAAGTTGAAAAGTGCATCGAGGCAACTGGTTTTGGCTTTATGTTTGCGCCGCTGTTTCACCCGGCCATGAAATATGCGATTGAGCCTAGGAGGGAAATGGGAATAAGGACCATTTTCAACATACTGGGCCCGTTAACAAATCCAGCCGGAGCCGAAAGGCAGGTAATGGGAGTTTTTAGTGATGACCTCACTGAAAAACTGGCCCAGGTGCTGGCCAATGTCAGCGTCAAACATGCCTTTGTTGTTCATGGCGAAGACGGCCTTGATGAAATAACTAACACAGATAAGACAAAAATCTCAGAACTTAAAGACGGCAGGATTGTTACTTATTACATTACCCCTGAGGAGCTCGGATTTAAGAGAGCAAAAAAGTCAGACCTTGTTGGAGGAAATGCCCGGGACAATGCACAAATAACAATTGATATTCTTAAGGGAGAAAAAGGCCCTAAAAGAGATATTGTCATCATGAACGCAGCCGCAGCATTGATAACAGGGGACCGGACCCAAAGCTTACTCGAGGCCGTTCAGATTACAACTGATGCCATTGATTCCGGCGCCGCTCTGAAGAAGCTTGAAGAGATAAAACTTGTAAGTAACAATTTGTAGATTGACTTATCTCAGATAATAATGCCATAATGCTCGTGGAGTTTCAGAAGTTTTTGTACGTGAGCAAAAAACCACAACGGCTTTTAACTTTGTGGTATTTTTTTGTGAAAGGCAATGGCGCTCTGAAGCTTTAGTCTATAAGTAAGGAGGTAGCGAAGATGGTTAAAGGAACAGTAAAATGGTTCAATGAAACAAAGGGCTATGGCTTTATATCAAGCGAAGATGGTGCCGATGTTTTTGTCCATTACTCTTCAATTGATGGCAACGGTTTTAAATCCCTCGCCGAAGGTGATGCAGTCAGCTTTAATACTGAAAACGGACCCAAAGGTCTCAAAGCAGTTAATGTAGTTAAACTGTAATCCACTAAAATCCCCTCTGGTTGACGGAGGGGATTTTTATTTTTCCGCTTAAAATTTTGCCTGCAACAGTCATACATTTTTTAATAATTCAACGTTTGACTAACCCCTTTGCAATGTTCTAAAATTCTGTCATGCATTCCGAGTATGTCCCGCTTCACCTCCACACCGAGTACAGCTTACTCGATGGAGCCATAAAAATAGATAACCTGATAGCAAAGGCCCGGGAATATAATCTTGCCGCCCTGGCTATAACCGACCACGGCAGTCTTTTTGGCGCTATCGAATTTTATAAAAAGGTTTCAAAAGCCGGGATAAAACCTATAATAGGCTGCGAGGTATATATTGCCCCCAAAAGCCGTTTTGACAAAGGATCGTCAAACGAAGCCACAGAGTCTTCCTTTCACCTTATACTTTTATGTAAAGACCTTAATGGCTACAGAAATCTTTCACGGCTCATCAGTAAGGCCTATCTCGAAGGATTTTATTACAAGCCAAGGATAGACAAAGACCTCCTGTTACAATATAATGGCGGCTTTATCGGGCTTTCTTCGTGCCTGAAAGGCGAAATTCCCCGCTATCTGATGGCAGATCAGATTGACAAGGCGCGTGAAGCCGCTCTGGGATACAAAAAAATCTTTGGTTCTGAAAATTTCTATCTTGAAATTCAATCAAACGAACTTCCTGAACAGGAAAAAGTAAACACCCTGCTTATAGAATTGAGCAGGGATCTTCATATACCTCTTGTGGCAACCAATGACTGCCACTACTTAAACAGGGAAGATGCAAAAGCGCATGAGGTCCTTTTATGCATCCAGACCGGAAAAACACTGAACGACGCAGACCGGATGAAGTTCTCCAAAGATACGTTTTACTTTAAAAGTCCAGAGGAAATGAAACATGCCTTTAAAGACATTCCGGATGCTATTGAGAATACAAAGTGGATAGCGGAAAAATGCAATCTTGATTTTAAATTTAATGAATTTAAACTTCCGAAATTCGTCGTGCCTGAGGGTGAGAAGATAAATAGTTATCTGCAGAAACTTGCGGAAACCGGCCTCAGAAGAAAACTTACTTGCAACATTCCAACTAATTACTCTGAAAGGTTGCACAGCGAGCTTGTAATGATTGAGAAAATGGGGTTTTCCTCCTACTTCCTGATTGTGTGGGATTTTATTAATTATGCAAAAAGCAAAAATATCCCGGTAGGCCCCGGAAGGGGTTCTGCTGCTGGCAGTCTGGTGGCATACGGGCTTGATATAACAGACATAGATCCCATCAAATACGGGCTTCTGTTTGAGAGATTTTTGAATCCCGAAAGGGTCAGCATGCCGGATATTGATGTGGACTTCTGCATGGACCGGCGCTCTGAAGTTATTGATTATGTGGCAACCCGCTATGGGAAAGACCATGTGGCACAGATTATAACCTTTGGCACGATGCAGGCGCGCGCAGTAATAAGAGATGTCGGCCGGGCCATGAACATACCTTATTCAGAAGTGGATAAAGTTGCAAAGCTAATTCCAATGATTGCGAAAATCAATTTAAAAACTGCGCTTGAGATGGAACCCAAACTGAAGGAAATCTATCAGTCCAAACCCGAAATGAAAGAACTTATTGATATTGCACAAACGCTTGAAGGCCTTTCAAGGCACGCCTCAACACATGCAGCAGGCATTGTCATATCTCCGGATCCGCTGACTGACTTCCTGCCTTTGTTTAAGACACCCAATGAAGAGGCAATAACCACCCAGTTCGATATGAATGCAATAAAAGACCTCGGGCTTTTAAAGTTTGACTTCCTCGGATTAAAAACCCTGACCATCATTGATAAGGCCGAAAAAATTATTAACCAGTCTGAGCAGCATGCAGCAAAGAGATCTCAAGCCTTTTCTATAAAAGATATCCCTCTTGACGATAAAGCCACTTTTGAACTTTTAAGCGCAGGCAAAACAGCAGGCATATTCCAGCTTGAAAGTTCCGGCATGAGGGACCTGCTGACACGACTGAAACCTGACGTGTTTGAGGACCTGATCGCCCTTGTTGCTCTCTACAGACCCGGCCCTCTTGGCAGCGGCATGGTGGATGAATTCATTCATGGCAAAAACAGCAAGTCACAGAATACAGAGAAGCAATCCGTTGGTTCAATAGCCAAGCTTCATATCCCGCACCTGGATGACATCCTGAAGGAAACACACGGGATTATCCTGTATCAGGAACAGGTCATGGAGATCGCTCATAAACTCGCAAATTTCAGTCTTGCACAAGCAGATATCCTGAGAAAGGCAATGGGCGGCAAAAATCCGGAAGAGATGGAAAAAATGAAAAATACCTTTCTTGAAGGATTAAAGATAAACAAAGTATCAGCAAAGAAGGCTGATATGCTCTACAATCTGATACTCCAGTTCGCACAATACGGCTTTAACAAATCTCATTCTGCGGCCTATGCTCTGATTGCTTATCAAACTGCCTACCTGAAGGCGCATTATCCTGTCGAATTCATGGCTGCATCCTTGAGCGCAGACATGGATAATACTGCAAAAGTAGTGACATATATAGGGGAATGCAAAGAGATGGCAATCGAAATTCTCCCCCCGGACCTTAATGAAAGCACGAGAGAATTCAAGGTCATCGGCAACTCAATCCGTTTCGGGCTGGAGGCAGTGAAAGGAGTCGGCAGCTCGGCCATAGATTCTATCATTGAAGCAAGAAACAGTAAAACTTTTGATTCATTCTTTGACTTTTGCTCCAGGATGGATTCAAGACGTGTTAACAAAAAAGTTATTGAGAGCCTTATTAAGGCAGGCGCTATGGATTCTTTAGGAAAGCGGGCCCAGTTGATGTTTAATCTTGCCTCAATTATGGAGGCCGCTGTGCGTTTTCAGAAAGAAAAAGATTCGGGACAGGAAAGCATGTTCAACATGATGCACCAAACTCCTTCTCCCCGCATGACAGATGTTGATGAGTGGGATGAATCCAAACGCCTTATGATGGAAAAGGAATCTCTCGGCTTTTACATAACAGGGCACCCGCTGAACAAATACATGGAAAAATTTACTGAACTCTCCATAACCCCGACACACGAATTACTGGAGCTGGAAGAAAAATGTGATGTTAATATCGGCGGACTTGTAAGAGACCTGAAACAGATTCAAACCAAAAACACAGGTGATCTGATGGCCTACGTTACAATAGAAGACCTCTACGGAACCGTCGAGGTGATTGTCTTCCCGGATATTTATAGGGAAGCACAGGAGATAATCACACAGCCGGCCCCTGTCATCATCTCAGGTTATACAGACAAAACTGACAAAGGATTAAAAGTGATCGCCAGAAAAATTCTCTCAATTAACGATAACAACCTGAACAGCACATTGAAAAACATCTCTAACACACCACATGACAATGACAGGAAGAAGAACGGCAGAGCATCCGGCGGCCGGAAACTTACATCATCTCAATATAAATCACTTGTTCTGACAATGCATAATACAGCCAAACCCGAGACCCTTCCGAAACTCAATGAAATATTTTCGCGATATACAGGTGACTGCCCTGTTTATCTGAAAATAATATCTCCAAAAAACTGGGAGACTATTCTAAAAACAGAAAGACACGTAATACCGTCAGAAGAATTGATTTCAGAAATGGAAAACCTTCTGGGAGAAGGAACAACAACTTTAAATTGAGAGTTATGAATTAAAAATATAATGATGTCATTCCGGACAAGCGGGAATGACAATTTTACGGAGCATACATGCACTACTATCTGGATTTTGAACGTCCGGTCGCAGAACTGGAAAATAAAATAGAGGAGTTAAAACGCCTTGCTGACGGCAAGGATATGAATATAACTACCGAACTGAAAAAGCTTGAAAAAAAGGCCCGGGATCTGCGTGCTGATATATTCTCAAAGATAACTCCCTGGCAGAAAACCCTTATAGCGCGTCATCCTGAAAGGCCTTATACCCTTGATTA
Organism: Nitrospira japonica; assembly: GCA_020723105.1. GTDB lineage: Bacteria > Nitrospirota > Thermodesulfovibrionia > UBA6902 > UBA6902 > SURF-23. The sequence goes on along the minus strand of DYJL01000002.1, from coordinate 152,108 downwards.
TATAAAACTCCTGACAGAAGACTTTATTGAACTGCACGGAGACCGGAGGTTTGCAGATGATATCTCAATTGTCACAGGATTTGCAAAATTTCAGGGAATAAATGTTGCAGTCATCGGACACCAGAAAGGCAAGACCACAAAAGGCAGAATAGAGAGGAATTTCGGCCAGCCGCATCCTGAAGGCTACAGAAAAGCCCTGAGGGTCATGAAGCTTGCTGAGAAATTTGGCAATCCCATCCTTACTTTTATTGACACACCAGGCGCCTACCCTGGTATCGGCGCAGAAGAACGAGGGCAGGCCGAGGCCATCGCAGAAAATCTTCAGGAGATGTTCATGATCAAAACGCCGGTAATTGCAACCGTTATAGGCGAAGGAGGAAGCGGAGGAGCACTTGCGCTTGCCATCGGAGACTCGGTTCTAATGCTTGAGCATTCAGTGTACTCAGTTATCTCACCGGAAGGTTGTGCAGCAATCTTATGGAAAAAAAATGGCACCGAAGTCAAGCAGGAAGAATTTGAGAAGGCCTCTGAAACACTAAAATTAACCGCTCAGGACCTGTACACCCTCGGGATCATTGATGAAATAATACCAGAACCTGTTGGAGGCGCTCACAGAGATTATCAGGAAACTGCAAGAGCTGTAGAAAAAGTCCTCAAAGCTCACCTTACGGAATTAATGAAAAAACCAGTTGATACTCTTCTTGAAGAACGTCACAATAAATTCAGGATGATGGGCGCAGTAGCAGAAGAACTGGATAATTAACCTGCCTGTAAATACCTCGCAGGATTTTCAGATATTGCCTGCAGGACCACTTTCCTGTTCAAGCCCATCTGTATTAAGTTTTCTGATATCTCTGCAAGGGTTTTGCATCCGCCAAGAAGACGGCCTTCTCTATTTTTTATTCCGACTGGATGAGTCTCTGTCTTTGCATTTTTTACTGTATCAGAAACAACGATAATCCTTTCAGGATTTTTCACTGAAAAAATAAATTTAAGCATATCGGGGGACAGATGAAATGTATCCGCAATGACTTCAATGTAAATATCTTTACTCATAAGCCCGAACCCTGCAATTCCCGGTTCTCTGTGATGGATCCCTCTCATTGCATTAAAAATGTGAGTAATTCCTCTGGCCCCTGCATGAAAACCTGATTCAGCTTCTGAATATGTGGCATCTGAATGCCCCATGCTCACAACAATTCCCATATCAGACATTATTTTTATTGCGTTTATTGCACCTGAAATTTCAGGTGCAATGGTTATTATTTTTATTACTTCTTCAAAACCTTCGGTTAGCTTTTTCAGGTGATACTCATCAGGCGTAAGAAATGAATACGCATCAAGTGCGCCACATTTTGACGGATTCAAAAACGGGCCCTCAAGGTGAACGCCGGCGATCTTTGCGCCTGATTTATTTCCCTGCTGCGCAACTGCTGACTCCGGCCTGCCGGCTGCGGCCTGAATCTCCATCGCCTTTTTAATGGCAAACATATTTTCACGCATCGTCTCAATTGCAGAGGGATACACTGTTAATACAATTTCGGAGGATCTGTAATTGCCGTGCAGCTCCGCAATTCTCAGGATGTCCTTTTCCGAGGCAGTTTGCGTATCAAACCCGCCTATCCCGTGGGTATGAAGGTCCAAAACTTTCATGGTGATACAGGCTAAGCTCAAACTATTTATCAGCGGCTTTCTCGATTGACTCTCCAACACTCTTAATGTCCTTGCCCATTCCTTTCAGGGTGTTGCAGCCTGTCAATGCAACTATAACTGCAAAAATTAAAACGGTTAAGACAATCCTCTTTATCATTTGCGCAGCCTTTCTTTTAGTGTATTTTCAAGTAAGTCTAAGGAAATATTCCTCCCTCGTGGGAATATCAATCAAATCTGTTTAATTATATTAACTGCAAACGGAGATTGTAAACACTATCTAATAACCCATTCACAACAAAATTAAAAATGTTAAAATCATAACAATAAAATGAGAGAGCAGATAATCTTAGGCAAATGGACAGCAGATAAAATAAACAAGATCCTGAGAGACTCCTCTGCTATTGATGATACTGGCAAAAAGATAGATTTGATTTCCGGAAAATTCCTTGGCATCGAATACAAAGAAGCAACATTAACCGGAGATATAAATACACCGGAAATTTTTGTCATCAATCTTGAAGGCGTTGACTGCTTTACATTTATTGATTACATTGCGGCAATGCATGTATCAAAAACCTTTGCTGAATTCATAGAAAATCTCAGAAACATAAGATATCAATCAGGCAAGGTTGCTTATGAAAACAGGAACCACTTCTTCACAGACTGGAGAGAACATAATTCAGACCTGGTCAAAGATATAACAGAAAACATCAGCGGGGGAGAAACCTCACAGACAATAAAAATACTAAACCAGAAAGATGATGGAACCTGTTTCCTCCCCGGCCTGCCATGCAGAAAAAGAACAATTACCTATATTCCTTCTGAAACAATAAACGATGCTGTTATTGAAAACCTGAAAACAGGGGATTACGTTGGAATATATTCTGAAAAAACCGGGCTGGATGTATCTCATGTTGGAATTCTAATTAAGAATAAAAATGGCGTTTTTTTCAGACACGCCTCAAAGAGCAGAATGAGAGTTGTTGATGAGGATTTCAGAAGTTATATAACTGGTAAGCCGGGTATTATCGTATTGAGAGCTAAAGCGGGAGGAAACAGATTCAAGAATGCATCTCGACACCATTAGTGTAAATCTCGTAAGCATAAGGATTTTGATTATGAAGAATGATTCAAGAAATTCTGAGGCAGTTTTAGAAAGATCTGTCGAATTATGGATTTTTGGATCTGTTTCCTCCCGCCTTCATTGCAACGGAGTTCCTTATGAACATGCTTAAAACCATCTTCAGCCGCCGGATGCTCGTTTCCTTCATAATGGGCTTTGCCTGTGGACTGCCGCTTCTTTTGACCCTGACCGTTCTACAGGCCTGGATGAAGGAAGAGGGTGTGGATCTGACGGTCATCGGACTCATATCCCTCGTCGGACTCCCCTATACTTTGAAATTTCTCTGGGCACCTGTTATGGACCGCTTCACACTGCCCTTTCTGGGACGCAGAAGGGGATGGATGCTGACCGCACAGATTACATTGATCTGTGCAATTGCCGGACTCGGGCTTACAAACCCGAAAAACCCATGGATGATTGCGGTCGCTGCATTTCTTGTAACTTTTTTCAGCGCCTCGCAGGATATTGTAGTAGACGCCTATAGACGTGAAGACCTTGCAGACAATGAACTGGGATTGGGTTCTTCTCTATATGTGAACGGGTATCGTGTTGGAATGCTCCTTGCGTCAGGAGGCGGTCTTATTATGGCAGACCATATGTCTTTTTCAACAGTTTATCTGATTATGGCAGCCTGCATGCTTACAGGTGTCGTAACCACTTTGCTGACACCTGAACCTATAATTCTGATTAACACGCCAACAAGCCTGAAAGAAGCTGTCCTCAACCCGCTTCTTGAATATTTTTCCCGACGAGGAGCTTTGTGTGTCCTCGCTTTTATCCTCCTATATAAAATAGGCGATACCATGGCAAGCGCCATGACAACTCCCTTTTATCTTGATATAGGTTTTTCCAAAACAGAGATTGGTACGGTAGTTAAACTATTCGGTTTCTGGGCCACTATTATCGGAAGTCTGGCAGGCGGTGTGATGATGCTGAACCTTGGGATTAACCGTTCTCTCTGGATATTCGGTTTTCTGCAAGCAATATCTACAGCCGGTTTTGCACTGCTGGCAAAAATTGGGCCCAGTGTTCCGGCCCTTGCCGGAGTAATTGCATTCGAAAATTTAAGCGGCGGTATGGGGACTGCGGCATATGTTGCATTCATGGCAAGTATAACAAACAAGAAATTCACTGCAACGCAATATGCCCTCCTGAGCAGCCTGATGGGACTCCCAAGGGTACTGGCATCGGCCCCAACCGGTTATTTTGCCAAGCATCTTGGATGGGCCAATTTTTTTATCATTTGCACCCTGATTGCAATTCCAGGTATGCTGCTTCTGCTGAAACTTGCACCAAAAAAAGATTAACTCACGCTATGCTTTCAGTTTTTAGTTGTTGGTTGTTAGTTGTTAGACTAAAAACTAATAACTGAAAACTATTTTTTGAACCATGGCTTGCTCCAGATAAATATTTATTAACCAAGTGAAGTGCAAACTACTTGTGTTATAATTTCCCGAAATGGATATCCAAAAACTCGTAAAACCCAACATACGTTCCCTTCGGGCTTATCATGCAGAAGAAATTCCCTGCAAGGTAAAGCTTGACGCAAATGAAAGCCCATACTCAGGGGGCAGGGATGAGGGGTCGGGGAGCAGGGTTAAGAAAATCCTCCAAACACTAAACCGGTATCCTGACCCTGAGGCCAAGGCGCTGAAAAAAATTCTTGCAGGGACACTGGGAGTAAAGTCTGAAAACATCCTTCATGGAAACGGCTCTGATGAGCTGATTTATTATTTGATAACAACATTCGGCGGGCCAGTTCTGTATCCAACACCTACGTTCTCAATGTATGGAATTATTGCACAGGCCCTTGATGAAAAGAAGATTGAAATCCCGCTGGATAAAAAATTTGACCTTGATATTGATAAAATGCTTGCGGCGATAAAGAAACACAAACCGAAGCTGATATTCTTAAGCTCTCCAAACAATCCGACAGGAAATTATTTTTCCAGTGAAAGGATTTCAAGAATCATAAAATTTACCTTATCCCATAATCCTTATCCCTTATCCCTTGTGGTGGTTGACGAGGCGTACCAGCCATTTACAGGCAAAAGCAAATTTTTGCCTCTCGTCGGAAAATACAAGAATCTCGTGATCATGAGGACCCTCAGCAAAATCGGGCTTGCCGGTCTGAGACTCGGTTTTCTGATTGCAAATGCAGAAGTGATAAACGAAGTAAACAAGGTCCGGCTTCCGTTCAATGTCAATGCCCTCTCACAAGCAATTGCAACAGAGGCGCTGAAGAATAAGAATCAGATATGCTCAAATATAGCTTCCATAATTTCTGAAAGGGAAACGCTTTTTCGTGCAATGAAGACCATTGGCGGTATAACGCCATATCCGTCTGATGCGAATTTCATATTATTCAAAGTTAATGATGCTGACAGAGTTTACGGCGGGCTTCTAAAGAAAGGTGTGCTTGTGAGAAATTTAAACTCGGTTGTAAAGGGCTGTCTGAGAGTGACGGTCGGAACCCCGGAGGAGAATAAAGTTTTTTTGAAAATGCTTAAACAAGTGTTATGATAATATTGCCTTTGAATTTTTATCGTTCAGGAGGATTTCATGCCAAGAAAAGCAACTGTCGCAAGAAAGACAAAAGAGACTGATATAAAAATAACGATTAATCTTGACGGCACGGGGGATTATAAAATCAATACCTCAATCCCTTTTGTCAACCACATGCTGAGCCTGATGTCAAAACACGGGCACATAGATTTAAATGTTGAAGCAAAGGGAGATATAGAAGTTGATTATCACCACCTTATGGAAGATTTAGGCATTGTTATGGGCGAGGCAATTAAAAAAGCCCTCGGCGAGAAATTACAGATAAGAAGATACGGTGAAGCGCTGACTCCCATGGATGAAAGCCTTGCGCAGGTGGTGATAGATCTCAGCGGACGTCCATACCTTGTTTATAAGGTTAAGTCTCCCAAAGGAGATGTACAGATACAGAGTCTCGGCATCTCACTGTTCGAGGATTTTTTCAGGGCACTGTCGAATCACGCAAGCATGAACCTGCACATCCTACTTCACTACGGACGCGACCCGCACCATATATTCGAGGCGATCTTTAAAGGTTTCGGAAGGGCGCTTCGCACAGCAGCAGAGCTTCACCCAAAGGGTAAGGGTGTGCCGTCAACAAAAGGGGTGCTTTAATAGACCAGTTATAGACCAGTTATTAGATATTAGTTATCAGTAAAAAACTAATATCTAATAACTTAATTAAGAAAGGGGTATCATTATGAACATCAAGAGGATAGGAATCATCACAAGCGGCGGGGACGCCGGCGGATTAAATGCAGTAATTAAAGGTGTAGCACGTGAGGCGTATGCGCATGGAATTGAATCTGTTGTTATCCCCAACGGATATGCAGGTCTTTATAACCTCGTGGAGCTGGAGCAGGTTGTCGTGCTCAATGCAGACCGGGTAAGCCGTATAGAGGCCTCTCTGGCAGGCTCAGAGGCAGGTCACTCAAGGGTAAAAATAAGCAAGATAAAAGACCCAAACACATACGCAAGGATAAAAGAGGGGCTGAAGAAGTTCGGCATTGACGCACTGGTAATAAGCGGCGGAGATGATACAGGAAGTGTTGTTGTGGATCTGGGCGGACAGGGCATTCCCTGTGTGCATGTCCCAAAGACTATGGACCTCGACTTGCAGCCTTACAGTGTCGGCGGCGATTCAGCAATCAACCGGATAGCAGTCATGGTGCGCGACCTGAAGACAACCGGCATGAGCCATAACCGAGTCATGGTAATTGAAGTGTTTGGACGCTACGTCGGGCACACCGCATTTCGCGGCGGCATAGGCGCAGAAGCTGACTGTATTCTGATTCCTGAAATTCCTGTTGACTTTGACGTTGTCTACGAGCATATCAAGACCACTTATTTCAACAGAATTGAAAGAAGCGATGTCAAGTCAGGCACATATATGCTGGTGGTTGCAGAGGGAATCAAGACAGCATCGGGCGAATTGCTTTATGACGACTCTGCAGGCGTAGATGCCTTCGGGCATAAAAAGCTCGCCGGAGCCGGAAAATATATCAGACAGCAGGTTGAGAAAAAGATGAAGGCAGACCCGGAGATGAAGGACTTTATGAAAAAGGTCGGGATGTATGCTCCGGGTGTTTATGAAATACCGGAAGTGCGGGAAATAACTCCAAGCCACCTTGTGCGCTGCGGGCAAACCTCTGCCTACGACGTAAATTTCGGTTATCGCACAGGGGCAGCCGGAGTGCTGCTGCTTATGCAGGGCAAGACCGGCAATACTGTAGTTGACGTAGACGGCAAAAAAATATTCTACCTTCCAACATCAGAGGCGATAAAGCGGAGAGAGGTTGATATAAGCGAGGTTGCGCTCTTTGAAAGCCTTGGCGTGTGTTTCGGCAGAAAACCGCAGAAGTACGAATTTGAATGTGAACAGGCAGCTATGCCCATAGAGAGACACGTGTAACAGATAAAAAATAATGAATAATTGTAAATATTAAAACTCCCAACGGCTTGCCGTTGGGAGTTTTAATATTTTAAGTCCTTGACTATGAATATTTCTCATTACCATGCCAAATATTTTGCTTATGAACTTACCCGCCGATATTCATCTGACAGTCTACAAAAGTTTGCAGCCTCATTATCCGATGCACAGGTAGATTTAAATCCCCACCAGGTAGAAGCTGCCCTTTTTGCTTTCCGTTCTCCGCTTTCAAAAGGCGCTATTTTGGCGGATGAGGTCGGACTTGGGAAAACCATTGAAGCAGCCATTGTTATTTCTCAGAAATGGGCTGAACGCAAGAGAAAGATTCTTATTATCGTCCCCTCAAGTCTTCGTAAACAGTGGAATCAGGAATTGATGGATAAGTTTTTTCTGTCCTCTGTTATCCTCGAAACAAAGTCTTTTAATCTTGAAATCAAAAACGGTAATCTGAACCCGTTTAAACAAAACGAAATTGTAATATGCTCTTATCACTTTGCAAGGACAAAGGATGTCTATATCAAACAAGTTGAATGGGATCTGATAGTAATTGATGAAGCACATCATTTACGGAATGTCTACAAGAGTACCAATAAGATCGCAAACGCAATAAAGGCTGCTGTAGCTAATGCGCCAAAACTTCTTTTGACAGCAACACCACTTCAAAATACCCTCATGGAGCTTTATGGGCTGGTAAGCATCATTGACGATTATACATTTGGGGACCTGATGAGCTTTAAAAGCCGGTTTGCCCGTTTGACCAACAATGATAATTTTGACGATTTAAAAGAACGGTTAAAACCGATTTGCAAAAGGACATTGAGGCGCCAGGTTTTGGAGTATGTGAAATACACTAACCGCATTCCCATTACACAGGAATTTTATCCGACCGAGAATGAGCAGAAGCTTTATGATCTGGTGTCGGAATATTTGCAACGGACAAACCTTTATGCCTTGCCTGCAAGCCAAAGGCAACTAATGACGCTGATTTTACGTAAACTGCTCGCATCGTCCACTTATGCAATCTCGGGCACTTTAGAAGCCTTGTCAAAAAAATTGGATTTGATTGTTGAGAGTCAGGAAACAGGGCCGGTGTTTGAAGAAGCTATTTCTGAGGATTTTGAAATTCTTGACGAAATGAAGGACGAGTGGATAGAAGATGACGAGGAGACAGAAGAAAGAAAAACCTTCACTCCTGAACAAATCAAATCCATCAAAGAAGAAAGCAATACCTTGAAAGAATTTCATGTCCTGGCAAAGTCAATCCAGAGGAACTCTAAAGGTGAAGTCTTAATGACTGCGCTGAAAGCAGGATTTGCAGAAACGGGAAAACGGGGCGGGAACAAAAAGGCGGTTATCTTCACTGAATCAACAAGAACACAGAAGTATCTTGAGAATATTTTAGATGGTACTGAGTACAGCGGGAAGATTGTCTTATTCAACGGCTCAAATACCGACCCTAAATCACAGGAGATTTATAAAAGGTGGATTGAGAAACATCAGGGGACTGACAGGATCAGCGGATCAAAGAGCGCAGACATGCGTGCTGCACTGGTTGAATACTTCAGAGATGAAGCAGTTATCATGATCGCAACCGAGGCAGGCGCAGAAGGAATTAATCTGCAGTTCTGTTCTTTAGTAGTTAATTATGATTTACCGTGGAATCCGCAGAGAATTGAGCAGCGGATCGGCAGATGCCACCGTTATGGACAAAAGCATGATGTTGTTGTGGTCAATTTCCTCAATAAAAAAAATGCCGCTGACCTGAGAGTCTATCAGCTTTTGTCAGAGAAATTTAAGCTTTTTGAAGGGGTATTCGGCGCAAGTGATGAAGTGCTCGGCAGTATTGAATCAGGAGTGGACTTTGAAAAACGCATCGCGCAGATTTACCAGCAATGCAGATCGGAAGAAGAAATACAATCCGCTTTTGACGCTCTGCAGAAAGAGATGGAGCCGCAGATTGATGAAACGATAAATCTGACCCGGCAGAGACTTCTTGAGAACTTTGATGAAGAGGTTCATGAGAAATTGAGAATCAACCTGCAGAAAAGCAGGGATTATCTTTCAAAATATGAAAACTGGCTGTGGCAGGTTACTAAATATTACCTTGAGCCATATGCCGACTTTGCGGAAGATGGATATTCTTTTATATTGAGGACAAATCCCTTTGGGAATGAAACAATACATCCGGGGCCTTATAAGATAGGCAAGAATATTGAGGATGCTAATATTTACAGAATTGGCCACCCTCTTGCCCAGCTCATTATAGAGAAGTGCAAATCCATACCATCCGATGCCAGTGACGTGGTTTTTGATTACACAAATACCCGTAAGAAAATTAGTGTGATAGAACAGTTTGTCGGTAAATCAGGATGGCTGTCTGTGAAAACTCTTACTATAAATTCGTTTGAAGCAGAGGACCATATTTTATTTTGCGGGATGTCTGATAATGGTTCTGAACTCGATATAGAACAATGTCAAAGGCTTTTTTCTTTACCCGCTGTTGTTAGTCATTCCCGTGAAAACGGGAATCCAGCCCTTCGACAAGCTCAGGGTGACACGACTCGTCATGGTGAGCCTGTCGAACCATGGATTCCGGATCAAGTCCGGAATGACATCGAACAGATTGCAAATAAACAGCAGTCTGCGATTCTTCAAGTAAATACTGAGCGCAATGGTGGCTTTTTTGATACCGAAATTGGAAAACTGGACAAGTGGGCTGAGGATGTAAAAAACAGCATTGAACTGGAGTTGAAGGAACTTGACCGTGAAATAAAGGCGGGAAAGACCGAGACAAAAAAGATATTGAATCTTGAGGATAAGGTCAAGGCCCAGAGGCAGATAAAAGATATGGAAAAGAAGCGGAATGAGTTGAGACAAAATCTTTATCAGGCGCAGGACGAGATTGACCTAAAAAAAGAAAACTTGATTAATGATATAGAGTCGCGGATGATGCAGCAGATAGAAACTTATGAGTTGTTTACTATAAAATGGAAGGTAATTTAAAAGGGTATATTTTGATTAAATGACTGAAACTGGCAAAATAAATATTCTTATCAAAGAGGGCGAAGGGCTTACTGTGGAGTATAAGGAAAGGTACACTCCCAGGATTGACCGTGATATCGTCGCTTTTGCCAATTCAAAAGGCGGGCTGTTGCTTCTCGGAGTTGATGACACAGGAAAGGTTATCGGTGAGAAGCTGACCAACAAAATGAAGGCAGAAATAAATGCTATCGCACGGAACTGTGATCCATCAATCCACCTTAAGAATATCCGTCAGGTGGAAAAGATTGTTGTTATTGAGGTCGCAGAGGGAGATGAAAAGCCCTACAGTTCGTCATCCGGTTATTTCAGACGACTTGACGCAGTAACACAGAAGATGACGCAAAGGGAGGTGCGGGCTATTTTTCGCGAGACGGAGGATATTTCCTTTGAGGATATCGCTCGCAAGGATTTAGGCCTTAAGGATATTTCACTCAAGAAGGTTAAATCCTTTTTACGAGAAGCGAATCTGACCTATAAGATCAGCAAGGCAAATCTTGCTCCTTTTCTTGCAAGTCTGAGTATTTACGCGAAAGGTAAAATCAATAATGCCGGTGCGTTAATGTTTGCATCCAGGGTTGATAAATTTGTCCCTCATGCAGAAAGCATCTTTGCATCTTTTAAGGGATCAGAAAGAATTAATATTTATGACCGGAAGGATGTGAGAGACGATCTTCTAATACAGTTCAATGAAGCAGTTGCTTTCCTTAAGAAACATCTGAATGTAAGAAGTGAAATTCGTGAATTTAACCGGTTTGATATTTATGAGATCCCACTGAACGCGTTAAGGGAGGCTGTTGTTAATGCAATAGTACACAGGGATTATTCTATAAAGGGCACAAGTATTTATGTCAGAGTTTTCGACGATAGGGTGGAGATAGAAAACCCCGGAGGATTGGTTGAAGGTATGGCAAAGCGGGATTTCGGCAAGTCTTCTGTAAGACGGAATCCGATCATTGCTGATTTGTTTCATCGCATGGATAAAGTTGAGCGCATGGGCACAGGCATCAATCGCATGAGGACGCTGATGATTGAAGCCGGTCTGAAAGAACCTGTCTTTGAGATGGATTCATTCTTCAGTGCTATTTTTTATCGCGATCCACGGTATTCTCTTAAAGCGGGAGAAACAGAAGATACTATCCAGAAAGGTTCCCAGAAAAGGGGGGTAGAAAGGGGGGTAGAAAGGGGGGTAGAAAGGGTATCAGCTAATGAAGCAATCATATATGCTTTGATTGAAAATAATCCATATATAAGCAAAAATGAAATGATTTCTCAAGGTAACATAACAAAAAAAACGGTTGAATATAATTTAGAGAAATTAAAAAAGCGAGGCTTATTAAAACGTATCGGCCCGGACAAAGGCGGGCATTGGGAGATAGTGAAGGGCTGACCAATCAGCATGTGAGGTTGCAAGGAGAAAATTATGACAGAGCCGATAATAACATGTCCTAAATGCAAGACAGTGATCAAACTGACGGAATCACTGGCAGCTCCATTGATTGAGTCAACCCGCCGCGAGTATGAGCGGCGATTAGCACAAAAAGATATCGAAATTTCCAAGCGCGAGACGTCGCTTTGTGAGCGTGAAAAAGAGATTGAAAAAGAAAAACTGTCTATAGATAAGCAAGTCAGTGATAAATTGAAACAGGAGCGCATCAAAATTGCTGCCGATGAAGCGAAAAAGGCCAAACTTGTTCTGGCGACCGATCTTGAGCAAAAGACAAAAGAAATTACAGATCTTCAAGATGTTCTCAGGCAGCGTGACGAGAAACTTGCCGAGGCACAGAAAGCACAGGCTGATCTTATCCGAAAACAACGCGAACTCGATGACGCGAAACGTGAAGTGGATTTAACAGTTGAAAAGGGAATTCAGAATGGGCTGACCGCTGTCCGTGAACAGGCCCATAAAGAAGCTGAAGATAATATGAAACTCAAAGTGATGGAAAAGGAACAGACTATTACTGCAATGCAAAAACAGATTGAGGAGCTTAAACGAAAAGCTGAGCAGGGATCGCAGCAACTTCAGGGCGAGGTCCAGGAGCTTGAACTTGAAGCACTCCTGAGCACAAAATTCCCCCGCGATATAATCGAACCTGTTCCAAAGGGCGAACATGGAGGTGATTTATTGCATCGCGTTACCAGTTCGCTCGGCCAATGTTGCGGCACAATCTTATGGGAGTCAAAACGAACAAAGAACTGGAGCGACAACTGGCTGTCAAAACTCCGGGAAGACCAGCGAGCTGCTAAGGCTGAAATTGCCGTGATTGTCAGCCAAACTCTTCCGAAGGGCGTGGAGACATTCGAATTAATAGATGGTGTTTGGGTTACACACCCAAAAGCTCTTGTTCCCGTGGCTGTTTCACTTCGTCATACGCTGATTGAAGTTTCGTCGGCGCGGCAGGCCTCTGAAGGACAGCAGACCAAAATGGAAATGGTTTATCAGTATCTGACTGGTCCGCGTTTTCGGCAGCGTGTTCAGGCTATCGTTGAAGCGTTCTCTTCTATGCAGGAAGACCTTGATAAGGAAAAGAAAGTGATAACAAAACAGTGGGCCAAGCGAGAGGAGCAGATTGGACGTGTCATGCAGGCGACAGTAGGCATGTACGGAGATTTGCAGGGTATTGCGGGAAAGACGCTGCAGGAGATTGAAGGTTTGGAGATGAAAGCGTTGGACACTCCGAGAGGTGAAGGAAAAAGTTAACTTGATGAGTTGTTATTAATAAAATGAGATTGCGAAAGCTGAAAATAACAAATTTCCGATGTTATAAAGATGAGGTCGTTATTGATATCAATGATCTAACCGTCTTTATTGGTAAAAACGATTCAGGGAAATCATCCCTTTTTGATGCATGTGACTTATTTTTCAATCGTGTTCCTGAGCAAGATGATGTATGTGTTCACGGCGATGAATCAACAATCAAAATAGCATGTGTATTTGATAATCTTCCGGCGGATATTGTAATTGATGAACAACACCCAACAAATTTAATAGCAGAATATTTGCTGGATCAAAATGGATTGTTGGAGATCGTAAAGATATTCAACTGTTCTGGTTCCGGCAAAGTAAAAGCCGCAAATGTCTATGCAAGAGCAATTCATCCAACTGCTGATAAGTACAACGACCTTTTAACTTTAACAAACACTAAATTAAAGCAGCGGGCAAAAGAATTAGGAGTTGATCTGTCAAATGTTAACCAGACAATCAATACTGAGCTTAGGTGCGCTATTTGGTCTCATGCTGACGATTTACACTGTCAGGCAATCGATATTGAACTCAAGTCTGAGGCGGCAGAAAAGATTTGGGAGCAATTGAAAAAGAGTCTACCTGTTTTTGCTTTATTTAAATCCGACCGTTCCAGCACGGATCAAGATGAAGAAGCACAAGATCCTATGAAGTCGGCCATAAAGGAAGCCATTAAAGCTCAAGAAACAACACTCAACGCAATTGCAGAGAGAGTAAAGCAAGAAGTTCAGACAATAGCAGACAGAACGGTTGAAAAAATCCGAGAGATGAGCCCTGAGTTGGCAAAGCAATTGAAACCAAGGGTCTCAAATAAGAACTGGGACAGCCTTTTTTCTGTCAGTCTTACCGGTGAGCATGATATACCTATTAACAAGCGCGGAAGTGGCACAAGACGTTTAGTCCTGTTGAATTTCTTTCGTGCAAGGGCAGAGAAAGACGCAGAAGGGAAAGACACTGGCATTATCTATGCCATTGAGGAACCTGAAACAAGTCAACACCCTAATAATCAAAAAATGCTCATTGAGGCTTTTGAAGACTTGGCAAATCAGGATGGTTGTCAAGTACTTCTTACAACACATACTCCTATGCTGGCAAGAAGGTTTGGACAGGCTTCATTACGTTATCTTACGCAGGAAAATGACCGGACGGTTATTCATGATGGACATACGGATGAGACTCTAAATGAAATCATGACCTCGCTGGGTGTTTTACCGGACCATAATATCAGGGTTTTTTTGGGTATTGAAGGCAGAAACGATATAATATTTCTCTCTACTATTTCTGAGATATTAAATAATGCCGGTGAAGATGTGCCGAACTTGAAGAAATCTGAGGACGATGGTCACCTCGTATTTGTTCCGTTAGGTGGAAGTAGTCTTGATTTGTGGGTGTCGAGGCTTGAAAAATTTAATCGCCCAGAATTCTATCTCATGGATAGGGATAACAAACCACCCGAAAAACCGAAATATCATGCTATAGCAGAAGAGTTTGGTAAGCGTGCTAACTGTACGGTTTGGACGACTAACAGAAAAGAACTTGAGAACTATATTCATCCTGACGTCATTAAAAAAGATTATGCTCATTATGCAGGGGCAGGCGAAGCTTTTGAAGACGTTCCTGTTCTTTTTGCCCAAGCTGTTCATGAAGCAAGTGAAAGTAAGCAATCGTGGATAGATGTATCAGCAAACGTCGAAAAACTTTCCAAGAAAGAGTCGAGCGCTAAACGGCGACTTTGTACCGATTATGTGTTGAAAATGACGCCGGATTTACTTTCGTCTATTGATACTGATAATGAGATCAGAACTTGGCTTCGCGTAATAGGCGCAGCATTGCAAGGATGTTGAATTGAACAAACCTCAAAAACTCGAACTTACCTGGATAGGCAAGGATGCTCAGCCGAAGCTGGAGCCGATGATATTGATTGAATGTTTTTCAGGAATAATTTTATTTAAGAGGGGGGACAAGAAATGAAAGAGAACTCGTTGGCTGTATTTGAAGATATCAAAATCCGTAGGGTATATGATGAGGAAAAGGAGACCTGGTATTTCTCTGTGGTGGATGTAATCGCAGCGCTGATTCAGCAGCCGGATTATCAGGCGGCACGGAAATATTGGAAAGTCCTGAAAGGGCGATTGGCTAAGGAGGGAAGCGAACTGGTAACAATTTGTTACCAGTTGAAAATGACTGCTAATGACGGCAAACAACGCCTCACCGATACTGCGACAGCCGAAACCCTGCTGCGCCTCGTCCAAAGCGTTCCCAGCCCCAAGGCTGAGCCGATCAAGCTGTGGCTGGCGAAAGTTGGCTATGAACGGATGCAGGACATGGCAGATCCAGCGCGTTCTCTTGACAGGGCGCGGGAATATTGGCAGCAGCATGGGAGAAGCGAGAAGTGGATTCAGCAGCGGATGATGGGGCAGGAGACCCGCAACAAGCTGACTGATTACTGGAAAGATCATGAGGTTAAAAAGAAAGAGGAATACTCCATCCTGACCAATATCATTCATCAGGAATGGGCGGATGTCTCCGTAACAAAGCATAAGGAAATGAAAGGGCTGAAGACGCAAAATCTGAGAGACCATATGACCGAAGCGGAACTGATATTTACTGCCCTTGCCGAACTGTCCACCCGGCAGATAGCAGAGACCATAAATGCGGTCGGCATGGACGAAAACAAAGTTGCGGGTAAAAAGGGCGGCGGTATTGCTAAAAAGGCAAGACGTGAACTGGAAACGAAGACAGGCAGAAAGGTTGTCACCGGGGAGAGCTTCCTTCCACCGTCTTCAAAAAAGGAATTGCCAAAACGTAAATAAAGGCGAATAGTAGGGGCAATTCATGAATTGCCCCTACAAATACTATGACCAACAAACCCCAAAAACTCGAACTCACATGGATTGGCAAGGATGAGCAGCCGAGGCTGGAGCCGAGGATATTGATTGAAGACCCGGAGAGGTCTTACGGTGACAAGAACAGCGGCAACATGCTTATCCACGGCGACAATCTTCTTGCGCTTAAGGCGCTTGAGCAGGATTTTGCAGGGAGTGTGAAGTGTGTATATATCGATCTGCCTTTTAACACACAGCAAGCATTTGAGCACTATGATGACGGCCTTGAGCATTCTATTTGGCTTCGATTGATTCGAGATCGTTTGAGTATCATTAGACGGCTGTTATCGAATGACGGAACACTATTTGTTCATATCGACGATAACGAACTTGGCTATTTAATTGTTTTGCTCGATGAAATATTCGGACGAGCGAATAGGATATCGATAGTAACCTTTAAACAAGGTTCAGCCACTGGTCACAAGGCTATTAATCCAGGCGTTGTTAGCACATCAAATTTTATTGTAATTTTTGCAAAAAACAAGGCGTTCTGGACCCCGAACCGAGTATTTACTGCAAGAGGTGAACGTGATAAGCGTTATGGGCAGTATATTGAAAATTATAACGACAATTTTATGAGATGGCGTTTTATAACTTTAACTAATGCTTTTGCAGATAGCCTTAGACTCCCTGAACGTGGCATCAAGAAGGTGTTAGGTGACGAATACGAGAAAAGACTGTCTGAGTTTGTTGCAGAACATGCGAAACGCATTGTTCGTCTTGCACGTCCTGATTATAATGCGGTAAGTAGTGATGCTCGACGCATTATTGATGTTTCACGTACAAATAAAAAGGAGGTTATGCTTCTCAAGCGTGAAGGTTATTCCGATATGTATTTTGTTGGAGGAGAGCGTATTCTTTTTTACTCAGATAAGTTAAAGCTGATTGATGGGGATTACGTAGCAGGCGAGCCGCTAACGAGTATATGGGACGATGTATTATCAAATAATCTTCACAATGAAGGTGGTGTTGAGTTTCCCAAAGGAAAGAAGCCGGAGACATTGGTTAAGCGTTGTTTTGATCTCGCTACTAACCCCGGTGACTTGGTTCTCGACTCTTTCCTTGGCTCAGGCACAACTGCTGCTGTTGCTCACAAGATGAAGAGAAGATGGATTGGCATTGAGCTTGGTGACCATTGTAACACCCATTGTCTGCCACGATTGAAAAAAGTTATTGACGGCATGGATCAGGGCGGAATCTCAAAGGCTGTAAACTGGCAAGGCGGCGGTGGATTCAAATATTACTACCTTGCGCCGAGCCTGTTAAAGGGAGATAAGTACGGCAACTGGATTATAGATGAGCGGTACAACGCCGATATGCTTGCTGCGGCTATGGCAAAGCATGAAGGTTTTAAATACAGCCCGGATGAGGCTGTTTATTGGAAGCAGGGCAAGTCTACTGAGAAGGACTATATCTTTACCACAACCAAATTTATTACGGTTGAGTTTCTGGACAAGATACATGAGGAAATGCAGTATGACGAAAGCTTGTTGATATGCTGCAAGTCTTTTTCAAAAGCCTGTAAGGACCGTTATCCAAATATTACTGTAAAGAAGATACCGAACATGCTTTTAGGAAGATGTGAGTTCGGCAGAGAGGATTACAGCCTGAATATTGTGAATATGCCGGTGAATCCTGAAGAACCGGAATTTATTCCGCGTGGGCCGGCGACATTGGAAAAAGAAAAGAAGAAGTCTAAAAAGAAATCACAACAAGCAGAACCGGCATTATTTGATACTGAGGAAGAGTAATGGATAAAATAGCCGTCTCGATTAAGAACCGTTTAAGCCTCCGTCCTCCGCAGACTGACAGCCTGAATATACTGGCAGAGTTAATAGAGAAACTGGATTTAAAGAAACACCCCCCTGACCCCTCTCAAGAGGGGACTAAAGAGGCGGGAACATCTCAAGAGAAGAATGATCTAAAAGAGCAGCTTGAAATCGTCAATAACGCATACCCTACGTGCACGGACTTTGAACGCAGCTTCCCTTCTATCTGCTTTGCACTGGCAACCGGCGTTGGGAAAACCCGCTTGATGGGCGCTTTCGCAGCTTATCTGTATTTGTCAAAAGGCATCAGGAACTTTTTTGTCCTGGCCCCGAACCTTACTATTTACAACAAGCTCATTGAGGATTTTTCAAATACCACTCATCCGAAATATGTATTTAAGGGCATCGGGGAATTCGTCCATAACAATCCCGTGATAATAACTGGAGATAATTATAATTCCGTCGGGGACCTTTATAAAGAGCAGGAGATCAGGATAAACGTCTTTAACATATCCAAGATCAACTCGGAAATGCGGGGAGGCAAGCTCCCCCGGATCAAGAGGCTGTCGGAATACTTGGGCGATTCATATTTCAACTACCTTTCCAATCTTGACGACCTGGTCTTACTCATGGATGAATCACATCATTACCGTGCTGACAGGGGCATGGAAGTCATCAATGAATTGAATCCTGTATTGGGACTGGAGCTGACCGCAACGCCTAAGGTTGAACGAAGCGGAGGCCCGATCAAATTCAAGAATGTCGTGTATGAATATTCGCTGTCCAGGGCGATTCAGGACGGCTTTGTAAAGGAACCTGCCGTAGCTACGCGCAGGGATTTTGACCCGGCTCAATATAGTCTTGACGATCTGGACAGGATAAAGCTCGAAGACGGCATCCGGATTCATGAAGACACAAAAGTTGCTCTGGACATATTTTCACGTGACAACAAAATGGACCTTGTGAAGCCATTTGTTCTGGTTGTTGCAAAAGATACGGACCACGCCCGCAAGCTGAAGGAGTTAATAGTCTCAAACGCATTCTTTGAAGGACGATATGCCGATAAGGTTACGGAAATCCATTCCAATCAGACCGGAGAGGAGAAGGACGAAAATATCGCCCAACTGCTTTCATTGGAAAGCCATGACAACAGGATTGAAATTGTTATTCATGTAAATATGCTCAAAGAGGGATGGGACGTTACTAATCTCTATACGATAATCCCTTTGCGGACTGCTGCATCAACCACCCTCAGGGAGCAGACAATCGGCAGGGGACTGCGCCTGCCGTATGGAAAGCGTACAGGGAATGACAAGGCGGATAAACTGACGATTGTGGCGCATGATAAATTTCAGGAAATCATTGACGAAGCCAATAAACCTGATTCGATCATCAGAAAGGAAAACATTATCACGATTGATGCAGAGGAGCTGTGTCAACCAAAAGAGGTCGTCACAGCGGTATCTACTATTGATAAGTCAATCGAAGACCGGCAGATACAGATTAATTCTATCTCCGATCCGGAAGAAAAGCATAAGGCACAGATTAGTCTCGATGTACGCAAAGCTGTGTTTTCAGCGCTGCCTGATTTAGGTGTCAAAGTAACAAGTATTAACGATCTTAAGAAAGAGGAGATCAGAGAGCTTGTTGTCGACAAAATCAAACAGAAAATCGAAAGCTCCCTGCAACAGGCTATGTTTTCCGCAGAGATAGTAAAAGAAGCAAAGGAGGCTTATGAAATCCTTATCGATGAATTCAAAAAGAATATCATTGAGATACCCAGGGCCACAATACAGCAGTCAGACAATATTGTTTCAGGATTCTTGGACTTTGATCTTGATGTAAGGAGTCTGAATTATCAGCCGGGCGCAGAACAAATTATTATCGTAGGACTTGGCGCTGGGAAGATTGAAATAATTGATGCCTCAGGGGTAAAGGTCAGATATGAAAGCGTTGAGAACATGATCGTGAATGAGTTGATTAATTTCTCCGAGATTGACTACGATGCTTATTCAGACTTGCTTTTTAAGCTTGGACGGCAGGCGCTCGAAAAATTTATGACATATCTCACCGAAGATCAGACGATTAATGTTGTTCAATCGCATAAGAAAGAGATCGGCAGCTATATCTTTTCACAAATGATGGAGCATTTCTACTGTGAAGCGCCAAGCTTCGAGAAGCCTGTTGTCAGGCCGTTTACACGAATTGAAGAACATAATCTGTCAAAATATACGAAGGACGACATCCGCCACTTTACCGTAACTATTACACCGACAAGCGCAATCCCCGGAAAGGTATTCAGCGGCTTCAGAAAGGCATGTCATAATCTGTATAAATTTGACTCCAAGACGGAGAAAGACTTTACGATTATTTTAGAGAATGATAAAGCAGTCCTGAAATGGCTGAAACCATCAAGTAGACAATTTAATATCTACTGGGACCGTAAATCAAAACAATATACTCCTGATTTTGTCGCTGAGACGCCATATGCCATTTATATGATAGAGACTAAAAAAGAAGGCGACATTGAAACCACTGACGTGCGGGAAAAAGCTCAAGCCGCGCTGCAATACTGTAGATATGCCTCTGAATTCACCGCCGCAAGCGGCGGTAAGTCCTGGCGTTATGTCCTTATCCCGCATAATGCGGTTTTGGCTAATATGAGTTTTGATACATTAGTAAGGAAGCACGAACAAAGATCATAGCGGTAAGGAAAGTAGATATAGGATATATTTAAACTGGCATGAAAACCATGGCAAATCAAAACACAGAGTACAAATCCAAATGGAGATATGAAAGCGGGAGAAATCATAATGCCGTTTAAACCCAAATTCACCATAACGCCTAAAATTAATAAGTCCTTAATCGAAATCGAACGTGTTCGCGGTTTTCTCGATGCTGTCAAGCTCAAGGACGACTGGATTACAGACATGCAGAAAAAGGCGCTTATCCTTGAATCGCATCATTCAACGCATATTGAAGGCACGGCATTGAACCTTGAACAGGCCCGAAGCATTCTTGAAGGCAAAAAGCTCAAGGGCGTTAATCGTGATGATGAAAAAGAGCTTTTGAATTATAAAAAGGCAATGGCTTTCATCTCAAAATATCTCGGCAAAGATGACCCGATTACAGAGGGCATTATCAGGGAGCTTCACAAGGTTACGGTTAAAGGCGTGCGCGGTGAGAAAGCAGACCCCGGCAATTATCGCAAGATTCAGAACTACGTTGTAAATTTTCTGACCCACGAGATCATTTATACCCCGCCGGAGCCGCTTGAAGTGCCTCATCTCATGCGGGAGTTTGTGAATTGGCTCAATAAGGCTGAAGACCTGTCGCCTGTTCTTATCGCGGGCATCTCACAATTTCAGTTCGTTCATATTCATCCTTTTATAGACGGCAACGGGAGAACAGCGCGGCTTTTATCCACGCTGATTCTTTACAAGACAGGCTACGACTTTAAAAGGCTGTTTACTATTTCAGAGTATTACGACAAAGACAGGCCGGGTTACTATAAGGCCATTCAATCGGTCCGAAACAACGCTATGGACATGACCGGCTGGCTTGAATATTTCGTGGCCGGGTTACGGTTGCAGATGAAGGAAATCAGGGACAAGGGAGAGCAAATAATAAAACAGGATACGGCGCTGCAAAAGATTAAGAGATTGGGCCTGAATGCCCGCCAGGAAAAGGCTATCAAATTTCTGTTGAAAACAGGCGCAATATCTGCAGGTGAGTATCAGGCTGCGGCCTCATGTATACGCCGCACTGCTCAGAGAGATTTAGAAGATATGGTTGAAAAAGGTATCATTAAAGCAAGGGCCAAGAGTCAAACAGATCCGACAAAGCACTATGTTTTACTGTGACAAGTTACTGTGACATACTGTGACATTTTACTGCGACATGGACCCTATCCATGCAGACAATTTAAAATTTACTGGGACCACAACCCAAAGCAGTACCACCCGGATTTTGTCGCTGAGACGCCATATGCCATTTATATGATAGAGACTAAAAAAGAAGGCGATATTGAAACAACAGACGTTCAGGAAAAAGCTCAAGCCGCATTGCAATACTGTAAACATGCTTCCGAATTTACCTCCACAAGCGGCGGCAAACCGTGGCGATATGTCCTTATCCCGCATAATGCAGTTTCGGCTAATATGAGCTTTGATACGTTGATGAAGAAGTATGAGGTGATAAAGTAGGACGGCCTATTTCCCGGCGGAAATTGTCTCTACGGTCTGGACGGCTATCTCAAGTTCTTCATTTGTGGGAATGACAAGCGCTTTTACGGGCGCAGCGTTCTGATTTATTTCACGAACCTCTTTTGATGGAGAATTGTTTTTTTCAGCGTCAATGCTGATGCCGAGTCTCTGAAGACCTTCACAGGACCTGCTTCTGATAACTGCTGAGTTTTCTCCGATGCCTCCTGTAAATATGACTGCATCAATGCCGCCGAGGACCGCATAGTATGCGCCGATGTATTTCTTTATCCGGTAGCAGAACATATCAAGAGACAGCAGCGCCAATGCATCATTTCCATCTGCACGGCTGATAATTTCCCTCATGTCGTTTGCGCCGCAGATGCCTTTAAGCCCGCTTTGTTTATTGAGCATGCAGTCTATCTCATTAAAAGACAACCCGCTTCTCTGTGCAATATAAAACGGCAGGGACGGATCAATATCGCCGCACCGCGTTCCCATAATAAGGCCTTCAAGGGGCGTCAGCCCCATAGATGTATCTATGCTTTTGCCTCCCCTGACAGCCGAAGCGCTGGCGCCGTTTCCAAGGTGGAGTGTAATCAGATTCAGCTCTTTCAGCGGCCTTCCAAAATAAGCAGCCGCCTGCTTTGAGACAAACTGATGGGAGGTGCCGTGAAAGCCGTAACGCCTGACATGATAGTTCTTATAGAGTTCGTACGGCACTGCATAATGAAATGCGTAGGGCGGCATTTCCTGATGAAACGCCGTGTCAAACACAGCAACCTGCGGGACCTCCGGATAGTCGGCAAGCGCAGCCTCGATGGCAACAAGATTCGCAGGATTATGCAGCGGGGCCAAAGGAATCATTTTTCGTATGGCGTCAATTACCTTATCGTTAATGATAACAGGCTCCTGAAAAACCTCTCCCCCGTGCACAACGCGGTGGCCTATGCCGAACAACCCCTTCAACTGCTGCGTTAAACCAGTATCATCTGCAACTTTGGTAATCCACTGAAGGCCCTCTCTGTGGTCCGCAACTTCTCGTGTCAGAGAAATTTCTTCATAGCTGCCGTCAGCCTTCAACCATTTATGCTTTAAGCTGCTTTGTGGTTCTCCGATGCGCTCAATCACGCCAGAGGCAAGCACGTTGTTACTCGACATATTAACGATTTGATATTTAATGGATGAACTGCCGGAGTTAATTACAAGGATATTCATATTGACTGTGCCTGGATTGCTGTAATTGCAACTGTGTTGACGATGTCTGCAACCGTGCAGCCCCGGCTGAGGTCATTTACAGGTTTATTAAGCCCCTGTAACACAGGCCCTATTGCCACAGCATTTGCAGAACGCTGCACTGCCTTATATGTATTGTTGCCTGTATTAAGGTCCGGAAAAATAAAGACCGTAGCCTTGCCGGCCACTTTACTGTCAGGCATTTTTGTCCTGGCAACACTTGCGTCAACAGCGGCATCATACTGAATCGGCCCCTCAACCTGAAGGTCCGGTCTCAGCTTCCGGACTATAGCTGTGGCCTCTCTGACGCGTTCCACTTCTTCTCCTTTTCCGGATTCCCCTGTGGAATAGGAAAGCATGGCGATGAGGGGTTCAATAGAAAACATTTTCGCTGTCTCTGCAGAACTTATGGCAATATCAGCAAGCTGCCGGGCCGTGGGTTTTGGATTTACTGCACAGTCGCCAAAAACAAAAATCTGATCTGCAAAGCACATTAAGAATACGCTTGAGACAATAGAACACCCCGGTTTAGTTTTGATGGTCTCAAAGGCCGGGCGGATGGTTTGCTGGGTCGTATGAAGCGCCCCGGAAACCATGCCGTCTGCATGACCAATATGGACCATCATGGTTCCAAAGTAGCTGACATCTGCCATGATGTCAAAAGCCATCTGATATGAAATACCTTTGTGTTTTCTCAATTCATAGTATGTGTCTGCAAAAGTTTTTCGCAGTTCAGAAGTTGCAGAGTCTATAACAGGTATCTGACTCAGAGAAAGTCCCAAATCAGTAATTTTCTGGCCTACTTCATCAGGGTTGCCAAGCAATGTGATATCTGCAACGTTGCGCAGGACCAGGATTTCACAGGCCCTGAGGATCCGTTCATCGGTCGCCTCAGGAAGGACCATATGCTTGCGCTCTTTCTTGGCGCGTTGGATCAGTTCATATTCAAACATAAGGGGTGTAATACGGCTGGAATGGCTTACGGCAATTCGCTGCTCTATTTCGCCAAAGTTGATATATGCCTCTACTATGCCGAGAGCCGCTGCAGTCTTCCTCTTGTTTTCCGGCGCCATCGTGCCCTCAATAGCATTAATATTCATTGCAGTTGTAAATGTATCAGTCGGAATAGACAATATAGGCACAGGCGACCTCCTGAGTCCTGAAAGCAGACGGACTATCGGACTTGCAGGTTTAAGATTGCCTGTCAGGATAATTCCGGCAATTGGAGGATACGATTGAGAGACGTCAGCAAGGATCGAGCCCAGAATAATGTCGGAACGGTCGCCGGGCGTTATTATGAGGCTTCCGTCTTCAACATGCTCGAGGAAATTAGGCAGTTCCATTGCAGCCACTTTATAATTGCTGATTTCCCGGTCAAGCCCCTCAACGTCGCCGCTGATCAGTTCTGCCTTCAGGCGTCTTGCTATCTCTCCGACAGTCGGCTTGTTCAAAAGCGTGTGATCAGGAAGCGCATAAACAGGAAATGTGCTCATAAACTCCTGCCTCAACTCCGCTTCAATTTTATCCCGTTCTTTAGCAGAAACACGGTTGACAACAACAGCAAGGAGTTCTCCGTTTTTATCTTTGATAGACTTTTCCAATTCACTGACAGATTCAACTATATCCCTTATGCCCCTTCCATCGCCTTTTACGATAGGGACCAGCGGGATTCCAAGATGGTTGGCCATCTCAATATTAAATTTGAATTCAAAGACATTTGTCACGGCAGTAAAATCCGTTCCAGCGCATACGACAAAGTCACATCGGCTTTCAAGCTTTTTATATTTCTCAAGGATATAACTGTAGAGCTCATTGAGACGCTCTTCAGCAATGAATTTCCGCACTTCCTCAAGGGAACGGCCGTACATTTCATCTGCCGAGCCTTCAATGGCGTATCGTGTTGACAGAAGGCGAATGAGGCTGTCGCCGTTTTCTCCGGGATAACTCACAGGCCTGAAGAAACCGGTCTTTCGTCCATGGCCGGAAAGCATTTCCATTATTCCAAGCACAACCACGGATTTTCCGCTTCTGGGCACAGTTCCTGTTATGTATAATCCCTTCGGCATTCAGACTCTCTCAACTCTTCTTAGATTTAATATCCAGAATTTCTATTCTGTGATTGGCATCCGGATGCTTGGCAGACGGCCCCATTGTAAGGACCACGAGATTGCCTTCAACACCATTGCGCTGCAGCCAGGTTTTCACATAGTCATTCCAGTTGTCCGGATTTTCAGCCTCGTACACAGGGAAAACTCCATAGGAGAACTGGAGCGCCCGGCACATTGTTTCCTGTGAACTTACAGCAACGATCCATACAGGCAAGCGGAAGCGGGAGATGCTCCTTGCTGTGTCACCGCTGCGTGAGGGGACAAACACGACTGCAGGCGAGACGTATTCAAGACTGGCCTCAACACCCACTGCTATGAGATGCGCCGGCCCCATCAGTCCTTCGCTTGCAATCCCCTGAAACATGTCTTTAACTGTTACAGGACGGCGGTGAGGCTCGACTGCTGCAGCAATCTTTGCAAGCATCTGCACTGATTCAATTGGATATGCGCCCATGGCTGATTCGCCGGAAAGCATTACGCAGTCTGTACCGTCCAGTATTGCGTTTGATACATCAGTAGCCTCTGCGCGGGTAGGCCTCGGGCTGTTTGTCATTGATTCAAGCATTTGTGTTGCGGTTATCACAGGTTTGGCATACATATTTGCCAGATGCATAAGGCGTTTTTGCACTATGGCCATCTGCTCTATCGGCAGCTCTACGCCGAGATCTCCCCTGGCAATCATAATGCCGTCTGATGCATTGAGGATCTCATGTATATAATCAAGCGCCCGGGAGCGTTCGATCTTTGCGATGATGAATGGATTATAACCAAGACCGGCAGCCGCCTTTCTGACAGCATCAATATCCGACGCCTTTTCCACAAAGGACTGGCTTATCGCATCTACTCCATGCTCAAGTGCGAATTTCAGGCACTGATAATCATAATCAGTAAAGGCGCTGATGCCGAGGTTAATCCCCGGAATGTTGATCCCCTTCTTTGAACGGAGTTCGCCCCCTACAGTTACCTTGCAATGCACATTATCTCCCTCTACCTCAACAACCTTCATCTGGATAAGTCCGTCATTAAGAAAAATAGTATCTCCCTTTTTGACTGATTGTGTGAAACGGGGGAAGGTTACCGAAACCTTATTGTCGCTGCTTATGCCTTCCTCGGTTGTAAGAATAAAAGAATCGCCAGGCCTTAATTCAATGGGCTCTTTCAGGAGACGGCCTATCCGCATCTTGGGCCCTGAAAGGTCTGCCATAATAGCGATGCGTTTTCCAGCCTTCAGCGAAGCCTGTTTGAGGTCCTCGATTACCTTTGCGTGACGGTCAAAGTCTCCGTGAGAAAAGTTCAGGCGCGCCACATCCATCCCGGCCTGTATCATTTGCTGCATGATGTCAGGCGATTCAGATGACGGTCCTATGGTGCAAACAATTTTTGTCTTATTTAAAGGCAGCGGCATGTGTTGTCCTTTCTTAACTGTATATATTTGATAGTACTCACTCGTTGTAGCCTTAGTTTCGGCTTTCTTCCTGAATAAATTAAGTTTCTATGAGATAATGACGATATATGCTTAAGACATTTTCACATATTAAAATTTTAACATAAGGATACAACCATGCAAAGCACTAAGAGAATTGAAAAGCTGGAATCAACTGTCAAAGGCTACATAGAGCATCATCTCGGCAAGGACTGCGAGAGGTCTCACACATTTGACTTTTACGTCGGTCTGGCATATGCCATTCGGGACAGGCTTATTGAGGAATGGCTTGCTACGCAGAGGTCTTACTATAAGACAAAGGCCAAACGGGTTTACTATCTTTCCCTTGAATTCCTTGTGGGCAGGACCCTCGGTAACAGCATGGTCAATCTTGGGATGGAGGATGAATGCACCCGGGCCATGGAAGCGCTCGGCTGTAAAATGGAAGATATAAGGGAATCAGAGTGGGATGCCGGACTTGGCAACGGGGGACTGGGACGTCTTGCGGCCTGTTTCCTTGATTCCTTTGCCACATTGGGAATCCCTGCTTACGGATATGGCATAAGATATGAATACGGCCTTTTCTACCAGAAGATCAAAGACGGACATCAGGTTGAAACTCCGGATAACTGGCTGAGATATGGCAATCCGTGGGAAATAGCAAGGCACGGACATTTTTTCTCAGTCCACTTTTGCGGAAAGGTAAACCAGCATACTGACTCAAAGGGAATATTGAGAAATGAATGGGTGGATACGGAAGAAGTCATGGCCATGGCCTGCGACACGCCTATCCCTGGCTACATGAACGACAAGGTGATCAATATGAGACTCTGGACCGCAAAATCTTCGAGGGATTTTGATTTGCATTTTTTTAACGGCGGCAATTATATCAATGCAGTTGAGAACAAGGCCAAGTCAGAAAGCATTTCAAAAGTTCTCTATCCCGCAGACCACATTATGGAAGGCCGGTTCCTGAGACTGAAGCAACAGTATTTCTTTGTCTCTGCAACCTTTCAGGACATCATAAGGAGATATAAGAAGGAGGAGCTTTGCTTTGATAATTTTACAAAGAGGGTGGCGGTGCAGCTCAACGATACGCATCCTGCCATTGCGATTCCAGAGCTTATGAGAATCCTGGTAGATATTGAAGGGCTTTCCTGGGAAAATGCCTGGGATATTACAGTTGGGACCTTTGGGTATACAAATCACACGGTCATGCCCGAGGCGCTTGAAAAATGGCCGGTCTCAATGTTTGAAAATTTACTGCCAAGACACTTACAGATAATCTATGAAATTAACAGGAGGTTCCTTGAAGAAGTAAGCTGGCAATTCCCGGGAGATTTTGAAAAAAGGCAAAGGATGTCGCTCATAGAAGACGGTGATGAAAAACTTATAAGAATGGCAAATCTTGCTATTGTGGGAAGCCATTCTGTCAACGGTGTTTCAAAGCTCCATACCGAGATACTCAAGAATCAGATATTCAAAGATTTTTATGATATGTTCCCTGAACGATTCAACAACAAGACAAACGGCATTACACCGCGCAGGTGGCTCAAGAAGGCAAATCCCCTCTTGTCCAATCTTATAAGTAAACATATAGGAGATAAATGGATTGCTGATCTTGACGATTTGAAAAAACTGATTCCTCTGTCTGACAGCAAAGAATTCAGGGAAAAATGGATGGAAGTCAAGACTGAAAACAAAAAACGCCTCGCAGAGTATATCTTAAAGAAAAACAATTTAAAGGTTGATGCCGGTTCCATGTTTGATGTACAGGTCAAGAGAATCCATGAGTACAAAAGACAGCTACTGAACGTCCTGCATGTTATAACCCTTTACAACAGGATAAGGCGCAATAAGGATGCTGATATCGCGCCGCGTACTGTCATTTTTTCCGGTAAGGCCGCTCCTTCATACTGGATGGCTAAGCTTATAATAAAGCTCATTCATTCTGTGGCAGATGTCGTCAACCACAGCAGGGAAGTGGGCAACAAGTTAAAGGTAGCTTTCCTCGGCAATTATAATGTCTCTCTGGCAGAAAGGATAATACCAGCCGCTGATTTGTCAGAGCAGATTTCAACTGCTGGTACAGAAGCCTCCGGCACAGGCAATATGAAGCTGTCATTAAACGGCGCCTTGACAATAGGCACCCTCGACGGCGCAAACATTGAGATAATGGAAGAAGTAGGCAAGGACAACATATTTATTTTCGGACTTACTCCGGAGGAAGTTCCCGGCTTAAAGAGTTCTGGTTATAATCCTTACTACTACTACGATAGGAACCACGAATTGAAAGAGGTCCTGGACATGATAGGAAGTGGATATTTCTCTCCTGAGAATGCCGGCCTTTTCAAACCAATAATTGACTCTCTTCTCTATCATGGTGATACATATATGGTGCTTGCTGATTACGAATCCTATGTCGCCTGTCAGGAGAGGGTCAGCATGCTCTATGAAGACAGACACGAATGGGCCCGAAAGTCCATTTTAAATGTCGCAAATATGGGGAGATTTTCCAGTGACCGCACTATAATGGAATATGCAAAGGAGATCTGGGGAATAGACCTGAACAATAAAGAGAAGGAGATAAAAACAACAACTTTATGTAAAATGGAGACACATGGCTAAGAAGAATAACGAAACAGTCGGAATAATCGTAGGCGGCGGCCCGGCTCCGGGAATAAACGGGGTCATCAGCTCCGCAACCATTGAGGCCATTAACGAAGGCAGACAGGTTGTCGGAATAATGGGAGGGTTCAAGTCGCTCTTTGCAGGAAACCTTACCTGCGCCATGCCGCTCACCATTCCGGATGTATCAACGATTCACGCGCAAGGCGGAGCCATCCTCAGAACTTCACGTGAGTATCCTGACAAGGTAAAGGAAAAGTTCAAAGTCCTGATGTCCACTCTGAAAAAACTGGGCGTCAAATATCTCGTGACTATCGGAGGAGAGGGCACTCTTTTCATGTCAAACTGGATTGAACGGGAGGCGCGCGGCACCATAAGCGTTGCTCATGTCCCCAAGACAATTGATAATGACATCCCTCTGCCCGGCGGCGTGTGCACCTTCGGCTATCAGACGGCCCGTCACCGCGGAGTGAACATTGTTGACAATTTAATACAGGATGCAAGGACCACGGACCGCTGGTATTTCATCACCACAATGGGAAGATATGCAGGGCATCTCGCACTTGGCATCGGCAAAGCTGCAGGCGCCACAGTAACTCTTATCTCAGAGGAATTTGAAGACAAAGTCTCTTTCAAAAAAGTTGCCGATATACTCACAGGTTCAATAATAAAAAGGTTTTCTATGGACCGGGACTACGGCGTGGTAATTCTTGCTGAGGGTATTGCAGACAAGTTTGATCATGATGAACTTGAAAAGCACGAACACCTTGAGAAAGACGAGACCGGCCGCGTAAGGCTCTCTGAGATTCAGCTTGGCAGAATACTGAAGAACATGGTCAAGAAAACGCTGGACCCCATGGGGATAAAGATAACAATCGTTGACAAGACTATCGGATATGAATTAAGGTCCTCAGCTCCAATACCATATGATATTGAATATACAAGAGACCTCGGCTACGGCGTGATTCGCTATCTCCTCAAGGGCGGCTCAGGCGCCATGATAGTGTTTGAAGATGGACGGTTAAGGCCGATTCCGTTTGTCGAATTGATGGATTACAATACCGGCAAGGTAAAAATGAGGCCTGTAGACGTTACGTCTGAGACATACATGGTTGGCAGGGAATACATGATTCGTCTGGAGAAAGAAGATTTCACCGGAGAGAGACTCGCCCGCCTCGCAAAAACCGCTAACATGACTCCTGAAGAATTCAGGAAAAGATTTGAATATGTTGTTTAAGTAGGGGCGAACAGCCGTTCGCCCCTACCGTTTTTTATCCCAAAATATTATCTGGCACTGTTTTCTCTACAATCACTGGCTTCACTGTTTTGTTTACAATATCTCTTGAACCTGCAACCCTCAATTCCCTGAAGAGCAAATCAAATTTATCTTCAATTTCTTTCATGATCGGGGACTTTACGCTTTCGGGAAGGTCCCACCATTTTTTCTTCAGGGTGCCGAACCCCTTTTTACGCGTACTGTAGAAGAACTGTTCATCAGTCTGCCCTTCTTTCCGGTCCTTTGCGCACTCAGTCTTTAAATAAGAATAAATCTCATCCCTGAATGACGCAGGCAGGGCCGGGCTGTCATACATAATGTTCTGAAAGCCTGTAGCAAGATGGACTTCTGACGTTCCTGTTTCTGGGAATGTGTGGAAGGCCTCATCAGGGAGTGTTGATGCTCCATGCTGTACCGCGCCTGACAGTCCGTATTCTTTCCTTGCTGCATCGGACATCTGTCTGAGTGTGTCAAAGTCAATCTTCACCTTTGCAAGGGTGCCGTCGGGCAGCACCACACCGCCGTGTGCAGTGCCTGTCTGAACGCTTAACTTGCTGACGCCTTTGCCTGAGTTCAATGTTTCTTTAAAACCGTCCAGGTAAGCCCTCAGTTCTTCCGGTGTGCTGTTCTTCCCGCCTATTTCTCCAATCTCTCCGCCAACTGATACAGTTACCCCTGCTGGCTCCAGACTCCTTATATATGCCGTAAGCTCAGCCGCTGTTTCATAGTTCGGCCGCTGCTGCTCTTTAAGTGTCGGCTTGTCGAGATCAACGAGCGTGGATGAATCAATATCAATGTTATAAAACTCAGCGTCAATAGCTTCTTTAATAAGCCCTTTAATATAAGTTACCTCTGCGTCTGGATCTGACAGGTAGTGTCTTCTCACAAGCTGAAAGTGGTCCCCCTGCATAAATACAGGCCCGGTATATCCTTCACGCACGGCTGCTGCAACAACTACTGCCGTATATTCAAGCGGCCTCTGTTTTGTATAACCGATTTCAGAGCGTGCTATCTCAAATAGCATGGCGCTGGCATTTTTTTCCAGCGCCTTTCTGAATATCGCCCGCGATGTGTCATAAGTAAGCCCTCTTATATTCATTGCAGGCACTGTAAAGCCGGGATAATTTTTCCCCATTTCCTCATATAGCGATTGAATGGATGAAGGCACTGCGCCCATCTGCTTTGCTATTTCTATCACAAGCCGCTGCAGGGCTTTTTTCTTCTCTTCATCAGGATTAAAGACAGCCTCATAAATTAAAGCATCCATCAGACCTCTCACTGCGGCTGCGTTCTGGACCTGCACCTTGCCGTTTGTGATACTAACGTAACTTTTCAGCTCAGTTAATACATCTGCCATAGTTTCTCCTCCTCCGATTGTTATAAGTTCTACTGCTTTATCACACACTGCAATAAATAACAACACAATAATATCAAAAACATTTCATTCTATCAACTGAAAAATACACTGAAAATATACTGAGAAACAACCCTTCCGCCAGAAAAAAAAGACGTGCCGGCAAGGCCTTATAAGACGTAATCTTTCACTGAAGGGTGCAATACTACTGAAACTGTCATTCCCGCAAGTGAAGCGCGTCGGGTCACCTCAGGCGACTCGCCGAGGCGAGGATCCTCTTGAAAGAAGATTCCGGACAAGCCGGAATGACGGCAGTCGCAACCCTTCAATGAAGGGTTGCGTTGAGGCAATTCGTTCTATTGTAAAAAATAGGGCGTTATGTTACCCTTTGAAAATTCATTTATACGGGAGAAACTTTAATGGTAAAAAACGACAGATGGATAAAGAAGATGGCAAGAAAAGGGATGATATCGCCATACTCGGAAAAGCAGGTGAGGAAGGGCGTTATCTCATATGGAGTAAGCTCATACGGTTATGATATGAGGATAACTGACGAGTTCAAGATCTTTACCAATATAAATACAACCCTGATTGATCCCAAGAAATTTGATCCTCAGAGTTTTATAGATTTTCGGGGAGCGGTCTGCATAGTACCGCCAAATTCTTTCGCACTCGCTACTTCAGTGGAATATTTCAAAATCCCGAGGGAGACTATCGTCATCTGCCTTGGAAAGTCCACGTACGCAAGATGCGGAATTATTGTCAATGTAACTCCTCTTGAACCTGAATGGGAAGGACATGTGACAATAGAAATATCCAACACAACACCTTTGCCTGTAAAAGTATATGCAAATGAAGGGATTGCACAGTTAATATTCCTCGGCGCTGATGAAAGATGCGAAAGATCCTATGCTGACAAATCAGGAAAGTACCAGGCACAGAAAGGGATAACGCTTGCAAAAATTTAAATAAGTATGAAACCTAAAGACCGCATAATTCTGGCCCTTGATGTATCTGACTACGACGAAGCCGTAAGAATCGCATATAAATTTGAAGAACATATTGAGATATTCAAGGTCGGCTCTGAACTCTTCACTTCAGCCGGTCCCAGGATAGTTGAACAGATCAATTCAATGGGTAAAAAAGTTTTTCTGGACCTTAAGTTCCACGATATCCCGAATACCGTTGCAAAATCCGCAGCAGCCGCTGCAAAACTGGGGGTATTCATGTTGAATGTTCATACCCTCGGAGGCCTTGAAATGATGCAACAGGCCGCAGAGGCGCTGAGAAACGTTTCTCTTGATGAAAACATTGACAGGCCCAAACTCATTGGCGTAACAATATTGACCAGCCTTGATCAGGCTGCATTGCAGGATGAACTCGGCATAGGGTTACGCATAAGCGCTCAGGTCAGACATCTTGCGGGACTTGCGCAGAGGGCCGGACTGGATGGCGTAGTGGCCTCGCCTGAAGATGCAGAGAGTATCCGTTCCCACTTTGGGAAAGGATTTCTGATTGTAACTCCCGGCATCAGACCCTCATGGGCTGCAGCAGATGATCAGAAAAGGATGTTAACGCCTAATGAAGCTCTGCGCAGAGGCGCCGATTACCTCGTTATTGGAAGGGCCATCTTATCACAGCCAAACCCGGTCAGTGCGTTGAAGCGTATTGAAGACGAAATAGCTGGGTTTTAATGAACCGGTGATCCGCACGCTGCCCCCAAAAACCAGATTTATCGAAAGCGCCAAGGCGGGCAAGATTTCCCCTGTTTATGCAGAACTTCCCTTCATGCCTCCCCAGCAAATCTTTGAATGCATAGCCTCCCCATATAGTTTTATCCTTGAAAGCATAAAGGGGCCGGAGAAGATCGCCCGCTATTCATTCATCGGCACTGAACCGTTCCTTATTTTCAAGGTAAAGAATGGTGTTATTGAGGTGGGAGACAGGAGAAAGGGGCCAGGGTTCAGGGGTCTCTCTTTTCAGTCTTCAATAGCTCCTCTCAAAATATTAAAAGAAATACTTTCAGCGTACAGGGTAGAATTATCGGAAGACCTCCCTCCTTTTGTCGGCGGCGCTGTGGGACTTATCAGTTATGATTTTGTCCACTACTTTGAGAATATTCCCGGAAATGCAGTTGACGATCTCGATATACCAGATGCACATTTTATATTTGTGGACACCGTAATAGCTGTGGACCATAAATTTCAGAAAACCTTCCTGATATCATGTCCGGTCAGGGATGCGGGAGCAGGGGTGGGTTTTAAAGCCACCCTTGCCGAGTGGGAAAATGCTTATGAGAAAGCATGTGAGAGGATTCTTGCGATTCATGAAAATGTCATTGCGAGGAGTAAAGCGACGAAGCAATCCCATTTCTTAGAGATTGCTTCTCCTTCGGCTCTCAATGACAGGACCTGTACTAATACCCCTATCCATATCCGGCACGAAATGGGTAAAGAGGCTTATATGGATATCGTAAGAAAAGCAAAAGAATATATCCGT
Organism: Nitrospira japonica; assembly: GCA_020723105.1. Lineage (GTDB taxonomy): Bacteria > Nitrospirota > Thermodesulfovibrionia > UBA6902 > UBA6902 > SURF-23. The sequence continues at coordinate 117,699 of DYJL01000002.1, read as the reverse complement.
GCAGGAGATATTTTTCAGGCAAATCTTTCACAGAGGGTATCAGCCCATATTGGCGCTGTTGAACCGTGGCAGATTTATCAAACCCTGAGCAGGATTAATCCTTCTCCTTTTGCCTGTTATTTAAATTTTGGGAATTACTGCATTGCAAGCTCTTCGCCTGAAAGACTTGTGAGAGTCTCAGGACGTACAGTTGAAACACGCCCGATAGCAGGTACCAGGCCGAGAGGGAAAGATGCTGAAAGTGATCTAAAGATGAGAAACGATCTTCTGCTGAATGAAAAAGAAAGGGCGGAGCATCTCATGCTGATTGATCTTGAGAGAAACGACCTGGGCAAGATCTCTGAATACAGTACTGTAGAGGTGGATGAGTTTATGATTACAGAAGATTACTCCCACGTCATCCATATTGTATCGAATATCAAAGGCATCCTTGCAAAAGGCCGGGACTGTTTCGATGCCATACGGGCCACTTTTCCGGGCGGCACCATTACAGGAGTTCCCAAAGTGCGGTGCATGGAAATAATTGACGAGCTTGAGCCTGTCACACGGGGGCCTTATACAGGTTCCATCGGTTATATAAGTTTTACAGGCGATATGGATTTAAACATCATCATCAGGACCTTTGTAATCAAAGACAACACCGCCTATGTTCAGGCCGGCGCCGGAATTGTAGCTGATTCAGACCCGGAAAGGGAATATTACGAAACGCTGAAAAAAGCTGAAGCGCTGATAAGAACCCTGGAGAGTTTGCGGTAAGATACTGATTCTATTCTTTCTCAAAAAAAGAGCCGTCAACAAACTGCATCATATCGTCGTAATCCTTCTTCGTCTTTTCATACATTGTGGCGTTCTCAATGGCTATCCCGCACTGCTCAGCCAGCGACGCTGAGAAATCAATTTCCTGGTTCGCAAACATCCGGGGCTCGCCTGTGAGAAGGCGTAATATCCCAAGCACCTTCCCCCTGGCCTTAATCGGCAGGGTCAGTATGCTCTTAATCCCCTCTTCCGCTGCCTCTTTCTGGTACTTGATTTTATTGTCAGTTGTGACATCATAAATGGCAACAGGTTTTTCGTTAAGCGCTTCTATAACATTCTCCTCCGTATCAACAGGCCCCCGGTTCAGATACTTCTCGCTCAAACCGTAAGAAGCCACAAGCATAAGTTTTTTGCCGGTGTGATCAAGGAGGCGGATGGTGGCAGCTTTCAACTTCATAACCTCCGGAATTTTCCTGACAATCATATCCAGCACCTCTCTGACATGCAGAGTGGAGCTCACTGTTTTTGTGACTTCCTGAAACACATTGAGATATTCCTTCTCCCTTGATACGGCCCCTTCAAAACGCCGGGCATTAACTATCGTGGTCGCAGCCTGTTCCGCTATTGCAGTTATGAATTTAAAGTCTTCATCAGTATACTTGACGGGTTCTGTAGTATACATTCTGAGCACCCCTATCACTTCCTTCTCGAAGCGCAGCGGAATAGAAAGAATGCTCCTTATCCCTTCCTCCTGAGCTTCCCGGTAATATTTTGAATCCTTATGTTCCGTTATATCGTATACTGACACGGGTTTTCCTGCCAGTGCATCGTCAATACTCGCATCGTAGGCTACAGGCCCTTTATTGGCGTATTTTTCACTGAGCCCGTAATATGCAGCCAGCTCAAGCTGTTTGGTATCTTTATTGAGGAGGCGAAGCAGGCTGGCCTTTACATTCATGACCTTGACAACATTGGTTACAATGAGCTGCAAGACCTCATCAAGAGAAATGCTGGCGCTGATTGATTTACATATCTGCTGATAGCTCTCCAGATATACTTTTTTCTCAAAAATTTTCTCTGCGCAGGAAGGGCACATGCCGTGAGTAAAGATGCCAAAGCCTTCATTCGTGAGATAGGTCTCAAGCTGTTCCCAATAGTTTTCATCACTTCTTATATTCTTGCACCAGCCGCAAATAGGTATTAATCTCTCTTTCCTCTCGGATTTCAACCGGGATTCTATTATCTCTATACACCATGAAATATCTTTAATTGCAGCAATTACCCCTTTGAATTGGCCTCTGACAAAAAGCGGAGAAACACTTTCTTCAACACGAATCTTTTTATTGTCTTTTGCTTTCAGAAAAAACATCTTTCTGATCTTCTTTTTCTCCTGAAAGCAAAGCGCTACAGGATATTCAAAAGGCTGTAAAGGATTTCCCCTCTCGTCTTCATATTGAATGTGACTGTTCTGGAAGGAGGTCCCGAGGATTTCATCTGCGTCAATGCCGGTCAATACCCCGGCAGCCCTGTTGCAGTACTGTATGTTCTGATTCAGATCAACAAAATACACCCCCTCTGTCATGTTATCAAGAATCTGGCGGTATGTATTGTTTAAAAAGTTAAACATTAAATAACTTCTCAGAGATAATTAAAAATTTCACTTCGCTGCAAATACGACATTCTTTGTTGAAAGCTTGCCGCGGTACATGGCTTTATCCGCAATCTTCAGCAGTTCTTCCTTGTTTTTGGCATGATCAGGAAAAGATGCGACCCCGAAACTTGCTGTTATTCTGATATGGCCGTCTTCTTTTTTCAGAAATATATTCTTCTCAACAACCTTCCTCAACCTCTCTGCAACCAGAAAACCGGCTTCCTTGGTTGTCTGAGGCAAAATTATCACAAACTCATCGCCGCCATATCTTATAGTTATATCAACCTTTCTCAAATTATCCTGCAAAAGACGGGCTGTTTCCACGAGCACTTTGCTTCCTGTAAGATGTCCGAACTTTTCGTTTACTTTTTTCAAATCATCAATGTCCATGAATATCAGCGAGAATAAAGAGCCATAGCGCAGCGACCTCTCTATTTCAAAGGCCATGGACTGATTAAGATAACGAATATTGTAAAGACCGGTAAGGTCATCAGTTATTGAAATTTCTTCTATCTTCCTGTTCAAGGAGGCCTGCTCTAAAGTAATAGCAATACAGTTAGAAATATTCATAAGCAATTTCAGATCCTCATCTGTAAAGAAAGTCCCCTGCCTTTTATTAATCAGCCTTAAAATACCAACCAATCTGCCCTGAACTTTCAGAGGGACATATATTAATGATTTGATTTTTAACTTTTGAAATCCGTCCGCCTGTCTGTCAAAACGCACATCTTCGGACACATCCTGAATAATAAGCGGGAGTCCTTTTTCCAGTACCCAGCCCGTGATACCTCTGTCTGCCTTAAATCTGAACTTCCTTATATTCATCGAAGCCTTTAACGATATGGTTTTGAAAAAGAGATCATTGACAATAAGGAGGGACCAGGCCTCTGCGCTGGTTATAGTCTTTGTTTTCTTCAGGATGGAATTCAGACTTTTGTTCAGATCAGACGCAGTGGTAAGGATATTTGTAATTTCATTAAAAAAATCTATGAAATTCTTATGCATGGACCCCACAGCACTTTTTATATTTCTTGCCGCTTCCGCAAATGCAGGGGTCGTTTCTGCCGATCTTTCGGTCCTTTATAACAGTCTGCGGTTTAGCATCTTCCCCACCCCTTCCGTAATTCAGCCTTGCGGGCCTGGCAATCAATCTCTTCTCTATTTTTTCTTCTCTGGCAACCTGTATCTTCATCAATCTGGCAACCACCTCTGCAGCTACCCGGCTGCTTAAATCAGCGAATATATCAAAAGCCTCTTTTTTATATTCCACCAGAGGGTCCCTCTGTCCGTAGCCACGAAGTCCCACGCCTTCTTTCAGGTGGTCCATGCTGAGAAGGTGGTCCTTCCATTGAGCATCAAGGACCTGAAGCAGTATCATCTTTTCAAGATATCTGAGCGTATCTGAGCCGAGTTCCTGTTCTTTTTTCTCATACGCCTGTTTAAGGGCCTCCAGGAGTTCATTGCGCAATTCTTCAATACGTTTCGCCTGTATGTCAGGATATATTGAAAATTGTCCGTAAAGCGCATCACGCAGTCCTTTTATATTCCATTCCTCAGGATGCTGGTTCTCCGGACAGTAAACAGAAATAATATCGTCAAGGACGTTTTCAGCCATTTCAAGTATCTTGTCCTTATGATTATCATCCGAAAGTATTTCGCGCCTGAAGGAATAAATCTCCGTCCTCTGTTTATTGTTTACATCATCATATTCCAGCAGGTGTTTTCTGATGTCAAAGTTATGGGCTTCAACCCTCTTCTGTGAAGTCTCTATCGCCTTTGTTATCCATTTGTGTTCGATAGGTTGTGTGTCATCCATGCCCAGTTTGTCCATAAGCCCTGAAATTTTATCCGAGCCGAATATCCTCATGAGGTCATCCTCAAGAGAAAGATAAAACCTGGATGAACCAGCATCTCCCTGACGGCCGGAACGCCCTCTCAACTGGTTGTCTATCCTTCGGGCCTCATGTCTTTCAGTGCCCAGGATATGCAGTCCGCCGGCAGCAATGACTGTTTCCCTGTCCTGTGCGCACAATTCTTTGGCTTTCTCAAGGGTCTTTTTAAAATCCTCTTCTGTATAATCCTTCTTATCCCGGAGCAGGTCCTTTGCAAGGCCTTCCGGATTTCCTCCAAGCACTATATCCGTACCCCGGCCGGCCATATTTGTAGCAATGGTCACAGTTCCGCTCCGGCCTGCCTGCGCAACAATCTCCGCCTCTTTTTCATGGTATTTTGCATTCAGGACAGAATGCGGGATCTTTTTCTTTTTCAGTATGGTGCTGAGCAGTTCTGATTTTTCTATTGATATGGTGCCTACCAGAACAGGCTGTCCTCTTTTATGGCAATCCTCAATTTCATTTATGACCGCATTGAATTTGGCTGTCACAGTTTTATAAACGACATCTGAATGGTCCGCTCTGATCATCGCCTTGTTTGTCGGGATTACCAGGACATCAAGGTTATATATCTTTGCAAACTCCTCGGCCTCTGTTTCAGCAGTGCCTGTCATTCCGGCAAGCTTGTTATACATCCTGAAATAATTCTGGAAGGTGATGGTAGCAAGGGTCTGATTCTCACTGGCTATCTTGACGTTCTCTTTGGCCTCAACAGCCTGATGCAGTCCATCAGACCACCGCCTGCCAGGCATTAGACGCCCTGTGAATTCATCAACAATAATCACCTCGTTGTCCTTGATTATATAGTCCACATCAAGCCTGAAAAGCACATGCGCCTTCAGCGCCTGATTGACATGGTGAACAAGCTCGATATTGGAAGGGTCATAGAGATTGCCGGCTCCAAGCAGTTTCTCAACTTTTACATTTCCTTCCTCGGTGAGCATAACGCTGCGTGCCTTCTCATCTACAGTATAGTCAGTATCTTTATTAAGCTTTGGGACTATCTTGTTAATAACATAATATTTATCTGTTGACTCCTCAGATGGGCCGGATATGATAAGCGGGGTCCTGGCCTCATCAATCAATATGCTGTCCACCTCATCAACGATCGCATAGTTCAGCTCTCTCTGCACATAATCATCTATGTGATATCGCATGTTGTCTCTAAGGTAGTCAAAGCCGAATTCGTTATTGGTACCGTATGTGATATCAGCCCGGTAGGCTTCTTTTCTGTCAAGGGGCCTCAAATGCTGGAGACTGCTGTCTTCAGAATGATAGGAAGGGTCATAGAAGAAAGAGCTCTCATGCTGAATAATGCCGACTGACAATCCTAAAAAATGATATAAAGGCCCCATCCACTGGGCATCTCTTTTTGCGAGATAGTCATTGACCGTGACAATATGGACGCCTTTGCCGTCAAGTGCATTCAGATAAACCGGCAGGGTTGCAACAAGAGTCTTGCCCTCACCGGTCTTCATTTCTGCTATCTTTCCTTCATGCAGCGCAAGACCTCCAACAAGCTGCACATCAAAATGCCGCATATTAAGAATCCTGCGCGAGGTTTCCCTGACAACTGCAAAAGCCTCCGGCAGGATGTCATCCAGGCTCTCACTGTCTTCAATCCTCTTGCGGAATTCATCGGTTTTAGCCTTCAGTTCAGTGTCACTCAGAGGGCTTATGGAAGGTTCAAGAGAATTTATTTGCTCTACAACAGCCCACAGCCGTTTGATCTCGCGCTCATTTTTTGTGCCTATTATCTTTGATAAAATTTTAAACATCGCTATTATTATATATCAAATAAATATCAAAATGAGAAAGCATGGTAAATGTCCGGCTTGTTGCATTAAACATTATCTGCAATATACAATATTTCCATTAATTAATGCGGGCGTAACTCAGTGGTAGAGTGTTAGCTTCCCAAGCTGAAAGTCGCGGGTTCGAATCCCGTCGCCCGCTCCAGAAGAGACAGTGAATAGTGAATTAGTGATTAGTGAGTTAGTGAGTTAGTGAATTAGTTGTTAGTTGGTGAGGGGGAGGTAATCCCTCGCCTTAAATCTTTACTCTATCGAATGCCAAAAGGATTAATACACGTCTACACCGGTGAAGGCAAAGGCAAGACCACTGCGGCCTTCGGACTTGCAAAAAGGGCTGCAGGGCATGGCAAAAAAGTCCTGATACTTCAATTTCTCAAAAGCAGGACCAAAAATTCAGGCGAAAGTGTCACAGCAGAAAAAACCGGAATAACAGTCATAAAATTTAAAGATCAAACCACGCCGCTCTTTGATCCTGATGTCAATTTACAGAAACTTAAAGATTCCATCAAACGAGCCACAGCTTTTACCATAAAGGAAATAAAAAGCAATGCATACGATGTAGTCATCCTCGATGAATTCAATACTGTTCTCAACTGCGGGTATGCCACAATAAAAAATGCCATGAAAATCATAGACGCAAAACCTGAAAGACTTGAACTCATTTTTACAGGCAGGGGCGCCCCCGAAGAACTGATAGAGGCTGCTGACTATGTGACCGAGATGCGGATGATCAAGCATCCCTTTAACAGAGGCGTCAAGGCAAGGAAAGGAATAGAATTTTAAAGGGAGAAGACTTATGGCATATAAAAAAGAGCTTACATTATCTTTTGACTGCATTGATAAAGAGGAACTCCTGCAGCGCATCAACGGAAAAACAAATTTCGTGCTTGTGGATACAGTAGGCATGTATAATGGAAACAAATTCAAAATCAAGGGGGCCCGGACCATCCCGTATCCGGAAGTTATTGACAGGAGAAAAGAATTAATTCCCTATGAGGAAATCATCATATATTGCAAGCACCGGGATTGTATAGCCTCAAAAAAAGTGGCACTCGGCTTAAAGCTGCTCCATATTGCCAATGTGAAAGTTTATGAAGGCGGAATTGACGAGTGGTTGCAATTTAACCTTCCTGTTGAAGACGAATAAAGAACTATTCAGCTTTTTTTATCCATCTTGCGGCAAGCGTCCATGCTGCAAACAATAGAATGAATATCAATACCCACGCTGTCTTTACATAGCCGAATTCAGACATCGGTTCTTCAGCCTGCAGCCAGGACAAACTCTTAACAATTGCCGTGTAACGCTTTACTGCATCCGGAGTATTAGAAAGGCAAAGACCGAATAAAAACAAATCAACAGTTAAAACTCCCACGAGTATTTTAACAGAGATCTTCTTCAGGGGTTTACTGATGATATCGGGTTTAACCCCTTTCCAGATTAAGAGTTGAAAGACCACGCCTGCAAATAAATTTATCCCGATATCTCTGAAGTCCCAATACCGTTTAGGTATCATCCACTGTATGACTTCATCTGTTATGCCTATGAGCGATACAACCAGACTGCCTGTGATATAAATAGTCCAGTCCTGAACCCTGTGACTGAGTGCCTTGAATACAAAATAGGAAAGCAATCCGTATTCAATCAGGTGAATTGATTCTTCGGGAATTTTTCTTAACTGAATTGTTAAGGATATATAAAGCCCGGCGCATATTGTTATCCATATATACTGGGAAATTTCTTTAACTTTTAATTTAAAAATAAAAAAATAAATGAGTCCCGTCAATCCGCAGGCAACAACAGAAAGAACCAGATAAGTAAAAAATTCCCGGCCCACAGAAGTAGTAATAAGTCCCTGAATTTCCCTGGTAACAGGTATGGTAAAGAAAATAAGAAGAACATACAGTAACACCCTCGCCCATTCTCTCCTGTTCCATTTCACTGGCATATTCATATTGCTTATTCAGCCCTCAGTAATTTTTCCAGGTTTATTAAAATACAGGCTTTAATTTTAAGGCAAGGGCAAGTTATTATCAAATACCATGAAAACCTGCGGCCACGGAAGAAAACCAGACTTATTCAAACTATCTTTTTTTTCATTATGGTTTATATTAATTCTCTCATTATCTATGACAGTGGCTGCTTCATCAACACCCGTCTTTACATATAAAATCATCAATACTTATCCCCATGACAGCCAGGCTTTCATACAGGGGCTGGTTTTTGAAGACGGCCTCCTGTACGAAGGCACTGGCCTCAGCGGCCAATCTACACTGCGCATAATAAAACTGGAAACCGGGGATATCCTGAAGATTCACGAATTGCCACAGGAGTTTTTTGGTGAAGGGATTACTGCCTACAAGGATAAAATTATCCAGTTGACCTGGAGGTCCAATACCGGGTTTGTATATGATAAAAACAGTTTTAATCTGCTCCGGACGTTTCACTATCCCACCGAAGGATGGGGGCTCACCCATGACGGCAAACAATTGATAATGAGTGACGGGACCGCAAACCTGTATTTTCTAAACCCTGAAAATTTTAAAGTGACTAAGCGCATTGAAGTGTATGACGGCAACACCCCTGTAACCATGCTTAATGAACTGGAATATATCAACGGCGAAATATTTGCAAATGTATGGTTAACAAACAGCATTGCAAGAATTAATCCGCAGACAGGCCGCATAACAGGATGGATAAATATGGACGGCCTATTCCCTGTCAACGATGATGACAAAACAAAAAAAGTTCTCAACGGTATCGCATATGATGCGAAAAACGACCGGATATTTGTAACGGGCAAACTATGGCCCAATATTTATGAGATCAAGCTGGTCCCTGCAAAGTAATTTTTTATACCTTCACTCCAAGCTCAAGCTGTCTTTTCTTTATCGCCTTGATCCTGTCGCGCAATTCAGCGGCTTTTTCAAAATCAAGTTTTGAAGCGGCCAGCTTCATTTCCTCCTCAAGCTTTACTATTACTGACTCATCAGAATATTCAACTTTTTCTTCTGCCACTGCCGGCACAGTCCAGTAGTCGGCCTCGTAGATCGAACTCAGGATATTTGATATCTCCTTTTTGATAGACGCTGGTGTTATCCCGTGCTTTCTGTTATACGCCTCCTGTATCTTACGCCTCCTGTTTGTCTCATCAAGCGCTGTCCTCATCGAACCTGTGATCCTATCGGCATAGAATATGACAATGCCGTTCACATTCCTTGCCGCCCTCCCCGCTGTCTGAATAAGAGAACGTCCTGAACGCAAAAACCCTTCCTTGTCGGCATCGAATATGGCTACAAGAGAAACTTCCGGTAAATCGAGACCCTCTCTCAGGAGATTTACCCCGATGAGGACGTCAAATTTGCCGAGCCTCAGGTCCCTCAGTATTTCGATCCTTTCGAGGGTGTCTATGTCAGAGTGGAGATAGCGCGCTTTTATCCCTAATTCTGAATAATATTCTGTTACATCCTCAGCCATTTTTTTTGTCAGGGTCGTTACTAATATCCTTTCTCCTTTTTCGGCCCTCTTCCTGATTTCTCCGAGAAGGTTGTCGAGTTGCCCGGCAACAGGCCGGACTTCTATCGCGGGGTCTATCAGACCCGTGGGCCTGACGATCTGCTCAATCAGCCTCCGGCCGGCCTTGTTGATTTCATATTCCGAAGGAGTCGCGGATACATATATCGCCTGATTCACCCTGTGCTCAAATTCATTGAACTTAAGCGGACGGTTATCAAGCGCAGACGGAAGTCTGAAGCCGTAATCAACAAGCGTCTGCTTCCTGGAGCGGTCTCCCTCATACATTCCGCCGATCTGCGGCACAGTCGCGTGCGATTCATCTATGATTAAAAGAAAATCTTCCGGGAAATAATCTATGAGACAGAACGGCGGTTCGCCCGGCGCCCGTCCGCTCAAATGCCTTGAATAATTTTCTATCCCGTGACAATATCCGAATTCCTTGAGCATCTCCATATCAAACCTCGTCTTCTGCTCCAGCCTTTTTGCCTCAAGATGTTTATCCTGCCTGAGTAAAAACGTCAGCCTGTCCTCAAGCTCTTTGTTGATCGATTGCATGGCACTCTCGATTCTCGGTCTCGGTGTAATCCAGTGGCTGTTGGGATAGAGGGCAATCTTTGAAAGCCTTCTGATCACCTTGCCGGTCAGGGAATCAAATTCATACAGGCCGTCAATGTCATCCCCGAAGAATTCAACCCTTATCGCACTGTCGCCGGAAAAAGAAGGGAATATCTCAACAATATCACCCCTCACCCTGAAGGTGCCCCTTTTAAAGTCCTCCGTACGTTCATAGAGCATGTCCACGAGCTTTCTCAGGAACGCATCCCGCTCCGTGCGCATGCCTTCTTCAACAACGAGGTGCATGCCCAAATAATCGTCAGGCGAGCCGATACCGTAAATACATGAGACCGATGCCACGACTATGACATCATTTCTCTCAAGCACAGAGCACGTTGCAGCGTGCCTCAACCTGTCGATGTCCTCATTTATCATGGAATCTTTTTCGATATACGTGTCTGTTGAAGGGATGTACGCCTCAGGCTGATAATAGTCGTAGAAACTCACGAAATATTCCACCGCATTTTCAGGAAAGAAGGACTTGAATTCACCGTATAGTTGCGCGGCAAGGGTTTTGTTATGGGCGATGACAAGAGTCGGCTTATTCACCTTCTCAATAACGTTTGCAATTGTGAATGTTTTGCCTGAACCTGTGACGCCGAGGAGCACCTGGTGGTTCAAACCTCTGGTAAGACCTTCAGCGAGCGCTTCAATCGCCTTCAGCTGGTCGCCTGCGGGTTTGAAGTCCGAGGTCAGTTTAAAGGCGCCGGAGTTTTTTCTTTGACGTGACAAAATAGTATCCTCTTTAAAAAGTAATAAAATTATTGTAGCATGATTTAAGTGGCAAATAAGAAAGTTAAAGCGGCAAAGAAGAAAATAACAGACGAAGAATATTACGATAAGGGGGGTATCCTCGGCGAGATCATCGAGGAGGACGTTGCGATCAGCCTTGACGAGGCCCTCAGACGGGACATCGTAAAAGGGAAGCGGAAAAGGAAGCTGCGGAACGTAACCATTAAGATCGACCCGTTGTATCTCGTCTCGATAAAAAAAGTCGCTACGCAAAAGGGTATTCCGTATCAAACCCTTGTTCGTCAGTGGGTCGCCGAGAAGATCCGGAAAGAGTTGAAGATAGCGTAAGGGGGAAGTATGTTTTCATCAGAAATTCGCGCCTTGGCCAAGCAAATACAAAAAATTAAGGAACAGCAAAGACAGATGGGATTATTTTGCGAAGACAGGGAGCTGCTCTCATGCCATAGTTGCAATTTGGAGGAAGATGTGACTTTCGAAAGTTTTTTGATCGTTGCTGATCGCTCAAACCCCAGCATTGACACAGGATTAAGATTTTCAGCAGTTGATGAGGGGAAAGGTCTGTATCGATGTCCGAAGTGCGGGGATGAAGTTAGGGTTCCTGAATCGGAGGTATGATACGACCCACCGCCTAAGCAGAAATTTTTCTAAAGGAATCTGATCTTTCCCTTTTTGGTCTCAGGGGGCGTAAGTTGCCTTGTTGCATCGCAATTGAAGAAAATCGTGATAATAAAAGTGGGGACGTAGAGGTAATTATTTTAGCAGCTTAGAAAGCTCAACCCTTCTTTACAGATTTAACATATACAGCAGCGGACGATTCACAGAGCCTCATGGACTCGGCCACTTTTCTCGATACAGTTGTTACTACTTCCTGCATTTCCTGTGTTATCTTTTTTACTTCTTCTTTTGTCACAGGTTTTACATTTATTTTAGGTGCCATGTGTTTGCCCTCCGGTTTAAATAAATTTTAACACAAAATAATAATTATGTATTTAATTTTTCTTTTCTATTTTTTTCAGTGCCCGCCATTTACAATACTCAAACACTATTCTTAACGTAAACTGCTCAATATATTCTTTATGTCTTTCCATATCGGTTCTTCTGAAATATTCTTTACTTGAAGCTACTGTTATTATGCCGATAAGATTATCTTCCGAAATATCTCCTGAAAATATCGGCAATGCAATAATTGATTTGATTTTATCTTTATGTTGAGGATATAGGTAATTGATTTCCTTTTCACTTTCAACAATTTTAGGCCTCAAGTCTCTCCAGGCAGAAACCGCTATTGTTTGGCTTCTGTTCTTATTGAAGTTTTCCCTTTGTCTTGTTTCATCACCATGAGAAGCATGAGGCTCTCCATCCTTAGTAGAATAAAACTTGGAAACCAAATATTTGCCATCTTCACTTACCTGAAAAAGTGTAACCCGGAAATAATTATCTGGTTCGCCCGAATAATGAACATAAAATTCCCTCAACATGTCGAGATTTTTCATAACAGCATTTCTGTATTCGGATTCATCAGCAAGATATTCATTTTTTTAAATTTTTGAAGTTTTCTTACAATCATCTCCTGTATTGTGTTTAGCAACCATTTATGTCCATCCAATTCTCTTTTCCAGAAATCAAGTTCTTTAAGACTGATTTTTGCTGCAACACTATTGAAATATGCATGGACTGCCAGAAGAATGGTTGCTGTTATTCCTATAACCGTGGCTGTCGTACTTTGCGAATATTGTCTGGTTATATAAATAATGCTGCCCAGCCCGCCAGAAACCAATATTTGAAGCCAGAATACGTTTAGATATTTGGTATAGACAGTAGAAATTTTATTTAGCATGTCAGAATCATAAAAATTATAAGCCCGAAATAATCTACAATTTTCTTTTCTGACTTATCAAACAAATTTTTTAAACTTTCCTCTTCAGCCTCTTCATTAGAGCATTATGACTCAGCGTATTCAGGATATCCTTCTTTTCGGCCCACCCTCTTCTTGCCGTGCCGATTCCGTATGCCATGAAATCAAATTGATATATGATATGGGTATCCGTATTAATCGTTAAGGACACGCCCATGTCTTTTGCCTTCCTGACGTATATATCAGTCAAATCAAGCCGGAGAGGATAGGCATTTATCTCTATCGCAGTGCCGGTCTCTTTTGCAGTCTTTAATATTTCTTCCATATCAATTTCATAGGCATCCCTTTCCCCGATAAGCCGTCCGGAAGGATGGGCGATAATTGACACATAGGGATTTTTCATGGCGGAAACAAGCCGCTTTGTTATCTGTTCTTTTGACTGCCTGAAGCCGGAATGTATGGAAGCTATAACAATGTCAAACTTCCTTAATACCTCATCAGGATAATCCAGAGAGCCGTCACTTTTAATATCCATCTCTGTGCCTGACAGAAGTTTAAAATCTTTTAATTTTTTATTTAACATTCTTATCGTTTTATTCTGCTCTAAAACATGTTCAATGCTCAGGCCTCTCGCAATACCAAGCCCTTTTGAATGGTCTGTGATTGCGAGATATTCATAACCTCTTATCTTTGCAGCATCAATAAGCTCCTGAATATCATGGCTGCCGTCGCTGTCTGATGTGTGCACATGGAGGTCGCCTTTTATGTCTTCTATCTCAATAAGTTTTGGCAACTTGCCTCCAAGGGCCGCCTCAATTTCTCCCGTGTCTTCTCTTAATTCAGGGGCAATGTAAGGCATTCCCAGTATTTTGTAAACATCTCTCTCACGCTCTCCGCCAAGCTTCTTTTCCGTCTTCACATCAAAGATGCCGTATTCATTTATCTTCAATCCTTTTCTTACGGCCATTTCCCTGAGGCGTATGTTATGTTCCTTGCTGCCGGTAAAATAAGCTAATGCCGCACCAAAGGAGCTCTCTTCCACTACCCGTAAATCTACCTGAATACCTTCCTGTGTGATGACGCTCGATTTTATCGGACCTTTCATGAGCACGTCTTTAACCTGAGGAATATTAACAAAGATATCCATCACCTTGTAAGGGTCTTTTGAAGTTGCCAGTATGTCAATGTCCTTTACTGTATCTTTCCAGCGCCTGAGACTTCCGGCAAGGCTGACTTTATTGATGGGGGCTTTTTCTTTCAGTTTACCCAGAATACCATCTGCAACAGGCAGGACGCGGCCGATAGGGAAACGCCCGGTGTGTCTCCTGATCATTGCAATCCCTTTAAGAAGGTTCTCTTCTGTCTTTGCCTGAATGCCGGGAAGCCCTTTCAGTTTGCCTTCCTTAGCGCATTTCTCAAGGTCATCAACGTCTTTAATGTGAAGTTTATCGAGAAGCAGCTTTGCGGTTTTAGGACCGAGGCCCGGCACCGACAAGAGATCGACAAGCCCGGAGGGCACTTCCTTTTTCATGTCCTCGTAAAATTTTAAACTCCCTGTCGCAACATATTCATGAACCTTACCCGCAAGATCAGCGCCTATGCCGGGGATCTTCTGCAATTCCTCAACGGATATTTCGGCAACGTCCTTTGCAAAGCTGTCAATGTTCTGTGCAGCGCGCCTGTATGCACGTATCCTGAAGGGATTATCACCTTTGATCTCAAGGAGATCAGCAATGTCGTTAAAAATTTTAGCTACTTCCTGATTGCGCATAATTAAAGTATAGCATCAATCATCCAGCCATACTTGCCATATTAAGACGTCTCAATTAAAATATACCCTGTTACGTTGAGAGGCCGTTACTGTTCATTCTGCATTCACAACTTTCAACTATCATTTATGCGCCTGTAGCTCAGTAGGATAGAGCAACTGCCTTCTAAGCAGTGGGTCAGGGGTTCGAATCCCTTCAGGCGCGCCATATTTCCAGTGATATGCCTTTTAATATTTCGCCTCTAACCTGCTTTCATGTCTGCCAGAAGTTTCTTCAAGTTCTGCCTGAATAAACTAAGATGCGTATTAAAGTCAGATGTAATATTATCATCTGAATAATCCGTACCGAACTTCAGGCAATAAAAATTAATGTGACTGTCATAAAATATCTTCGCCTGTGAATAACATTCCATATCAATCGCATCATGTTCTTTTAACGCCTCTGGAATATCGCCTGAGAAAGGCTGCCTGACGCTTATTAATGAATAAACATCAATAATCTTTTCTTGACAAAGAATAGGGATCTCCGCAGCAAGTTTAAGCCGATGGCCTTCTTCATTTACAACATATCGGGGGCTGATCCAGTTGCCAAGCGGATATTTTCTGTGTATCAAACCACAGGTCCCGATATTGATAACACTTGACGGATCCAGATGAACCCGTATCCAGGATGCAGCGTCCTCACTGGCCTTGCAACCGGCGCCGGTTATCACTGCCAAAATGCCTGCCTCTATATTGTCCTGTTTACTGAGCGCTCCAGATTTAAGAGCTGCAAAGGTAAGAACCGGGATATGATGCGCCACCAGCCAGTCTTTCGGTATTTCTTTTTTGAGGGCAATTGTGATGACAAGTTTTATATTGGGAGCTGGAGCGTTCCTCATTATTTCAGATGGTGCGAGAGAGGGGAGTTGAACCCCTACGGTTGCCCACTGGATCCTAAGTCCAGCGCGTCTGCCAGTTCCGCCACTCTCGCATGTAAGTAATATTAAAGAAATTTCAGTTTATTTGTCCAATTGTATGGTTAATCAGATGTTATGAGATGATGACAGAGTAGTGACAAAATTAAAATGGCATTGTAAGTTGTCTCAAAAACAGCCAGCAAGTTTTCTTTCATGTCTTGTCCCCCCTTAGTTTTTCATCCTATCAAATCCTTGTGGTTGTCATTCCGGGCTTGACCATGAATCCAGTTTTGTTAATGAACATTCTGGATTCCCGCCTTCGCTGGAATGACAGTAGTTGCTCTGCGGTAATCTGTGTCATCTGCGGATAGTCCTTACTCATCACCCGCCTTTCCCTTTAAAAATCCACACATAATATTAATCTAATATCGGGCTAAACGGCAAGAAATATCTATTTATATATATCTATAGCATAACTACGGAATCTGGCAAATCCATGCAGCAGTACAGAAGTGGCAAAGTGAAGAAATCAGAGGAGCGAACAACACATAAGATTTTACGAATTTACAATACAGACCACACATTTGGGTAGGTTAATTGTGCTTCTCTCTTACAACACACTCGAAGGAAATATTGATAGTCCTCATATCCGGATTTCCCCACATCAGGCAGTAGTATTCCTGATTTTTTGTCTGATGATTCCCCGCGTCAATGTAGCCGTCTGATTCGGTTATTTCATTCTGAAAGACTGGATAGTGGGCTTGTTCTTCTTCATGATAATGAATATTGAAATCCACCGGTTTTGTAGACGAAAATTTGTACTTTAAAGATTGCCCTTGTGTTAATTTTATGCATTCCTCAAAAGAGCCGGCGGGGGCCAGAGCTACATTATTTTTAGTGATATTCACTATCCGTTCTGTGTTTTTATTATGTAAAGAGTAAGTAGAGCACCCGCTTAACAGGAAGAGGACAAAGCAAAATACAGATGATGTCTTTAGAAATCTTACTATTCCCATCCGTTTAACCTTACCACCATTATATTATTACTCGGAGCTTTCCTTATACAGCTTTAATTTTGCCGGGTACTTTACGTAAACTGCAGAAGTCGCCTCAATCTGGTAGAATATTGCAGACTACTGAATGTCGAAAGATCTGTTTACCTCTTTAACAAAAAAGAACGCAGGGAGATTTTCCAGCAAACCGGAATGTATGCCTATCAAAAAGACGATCAATACTTCGCACAGATTGCCGAAGGGATAAAAGAGCTTGGAGCCATGGAACTTTCTGAACTCGGGGCCCAAGAAATCAGGCCTGGATATGGGGGAATCTTTTTCAAGGCCGCAAGAGAAACACTTTATCGAATCAATTATTCCGTAAGACTATCCTCAAGAATACTGGCGCCTCTCATGTCATTCAGTTGTCATACAAGCGCACAGTTATACAAAAAGGCAAGGTTAATAAACTGGACTGATTTTATTTCTGTGGATAGCACCTTCGCCGTCTTTAGCAATGTATCAAACAGCAGAATAAATAATTCACATTATGCAGCTCTCTGTCTTAAAGATGCTGTTGTAGATTCCTTCAGAGAATTGTCAGGCAAAAGGCCTGACATTGACTCCAGAAAGCCCGATATATGGCTGAATATCTTCATAGAAAACAACCGGGCTGTCATAAGTCTGGATCTGTCGGGCGGCTCTCTTCACCGCAGGGGATATCGTCAGGATTCCCTGTCAGCCCCAATGCAGGAGACTGTTGCGGCTGCAATTATCAGATATTCACAATGGGATGGCTCTGTTCCGCTTTATGACCCGATGTGCGGGTCCGGCACTTTACTTTGTGAAGCGCTGATGCATTACTGCCGGGTTCCTTCCGGTATCTTTCGTAAGCGCTTTGGTTTTGAATTCTTGCCGGACTATGATAAAGCGCTGTGGAGTAAAGCAAGAAAAGAACTGGATCGTCAGATTAGGGAATTGCCGGCAGGACACATTATCGGAAGTGATTCATCGGCTGAAGCTGTTAAAACAGCAAGGGCCAATATACAGCGTTTACCGAACTGGGAGAAAATAAAGCTTGACGTGCTTGATTTCAGAAAAAGCAACGACTTTGAGAATGGAGTGATTATCACAAACCCTCCTTACGGCATCCGTATGGGGAATACAGAAGAGCTGGGACCGCTCTATAAATCGCTCGGAGACTTCCTGAAGCAAAAATGTAAAGGCTCCACTGCTTATATCTATTTCGGAGAGCGGGAATTCATTAAACGAATCGGCCTGAAACCGGCATGGAAAAAACCGCTGGAAGCTGGCGGGCTGGATGGAAGGCTTGTGAAGTATGAGATGTATTAGGCCATAAACTGGCGAGGGGGGGTATAACGCCCCCTGCCAAAATCCTTCTGAAACTTATTAATGGTGATGTCCGTGAGCGCCGGCCGCTTATGATGTTTCTTCTTATCTACTCCTGCTCCCTGCCTCCCTTCTTTTTCAGAGTGTAACTATTCACTGAAGGGTTACTTCAGAGTTTACTTTTATCTTTCCCTTCTGGCATCCTTATATATGCAATTACCGGCAATCTCTGCAGAAAATAAAAAAATTGCAATAATTATGTTATCAATCATCAAACATCTTAAAATTCATTTAATATCTCTTATCAGACATGGCATCCTGTTTCAGAATTTCTATAATCGACAAACTACATATTACATTTTTGCTTTATGGCAAGAATGCTCTCTCTTCCTTACCCTGACTACTAACTACTGTCTACTGACTACTTTTCAAAGGTGTCGTATAGAAATTCTTTCACAGCCTTCCCTGTCTGCATCCATTGGAACAAAGTTCACCATGGGTTATCTGGACTGAAGGTATAAAACAATGGGGAAATATTTTCAGAGTTTTGCAGAAGCTGCCTATATACTGCTTGTTTTTATCTTGCTGACAGCAGCAATTATTTATATCAGTCTGGTAACACCCTTGTCCTCACAGGAGAAATGGCAGGAGATTTTAATTCCGGAAGGAGACACCTATTCACACGCTGTTACCATCCTGAAAAATGCAGGCATTATTGAAAACCGCTTTCCCCTTATTCTGTTGGGGAGGCTGACCATGAAAGACCGGAAGATAAAACCAGGCTACTACAATCTCAGCGCCTCCATGACTCCGCTGCAAATCTTCGACAAATTAGTCAAAGGCGAAGCCATATTTTATACAATAACCATACCTGAAGGTTTTGCCCTGGAAGATATCAAACTAAAACTGAAGACAACCAAACTCATCAATGAAGAATCCTGGAAGCTTGTTTATGATAAAAATTTTTTAGGCTCGCTTGGTATAAAGGCCCCAAGTCTTGAGGGCTATCTGTTCCCTGAAACTTACAATTTCGCAAAAGGCACAGAACCAACAACAATCCTGAAGACAATGGTTCAGAAACTGAGAGAAAATTATGACAAGACGCTCATAGAGAGGGCCGGAGAACTCGGAATGAGCGAAAATGAAGTCATGACACTCGCATCAATTATTGAAAAAGAAACATTTATTGACGAAGAAAGGCCCGTAGTTTCTGCTGTTTACCATAACAGGTTAAAAAAGAATATGAAACTGCAGGCCGACCCTACCGTTGTCTATGGAATACGGAGTTATATGCAATCTATCACTAAAGAAGACCTCAGAAGAAAGACTCCTTATAATACTTATGTGATAAAGGGGCTCCCGCCCGGGCCCATAGCATCACCAGGATTAAAATCCATTAAGGCCACACTTTATCCTGCAAAAGCAAGTTATCTGTATTTTGTCTCCAAAAACGACGGCACTCATCATTTTTCAAAAACCAATGAAGAGCATTCCCGTGCCGTGATGCTTTATCAGCGAAACAATGAAAACAACAGGTCCCAGGATGCCCAGGAAAAAGTTAACTAAACAGATAACCCTCGGCCCTGTTAAAATCGGAGGAGGCGCCCCCGTCATAGTTCAGTCAATGACGAAAACAGACACACGCGATATATCTTCCACTGTATCACAGATAAAGAAACTTGAGGTCGCCGGATGTGAAGCAGTAAGGGTTGCTGTACTGAATTCCGAGGCAGCAAAAGCCATAAGGGGAATAAAGAAAAAAATCAAAATTCCTCTCATTGCAGACGTGCATTTTGATCACAGGCTTGCGCTTCAGTCAATGGCAAGCGGAGCAGACGGGTTGAGGATAAACCCCGGGAATATCGGAAGCAAACTGAAAGTACAGGAAGTTGTCAGCGCTGCAAAGGATAAAAACGTTCCAATAAGGATTGGTGTAAATGCAGGTTCTCTCGAAAAAGACCTTCTAAAAAAATACGGCCATCCAACCGCAAAGGCGCTTGTCGAAAGCGCAGGCAAACATATCAGGATTCTTGAGGACTTAAAATTCACATCCATCAAAGTCTCCCTCAAGGCGTCGGATGTAATCAGGACTGTTGAAGCGTACAGGCTTTTCTCGAAAAAATTTGACTATCCTGTTCATATCGGCGTTTCCGAGGCTGGCCCTGCTTTTTCCGGAACTATAAAAAGCGCTGTGGGCCTCGGCATACTCCTTTCAGAAGGCATTGGAGATACAATCAGAGTCTCCCTCACGGCAGACCCTGTTGAAGAGGTTAAGGTCGCATATGAAATTCTGAAATGCCTGCATTTAAGACAAACCGGGCCGGAAATAATTTCCTGTCCCACATGTGGACGCTGTCAGATAAATATAAGAGGCCTTGTAGAAAAGGTTGAAAGTGAACTCTCAAAGATAAAGAAACCTCTTAAAGTTGCTGTCATGGGATGTGTTGTAAACGGCCCCGGCGAGGCACGGGAAGCCGATGTCGGCATTGCAGGCGGGAAAGGTATGGGTATCCTCTTTAAACACGGCAAGGTAATAAAGACCCTTAAAGAACAGGAATTGTTCAGCACATTAATGAGTGAGATAAAAAAGCAGGTACGACAAAAGCAATCAAAATAAAATAGAGTCATCTTCCAGCCTGCTTCCTTGGACAACTGAAACGCCGGCACGTTCTCTTATGCCAAACCGTTTAACAGCATGACCAAATGCCTTTAGATGGCTCTATAAATATTAAAGCGATGCCCTGATTCGTTAAACCTTAGAGCTTTTTTTATTTTGGAGCTTCGGCAGATGGTTCAGGCTTTCTCTCTTGCTTCAGAGACTTGCTCACCGCATCTGTCTCCCGCTCCTTACCAATTTGCTTGGTCCTCTGGTTCATTCCGCTCCAGGGTATCGCAAGCTGATTTCTTAGTTTCATTTTAGCTCATTTTTTTAGTTTGTCAAGCCCCTGTATACAACATTTCTTTTCTGCATCTGAGCCAGCCTTTTTGAGAGATAAGAGCCTGTAAGTGCATCAATATCAGCAGTAAGTTCCTGCAAACGCAGTTCTTTATCTACCCTGTCTTTAACATCTGCATAAGAAGAGAGAAGCATCTCTATCTGAACTTTTCTCCTCTCAAAATAGAGACGTGTAACTTCATTCAGGATATCATCTCTCAGTTCAACCATGAGCTTTGAGCGTATGTCAATTGATGTCTGATCATTATTCCAGATTAGTTCCCCTAATTCCCATGTAAGCGAGACCGACCATTCCTTGTCCCTGTCAAGTGTTATATCATCATCTTTGTATTTTTCATCTTTAGTGCTGTAGAAATAGGTGCTCTTTTGCCATGCCCTGTTTTTATTAAATTCAAAATTCAGGTCGGGAAGCAATGCTTTCCACGCAGCAGCCTTCCTCCATCCCGCTATCTTCTCAGGCTGCACTTCGGCATAATTCATAGCGGCTTGCCGGATTTCTTCAATAGCGGGCTCCGAAGCAAACTCTGAGAAAATCTGTTGAGCCTCATAAGTTATATTCTCATTGAAAGATTGTTCCACCGGGATTGTCTTGAATATTCCATTTCTTGCTGCAGCCCAAAGAGCAATAAAACCATCTTGAAGATCATTGGAAAAAGCAAGAGAACGTATATCAGATGAAACGAGTCCTTTATACATTTCATGCCAGATGCCAGAACTTCCTGAGTATTGAAATACCCCCTTCCCTGTAGCTGCAAATATGCTGTCAGAGTCTTTGTGATTTGTTGCAAGATACCGTATCTCATGATCAATCAATCCCGAACTTTCGGTCCTCTTCCACGTCAATCCGCCGTCTTCAGTAATTAAGAGCCCGGCTGTGGTCCCGGCAAATATAGTCTTATGGTCTGCCTGACTGATTACAATGCTCTTTATTTCTGTTTTAATTTCCTCATGTTTTTCATCTTCATAAAAGGCATTATTGTTTTCATGAATACTCGTTACAAAAATCCTCTCCCAGTCCATTCCATTGTTTATACTTTTATACAGCCCTTTATTTGTTGCAGAATAAACTATATTGGGCTCGAAGTTATCTACAGCTAAAGATGTTATCACCACTCCTGCCGGCAAATTCCGTCCCTTGTTCCAGTCTTTTCCGCTACTATCTGTCCAGTAAAGGCCTGAACCTGTGCCTATAAATATGATGTCCGGGTTAACGGGATTAACGGCAATAGAAAAAACAGAGCTTTCCAACTCTCCTATGCCACTGAAAATTTTCCTCCAATGCTTTCCTCTGTCATTACTTCTGTAAAGTCCTTCACGAGTTCCAGCTAAAACTACCTTGTCATTCTTTACAGCAGCAAGAGTGTTTATTATATTTCCTGTGCCTTTGAAGGATAAAACTTCATTCCATGTTTTGCCGCTGTCAGTTGTCTGATAGACAGAGTTTAAAGAATTTACATAAACTGTCTCCGGATTGCCAGGAGTAAAAACTACTTGCTGCAAGTCAGCGTCAATAATCCCATTACTAACATCCCTCCAAACTACGTCTTGCATACCTGCAGACACCATTGATGCAACAAGAACAATAAAACTGACTGCCACTAAAGAAATGCTGCGTCCCCTCATAACAAATCTCCTTTCTTTTAACCTATATTATTCATGGTGAACTCTGTTCCGATGGTTGCAGATATGGAAGGCTGTGAAAGAATTTCTATACGACACCTTTGAAAAGTAGTCAGGGTAAGGAAGAGAGAGCATTCTTGCCATAAAGCAAAAATGTAATATGCCGTTTTGTCGATTATAGAAATTCTGAAACAGGCTGCCATGTCTGCCAAAAAATCTTAGATAAATTCTAAGATGTTTGATGATTAACAACATAAATTCTATTTATTGAATGAAGAAATTAACTCGCCATGTCCCTTGACGGTGAAACTATTATATTAAGCTTGAAAAAAGAGGTCAAGTAAACTGATGGGCCTCCTCTGCCTTGACAAGAAAATAAGGCTGTGCTAATAAAGAATAGCTATGTGGGAATATACTGAAAAGGTAAAGGAAGCCTTTCTCCATCCAAAGAATGCTGGCGAGATTGAAAACCCGGATGCTGTCGGTGAAGTGGGAAGCATTGTCTGCGGTGATGCATTAAAACTCTACCTTGATATTGACCGGGAAACGAACAGGATAATTGACGCCAGATTTCAGACCTTTGGCTGTGCGAGCGCTATAGCATCATCATCTGCATTAACGGAATTGATAAAGGGCAAGACCCTCGACGAAGCATTAAAAGTTACCAATAACGACATTGCAAAATATCTTGGCGGCCTGCCGCGTGAGAAAATGCACTGTTCGGTTATGGGCCGTGAAGCGCTTGAGGCTGCTATCGCAAATTACCGGGGAGAAAAGCCTCCTGAAGTCGAAAAAGGTGAAATTGTCTGTCAGTGTTTTGGAGTCACAGACCAGAAGATCAAGCGTGTAATCAAGGAAAACCATCTGCGCACTCTTGAAGACGTCACAAATTTTACAAAGGCAGGCGGAGGCTGTGGAAGCTGTATACCGGACCTTGAGAAAATCCTGAAAGAAGTCTGGGCTGAGCAGCCCACTATAGAAGCTGTGGCGCCCAGAAAGAAGCTTACGAACATTCAAAAAATAGCGATGATACAGGACATCCTTGAAAGGGAAATAAGGCCGCTCCTGCAGTCAGATGGAGGCGATGTTGAACTGTCAGACGTTGAGGGCAACAAAGTGCTCGTGTCACTGAGAGGAATGTGCAAAGGCTGTCTTATGGCTGATGTTACTGTAAAGAATATTGAGAAAAAACTTAAAGAGCTTGTCAGTGAAGATCTTATTGTGGAGGCTGAATGAGAGTTGTTTATTTAGATAATAATGCTACGACCCGCATTGCTGACGAAGTCAGGGAAGCCATGCTCCCCTATCTCTCCGAATATTACGGCAATCCTTCGAGTATGCATACCTTTGGAGGACAGGTTCACAGAAAGATTGAAGTGGCCCGGGAGCAGGTGGCCGCACTTATCAATGCCGAACCTGAGGAGATCATTTTTACAAGCTGCGGCACAGAAAGCGACAACACCGCCATAATGAGCAGTCTTGAAGCCGTTCCTCAGAAGAAACACATAATAACAACAAGAGTTGAACATCCTGCTGTTTTAAACTTCTGCAAGACAATGGCGAGAAGAGGTTACCGGGTGACTTTTCTGCCGGTTGATAAATCCGGGAAGCTTAATCTCAATGAATTAAAGGCCTCAATTACAGACGATACCGCAGTTGTTTCAACAATGTATGCAAACAATGAAAGCGGTGTGATATTTCCCATTGAAGAAATCGCAGCCTTTGTCAAATCCAGAGGCGTGCTTTTTCATACAGATGCAGTGCAGGCTGCCGGTAAAATACCGGTCCATGTAAAAAAACTCTCTGTTGATATGATGTCTCTTTCAGGACATAAAATACACGCTCCCAAGGGAGTGGGCGCCCTTTATGTAAGAAGAGGTGTACGCTTTTCTCCGTATATCATTGGAGGCCATCAGGAGAAAGGCCGAAGAGCCGGAACTGAAAATGTGGCTTCTATTGTCGGTTTCGGAACAGCCTGCGAACTCGCCAGAAAACATCTTCAGGAATATACAAAAGTTGAAGGACTGAGAGACAAGCTTGAGAAGAGTTTACTATTAACATGTCCCAATGCAAGGGTAAACGGCGATACCATAAGCAGACTCCCCAACACAACAAATATAAGCTTTGAATACGTGGAAGGGGAAGCTATCCTGTTACGGCTTAATGAATATAATATATGTGCGTCATCAGGCTCAGCCTGTACATCGGGCTCTCTTGAACCGTCGCATGTGCTGAGGGCCATGGGCGTGCCCTTCACTGCCATTCACGGATCGGTCCGATTTTCCCTGAGCGTATATAACACAGATGAAGATATTGATTTAGTCCTCAGAATAATGCCGGATCTTGTAAAAGAACTGAGGGGGTTGAGTCCGTATGGACGTTAGTTGGCGGTTCAACAATTAAAAACTTTACTACAAATACATCTCAGGTTTGATACTAAGTCTTTCAGACGATTCGTAGCTGACAATCCTGTCTTCACCGTTCTTCTTTGACGGTTGCGAAAGATCCAAATCATAAGGCATCCTGATTGCGGAATATTGAATCAATCATTTCATCTACTACTTGTGCGGCTTTCTCGGTCTTGATTTGTTTCCCGAATCTCATATCTTCCATAATATCCTTAACGGTTTCTTTGGCCCTGTTTTTAATCTCTCTGGCCCTGAGTATTTCTTCGTGAATAGGGACGGCAGCCCGGCTTATCTTCTCCGGCTCAATAATTCTGTCAATCTCGGTCTGTATCCCCTGCTTTACCTCATCTTCTGTCGGCGCATCGCCAACATCATAGCCGTTGTCAGTATCAATATAAATTTCGCGTATGCCGTAGTCCCTGATCTTATTAATGAGCTGCTCATCACCAACTTTCATGCTGTTGCTCAGAAAAGGATGGTCCAGCCAGCCGCAGTTAATGTCCTGAATGAACATTCCCGGCTTTAATTGGTCCACTGTAATTTTTTTGATCATAAGTCCTGATAACCAGGGAACGTTATGGTAAATACGCTTCCGGTCCCTTCTTGACTCTCAAGTTCGATAGTACCTCCATGTGAGATTATAATCTTCTGTACGAGCGCCAGCCCAAAACCAGTGCCTTCAGGTTTTGTCGTAAAAAAAGGAAGGAATATCTTCTGTTTTATGTCTTCGGATATTCCACAACCTGTGTCCCTGATGCTTATCTCTGCCTTGTCCTGTATCGTCCTTAATCCGATAGTAATATCTCCACCCTGCGGCATGGCCTCTACTGCGTTGATAAAGAGATTCGACAGGGCCTGACGCAGAAGTGCTGCATCGGCATTTACTGCTACAACGTTTTGGAAATTCATTGAGACCTTAATCGCTTCTTTGTCACCTACTACCGCCTCAACTGTATCTTTAATCAACTTGTTTAAACCTACCTCTTCCATAGTCAAAACCGAAGGCTTGGCAAATGAAAGGAGTTCGGAAATAATTTTATCCATACCCTTGATTTCCGCCATGATTGCGTCCACGGCAGGTTTGTGAGCCTGCTCTGTTTTTTTACTGAGGAGTTTGGCATAACCGGAAATCACGGACATGGAATTTCTCAATTCATGGGAAATACCTGCTGACATCTCTCCAAGTTGGCTAAGCCTTTCCTTTAACTCAACCTGCGCCTGAAGGGCCTTTATTTCCGTCAGATCTGTGAATACAAAAATAAAACCAATGATATCACCTGACATATTCTTCAGTTCTGAGGCAGATATGCCAAGCCAGACGTTTCTGCTATTACCTGTAATATAAAGATATTCGCCTCTTGAAAGGGCCCGGTGCTCTTTCATAAGAGTCGTCAAAGGTTCTTTGAATACTTCCTCAACGCCTTTGTTAATTGCATCGCTCGCATCTATGCCAAGTATTTGCCCGGCTGTCTGATTTATACTTTTGATCTTCATATCATTATCAATGCTTATAACACCGCTCGGTACGCTTTGAAGAACGTTTTCGTTATAAGCCTCGATACGAACGGCCTTCTCCTCGGCAAAGGCCCTTAACCTCTCCAGTTCTTTCTCTTTATCTTTGAGCTTGCCGACAAGTTCATGAAAGGTGTCCACAACAAAGCCGACTTCGGTACGTTCTTTTTCATCTCCGGAGGCTTTTATGATATTTCTCCTTCTGAATAGATAAGCTGCTAATACTGAAAGAAGTCCTGCAGAAATCAGCAGCACAGTCGTGCCTGAGGTCATTTTGCCAGTGTTACTCACTGCAAACACGAGTACAATACCGATAAACAATCCGAGGGATATAAAAAAGAAAAGCGTTATTTTCCTGGTAAAACTGTCCTGGCGCATGGGTTCCAATAAACTTTTCGACAACTTTGATTATATACTTTACAATTTCATGCGGCTAACCCAGATACCACATTAATATATCCTGTCCCCAGAAGAGGCTGACAAGGGCGCCGGCGGCAAGATAGGGGCCAAAAGGTATTCTGCTTCCCCATTCTCTCCCTTTTAAGAAGATAAGTGAAACCCCGATAACCGATCCCAGAAGGCTGCCTATAAAGGTTGTAAGAACTACACCCTTCCACCCTAACACACCCCCAACCAGCGCCATCATCTTTATATCTCCCATGCCCATTGCGTCTTTTTTAAAAATTGCCTTCCCTGTAACTGCTATAAGATAAAAAGACCCCCCTCCGGCCAGAACGCCTATTACAGATGATTTAAACCCAAGCAATTCAAAATGTAAAAACGGGTCCGGCAATATGGTAGAGCCCAGAACCACG
Source organism: Nitrospira japonica (assembly GCA_020723105.1). Taxonomy (GTDB): domain Bacteria; phylum Nitrospirota; class Thermodesulfovibrionia; order UBA6902; family UBA6902; genus SURF-23. The sequence goes on along the minus strand of DYJL01000002.1, from coordinate 90,529 downwards.
GCCAGGGGGATACCAGGCAGCGTTATGCTGTCAGGGATTATCTGATGATCCAGGTCAATGAAAATTATTACTACAAGCGCTGAGACAAAAACAAAATAAACCAACAGAACCCCTGAGGAGGCTCCGATGAATCTGGACCACACTGTAACATATAAAACGGCATTAAGAAGTTCTACAAGGGGATACCTGAGAGACAACGGCGCCTTGCAGGATCTGCAGCGGCCCCTTAACAACATATAACTTATAACAGGAATGTTGTCGTAAAACTTGATCGGGGTGCCGCATGAAGGGCACCGTGAAGAAGGCATTACTATTGACAGGTCCTGCGGCATGCGGTAAATGCACACATTAAGAAAAGAACCTATCAGTGCGCCGAGGATAAAGATAAAAATATATTCCATCATTCCGGGAGCTTGCTTAAATCCTTTGCCTGATTTCTATATTCTTCCGCAGCCTCTCTCAAGTGTTTTATCTCATCAAGCGCCTGCTGTATAACAAAATCTTTCCATATGGCCCTCTCCCCCTTCTCTTTGATCTCCAGTACCCTCTTGCCGATGTCCCTGTAAAGGTCCTCAATCTTGCCCTCAATCCTGGTGCTCTCAAAAAGAAGCTTGGCAATTTCTGTCTCTGCCTTGGTCCTCTCTGCAAGAAACGTTGCAAACCATTTTACCTGATCCAGCCCTCGGTCCAAATTTTTTCGTATTCTGTCTATCATAACTCCTCCTTACCCCTTAACTCTTAATCAACTCCAGCCTTCCCCTCCATTTCTTCTGTAAATTTTCTTTGAGCAGGGGATATCTGTTCAGGCCCGGTTCAGCCTCAATTAAATCAAAGGCCTCTTTCCTCGCCGTCTCAAGTTCTTTAATATCTCTTATTATATTAGCTATCTTTAAATCCGGAATCCCTGACTGCCGGGTGCCAAAAAAATCGCCCGGCCCTCTTATAGCAAGGTCTTCCTCTGCAATTCTAAAGCCGTCGCTTGTGGCCTCCATGGCCTTGAGACGTCTCTTTGCTTCCTCGCTGAATGTCGGATACGCCATAAGCAGACAGTATGAATCATAACCGCCCCGCCCTATCCTTCCCCTGAGCTGGTGCAATTGTGCAAGTCCAAATCTCTCCGCATGAACTATGAGCATGAGGGAGGCATTGGGCACATCTATTCCCACTTCAATGACCGTTGTCGCAACCAATATATCAATCTCTCCTGATTTAAACTGCGTCATAACTGCTTCCCGGTCATTGCGGTGCATTTTTCCATGTACCAGGCCTACCCTTCTCTCCGGATAAATTTTCCTTAAGGCCTCAGCACCGTCAATAGCTGATTTAAGGTCCAGTTTTTCAGATTCCTCAATAAGAGGATATACAATGTACACCTGCCTTCCCTTTGTCAGCTCTTCTTTAATCAGGGAATGAATCCGGTCCTTTTGCGCCGGGAAAAACATTTTCGTGATAATCGGCTTCCTCCCTGAGGGCAGCTCGTCAATTATGGATATATCGAGATCCCCGTAAAGGGTCAGCGCCAGTGTTCTTGGAATAGGAGTGGCCGTCATGATAAGTATATCAGGATTAAATCCCTTGCGCCTGATATTTGCTCTCTGTACAACGCCGAACTTGTGCTGCTCATCAATTATGGCCAGGCCCAGCTTTTTGAATTTCACCTGCTCCTGGATAAGGGCATGAGTTCCTATAATTATCTGTGCGTTCCCCTCAGAAATATCATCAACAGGCTTTCCCTTGCTGCTTGACGTCAACAGCACAATCCTGAGCCCAAGCGTTTCTATCATTTTATGTATGTTAATGAAATGCTGCTCGGCCAGAAGTTCTGTGGGAGCCATAAGACAGGACTGATAACCGTTTTCAACGGCAACAAGCATTGACACAAGAGCTATAACCGTCTTGCCGCAGCCGACGTCGCCGTGAATAAGCCTGTTCATAGGCAAAGGGCGTTGCAAGTCTGCCATTATCTCGGCCAGTACCCTGTGTTGCGCCTTAGTGAGCTGAAAGGGCAGGGAGTTGAGAAATTTATTCACTAAACAATTATCTGTCTTAAAGCTTATTCCCTGTTCTAATACCTCCCCTTTCTTTAAGAGCGCAAGCCCGAGTTCCAGCAAAAAGAATTCATCAAAGGCCAGGCGCCTGTGCGCCGGACTGGACCCGTTGTTTAACATATTCACATCAGCAACCTCTTCAGGAAAATGCATTTCCTTCACAGCCCAATCTAATGGCTTAAGGGCATGCCTCTTCAGGACCTCTTCAGGGATATAGTCCTCTATAAGGAATAAATAATTACTAACAGCGTTAAACATAAGCGTTCTAATCTGCTTTGGAGAAATCCCTTCTGTAGCTTTATAGACAGGCACAATCCTTGAAGTATGGATAAACCTGTCTTCTTCACCAACCAGTTCAAAATCAGGGTTTTCCATTTCAAGCCCTGCTCCGGCATATGGATTGCCTTTTACAGCGCCGCTCAGAATGACCTTCTGCCCCTTCTTGAAATACCTTGCAAGATAAGGCTGGTTAAACCACTTCGACTTCAGAAAACCTGTTTTGTCTGACGCAGTTATTTCAAATATCTTCATCCTCTTTCGCGGCGTAGTGACAATCTCTGTTGACAACACCTCGCACATTGTGGTCTCAATGTGGCCGTAACTCAGCTCGTTTATTTTTTTCAGGCTCTTCCTGTCTTCATAACGCCAGGGAAAATAGAAAAGCAGGTCGTTGAGAACTTTGATGTCAAGACGTTCAAGGATTTTAGAGCGGGCCGGCCCGACCCCTTTTATATACTGGATATGAGTGTCTTTTGTTGTCTGAGGGGTGTAATTTGATTTATTTATATTGGAAATGTTGTTAGACATACCCTTATCAGAAAGGGTAAACAGCAGTCAGTAAACAGTAACTACACGATGTATTGCCTGTCTACTGACTGCTGTCTACTGACTACTGATTCATTGTTCATTATCTTCTTTATTTTTCTCCTGTAACTCTTCAAGCTGCGCTTCAGTTTCTCCTTTTCTCATCCGGTTGTATTCTGTTTCGCTGAATATCTCAATGTCCCAGCCTGTGAGTTTCATGGCCAATCTGACATTCTGTCCCTTTTTGCCAATGGCCAGAGAAAGCTGTTGATCGTTAACAACGACTATCGCAGATTTTTCTTCCTCATTAACCCCGATGCTCTCAATAGATGCAGGACTTAAGGCCTTTGCTATAAGGACTCTCAGGTCCTCGGTCCAGGGGATAATATCAATTCGCTCTCCTTTTAATTCCCTTACAATAGACTGCACACGTGTGCCTTTCATTCCTACACAGGCCCCGACCGGATCCACCATAGGATTTTTTGAGTAAACCGTCAGCTTGGTACGGTCTCCGGCTTCCCGGACAATATTCTTGATAACAACCAGGCCTTCATAGATTTCGGGGATCTCCATTTTAAAAAGCTCCCCGACAAAGTTAGGATGGGTTCTCGAAAGAAGAATAAGAGGCCCTTTTGGGGTTATCTTTACTTCTTCAATGTACGTCCTGACCGTTTCGCCTCTTTTAAGATTTTCTGTAGGCAGTGTAGATTTTATTGGAAGTGTAGCCTCGGCCCTCCCGAGCGCCACAAAATAGCTTCCTTTCTCTTTGCGTATTACAACCCCGCTTACAATCTGTCCTGCCTTGTCTTTGTATTCTTCGAAAATAGCCTCTTTTTCAGCCTCCCTCACGCGCTGAAACAGCACCTGCTTTGCAGTCTGGGCCGCAATTCTTCCAAAATTTTCAACGGCCAGAGGCGATTCCACCATGTCGTCAATTTCTTTAGATGGATCTATTTTTTGAGCCTCCTCCAGGGATATCTCCTCTATCGGATTCGTAACCTTTTTAACGATTTTTTTCAAGGCCGTTATCAGAATCTCGCCTGTCTTGCTATCAATCTTTATTTTTATCTCTAATTGAAGTCCATATTTTTTTCTGACTGCAGATAAAAGGGCGGATTCAAGCGTTCCAACTATAGACTCCTTGGGAATGCCTCTTTCCTTGCTCATCTGTTCAATAATATGAATTAATTCGCGGTTCATTTATACCTCCACCTCCAGTCTTGCCTTTGAAATGTTTTTATACGGTATAATGACTCTCCGGTCCTTAGGCATAAGAAGCGATATTTCATTATCCCCTGCATCCGCAAGCGTTCCAACAAAAAATGACTCCTTATCTACAGGCTCATGTGTAATAATTCTGACTGTCTTTCCGACATATCTTTTAAAATCTTTCAGTTCCTTAATCGGCCTGTCAAGTCCTGGCGATGACACCTCCAAAACATAAGAAAAGGGAACAGGGTCCTCAACGTCAAGCACAGCCTCTACCTCATGACTAACACGTTCACAATCATCAATCGTTACTCCGCCCTCTTTTTCAATAAAGACCCTTAACAGCCCTTTACTTCTCATCTTGCTGAATTCTACATTGTAAAGTTCAATCCCAAGTGCTTTGACTACTGGTGTTATAATTTCTATGATTTTGTCTTTTATTTCTTCTATACTTTTCATTTCTAATCCTGCAAAAATAAAAGAGTGGGAAGGCCCACTCTTTCAAATAAATTACTTAGGTATGAAAAAAACTATCACCAGAATAACACTTCTAATCCAAAAAAACAAGGGGGCGAATTTTCTACGTTACGGCACTGATAAGGACTCAATCCGGGCTTAAGAACTGCCAGAAGAACAGCAGGCAAATCCGGTTTATAACCAGACGTTAACTAAAGTTATTCCCTTAAAAGTGCGATAATTATATATGTTATGAGCTAAGTTGACAGGAAAACATCACGGAGATTAAGGAGAAATTTATGGATATCCCGATTCTTTTTGGCAGATTTCTTGTACGGGAATGCAAGGTTTCTGAAGAAGATTTGAAAGAAGTTACAAGGGTGCAGTCTGAAATAAACTGGTCTTATGCGACCACTGCAATTGGGAACGATTTTATTACACTCGAGGACCTTAAGAAGGCCTTAACTTATCAAAGAGAGAAAGGAATCAGGTTCCGTGACGCCCTGACAGAGTTAAAAATCACTGACGATGAAACCATAAAAAAGATTGACGATGCTCACAAGGAAAATTCTGTAAAATTGGGTGAACTCCTTGTAAAAAAAGGAATGATAACAAAAGAGGCGCTGGAAGAGGCGCTAACGCTGTTCAAAGAAAAGGGTTTTAAGTAATACCGTGAAGATAAGTTTAAAAAGCATCTCCTGTTTAATAATTCTGGCAGTGTTTTCATACATTCCAGAGACTTCCACTGCTACCAGTAAACCTGATATTGATGTCGTGGTTGTTATGGACAGTTCGGGAAGCATGAAAAAAACAGACCCCCTCTCGCTTCGCATTCCGGCAGCAAAATTATTCATCTCCCTGCTGAGCCAAAACGATCGGGCTGGTATAATAAGCTTCAGTGACGAAGCCTCTCCGCTAAGCCCGCTTTTACTGCTTGACAGCGACAGCAATAAGAAAATGCTGCTGCAGGCCACTGAAAAGATTACCTCATCAGGGCTTCATACAAATCTATTTGAGGCGCTGAACAAGGGACTTGAGGTCCTTTCCGGAGCCAAAAAATCAGGGCGGGAACAAATAGTGGTCCTGATGTCAGACGGCATGATGGATACAGGCGATCCGGAAAAAGACAGGGCGCTTCTGGAAAAGCTGAAGCAGGACCTTACAAAAGCGCTGCTTGATAAAGGCATAAAAGTCTACGCAATCGCTTTTACTGAGGGGTCTGACAGGGCGCTTCTGGAAAAAGTCTCAAAACAGACGGGTGGTTTTTATCATCTGGCGCTGACAGACAAAGATTTCCATATTGTCTTTACATCAATATTTGAAAGCCTCAAGAGGCCTGATATGCTGCCCATGACTGATAGCGGCTTTCTCGTAGACAACTCTATTGAGGAAGTCACCATTATTGCAACAAAAGAAGCGGCTAATACAACGATTCAACTGGACTCTCCTGACGGGAAAAAATATTCTTCCAGAAACAAGCCCCCCGAGACTGAATGGGTTGTCTCCAATAATTTTGATATGATGACAATAAGAAAACCTGTTGAGGGGAAATGGAAGATACTCTTCAGCACAGGTAATTCCAATAAGGCCTATGTAATTACAAACCTCAACTTGCAGACTAATTTCAATGAGCTGTATCCGCTTTTTGGCCAGACGCTTGACATTAAAGTCTGGCTTGAACGGGAAAGCAACCCAATCAAGGAAAATGAAGTTCTGGAGAAAATCAATATCTCCCTTGAATTGATAAAACCTGATGGTGAAACAACACAGTTACAGCCTTTTCCCAAAGGAGACGGCACATTTGAGAGAAAGATCGAACTTTATACCGCTGGAAATTACAAACTCAGGATATTGGCAGACGGAAAGACTTTTCAGAGGGAGAAAGCCTTCACATTCAAGGTAGCAGACACAAAGGAATCCCTGCAAGATTTCAAAGCGAAACAGGCCTTGAAAGAAAAAGAGAAGTCATCTGAAGACAGGCCCGCCGAACAGGGCCATGAAGACAGTGTCTCATGGATAAAGGTAACAAGTCAGTTTCTAATTATTAATTTACTGCTTGGCATTATTGTTTTTGCCTATCTTAAGAGAGACCGTATAAAGAATTTCATTAACTCTAAACTCAAAAAAGAGAAAAAACCGTGATTAAACTCCCCGCTCTTTTAGTGTTATTTCTTATTCAGCTACTTTTGATATCTTGGGGCACTGCCATAGCGCTCTTTAAAAGGAACAAAAAGTTAAACATACAGGCCGCCTCTTCCCATGAGGAGATAAAAAAACTTGCAGATGAGCTTGATGTACAGAAAGAAGGCATGGCCGAATTCTCAAACCTGCAGACCCTGTTTAGTGAACTTCAGCAGAAATTTGAACAATTAACCATTGTCAATGCAAAATTGAAAGAAATGATTGACTTCCTGCTGCCAGAGGCAGAGCGCTCCAAGGAATTTCAGGAGATACTTAATGAAGTTGAGCATAACAACAACGAACTTATTACATGTATTGGCACCCTGCAGAAGGAAAATGAGGCCCTCAATCAACGAAAGAAATCCTTTGAAAAAGAAGTTGACGGGTTATCCAGAAAATTGAGAGACACGGTAAATAAGGAAGAATATCAGAAGGTATTAAGCGAAAAGAAGAGTCTCGAAATAAAACTGGAAAATCTAAGGGAAGATTTCGGAAAGAAAACAAAAGATCTCGAAAAGCTCGAGAGAAATTATATTTACCTTGAAAAAGAGTATAATGCGTTATACAAAAATTTCAAAGGCGAATAGAGATAACACCCGCCGCCATACGGTTAAAATATAACCATCATCTTCGAATCTGCTCCGTAGTGTTGTGTTAATATTACAAATCTTTCTTGTTTTTATTGAAAGCAGAACCCACGGGCTTACCCGTGGGTTCTGCTTTAGGGTAATATCAGTTTCGAACTATTATTTCTTTTTCTTTACCTTTATTTTTTTCTTTGATATCTTGCAGTTATTATTTTCATTACTCTCCGATACCTGTTTCGTATCATCTGCACAAGCGATCATATAGTAGCTGCCGGTACGTGTATTTGCAGGGATTGTAACTGATGTTGTCAAGAATGAACTTGCTGCTGCATTTAGTACCTGCACAGCACTGCTGTTAATAAGCAGAATATCTTTATTATTTTTTTTCTTATTGGCTGAAAGATAATAACGTGTCACGGAGGCACCTGCAACACCGTTACCACGATTTTCCGTTACAGATGTGACTGTAACGCTCTTGCCTCTGACAACTTTTGCAGGAGTGAAAGTTAATGCTGTCATGGTTAAGTCAGGTGGATAGCAATATGTATTAGTACAATCGGTATCTGTCATAAGATATATGTCATCTATAAGGAACCCCGTAGCATTTGAACTGTCAGTTGTAGCATAAAATCTCAATCTTATTGTTTGCCCCTTGAATGCCGACACATCATATTTTTGACTTAAGACCCAATTTTTCTGATTTACTATATCATTTGTAGTTTCATCAAGATTACTTAATGTGAGCAAGGTTGACAAAAGTGTATTGTCTGAAGGATTTAGTATCTCAACCCGCATCTTATCATATATACTGGTTGTCGTTGTTTCGGTTGAAATGATTTCGTAGTAGAACTGAACATATGCCTGCGTTATATTTGATGCTATAGTTATATCCTGATATATATAACCGTTTGCACTATTATAGCCGCCTAAATATGCTGACCAGTTTCCTCCGTAGGCAATTTGTGAATTATTCGTGATATTTGGCGTAGAAAAATTGGCATGATCAACCCAACCCATATCTCCGTTTTCAAAATCATAGTTTTGTATCAGGTTTGTTACGTTCCCAACAGTACCTGTCAGATAAGATTCAATGTATGGGTAGATATTTTTTATAAGTACAGCCTGATTTTCTCCACCAGTATAGTTACACCCACCCCAGTGGTGTAAGCCTACAACTTTATGGTTGTTCATTGATAATACCGGAGCGCCGGAACTTCCTCCCTCGGTGTCAACACGATGACCGAAATCGCTATTTGATGCGTTGCCGTCAATAGCAGTATCAACAACCGGTCCGCTATCCAATTTCATTGGCTCTCCATTAGGGTGCTGAGGGATATAAACGGACTCATTTAACACAACATCCCTGGAATCAAGTTCCAGATAACCGTAAGTGGCCTGCGGATTTCCAGCAAGAGTCACAAGGGAGAAGTCATAAGTATAATTAGATACAAGATAGTTATCACCATAAAATGTTTTGTAAGTCTCCATGGCTGTACCGTTGCAGGTATTATATTGATAATTGAAACGAACCTGCATTGTATCAACAGCAGCCTGGCTGTTAATACAATGTTCATTGGTAAGAAAATGATTTTGACCGGAGATTAAAGCTCCTGTGCAATAATACCAGTCTCCATCGTTCGGATCCTGATAATATATGCGTCCCACACTCCTGGCACGATCATATTGGGTGGTGCCGGTCATACAATTAATATTTACAAGATTATCGCTGCCACATAAATTCTCAATTACCAGAGAAGAGGACCCGTATTTTTGGGAAGAAGAAATCCCAAAACTATACTGGTCAATATCAAAACCGTAAGCCTGACCAATAGCGTCACCTGAGATCAGGTTTACAAATACTGTATCACCGTCAACCGCAAAGGCCCAGAAGTCTGTCTTGCCGGGATTATCATTAGTTATAGTCTGTCTTAATGCGCCGTTTGCATCTCTTATCTCAACATAGTCTTCAGCATTGATGGAAAAGCCTGTGAAATGAACGATAATAAATCCTGCTCCCGGGTTGCTAATTTTAAAGGACTCAATTATTTCACCGGCATTTACACTTGTATAAGGATGTGATGTGCCAAGGTTAATTGAGGCTATTTTACCTGCAAGCTCTTTGGCCGCAACTTCATGTGAAAATATAATGACGATTGTCATTATCAGCCATGTAAACAAAATGGTTATTTTTTTCATTTTTATTTCTCCTTCTCCTGAAAAGTTTTCATATTGGATTACGTCTCTCTAACACATTATTGATAACAGAGTATTTCTACTGTCTTATAAACCTTCGTCTGCCTCGGTGCCTTTGATGTAAGTATTGATTGAGTACTTACAAACAAGATGTCCCTAATTACAAAAAAACTTTTATCGGCAACTGTCATGCCTGACATCACTATTATCAGCCAAGCAAAAAAGCCGATCCTAAAAAAATCGCGACAAAGATTATAGCTTTCCCCATCCATTTCTCCACGTCCTGATGGTAAGTACTATCTCAAGAATCATTAACATCTTTTTCCCCTCCTTTCCTGAAGGTTAATTGATTTATAGCCTGACTATTGCAACCTATGTGCCAAATTGCGTGGATTGTATAAATGATTGATGGAAAAAGTTACAATGCCTTAATTATTAATAATTTTTTGTTTTTGAATAGTGAAAAGGGATAATAAACTGAATTGAACTTGATGGTTGAAATCGTCTAAATGTTAGACGATGAGGCAAGCTAAAAAAATGGATGAAGAATTAAGCATTCCAGAGGCGGCAAAGTGATTACGAGAGCGACAAAAGAGACGGAAAACGTTTTTTTTTAGAAGCTATCAGACATTTTAAATTTGGCTTGACACATAAAAATTATTTTCTTGCCCAATAATCATTGAATTGGATATACTTACATGCGTGAAGTTCTTTTTACTCAGAAAATGGTATTTTTCTCATGCTGTGTTTCTTAGTTAGGAGAAAACACAATAGTAATAAATCAATTCGACTTCTATTTTGGTAAAAAAAATTACTTTATCTTGAAAATTAATTGATCATAATTCCAGTTATGCACATATTAGTTAAGAAAAGAACTGAGCTCATAACTAGTTACAATATAAACTTACAAAAAGCAATATCAATAGGAAGGCATAAGTTAAACGATATTTGTCTTCCAGACCCTGCACTTAAGATATCAAGATTTCATGCTGCAATTTTTTGTGATACTGATGGCAACTATTTTCTACAAGATCTTGGTAGTCAAAATAACACTTACCTTAACGGAAAAAAATGTGATTATGGCAAGTTAAACGACAAAGATAGCATAGAAATTGGAGATTATGTTTTAGTTTTCCAGGAAGAGACTTCAGTAGATACAGTTAAGAAAAACAATATTGCATTGACAGATAAAAATAAAAGTAATAGTATGAAAACCATTTTTTCTCCCCCTTCTGTTGAGCTTCAGGCTATTGAAGAATACAAAGATGAGCCTGTTAAACTATCTCTTTTATATAAATTGACTCATATTACAAACCTCAATCTTAATTTCGAGGTATCATTACAACTAATTGTTGAAGAACTCCATAGGACCTTTAACACTGACAGGATATTTATTGCATCATTTGAGAATGCTCAGGACAACATTATCTGTTTAGCACAAGCACCCAGAGAGAATACCGACTTAAAAATAAGCAGAACCATATTAAAATATTTTTTTGATAATAAAAAGGTAATGATAATCGAAGATGCTGTCAGTGACGAAAAATTCAAGATAGATTGGAAGACAGCGAAAAGCATCCTTGAAGTGAAGATAAAATCCGTAGTATGTATTCCGCTTAAATGGGATAATGAGATCAAAGGCCTATTGTATATGGATAGTCTAAAAGAAAAGGGGTTGTTTACAGAAAAAGATTTAAGTCTTTTTTCTTTGATAGGTGATGATATATCGTCATTCATGAGCAGAGTCAAGTCGTATGAATCGTTAAGGAATGAAAAACTTAATCTTGAGAAAAGACTCGAGTTAGAGACTGCAGTTATTGGAATCTCTTCGAGGATGAGAGAGATAATGAACGATATACTTAGAATTATTAATATGGATGTAACTGTTTTAATAACTGGTGAAACTGGTACAGGAAAGGGGCAACTTGCAAAGGCAGTGCATCAGAATTCTATAAGAAAAGACAAACCATTTATTATGATCAATTGTTCTGCAATACCTGAAAATCTTCTTGAATCAGAAATGTTTGGTCATGAGAAAGGATCATTTACAGGTGCATTAGAAAAAAAGACAGGAAAGTTTAGACTCGCTAACGAAGGAACTCTTTTTCTGGATGAAATAGGTGATCTTAGTAAAGAACATCAGGCCAAACTATTGAATGCCTTAGAGGAAAAAATTATCTGGCCATTAGGAGGTAAAGAACCCATTCCTCTTGATATCAGAATCATTGCAGCCACCAATTGCAATCTGGAACAAGCAGTTAAGGAAGGCAAATTCAGACACGATCTGTATGCACGACTAAATGTATTCAGATTTAATATGCCTCCTCTCAGGGACAGGAAAGATGATATACCGCTTCTTGCAGGCTATTTCCTTTTCAAGGAAAGACCAAATTTTGGCAAAAGAATTAGTCGACTCTCAAATAAGAGCATAGATTTACTTTCTCAATATGAATGGCCTGACAATATAAGAGAACTCCAAACTGTCATAAAAAGAGCTATAGTCTATTCCGAGGATTCAGTTATAACGCCTGATGCTATTCAATTAAATAGTAGCCTATTAGAAAATCTCAAATCACTTGTTGATATCGAAAAAGAATATATTATCAGAGTCCTTGAACATACTCGTGGGAATAAGGAAAAAGCTGCAAAAATACTATGCATCTCAAAACAAACTCTCTATAATAAGGGGAAAGAACACAGGATATCGGGCTTTGAGGGTTTAGGTGTCTAATATTTAGACAATATTGGAAGTACAACAAGGCTATTGTTTTTTTATTCAGTTATAACTTATTGGAATATTAGACTTTATTATTTGGTATCATAATTGCTTTAAAATAACATTGTAATATTGTTCGCAAAAATATATGAACGAATCAGTATACGGTACAACCAATGTAGGTCTGAGAAGGGATAGTAATGAGGATGCTTTTCTTTTACTCCCAGATAAACATATATATATCATTTCGGACGGGATGGGAGGTCATAATGCAGGAGAGATTGCTAGCCGGAATGCCATAAAGACACTGGAGAATTACTTCAATAACAAAGAGCTCCATATGAATCATAAAATAATTAAGAAAGAACTGGTCACCTCAGTTATTAAAGCGAATCAGGAAATTCTGAATATAAGCATGAAAAGAACTGAATACAGTGGCATGGGGTGTACTATCGTTTTATGTTTAATTCAGGAAAACATACTGCATACATGTCACATTGGAGATTCTCGTGTTTATGTGATTAATCGTTCCTCTATTACACAAATTACTAAAGACCACTCTGTCGTAACAGCTTTGATAGAAACAGGAAAAATGTCAAAGGATGAAGCTCTATCAAGTCAATTTAAAAATCAACTGACCCAAGCGCTTGGCTCTCCTTATACCATCGTACCAGAATATAGTAGATACATATTGCATAAAGATGATGTTGTTATGCTATGCAGTGATGGACTCTGGGATATGCTATCAGAAGATGAAATCCAGACTATTGTTATAAGTGGAAACAGTTCTGAAGAAATATGCATGCGCTTAATTCAACAGGCAAACGAAGCAGGGGGAGAAGATAATATAACAGTAATTGTCATTAGGCAACTATATTAAAGAAAAGATTCTCTGTAATACCCACATATGTAAAGATCCTTATTCCCGCAACTATCCCAAAATACCTATACGTTATATCTTTTATTTTTTTAAATAAAAGAAATACCAGTTGAATATTTTCTATCATACCCCAGAAACAGATTAAAAATATTCATAGTCTAATAATTAGACGAAGTTAACTAAATTATTTTTCTCACAATATTGCAACATATTGATAAAAAAGATTTTACAAGCTGGCATGTTATTTGATAAACAGTTGTTAATCAAAATGCATAAGATCACATGAATATAAGAACATGTTAATTAATAATCGAAATATTAAAATTAAATTTACTTTTCATCCTCTTTTTATTAAGATATTTATCCTACAAAACGTTCGGAGGCATTGTTCATGGGCTTGATAAAAGAAGGACAATTAATTCGTGGGACTTATGAAGTCGAGCGACTTATTGGTGAAGGGGCTTTTGCTGAAGTTTACCGAGTAAAACATCGTTTTCTTGGACGTCAAGCCATGAAGGTCTTTAAAATGGCTGGAATGACTATTGAAGAAACCGAACAAATGCTTGGTGAAGCTATTATGCTCTCGCAAATTGGCCATCCAAATATTATCAGGGTTTATGACGCAAATACCATAGAAACTTCCAAGGGAACATGTGGCTTCTTCACCATGGAATATGTAGCCGGAGGAAGTTTGGAGCAGTTCTGGCGGTCACATGGTTCACAATTAGTTCCGGTTGAGACATCTGTTGAAATTATCAGGCAAGTCTGCAGAGGACTTGTTATTGCGCATGGAGAGAGCCCTCCAATAATTCATCGTGATATAAAACCACAAAATATATTAGCTGGTTACGATGCTGACGGACTCCGTGTGCGTATAAGCGATTTTGGTCTTGCTAAGAGAGTAAATCCTTTAACTCTATTGGCGAGTGCCAGAGGCACACGCTGTTTTAAGGCGCCGGAAACATTTCGTGATTTCCGGAGCGACTCTTGCGCAGGAGATGTATGGGCGCTTGGAGCCACGCTTTATTTACTTCTTACTGACAGGTTTCCTTTCTCTGAATCTGATGCTATTGATGTAATAGTTGGCCAATGCTTTGAACGGCCCTTGATCCCACCAAGTTGTTTGAATATACGAGTCAATCCACTGCTGGATCAGATATTATTCCAAGCATTAGCACTGAAACCAGAGGACCGCTATCCTTCTGCTAAAGAATTTCTTGCTGATCTGAATGGGTGGAAACCTTTTACAGCAGGTTCTTCAGCAATATCGAAAAACACTATTTCATCTGAGATGTCTAAAAGTGCATTGGGTATACATACCCCTGTCGACGAAGCTAAAGCTCGTAAAATGGCAGACAAAGCACTTAAGCTTTCTCTCCAGATAGGCAAGCTGGCTGAGGCAGCGGATCTTATGGAAGAAGCATTTAATAAAAGTCCGGGTCTTCGCAAACAGTATGAATATCAACTTAAGCTTTGGCGTCGTGGGATAGCAATGTGAACAAGTTAAAATATATTTTTAGAGGAGGGAAACGGGATGAGTAATATATCTGAGAATCCGCAAATAGAAACTGAAGTATTTATAGCATCAGCGACCCCTGATATTTATCTATCAAATGCTTTCCGAATTGCCGGCGTACCTGTAGATGCGACAGAGAGAGAAATGGCTCGACAGGTTGAGAAACTCAAAATGATGCAGAAATACGGCAATGGTTCACAGCCGGATGGGGGAATATATAATGAAGATGCCATTCGTGCAGCGATGCAGCGCTTAAGGGATCCGGAGCATCGGATACTGGATGAGTTTTTCTGGTTTTGGCCTCAGAATCTTGGGCAGAGCAGAACGGATGAGGCTCTGATTGCGCTTACAAAGTGTGACATGAAAAAAGCTACGGAAATATGGACAACGCGTGCTAAATCCAGTAACACCAATGTTTCGATCCATAACCTTGCTGTTTTGTCACATATGGATGCGCTTGATTTGGAAAATACATCCTTTTCACAGAAGCTTGCAGAAAGTGAGAAGAAGCATCGGGATAAATATTGGCAAGACGCATTTAAACGATGGAAAGTTTTATTGGAGGAGGAAGTGTTCTGGAGCAGGCTGACCGGGAGAATCCGTGAGTTAAACGACCCTCGTTTAACCACTGGCATGGCCCGTCGTATGAGAATGAATCTGCCGCTGGTGCTGCTTTCAATAAATGCCAAATTAGCAGTACGGTTTGCAGAACTTGGTGAATTTGAGGAAGCCAAGCGTCATATGAAGATAATGCAGGAATCGGGTTTTGGACAAAATGTTATTGACGAAGCCAACAGAAAGGCGCTTGAACACATAAGGGAGCGCGTAAAGGCTTTATGTAAAGTTGCAGATACTGATTCAAGTGCTGACGCGGAGAATGCTGATAAGGTAGGCAGACATTTATTGGAGCAGGTAGAACCTGTGTTAGCTATTATGGATTGTTTATTACCGGCAGGTAATCCTACACGGGATGGATCTCATGATGAAGTGGCAATCTGCGCGCTTTCATGTGAAATAGTTTTTGGGAATAAAACAAGTGACTGGAGTAAGTCACTTGAATTCCTCAATCGAGTTCACTCAATTGCAGTAACCGATACGGCTCGGAGCCGAATTGAACAAAACATTGAGATTTTCAAAAGCAATATTGAGTATCATTCGATGTATAAAACGTGCTGGTTTTGCAAGAAGAATACCTGCGTTGACTCAGCAGGGATTGAGGTGAAGATGCATGGCAATGTTAGAAAGGAATGGGCTGGATATAATATGACCCGGACAGTCTGGAATTATGTAACTATTAAAGTACCACGCTGTACAGAATGTAAAACCATTCACTCACGTCGCTCTATAGCTATTGCAATATGTATAGTAACCATAATTGCTACTCTGTTTCTCTACGATAATGTTATAAGTTCTATTCTAGAGTTTATGAATATGGAAATTGACGATGCGTATAATGGTCATTACTTCTTATCTATTGCTGCCCTGTCCATTACAACTGGGCTACTTGCCAATTTTCTAATCCGTAAAAATTTTATTAAAAACAATACAAATTCTTTATCGGAATCAAAGAAGAATAACTTTCCGCTTATTCAATCGAAATTAAAAGAAGGATGGGCATTCGGTGAACGCCCCAATACTCAATAATTTAAAAGTGAGGTTAGAATAATGATTGCAAGTGTTAGACAACTGATGTATCCAGAGGAATTTAGGATTGCACCTTATGAATGGCCTCCTGAGTTGTTATCGGTTTTTGAGAAACTGATGACTCTTCCGGAAAACACACTCGAATCACCAAATATCATGAAAGAAAATTTAAGTTTTTTTGCTGATGTATGTACAGGATTGTGGCGTTTAAGGCAGAAAATGTTACAGATGGGAACAGACCGTCCGCTGGAGGAAATGCGCAGGGCATACCGTCATTTGCAGTCTGTCTGGGATGCACTGATACAGGCAGGATTTGAGATCCAGGAACATACCGGAAAGCTATTTGACTCAGGGCTGTCTCTCAAGGTAATTGCTTTTCAACCCACGCCTGGAATTGGACGTGAAAAGGTGATAGAGACGATCAAACCTTCAATTTACTATAAGAACGAGTCGATTCAAATGGGTGAAGTTATAGTCGGTACCCCGGAAAAAACTGAGGAAAAACTTGAAAGTACTCATCAATCATAAACAAATTTAAACAAGAAGGGAGATCCTATAAATGAAAAGATTAACAATTGATTACGGTATTGACCTCGGTACCACTAACAGCACGATTGCTTTACTGAATGGAACAAATGTCGAGATCTTTAAAAATAATGAAGATTTTGAATGTACACCTTCTGCTGTGTGGCTTGATAAAAAGGAAAGTATACATGTAGGCAGACGCGCTAAAGAACGTCTGGGAGACGACGATGAAAATGCGTTCAGCGAATTTAAGTTGCAGATGGGGACAGGTGAGGAAAAGATATTCAAAAGAAACGGATGCCGCATGAAATCCGAGGAATTATCGGCGGAAGTATTAAAAGCGCTGAAAAACGATGTGAAACAACGTAGAAACGAAAACGTTATGAGTGCGGTCATAACTGTCCCGGCTGCGTTTCAATTGCCACAGTGTGAGGCAACAAAAAAGGCCGCACATCTGGCGGGATTCACATCAAGTCCTCTTTTGCAGGAGCCTGTAGCTGCAGCAATGGCATACGGTTTTCAAAGCGAAAGCGACAACGTTTTCTGGTTAGTT
Organism: Nitrospira japonica; assembly: GCA_020723105.1. Taxonomy (GTDB): domain Bacteria; phylum Nitrospirota; class Thermodesulfovibrionia; order UBA6902; family UBA6902; genus SURF-23. The sequence goes on along the minus strand of DYJL01000002.1, from coordinate 73,217 downwards.
TATGATTTAGGGGGCGGGACATTCGATGCTGCTGTAATCCAAGTACGGGATGGAGTCATACAGGTTGTTAATCACGGCGGCGATAACCACCTTGGCGGGAAACTGATTGACTGGGAGATCGTGGAGCAATTGCTGATACCTGCCGTGGTACGTGAGCACCGCGTCTCGGATTTCAATCGAAGCAACCCCAAATGGAAAGGGGCTATAAACAAACTGAAACTCGCAGCTGAAAAGGCCAAAATAAGGGTATCGCGTGATGATTCAGCAGAGATTATAGAAGATTTTCTGTGTAATGATGATAAAGGATCTCCGATTTCATTTGAATACGAGCTAAAAAAGGCTGATGTTAAAAGACTTGCCGAGCCATTCATTCTGCGTTCAGTAAATATTTGCAAAAAAGTCTTGAATGAAAAAAGATTGGGAATCGGTAACATTGAAAAAGTGTTACTCGTAGGCGGTCCGACGCTGGCACCTTATTTAAAAGAACATCTGGCTGACAGTAAAGAAGGGCTTGGAATCCCGCTTGAATTTAACGTTGACCCGTTGACTGTTGTGGCAAGAGGGGCAGCCATTTTCGCAGGCACGCAAAGGAACGAACATACCGTTCAGCAACCTTTATCATCCGGAGAATATGCTATAGATCTGGATTATAAGCCCGTCGGAACTGATACCGAACCGCTTGTGGGCGGAAAAATCCTGACGTCCAATGGAGTAGATTTTTCCGGTTTTACAATCGAATTCGTTCATGCTGACGCAAGACCGGAGTGGCGGAGCGGCAAACTCGGGCTGTCGCCCAACGGAAGTTTTATGACAAATCTTTGGGCAGAGAAGGGTCGTATTAACACTTTTATCATTGAGCTCTGCGATGCCAAGGGAACAAAATGTAAAACAGATCCTGACCGCTTCAGTTATACAATCGGGATGGTAATAACAGCTGCACCTCTGACGCATCATGTAGGTGTCGCACTGGCTAATAACGAAATGGCATGGTTTATGGAAAAGGGAACTTCGTTGCCAGTGCGTAAACGAGAAATATTCAGGACTGTCAGCCAACTGATACAAGGTCAAAGCGGAGATGTCATCAGGATTCCCGTAATGGAAGGACTGAACTGGAGGGCGGACCGCAATATGCGGATTGGAAGCCTCGAGGTCAAGGCCCATCAGGTCAAACGCAATGTCCCTGCCGGCAGCGATGTTGAAGTTACGATAGAAATTGATCAGTCGCGATTAGTAAGAGTAAAGGCGTATATCCCGATTCTTGATGAAGAATATGAAGACGTTTTAAAAATGATGTTTGATAAAGCTGACCCTGAAAATCTTCTTAAAGAAATTGAGCGAGAAAAGAAACGTCTCGAAGATGCCAGAAAGAAGATGGAAAGTATAGATGATCCGAGAGGAAAACATCTGCTTCAGAAGATTGATTCTGAACGAATAGTTCATGACATTGATACCGCATTTGCAGCATCAAAGGGAGATCGTGATGCTGGAGACAAATGCAAGAACCGTCTTCTTGATCTGAAGGTTACTCTGGATGAGGTTGAAGATGCATTGGAATGGCCAGCACTGTTGGAGGATGCAAAAAGTGCATTAAACAATGCAAAATCGATTGTTAATGAAAGCGGAAATTCTACTGATAAGCAGAATCTTGAAAGATATGAAAAAGAGATAATGGCTGCTATGAATACTAATGATACCGATCTGCTAAGGCATCGTATTAGTGAGCTGAGAGGATTATCACTACGCGTTCTGGATCAGAAGGGAGTCTTACATATTTATTATTATCAGAATCTTTGCGAGGACAAATCAAAGATGCGTGATCAGTCTCAAGCGGATCAATTAATAGCACAGGGACAGAGGGCAATAAACAATAATGACTATCAGGGACTGAAAGCTGTTAACAGACAGCTTGCAGCTCTCTTGCCAAATCCGCCGAAGGCTCCTGATGAAAGCACTGTTATTCGGTAAAAATATTAATGAATGGGAGGATAATGAAAACTTCATACGACCAAACAATTAATCTTTTCAATACAACTAATATACAGCATTCAAATGATAATAATTCTATCATTTCTATGATAAATGAATCTCTTTTAGTGCAATCGACGAGACTGGCCAGAGAAGGCAAATATTCAGAAGCTCAGAGGCTCTTAAAAGAAGTGAAGGGGGGGGCTACACCAGCTTTCTTAGACCTTCTTGCACGCATTAATGCTCAGCAAGGGAGGCTTGCTGAGGCAGAAAAATTGTGGATGGAAGCTTCAGAAATGGATCCGACCAACGAATCATACAGGAGAGGATTGCAGCTCATAGCAAAAATGCAAAGTCGTCCGGTATGGATGAGCTATCTGACACCATTTATTACCGGATTCGTTTTATTGTTATGCGTAGTAATCATTGGTTTTGCCATGAAAGAATATTTTGACAATCAGCATAAATCTATTATGGCAGAGATCGCTAATATAAATTCCGTGCAAAAAAATAAAAATATGGCATTAGCAAAGTTGGGTATTCCATCTGATGCAATTAAAGTTCCGGGGACTTCTGTCATAGCAACAGGTGATGAAATCACAATAATGTTTGATATGGGTCTGTTTTCCAGTAAAACCATATTGAAACCTGAAGCGAAGACTTTACTCACAACTTTAGGGCAAAAACTTGAACCATATGCAGGGCAAATTTCTATAAAAGTGGTTGGATGTACTGACAATGTCCCGATTCCTACTGGCTCTGCTTATATCGATAACATCGCTTTAGGCATGAGACGGGCTACTGTTGTTGTTGATCATCTGAGAAAAACTACTACGTTTCCATATAAAACATTTCTTGTTAGCAGCGTCGGAGAAAATTCATTATATAACAATAACCCAAACACCAGTAAATATAGAAATAGAAGCGTAATTATCAAGATTTCAGAATTAATCAGATGAGTAGAGAGGAATAAAATCAATTTGTTTCAGATATAGCAGATTAACATCATCTGATAATTTGATACTTGAGGTTTTAATTATGAATGTATCTATTGCATCTCAGATAGCATTTAGTCTTGCTTCAGGTGAAGCTCAAGCGCTTCACAGTAAATATATTGATGTAGAGCACCTAGCTTTGGGGCTTTTTAAGATTGAAGACATTCTGTTAATTGAAAACAGTGCGATTCCTGCATTGAAAGAGAATGAATGGTTGCTGGCTCGAAGAGAAATCCAGTCATTTAAAGACCTTTTATCTGATAAAGGGGTATATTCCAAAAAAGCGCGCAGACGTTTGAGAAAAATTCTTCATGAATCAGAATTTGAAAGGGGAGATTTTTCCGGCCATCGCACGCCGCGATGCCGGGAGGTATTTACCATTGCTAATAGTCTTTGTAAAAACAAAGGTTCGTCAAATATAAATCTTGAACTCTTGTTTTCGTCAGTATTAAGGCAGAAATCTCATTCCCTCGATCTTTTATTCTCAGAGCTATCCACCGAACGGATTGATCTTTTATCGGGCTTGGAAGAAAATTTGTCAAAAGAGGACGACCATCACAGTACTATTTCAGGAGAGAAACCACATGAAGAAAATCAGATGGAAAAGGACTCACAGCAACCATTAAAAACCAAAACTCCTTTAATAGATAAATGGGGAAGAGATATAACACAATTAGCAAAAGATGGAAAACTTGATCCTACTATAGGTCGCTCATCAGAGATCAAAAAAATTGCTCAGACACTTATACAAAAGAAAAAGAACAGTCCTATTCTTATTGGTGAGTCAGGTGTTGGTAAGACCAACATTGTCGAGGGATTTGCAGTAAAAGCAGCAGCGACTGATGCGTTGCCGCAAATTAGAGATTTTAGGATAATTGAACTTAATATGGGCTCGCTTATTGCAGGTACAAAATATCGTGGAGAGTTTGAAGAAAGACTTGACGCCTTGCTTAAGGAAGCGGCTTCGGATCCCAATATAGTTTTGTTTATTGATGAAATTCATACAATCGTAGGGGCAGGTGCAGCAGGCGGTGCACTGGATGCAGGGAATATCTTGAAACCTGTTCTTGCCAAAGGGGCTATTAAATGTATAGGTGCAACGACAATTACGGAATACCGAAAATATATAGAAAAAGATGCTGCTTTAGAACGGAGATTTCAGATAATCTGGATAGATGAACCGACAAAAGAAGAGACTATTCTTATTTTAAAAGGACTTAAACAGAGATTTGAGAATCATTATATGATTAAGATCCCTGATGAGGTAACAGTAAAGGCAGTAGAACTTTCCATGAGATATCTTACTGATTTCCGGCTTCCTGATAAGGCAATAGATATTTTAGATCAGGCATGTGCAAAAACAATGCTTCAATCCTTTTCCCCTGCAAACGCTGATGATAGAAGACAGGAACTAAGAATAGAAGATGTCGCAAGAGTTGTATCAGAAAGGTGTCGCATATCGATTGATAGTTTAACAACAGACGAAACAGAGAGATTATTAAAGATTGAGGAATACTTGTGTCATCGGATAAAGGGACAGGATTATGCCATAAAAGAAATATCAGATACTATACGGTCTGCCAGGGCCGGCCTTAAAGATCCGAACAAGCCTGTGATATTCCTTCTTGCTGGTTCAACAGGGACTGGCAAAACTGAACTTGCCAAAGCACTTGCCGAATTCATGTCGCATGATGAAAGCTGTCTAATTGCATTTGATATGTCTGAATATCAGGAGAAACATTCTGTCGCTAAATTAATAGGTTCACCTCCGGGATACATCGGGCATGAGGAGGAAGGACAACTTACAGGTAAGGTCAGGACATATCCATATTCAGTTATTCTTTTTGATGAAATAGAGAAAGCCCATTCAGATGTTTTTGATTTATTTCTTCAGATATTTGAAGAAGGAAGGCTAACAGATTCACATGGAAGAAGGGTTAATTTTTCAGAGAGTGTAATAATATTAACATCAAATCTCGGGAACTATCCCGGTTCAGTGCAGGGGTTAATAAATAAACAGATCGGTTTTAATGTTGGTAAGCGAAATTTGAATGATCAGAAGGATAAAACAATTAAGGAAAGTCATATTATCCCGGATGATCGTAAAAAGTGGAAGGATTATGAAAATCGTATTCGACAGGCAATAAACAGTACATTCAGGCCTGAGCTTTTGAATAGGATACAGAAAACAATAATATTTTATCCACTCAGTCTGGAAAGCGTTAAACAAATCATTGATGAGAAGATCCTTAGTGAATTAAACAAACGACTGATATCAAGGGGCATCAAGATAGTTTTATTGGATGAAGCACTAAACTTTCTGCTCCAAAAAGGTTATAGCGGATCAAATGGAGTAAGGGAGATACAAAGATGTTTTGATGAGCATATTTCTGAACCACTGTCATCATTAATTCTTAAGGGGAATATGAAATCAGGACAAATTATTAATGTGGGAGTAGTGTCAGAGAAAATTCATTTTAGCATTATTTAATTTTCATGAGTACACCCCAATAGTATTAATATCAAGTGAATTTTTGGCGTCTTGTGATATCAATGCGGGTAAGTTTAAATATTTTTTATTAGATAAATTACTTCTCAGAATTGTTTATTAAAACACCATCTAAAAATTAGACGTTTTCAATCTCTCCCCTTTTTTTATCTACTAACTACTTAACAGCCCTATTTTCCTTGATTTGCCTGTTTAATCAGTAGGTTATCTTTCTCATTAAATTAACCATTTGATACTGGCACAGCGGTTGCTCTATACCTATTCATTAACAAACCTTAAACAAACAAATTTTTGAAAGGAGGATAGAGTAATGAAAAAGAAAATGCCGGTAATGATCGGAGTGATCAGTGTAGTCAATATTGTGGTCGGTGCAATACTGACGCTGAGTTCATTTGGAGTGACTTCAGGATTTGGAGTTGCTCTGCTTTTGGGATCAGGTCTTTTTTCAGTTGTAGTTGGAATCGGGTTATTCAGATTAAAGTCTTGGGCAAGAAAGGCAGCAATAGCAGGCTATATCCTGAACGGAATTGTTGGATTAGCGGAGGGAAATATAATTGCATTAATTGTTGCCTCGCTTATCCTGACATATCTCCTCAGTAAAAATGTTAAAAGGGCTTTTTCAACAAATTTGGAACAACAAACGACAACTGAAAAACAAAAGAATGCAAATGTAATCGTAGAAGCACCAATTACAAATCAAAATGCTGTTTAAAAAACAACGGGGAGGGATTAACATGTTACCAAATATCTTTATATGTACATTGATTATGTGGGGCTTAAGTTCAATAGCAGTAACACCTTTGGCAAAAAGATGGTTTACAAATGCATTAGTAGCTAATCCGGCACTCGCAACAATAGGTAATCCAGAATCAATTAGCAATGATATGCATCCGGAGATCCAGAAACTTTACAACATTAATTTTATCAAAGCCGATGTGTTTGTAATGGGCGTTGCGGGATTTATTGCAGGACTCGCTGGATTTCCGTTAATCGGCTTTGCATGGAAGGCAAATGCATGGCCAGGCATGATTGCAATGATCGGATTGAGCTTCCTAGGTTTTCACCTGACCGGAGGCCCTCGTTAGTATATGTTTTCGATCAATCAATGCATAACAGCAGGGAGGAGGAGTTTCCTGACGGGGGCTCCTCCATAGGCAGCCTCTTTTCTGCTTATTCCCCCTGTCAACTCATCTCTTTTATTTGCTTCATTTCTGTATGATTTTTCTCCTTATGACAGGGAAGTATGTCTATATCTATCTGGTTAGAGGTAATTCAAACTACTACTATTGACTCTATCTCACATTTGAGGTAAAGTGGTTAAATGTAAAATGAGTGCGAAAGAGCACAGTTATCAATTATCAAAGGGCGATACCACTCTTGTCCCCGAGCATTTTTGACATCGGGCATGAGAAGGTACCCTCATGAACCAAGTTGCCATGCTTCGTGACCACCAACAGCCGCACAGAAAGTCAGTCCCCCGGATGCCTGCCGCACTACTGGATATCTGGGATGAAGTATGCGACTTCGAAACACATGGCGATGAGAGGGCTCGAACAGCACGCCGGTGGGTGCAACAGATTGAGTACATGCGACAAGTCACGCCAGGCATTCGAATCGAGGATGACGGGGATACTATAAGGATAGGTGAGCTGTCCCCGGGGTGTCGGGCGTGTAAAGCAGGAAGGTGGGATTGTATCTTCCTTACTACGGACTGCAATCTCTCGTGCATCTTCTGCCTGACCCCCTGCGGTCTTACAAAAGCATCCTCTCTTTCTTCCCTGAGTAACGACTTGAATGTACTGGAAGAGATCTACGCGCACTCCGAGGTCATCGGCATTGGGTTCTCGGGCGGCGAGCCGTTACTTATGCCAGACCGCCTGTTATATTGCCTCTCGCGGCTTCGTGCAAAACGGCCGGATATCTACTTCTGGGCATATACCAACGGACTGCTGTTGACGACGCATCTCATCTCAGCCCTCGCTGATGCTGGTTTACATGAACTCCGCTTCAACATGGCTGCGACTGGCTATTCCCATACTTATGTCACCACAATGCTCCGTCATGCCGTCACCTGTTTGCCATCCGTAACAGTGGAGATTCCAGCCATACCAGAACATGCAAAGCATCTGCGAGAAGCACTGCCTGCCTGGAACCATGCGGGCGTGAAATACCTCAATCTCCACGAGTTGATCTACGAGCCGGGCAGTCCTTCCGAAACGATACCAGGCGTCCGCGAACATTGTCGGATGCCTGATGGTCACGCATGTGAGTTTAATCCCCGCAGTTCGGAGTTGGTAGCAGACGTGCTGCGTGACATAGACTCCAGTGGCCTATCACTTGCGGTCAACTACTGTTCACTTGCTAGCAAAGCCCTGCAAATGCGGGGACGCCGCCGCATGATGTCGGCCTGCACGTTGCAGCCTTATGAACATCTATACAAAGACGACGAGGCGGAAAGTGTTTGCTATTTCAGTAACACCCGTTGCGAATTCGCGCATCCAACAACGCTGACAGACTCGAAGCAGCGTCCCCCAAGGATTGGTGCGGCCATTGTACGACGATTGCTGCCACTGTCTCTCGAAGATCCTGGACAGTGGACCCATTTCGAACTCATACAAGAAGCGGTTGAATCCTGACCATGCAGGCGCAGGCACTCTGGCGGAGCGGCTTTCGGCAAGTGCTAGCGGATTCGTTGCCAATCTACTCGGCAACGAGCAGTGACCGGTTGATACTATACGCGCCCCGCCTGATTTGTGTTCTGGACAAGCGTGACACTCCAGCTGCCCTGCGCCACATCGAACGTCTTGCTTTTGAACTACCCCAGTGGGAGGACTCGCGCGCAATGTCCCAATCCAGGGTTCTGCATGCCGCTGCTCGAATTATTCAGGCGGCTCGCGAGGCCGCACGGGAGATGACCGAAGCCTCGCGTCAGGAGTTTATGCCGGAGTGCCTCACGATCTATGTGAACAACCAATGCAACCTGCGTTGCCGTTACTGCTATTCTCAGCCGGACGTCAGCGTAAATAGGACTGTCAGCGCAGATGGGGTTCGCGCGGCGGCAAGGCTCGTCGCTGGGACGTGCGCAACAAGAAACATCCCATTCACTCTGGCGTTTCATGGAGGCGGCGAACCGACCTTGGTCACACAGCATGTTGATCGCTTTATTGATATTGCAAGGGAAGAGGCAGGCGTTTTTGGCCTTCACCCACGGACCTACATTGCTACAAACGGGGCTGTTTCCGAGGAAACAGCGCTCTGGCTGGTGACCCGGTTTGATCTCGTCGGCGTTTCTTGCGACGGACCTCCTGAAGTCCAGGACCGGTATCGTCCAGGCCGTGACGGACGACCGTTGTCTGAGTATGTCAGCAACACGATGTCTACACTGCAGCGGCACGGTCGACCCTTTCACATTCGGGCCACGATCTCACGCGAGACAGTTTACCGTCAGTCAGAGATCGTGTCGTATCTGGCTGACCGATATGCACCGAGCGAGATTAGGTTGGAACCCGTCTATATTAACCCGTCCGGTGAGGCGCTGCTGGATGTTTCGCATGCTGCCGCCTTTGTTAACGGCTTTCTTGCTTCGCAAACGGCTGGTAAAGTGCGAGGCATTCCCGTCACCACATCTATCACACGTCCTAACGCCATATACGGTCCGTACTGTAATGTGCTGCGTCGCGTACTGAACCTTATTCCTGGCGATATCGCCACCGGCTGCTTTCTCGAGTCGCGTCCGGACGGCGTCAACCGGCGACGAGTGCAGATCGGATCACTTGATTCGGCCCGCAGGATGTTCCGGATTGATAAGGAATATATCCGTTCCCTGATCATCCGTTGCTCCGAACGGCCGATTGGTTGCTACAACTGCCTGTGCAGTTGCCAGTGCACGTTTGGTTGTCCCGACCGTTGTAAGTTGGAGGAGTCCGTCGAGTCGTCTTCTTTTCGCGAATATGAGGGGGGGAGTTTCCGGTGCCTGGTGAATCGGATGCTTATGGAAGCTATGATAGTTGAGGCAGCCGATAAGGCATGGGTTTCCACCAAGTGGGGAAATTGTAATGAAATTTGGGACAAGCAGAGGATGTTGAATGTAAGAGTCTACAAGAACGGACAAAGGAACGAGGTGAACCCTTGAGGGATTCTGCTTTTGATGATATTTCGGCAGCTATCTATGCAATACCCATTAATGAGAAATGGATGCTTGTATCTTCACACGATTTGAAAAGTGCAATGGTAAATCGCGCGGCCGTTGATGCTGTGGCAAAATACGCAGTTGGTGATACTGCTGCCTCTGAAACTATACAAGATCTCTGGCGGCATCTGGTGGAGGTACAGGGGTCTTCCGACCACTCCCCATCGGGACAGGATAAATTAGTCATCATACCAACCCGATCTTGCAATATGCACTGTGTCTACTGTGATTTTGGCAAGACAGACAATAACGGAACAACGCTCGATCCCCTTCTGGCTATCAGGCTGATTGATGATACTGTAGCCAAACGATCTTCCGAGTTGCCAGCCGTGCTGCGTATTCACTTCTTTGGCGGTGAGCCGCTGATAGCTCGGCCATGTGTAGAAGCCGTTGTGCATTATGCCCGCATGGTTTGTGCCCGAACAGGTTTAATCCCATGGTTTGAGATCACTACTAACGGGCTGTTTGATACTACAGTGATTCCATTGATCGGAGATTATATGGACAGCGTTGTCATTTCGTTAGATGGAGGCGAATCGGTTCATGATATTAATCGCCGGCATACTGATGGCCGTGGCACGTACTCTACCATTGCGGCTAACATCCGCCAACTTAGCCGGTTCCCCATCGAAGTGAGTTTGCGGACGTGCGTTACCAGTTGTTCCGTAGACTCAATGACGGCCATTGCGTCTCATTTCTGCTCGGAGTTCGAGTTCGATGTTCTTTGTTTCGAGATGATGGTTCCGAACAGGTCGTCGCAGATTGCCGGATTGAATCCTCCGGATCCCTACCGCTTTGCTGCAGGTGTATTGAAAGCAGAAACACTGGTGGCATCTTATGGTGTCAACGTTGTCCACGGCCCGTCGGAGTTGTGTAGTCCTCGCGATACCTCATGTCCTATGGGACGGGGGACGTTAATGCTAAATCCTGAGGGACTACTGACAGCTTGTTATCTTGAAACTAAGCGTTGGAAGAGTCGTGGGCTTGATCCGGTGGTAGGGCGGATGGATCTGGTGTCCGGGCCCGTGATCGAACAAGAGAAACTTGATGCTATTGCTGGCCTTCTGGATTCCAAACCGCGTTGTGTCAGGTGCTTCTGCCGCCACACATGCGCCGGAGGGTGCCATATTGAACAAACTCCTCCAGGTTGTTCAATAGAGTACGATGATCGCTGTCGGGCAACCCGTCTCATTACTGCAGGACGCCTGTTGCGTAAATTGGATGGAGCGATGGCGGCAGAGTCATTTATAGAAAATATATCTGCTATGCAAGCTGTCGCGAACAATCCTGATGATCGTATTACAGCATGGAGAGAGGGAGCACGGATGAAACTATGAAACCATCAGAACAGCTAACGTGGTTTGTCGAGACAAGGGGAGTAACTTTGAATAGCCGAGATGGGCAGATATGTCATTCGATTCCCTATCCCCATGCCGGGTTATGGGCTCTAGTCGCTAATGGCAACTACAGTCTGTCCCATGCCACCGAACTGATGATTATCCTCATGTCAGTCAGCAGGCAGGCTGCAATGCAGGAGGTCGAAAAGACTCTTGCGGCTTGGAAACAGAAAGGATTACTTTCAGAGGAGTGACATGGCAAACTTGTCAATAACTAGACGATGTAAGCGTTACTGTACTTACTGCTTTGCCAAACACGAGTTGGCCAGGAAGTTGGGAGATGACATGTCGCCAGAAATCTATGAAGCTGCGCTGGAGTTTCTTGAGCGCTCCAACTTTCCGGAGGTGCGGCTTTTAGGCGGGGAACCTACCGAGCATCCTCGGTTTATTGAATATGTTAATCTTGCCTTTGAAAGAGCCTTTCGCGTGGTAGTTTTCAGTGGAGGTATGGTTCCTCAACCAGTAGAGGAGTATATGGCGCGATTACCTGCGGATAATTTTTCGGTGGTGTTGAATGCGGCTGATCCCTCCTTCGATGCAGAAGTTTTAGTGAAAAAGCAGCGAAAGTTATGCAAGGCTCTGGGTGAAAAGATTACGCTGGGAGTAAATATCCGATCATATGAACAAGATCCTACTTTCCTGTTCGACTGGGTAAATGAATACGATGTATGCCGGACGCTTCGGGTAGGAGTTGCCCATCCAATCTGGGGTGGAGTAAATGATTATTTTGTGTTTCGCGGTCCTCGTGTAATTCCCATTTTGGAACGTCTTGTAGCATTTGGGGATAAGTTGGGCATAAATGTCGGTTTCGATTGTGGTATCACACCTTGTATGTTTTCCAGGGATTTTGTAACTTCTCATTATGATTTGTTCATGCTTAGAGATGCTGACCACAGCAAGCTATCCAAACAGGAAGATTTTACAACGAGACTTGGGATTTCTGCTAACATACATGACAGTCAAGACTCGCATATGGCCTGTACGAATGATTTTGCTGCTGGACAAGATCCGATGGGAGCTGAAAATCTGAGGGAGGCAGTCGGGGTAAGATGTAATCCTGTTATCGATATCCTGGTGGAAGGTGATTGCATCTCATGCTATGCTCTTTCGCGATTTGGCCGCCTTCCGTTGCCGTTGGAAGGGAATCGTTATAATTTGGTGAAGTCTTTCGACAGAGAGTTATTGCCGGTGCTTCCAGTTGGAGTTCACCGCGAATGCACCCATTGTGACTACCTGGCAAAGGGCTTGTGTAGTGGAGGCTGCAGGGCTCGGCGGGCCCTGAGACTGCGTCCGGATTCCTCAACTGCTCTGGCTTCAAAATGAGAGGAGAAAACGCACATATATGAGTACAAGTAACGGATGGAGACAGAGATATAAAGTGATAACTCGCAGAGAGTTCTTTACTCAACCGTTTAAGTGGTTTGCACGTGAGCCATCACATCCAGGCAAGGAAGAAACCATTTCTTGCCGCGTTCCGTTGAGTGCCCTTAAAAACATTCCAGAAACGGAACTGTTACGTATGGTGCCTGTTTTGCGTCAGGGGTGGCGAGTGTACGTTTGCGAAGATGGTATCTACTATCGGGATGATTCAGGTCAGGAGGGTATGATGTCCCTCAGTCCAGATGAATGTGCAGCTACGAGGCTGTTCAACGGAGTTCGGACAATTGAGCAAGTGGCAGCAACTCTTGCCATCGAACTCGGAATGTCACATAGGCAGGGAGTATCCATCGTACGCGAAGCATTTCTGACACTGGCATTGCATGAGGTCTACCATCCAACTGACCCTCCCCGTCTCTCAAGCATACCCTCACCAGGAGAGGATCAGTATGCGTAGCAGTGTCTTTGTCACTTCTTGGTGGTCGAATTGCTTGGGACTGATCTGTCTGCACCGGCTGCAGGCATTCGCTCCCGAGCGTGAAATCTACGTGATGCAAGCCGGCAAATCAGAGGTACAGATGGAACGATTTCGTAAATTCCTCCCCAAAAGCGTCAAGGAGCTCCTGTATCCCCCCCACATTCTGGCTGACGACAGCGCTATGCGCGAGTACCTGGCGAAGGACGCTCTCCGCAACTATGAAGGTGTATGGTTTTTTGATCATGATACATTTTTACTGACACCGGCTGAGCACTGGTTTGAGATGGCTGACAACTGTTTCTCGAATAGTGACGTATGTCTCTGTACTCGGAGTCCACTGCCCGGCTGCGGAATAACACAGCCTGCATACTGGCTTTCACCATTACGTTGGCCAGAAGGATTGTCGTCGTTTGACCCCGTTCCGTTTACGCCTAAGGTCTATGCTCGGCGACCTGATCTCCACAGGCATGAGGGGGATCTTACAATCCCATTGAAAGACACTATGGTGCAGGTAAGAGAAGAACTGGAAACAATGAATATGACCTGTACGTTTCCAGTGGATGGAGAAGACGGGACACATCACTTCCTGTCATCATTTCCTCAGCACATACATATTGGCGGTTTGCACCTTTACACGGTCGCAACTCAACCACGCACAGACATGCCTTCCGCTTTTTTTGACTGGCGACGGTATATATTGATGAGTTTTGACGCTTTCTTCCAAAACTGCCCACGCGAATGGTTAGAACTAGAAGACCCCGAATTATTACGCAGGCACACGGAGATGATGCAGACGCTGGAGATGGATTCTTGAACATTAGTACTCAAAGGAGCATACTGTTTGATAAAGACCCGGGGGTTGGCATTAGGATACCGGTTACCGCATGGCTCGCACTAAACAAATCTTATGAGACCTTAATCCCTGTAGACATTGCTTATAGTCTCCAGGATTGTCTGGCTTACCTTGATCTGTCACTTGACCGAATGGGGAAAATTCAGTTGCTATGATCTCGCTCGTCCTAATGCCATTCTGTGATATTGAACGCCCCTCGCTGGCATTAGGCTTGCTCAAGGGTGCTCTGAAGAGGAATGGTATATCTGCTGATATCATCTATGCCAACCTTATCTTTGCCCAGCATGTTGGTATTCATGCTTCTAGTCTGCCACTACGTATGTGGCCCACTTCGCTCATAGGCGAGTGGGTTTTTGCCAGTGCAGCGTTTCCGGATTTCTCGCCTTGCGATGACCGATACTTGGAGGAGTGTATCGTCCCTTTTGCCCGAGCCTATTCCCATGGCGACCCTTTGCCACTCGTTCTTGCACTTCGAAAGGAGTTTATGCGTATGCGAAAGGCTGCACCCGCCTTCATCGACCAGTTGGCTCGTGACCTTTTGGCAAAGCAGCCGAAAATCGTCGGCTGTAGCTCCAGCTTTTTTCAACAGGTGTCGTCTCTGGCTCTTTTGCGCCGGGTTCGGGAACTGGATACCGAGGTGGTGACACTGATAGGAGGGGCCAATGTGGAAGGTGAAATGGGAGCCACTGTTGTCCGGGTATTCCCCTGGGTTGATGCCATCTGTTCAGGTGAGGCTGACGAAACAGTTGTGTCTCTGTGTAGATCGGTGATGAAATGGGGGCGCGCAGGACTGAAACAACAGCTTCCTGAAGGTGTCCTTACTCGTGATATGGCATCTCATTGCACATCAACTAATAGCACTGCATCGCGTGTGACTGTATCTGACCTTGATGCGCTCCCGATCCCTGACTATGACGATTACTTCAAGTCTCTTGCACGGTTTTCAGACTCTGACCGCCTGCTTATTCATAGCACGCTTCCCATGGAAACATCGCGTGGTTGCTGGTGGAGCAATACAGATGCCTGTACGTTCTGTGGGTTAAACCATGGGAATCATGCTTACCGTACTAAAAATCCGGCACGGGTATGCACTGAATTGGAAACGTTGACAAACCGTTACAACCTGCGAAATTTCGCCATGGCTGATAACGTTTTGCCACCAAGCTATTTGAAAACACTTTTCCCAGAGCTTGAGCGCCAGCAGGCGACTTATGATCTTTTCTACGAAATTCGTCCCATTATGCAACGCAATCAGGCGCGCCTGCTGTTTTCAGCCGGCGTTCGCCATGTACAGGCAGGCATTGAATCCCTTCACGACGGGCTCCTTACACTCATAAACAAGGGTTCTACAGTTCTTCAAAATATTGCTTTACTTAAACATGCTGCTGAGTTCGGCATAATCGTCGGATGGAACTTGCTTACAGGGTTTCCCGGCGATTCGGATGACTGGTACAGTAAGACAGCCTCTTTGTTACCACTGCTATATCACCTCCAGCCACCTAAGAGTCTCCATGGCATCACGTTACAGAGATTCAGTGCGTACATGACAAATCCAGATCGCTACGGCTTAAATCCAGTGCCGTATAATAATTATGAAGTTATTTACCCTCTTCCGACATCGACTATTAGCCAACTTGCTTATTATTTTCGCGACGAGTCTTGGCCTGAGTTCTACCCTGAAATGAATCGTGAGACGGACGGAATTCGCTGTCTTATAGTTGCATCTGAGGAGTGGAGAAGAGCATATTTAAGCCCGTCCCCGCCACAACTGACAGTCAAGGAACATGACGCTGAGACTTTGGTATTTATGGATACCCGTTCCTGTGCAGTATCTCATAATATTATTCTTCAGGGCCTTTCAGCGCATGTATACAGATTAGCAGAAGACCCGATTGAGATAGACACGATCCCTGATCAGCTATCGGTACAAGGTATCCAGACATCTTCAGTTTTATTACATAACGCCCTGACTGAGCTTATCGATCAATGTCTTGCAATACGAATTTCAAACAGATTATTGTCTCTGGCTATACCCGAACGATATACCAATCGTTCAGCAACAGCTGCGGGCAAAGACATATCTGAAGATGCTTTTCACAGGTATTTGACTACACTCGCTAAACATGTTTAAGAATATTTATCTGCCTTCAACACCATAACTGCTGTGGCAAGCGATAACAAGATTGCAAACTGGAAATAATAAACTACCCGAAATTGCATGACCCTTGCTCGGGCTTGCTATGACCAGCTCTCAGAGTTACGTTACCTCATTAATCACGGGGACTGAATCCCTTGTCATCCAAATACCATTGCCTCGTTCAATGTAGTCGGCAATAAGAGCTTTTGTGATTTCCCTATTAACATGACACCGCTTGGATGTCGGCGCTTTTGATATCATAGCCCTAGATGCGCAGTCTCCGCAACAGTGCCAATAGCAGAAACACTCGCCACATTTCGCACGGCGAATTTCCCGGCTCTGCTGGAATTTATTGTAAGCATCAGGATCAGTTTCGACACCGTTTGGAGTCACGTGACCTATCGTAAACTCTTTGGAATAAGGATGGTTTTCTCCTGTTGCCTCGAAACAGGCAACCATACGCCCTTCAGGTGTGGCGATGATAGCCTTAGAAGGGGCTTGACAGAACGTGTCAGAAATTACCCAGGGACGTGCTCCAGAATAAGAAACAACAACGTCATGTTGAAAGCCAATTCTTTCTGCTAATATATAGGACGTCACAAAGCGGTCTGCATCCTCGGAGGATATGTCAGTATAGACACCGCGGGAGCTGGTAAAAGACGCTTCAATTTGGATAGCTCGGACGCCAGTCTCGTTGCAAAGAAATTGCAGACTTTCCGGTAATCGCTCAAAAGATTCAGGCATCACCGTCATACGAATGCCGTATTCAACTCCGGAAGTATCGAGCGCTCGTATACTACGCATGACACTTTCAAAAGATCCGCTACCGGAACGGCGAGGACGCTGAGCATCCTGAACAGCCTTAACACCATCGAATGATAACGTTACCGAGTCTATGTTACTACAGATAAAATTTCTTATTTGAGTTGTCCATATTCCGTTGCTGGCTAGCGAAACATCGCATGGTAAACGCTGTGCTCGTGCGTAGCTCACGGCAGCCGTTAGAATGGACCAGTTGAGTGTAGGCTCCCCCCCGCCATGAAAAGATAATCCGAACCTTGAATCACCATTGATACGCGCGTTATCGGTGGCAGAGTCGATCACCACCCGTGCAATAGGCCAGGACATGTCCACTGGTGCATGGCTGCCGGCAGATGCATAGCAATAGGTGCATGCGAGGTTGCATCGATTTGTCATAAGGAGCACAGCCATGGTCGGACGCGCTGGTTCAGGTCTGTCCCCGGGTTCCGGCGATACAGCGGGTTCCCAGTATCCAGTACGCGCAAGAAATAAGTCTATATCCGGGTGTGCTGGTGCAGTATGGGAATTAATAGTCCGCCGCCCTATATAGTTAATCAGAGCCTGATTGCCAATGAACGCCAAACGTTTCAGCGGACGATAGATGAGATACCGCCCGTTGAACTCAATAAAATAGACATCCTTCAATTAGGATACCAGTACGAAATATAGTACGTTCTACCACGGCCGACACTTTGGCACGTGCAGACAGTATTGCACGTACAAATCAGGTCACACGTGCAGTAGCCAAGGGAATTATAATTTTGAGTGTGATTTTTGGGAATGGACATGGCGCCAGGGACACAGTTACATGTGCAAACTGCACCGGGAGGAATGGGTGAACCACAGGGAAGTGTGAAGGTGATGGTCCGTCCATAGATATCTTTGCCCTCATAGCCTATGCCCTCGACATGTTTATAATTTATGGAAAGATCTAAGAGGTTACGCAAATACTTGCCATCAGGTAGTGACCACAGGCGAATGGTTTTGTCATCACTGCCAGAGATCAGCAGGGAGCCGTCGGGTGTGATGACCGTGGCGCGCACTGCATCTGCATGTCCCTTGAGCAACTGGGGCTCTGAAGTCTCGCCATTCAGCTTCCACAACCCAATTTCGGGCTTCTCTGAGCCTGCCACAATTAGGTCCAACTGCGGCCGGATGGCAACAGAGAAAGGTTTGCCAAGAGTGGATGTGAATGTTTTTCCTGCACGCAATTCAGGCATATGCCAGGTGCGCAACAAGGCATCAGCATGAGCGCTTAACGCCAGTTTGCCATCTGAAGATATAGCCAAGGCTGATACGGTTTCCATGTGCATTCCTGCCGTCTGCATTTGTATTATATCAGTCCAGAGGCCGACACTTCCGTGCTTTCCCCCAGCCATTATCAAACGGCCATCAGATGTCGCGGCAAGAGCTGTTGCTTCATCTTTCAACCCGTTTAATGTATGCGACTTTTCACCCGTACTTTTGCCGCGGATTTCGACGTCGCCATTTTTCGATATGATGGCATACCATTCACTCCCACAGGGTATCTCAAGTTCAGACCCATTATTATGGCGAGAACCTGTAAAAGCGGCGTTATAAATTTCCTTCCCATCTGGCAAGTCCCATCGTTTAAGAGCACCTTCAGTATCGAGTGACCATAGTGCATCTTCCCCATGAAAAAAAGAGAGGTCCGAGACAGGCTTATGAGTCCCCTTCCAGGAATGCAATAACGTTCCTTCTGGCAACTGCCAAAGCTTGATGTCGCCACCTTTATCACCGGAGACTAACAACGTCCCTGTAGAGTTTACGGCCAGCGCTGTAACCTCCTTTTCATGCGCAATTGGTATGCTTTTCTGTTTTTCCTTTCCAAGGGCTGAAAAGGGAAGCGCAGCTGTTGCCGCCGCCACTGCAGCCAGCTCTAAGAAAGTCCGCCGACTGAGCTTGGACTCGCCATCATTCTTACTGCATGAGTAAACGGCCGGGGTTTCTTCTTCGTCTTGAGGGGTTCGACTCTTGTCGTGCTTAGAATCGTCTTTCATACCTGCTCCTTTTCCTGTTTCTCCAGGTGCTATTTAACAGGCTTCCATATGTTGCTGATTACTATAAAGAACTTACTATTAACCCTAAAAAAACTACTTGGGATTGAGTGCCTTCAAGTTTAACAAAAACTCCCCTATCATGCAAGTTTTCCTCGACAGTTTTTGTTCGCCTCCTTGATAGTTTCGGGCGAGGGCGTGACAGAGGAAGAGGAATTCATTATCTACCTGTTGCCTCACGTAAAAATCTATATGAAATGGTTGTTGAATTAAGATAAAAAGCAGTGTACAATTTCGTATGATATTTCTGTTTTAAAAAAAATATTTTGGTTTATCTATTAATAATCAATCAATTTTTAAATCCGTTGACTACGGGGAATCGTTCTTTACATGGTCTTCACATCAAAGACCTCATATTTAGGCAGAAAGGAGAAGTAACATGATTAAACTGCTGAAAATCGCTATATGGTTTATGATGTTTGTTATCCTTTTAAGCCTTATCGGTTGCGCGAGCATGGCGTGGGAAAGGGCGCAAAAAGCAAATAACATTTATGCATATGAAAACTTCTTACGACAATATCCGGGGAGCGAGTTTGATGGAGAAGCAAAACGAAAACTGGAGAAGCTGTATTTCGACAAAGCAAAGTCTAAAGGAACCATATCCGCATATGAAAAATTCCTAGAACAATATCCGGGGAGTAAATTCAGTGCAACCGCACGTCAAGAAATAGAAAGGTTACATTACGGCAAAGCAAAGTCTAAAGGAACCATATCCGCATATGAAAAATTCCTAGAACAATATCCGGGGAGTGAATTCAGTGCAAACGCACGTAAGGAAATAGAAAGGCTGTATTTTGACAAAGCAAAGTCTATAGGAACCATTTACGCCTATGAAGACTTCCTCAAACGATACCCTTTAAATGAAGAAGCCAAGCAAAGATTAGAGACCCTGAATCAAAACTGCAAAAAATAGTGCCTAATTATCCGAACCTTGAATTTAACTTGCCGTTGGTTCGTGATTATTTGTATAGTTAATCAGAGCCTGATTGCCAATGAACGCCAAACGTTTCAGCGGACGATAGATGAGATACCGCCCGTTGAACTCAATAAAATAGACATCCTTCAATTAGGATACCAGTACGAAATATAGTACGTTCTACCACGGCCGACACTTTGGCACGTGCAGACAGTATTGCACGTACAAATCAGGTCACACGTGCAGTAGCCCCTCGCATCGTATCTCTGAGAGTTATTTCTAGGAATGGTCATCGCGCCCGGGACACAGTTGCAGGTGCAAACCGCACCAGGCGGAATAGGTGAACCGCACGGAAGCGTATAGGTGATGGTCCGTCCATAAACATCCGTACCTTTGTAGGACGTCCCCTCGATATATTTATAGTTGATTGACATATCCACTAGGTTCCGCAGATATTTGCCGTCAGGCAGTGACCACAGCCGTATTGTCTTGTCCTCACTACCGGAGATCAACAGCGTTCCATCCGGTGTAATAACCGTGGCTGGCACTGCCGCCGAATGTCCCATCAAAATTTGGGCCTCCACCACCGCAGGGGATAGCTTCCATAACCCGATCTCGGGTTTCTCTGAGCCAACTACAAACAGGTCCATTTGAGGTCTGATGGCAACGCAAAATGGTTTGCCGAGGTTGGATTGGTACACAGCTCCAGGTTGCATCTTGGGCATTTGCCAGGTGCGTAACTGGGCATCAGCATGAGCGCTTAACGCCAGTTTGCCATCTGAAGAGATAGCCAAGGCTGATACCGCTGAGGGACCTGACTTGACTATCTGTAGAGATTTGTCGCCAGCAGGGTCAATCCAGAGGCCCAAATTTCCATTAGCTCCGCCAGCCAGTAGGAGGCGCCCATCCGAAGTCACAGCCAACGCATTGACGGTATCGTTAAAACCTGTTAGTGAAAACAGCTTCTCTCCCGTTGTTTGGCTGCGGAGTTCCATATCCCCGGCAGTTGTTCGTAAGGCATACCAGTCAGCCGAACTCGGAACTGCAAATAACTGCATCCCTGACATGGACGCCCCACCAATGGATTCCTTGCAGTCAGGCAGGTGCCAACGCTTCAGGGTGCCGTATGAATTGAGCGACCACAGCTCATCCTCCATAAGGGGAAAGGTCAGGTCAGAGATAGTGGACTTATATCCCTCCCAGGAGTTTAGAAGCACGCCTTGGGGTAACTGCCATAGCTTAAGGGTACCATCTTTATCGCCGGAAGCCAGCAAATTGCCAGCAGTATTGACCGCTAGTGCAGTGACCGCTGATTTGTGAGCGATCGCAGGACCGGTTTGCCCCAAGCCCGCCAGCGTTGCACACCCGCTGTGGAGAGCAGATGTTGTCGCTGCAACCGCAGCAAGTTCTAAAAACGTCCTACGGCTAAGCTTAGTCTCACCATCAGCATGACTGCGAGAGTAAACATTTGGGGTTTCTTCTTCATCTTGCGGCAGTTGACTTTCATCGCTTTTAAAATCATCTTTCATACCTGTCCTCCTTCTTGTTTCTCTATGCGTTGTTTGCACAGCCAAACTGCTGTCCCTACGCATTCTGCCAAATTCTTACAACAAGAGAGCGATTTGTCGGTATCTGTCTGAATTTTTTCCTCAAACGATAGCGAAGTTTGGTCAAAAAGTCAATATATAACTACCTTGCAATTCGGGTTATTGACAACAAATCTTGTTTTATATTATGATGGTTACAGTTTTTAACCTTTAAACTGGTCCTGAGAGGCTGGAAAGGAAGCATTAATTGAGTCGCACACTTTTTAAGATTCTCCAATATAACACCCGCTTAAACGCCTTTTATCTCTCAACAGAAGAAGGTTTTTTTTATGTCTAAACAACTGCTTGATTATAACGACATTAAAAGAATAATCCGAAGGATGGCCCATGAAATTATTGAAAAAAACAAGGGGACCGAAAACATCTGTCTCGTAGGCATACAAAAAGGCGGTGTCCTTCTCGCAAAAAGACTGGCCACCCAAATAGAATTAATTGAAAGCGGCCGCATCGAGGTCGGCATACTGGATATTACCTTCTACAGAGACGATCTCAATACCAAAGAAGAGCAGCCGGTAGTCAAGAAAACAGATATTCCCTGCACCATAAACAACAAGACCGTGATACTTATTGATGACGTACTCTTTACAGGCAGGAGCATCCGGGCTGCCATGGATGCATTGATAGATTTCGGCAGGCCTGCCTATATTCAGCTTGCGGTTTTAATTGACAGAGGCCACAGAGAACTCCCTATCCGGGCTGATTACGTCGGGAAGAATATTCCCACTTTTTTTAATGACCGCGTAGAGGTATTTCTCGAAGAAGATGGCAAGAAAGATAAAGTAGTTTTGGTAAACGGATAGTGAAAAAAATTTCAAATTTCAAATTTCAAATTTCAAACTATGGTTACATCAAAAAACCTTCTCGGCATCAAAGAACTTACAACTGAAGAGATATATCATGTTCTCGAAACCGCATCCGGATTCAAGGATGTGCTGCAGAGAGACATTAAGAAAGTTCCTCCCTTGAGGGGCAAAACCGTGGTCAATCTCTTTTTTGAACCGTCAACAAGAACCAGAATTTCCTTTGAACTTGCTGCAAAGAGGTTGAGCGCTGATGTTATAAATTTCTCAACTATAACAAGCAGTGTTATAAAAGGTGAAACTCTAAAAGATACTGCACTTACCATAAAAGCATTGGGAGCAGATTTTGTCGTTATACGTCATTCCTCTGCAGGGGTCCCGCATTTTCTGAGCAGGATACTCAATATTTCTGTAATCAATGCAGGAGACGGCGCAAATGAACATCCGACACAAGCCCTGCTCGATCTGTTTACCATCCTGTCTCACAAGAAAAAAATTAAGGGACTTACTGTCGCCATAATAGGAGATATAACCCACAGCCGGGTAGCCCGTTCAAATATTTATGCCCTTACAAAACTTGGAGCTCATGTGAGGTTGATATGCCCCCCTACCCTGAGGCCTGCTGAAGTCAGGCATCTCGGCATAGAGGTCTTTAATACCATTGAAGAAGGCTTGAAAAAAGCTGATGTGATTATGACGCTGAGACTTCAACTGGAACGTCAGAGCAAAGGATATTTCCCTTCGCTTGAGGAATACTTCTATCTTTACGGCCTCACAACCGCACGGTTGCAATTAGCCCGGGATAATGCGATTGTCATGCATCCGGGGCCCATGAACAGGGGTGTTGAAATTGAATCAGAGGTTGCAGACGGGCCGCAATCAGTGATTCTTGAACAGGTAACTAACGGACTTGCTGTCAGAATGGCAGTCCTGTATCTGCTTGCAGGAGTAAAAAAATGAAGATCTTGATAAAGAATGGCCGTATAATTGACCCCTCACAGGATATTGATGGAAAAGGGGATGTGTTAATTGAAGACGGAAAGATAAAAGAGATTGTTTTAGCGCAGAAGAATAAAGTCACAAGCTGGCAAGCCGGCAAGCTGGCAAGCTTACAAACTATTGACGCTTCTGACTGTATTGTCATACCGGGACTTGTTGACATGCACACGCATCTGCGCGAACCGGGCTTTGAGTATAAAGAAACAATAAGCACCGGAACCAGCGCCGCTGCAAGAGGCGGCTTTACATCAGTATGCTGCATGCCTAACACAAATCCTGTAAACGATACCATTGCTGTAACAGAGTTCATTATTAAAAAGGCCCTGAGCGAAGGTTCATGCACTGTCTATCCTATCGGCGCCATAACAAAAGGACAGAAAAATGAAGAGCTTGCCGAACTTGAAGCCTTGAAACGGACCGGCTGTATCGCATTTTCTGATGACGGCAGGCCTGTAACCAACAGCCTTATTATGAGGTGCGCACTTGAGTATTCAAAAATCATCGAGGTCCCTATAATCTCTCACTGTGAAGATCTGTATTTATCAGAAGGCGGGGTAATGAATGAAGGGTTTGTCTCAACCATTCTCGGTCTAAAAGGAATACCAAAAGCTGCTGAGGAAATAATGGTTGCAAGAGACCTAGCCCTCTGCCAGCTTACAGGCGGAAGGCTGCATATTGCTCATGTTTCAACTGCAGGTTCTGTAAAACTGATACGGGACGCAAAAGCCTGCGGAATAAATGTGACTGCAGAAACCTGTCCGCATTATTTTTCTCTGACAGACGAGTCTCTTATCAGTTATGATACGAATCTGAAAGTCAATCCGCCCATCAGAACCGAGAAAGACGTTGAAGCGATTAAGGAAGGACTGAAAGACGGCACTATTGATGTAATTGCTACGGATCATGCCCCGCATCATTTTGATGATAAAACAAAAGAATTTGATTCCGCCGCATTTGGGATTTCAGGACTTGAAACAGCCTTCTCACTGGCCTTTCAGCTTGTGGGACAGGAACTTTTAGATCTGAAACAGCTCATCATGAAGATGTCTGCAACTCCTGCTGAAATCATGAAAATTCCAAAGGGAACTTTATCATCAGGGGCTGATGCTGACATCACAATAATAAATCTTGAGAATACATATACAGTTGATTCGTCAAAATTCTTGTCAAAAGGGAAAAATTCACCCTTTAATGGATGGACGTTAAAAGGGACAGTTGAAAAGACTATCTCAATGGGTAAAATATACGATTGGTCGTAGATTCAATTGTCATTAGCCAGACAAAAAAATAACAATTTGGGGGTTACACCTATAATGAATAAAAAAGCTCTTCTTGTACTTGCCGACGGTACGGTCTTTGAGGGGTGGAATTTCGGCGCAGAAGGCGAGACCATCGGAGAGGTTGTCTTCAATACCTCGATGACAGGTTATCAGGAAATACTTACGGACCCTTCATATAAAGGGCAGATAGTTGTAATGACTTATTCCCAGATAGGCAATTACGGAATAAATGATGAAGATATGGAATCATGTCTGCCCCATGTCGAAGGTTTTGTTGCAAAGGAGTTCTTTGATTTCCCGAGCAACTGGCGTTCTCAGAAAAACCTCGCTCACTATCTCAAAGACAACAACAAGGTCGGTATTCACGGCCTCGATACACGAGCTCTTACAAAACATCTGAGAGACTACGGTTGTCAGATGGGGATCATCTCGTCAACAGATTTAAGTCCCCAAAGCCTGCTTGAAAAAGTCCGCAAACATCCCGGCATCTCCGCTTTTGATCTGGTAAGAGAAGTTACAACAAAAAAAGTTTATAACTGGATCAAAGGATTGTGGGAATTGGAGTCAAGAGTTAAGAGTCAAGAGTCAGGTGAAAATACTAAACTCAAAACTCAAAACTTAGAACTTAAAAAAGTTGTCGTCTATGATTTTGGTATTAAGATGAATATCCTGCGTCATCTTGTCAATGCAGGTTTTGATGTTACAGTAGTGCCGGCGCAGACACCTGCAGAAGAAGTATTAGATATGAATCCTGAAGGAGTTGTTCTGAGCAATGGTCCCGGCGATCCGCAGACAGTCACATACGGTATCGAAGCTGCAAAGAAACTCATGGGCCAAAAGCCCGTTCTTGGCATATGTCTCGGCCATCAGATATTGGGGCTTGCAATGGGCGGCACAACTTACAAACTCAAATTCGGACACCACGGAGGCAATCATCCTGTGATGGATTTGACAACAGGAAAAGTTGAAATCACATCGCAGAACCATAACTACTGCGTTGACGTAAAAAGCCTCGGCAGACAGGTTGAACTTACACATAAAAATCTTTATGACGGCACAGAAGAAGGAATGAGGCATATTGAACTGCCGATAATTTCTTTCCAGCATCATCCGGAGGCAGGACCCGGCCCGAATGATTCGGGCTATATATTCAGCAGATTCAGAGAGATGATAGGAGAATAAACATGCCCAAACGGACAGACATTAAAAGCATATTACTGATTGGCTCAGGGCCGATAATCATCGGACAGGCATGTGAATTTGACTATTCAGGAACGCAGGCGTGCAAGGCCCTGCGTGAAGAAGGTTACAAAGTAATGCTTGTCAATTCAAATCCGGCCACAATCATGACGGACCCTGAAACTGCAGATATTACATATATCGAACCTCTCACAGTTGAAATCCTTGAGAAAATAATTGAACAGGAACGTCCTGACGCAATTCTCCCGACAATGGGGGGACAGACCGCATTGAACCTTGCAGTGGAGTTATATGAAAGAGGTATTCTCGACAGATACAGCGTGGAATTGATCGGCGCAAAAATTCCTGCAATAAAAAAAGGTGAGGACCGGGAGTTATTCAAGGAAGCAATGGCCCGGATAGGCCTTGATACTCCAAAAAGTAAAAATATCAATTCCATGGAAGAAGGTTTAAAGGCCACCGAATATCTCAAATTCCCCCTGATCCTGAGACCGTCCTTCACACTCGGAGGAACAGGCGGAAGCATTGCCTACAACATGGATGAATACAATAAAAGCCTGAGCAAGGCCCTTCAGCTCAGTCCGGTCCATCAGGTGCTCGTGGAAGAATCGGTACTCGGGTGGAAGGAATACGAGCTTGAGGTCATGCGCGACAACAAGGACAATGTTGTAATCATCTGCTCCATAGAAAATTTTGATCCGATGGGCATCCATACCGGAGACTCGATTACTGTTGCTCCTGCACAAACGCTGACTGACAAGGAATATCAGATGATGCGCGATGCCTCAATTGCAATAATCCGTGAGATAGGAGTTGATACCGGAGGCTCAAACATCCAGTTCGCAGTAAATCCTGCCAATGGTCAAATGGTGGTTATCGAGATGAATCCAAGGGTGTCAAGAAGTTCCGCCCTGGCCTCAAAGGCCACGGGATTCCCGATTGCAAAGATCGCTGCAAAGCTCGCTGTCGGGTTGACTCTTGATGAGATACCAAATGATATTACAAAGGAAACACCTGCATCCTTTGAGCCTACACTTGATTACGTTGTCGTGAAATTCCCACGTTTTGCATTTGAAAAATTCCCTGAGGCAGATGCCACTCTAATGACTCAAATGAAGTCTGTCGGTGAGGCCATGTCAATCGGCAGAACCTTTAAAGAGTCCCTGCACAAAGCAATACGCAGCCTTGAGATTGACAGTTACGGTTTTGAGCCGGCAGATGCAGACCTTGATGAGACAAAGAAGAAATTAAAAATTCCCGGCTGGGATCGCATCTGGTACATTACCCATGCATTACGGATGGGCATGAGTATTGAAGACATACACGATTTAACAATGATTGATCCGTGGTTTTTGCACAATATAAAACAGATATTGGATTTTGAAAAACTTGTTACCCGCAACCAGCCCCTTTCTCCTGATCTATTACAGCAGGCCAAAGAATACGGCTTCTCGGACCGCAGGCTTGCCAGTATGCTCGGCACTGATGAAATCACATTAAGAAAGCAGCGACTTGCATACGGAATAAAGCCGGTGTATAAGATGGTAGATACCTGTGCAGCCGAGTTCAAGGCTTACACACCTTATTTATACTCGACTTACGAACGGCCGTTCTACAGGAGTATGGAACAAGTGACAAGGGGAAATACCACTTTCGCTGAGTGCGAGGCTAATCCCACAAGCAAGAAGAAAGTTATCATCCTCGGTTCAGGCCCTAACAGGATTGGCCAGGGGATTGAATTTGATTACTGCTGTGTACATGCTGTTTTTGCATTGAGAGAGCTCGGCTATGAGACGATAATGATCAACTGCAATCCTGAAACAGTCAGCACCGACTATGACACCGCAGACAGATTGTATTTTGAACCTCTAACCTTTGAAGATGTTCTTAATATAGTTGAAATCGAGAAACCCGAAGGCGTTATCGTCCAGTTCGGCGGACAGACACCTCTGAAACTCGCCGTCCCTCTTGAGAGGGCTGGAGTAAAAATTCTCGGCACCTCCCCGGATTCAATAGACCGGGCTGAGGACAGAAAGAGATTCAAAGAAATTTTGCATAAACTCGATCTCAAGCAACCTGAAAGCGGCACTGCAATGTCAGTTGAAGAAGCAGTTAATGTTGCCACAGGCATTGGTTATCCCGTAATGGTCAGACCGTCATATGTTCTCGGCGGCCGGGCCATGGAGATTGTCTATGATGAAAAGAGTATCCGGGACTATATGCAGCGTGCAGTGAAGGCCTCTCCGGAACATCCCGTCCTGATAGATAAATATCTTGAAGATGCCATAGAGATTGACGTTGATGCTATTTCTGACGGGGCCACCGTTATTGTCGGCGGCATAATGGAGCATATTGAAGAAGCCGGGGTACATTCAGGAGATTCAGCATGTTCGCTTCCGCCGTATTCATTGCCAAAAGATATTATTGAGAACATCAAGCTGCAGGCAAAAGCCCTCGCAAAAGAATTAAATGTTATCGGTCTTATGAACATCCAGTTTGCAGTCAAGGACCAGGAAGTTTATATCCTCGAAGTCAACCCGCGGGCCTCGCGTACAATTCCATATGTCAGCAAATCCATCGGCATCCCCCTTGCCAAACTGGCTGCGAAGGTGATGGTCGGAAAATCACTTGCCAAATCAGGGCTGACATCCGAAAAGGAAATATCTCACTTCACTGTGAAAGAAGCAGTATTTCCGTTTGACAGATTCCGGGGCGTTGATTCGCTGCTCGGGCCTGAAATGAAATCAACTGGAGAAGTAATGGGTATTGATCAGGACTTCGGCAGGGCCTATGCCAAGGCTCAGACCTCGGCAAACAATATAATCCCCATGTACGGACAGGTATTCATAAGCGTTAAGGACCAGGACAAGCAATATCTTCCTCCAATGGCGAAAAAGCTGGCCACTTTCGGTTTTTCGATAATAGCAACAAAAGGCACTGCAAACTACCTTCAGCAGCACGGCATCAGCGTTGTGACAGTTAACAAAGTCGGCGAGGGAAGGCCCGACATCGTTGATTACATAAAGAACAAAGAAGTGAGTTTCATAATAAATACAGTTTCAGGCGCAAAGGCCCAGAAGGATTCTTTCACATTGAGAGAAGCCGCACTTCAGTATAAGATTCCTTACACCACCACAATTGCAGGTGCCAGGGCCACTATAAACGCCATTGAAGTGATGATGATCGAACAGATTAATATCAAATCGCTTCAACAGTACCATCATGTGGCTGGTTAACCAAGCTTTATGTTGTTAATTATTAGATATCTTAAAATCTATTTAAGCTCTTTTATCAGATATGGCAACCTGTTTCAGAATTTCTATAATCGACAAACAGCATATTACATTTTTTCTTCGAGCTGTTTTTCTTATTTCTTCTCATCTATCCCCTACTCCCTATCCCCTAACCCCTTTTCAAAGATGTCGTATAGAAATTCTTTTACAGCTTTCCATATCTGCATAAAGTTTGTTATGAAAAAGCTGGGTGTAATGCCATGCCGGAAAAAATAATAGAATCTTTCAATATAAAACGTCTTGAGGTCCTCGATGAAAAAGGTGATGCGGATGCATCCCTTATGCCTCCGTTGTCCGATGATGAAATAAAAAAGATGTATGAGCTGCTTATCCTCTCAAGGACTTTCGACAGATATGCCCTGAATCTGCAGAGGGAGGGACGGCTGGGCACTTATGCCTCTATTCTGGGACAGGAGGCGTCACAGATAGGGAGCGCCTTCGCTGTTGAAAATACAGACTGGATATTCCCGTCCTTCAGGGAAATGGGTGTATATCTCACTGCCGGGTTTCCGCCCTACAAACTCTTTCAGTACTGGTCCGGCGATGAAAGGGGAATTACTCCGCCTGATAACCTGAACATTTTTCCGGTCTGTGTTCCTGTCGGGACTCAAATACCTCATGCAACCGGCGCTGCAATGGCTGCAGTTTACAGGGGAGATAAAACAGCCGTACTCGCATATTTTGGTGACGGAGGCACGTCAAAGGGCGATTTCCACGAAGGTCTTAATATAGCAGGCGTGTTCAGGCTGCCTGTTATCTTTATTTGTCAGAACAATCAGTGGGCCATATCAGTGCCAAGGGAAAGGCAGACGGCCTCAAAGACCCTGGCGCAGAAGGCAATGGCTTATGGCTTTGAAGGTCTGCAGGTTGACGGCAATGATATATTTGCCGTGTATAAGGCGACAAGAGATGCCCTGAAAAAGGCCCGGCAGGGCGAAGGTCCCACACTCATAGAATGTTTTACTTACCGGATGTCAGACCATACAACAGCCGATGATGCAACACGCTACCGCTCCATGGAAGAAGTAGAGCAATGGAAACAGAAAGACCCTGCCCTGAGACTGAAATTATTTTTGGAAAAGAAAGGGCTGTGGACCGAAGCATATCAGAAAAAGATTGAAGAAGAATCAAAGACAATAATTGAAGATGCCGTAAAAAAAGAAGAAGCGATACAGCCCCCCCAGCCAAAGGATATGTTCACATATACTTATGAGAAGTTGTCACAAAGACAATCAAGACAGATAAAGGACTTTTAATATGCCTACACTGAACATGGTACAGGCCCTGAACCTTGCATTAAGAGAAGAGATGCAGCGGGACCAGGACGTTGTTCTCCTCGGAGAGGACGTTGGGAAAGACGGAGGTGTGTTCCGCATTACAGAAGGACTGCATGACCTGTTCGGTTCCCGCAGGGTCCTAGACACGCCGCTTTCAGAGTCCGGCATTGCCGGGGTATCAATCGGCATGGCTGTTTATGGATTAAAACCCGTAGCGGAGATTCAGTTTATGGGCTTCATTTATTCAGCAATGGAACAGTTGTTCTGCCATGCAGCGAGGATCCGTTCGCGTTCCAGGGGAAGGTTTACATGCCCTATCGTTATCAGGACTCCATACGGGGCCGGCATCAAGGCTCCTGAACTTCATGAAGAAAGCGCAGAGGCGCTGTTTTGTCACATGCCCGGCGTGAAGGTTGTGGTGCCGTCAACTCCCTATATTGCAAAAGGATTGCTCATCTCATCAATCCGGGATCCGGACCCTGTAATATTCCTTGAGCCTGCAAGGCTCTACCGTCTTATTAAAGAAGATGTGCCAGAAGGTGAATATACCATCCCGCTTGGAAAGGCCCGTATTGTACAGGAAGGCAACGCGGTGACTGTGCTCGCATGGGGAAGCATGCTGCAACGGGTATTACAGGCTGCAGGGGCGGCGGACTGTGAGATAATAGACCTGATGACTCTGAATCCTTTTGACGAAGAGACCATATTTAAATCTGTGAAAAAGACAGGCCGGGTTGTAATCGTTCATGAAGCGCCCAGGACCTGCGGTTTTGGTGCTGAACTTTCAGCCTCCATTGCTGAAGATGCAATGCTGTATCTTAAGGCACCTATAATAAGGGTAACCGGATATGATGCTGTCATGCCGCTTGCAAAACTTGAGGATTATTACATACCCGATGTTGAAAAGATAAAGAGAGCCGTAAACGAGGTTTTGAAATATTATTAACCTGGCAATTAAATATCACAAGCCGGAATGACAGAATTAAGGAGATCTTGCCATGCCATTTGACTTTATACTGCCGGATTTGGGTGAAGGCATAACCGAAGGAGAGATAAGAAAGTGGCTTATCAAAAAAGGCGACTCTGTTGAAGAACATCAGATGGTCCTTGAAATAGAAACTGACAAGGCAGTGGTCGAGGTGCCGTCTCCCAGAAAAGGAAAAGTGCTGCAGATTAACAGGGAAGAAGGAGAAGTTGCAAAGGTCGGCGATGTGCTGCTGACCCTGTCTGAAGAAGGCGAGAGTATTGAGGAGAAACCCAGATCCGTCTCCGTTGTAGGGGTCCTCCCTGAGGATGAGATTCTCGCAACCCCTGCAGTAAGAACGCTCGCAAAGGAATTGAACATCAGGCTTGAAACCCTAAAAGGCTCAGGCCCCGGCAACAGCATTACCAGAGATGACGTACTTAATGCTGCGCAACAAACTGTAAAAGCTGAAGATCCATATGGCGCTATTGAAAGAATTCCGATAAGGGGCGTGCGGAGGACTATATCAAAAAATCTTATCACTTCGCAAAAGACAACTGCCTTTGTGACAGGGATGGACGAAGCGGATGTCACCGAACTCTGGAACATGAGGGAGAGGGAGAAGAAGTCTCTGCTTGAAAAAGGGATACGCCTGACCTTTTTGCCGTTCTTTATAAAAACTGTTCAGCACGCCCTGACAGAGCATCCTCTGCTGAATGCCTCAGTTGATGAAGAGAAAGAAGAAATTATCACAAAGAAATACTTTAATATCGGTGTGGCCGTAGATACAGCAGACGGGCTTATGGTTCCGGTTATAAAAAATGCAGATAAAAAAACCATCCTGGATCTCGCCAAAGAGATTCAGGACCTTAGCAAGAAAGCCAGAGACAGAAAAATAACGCTTGACGAGATGAAGGGGAGCACTTTCACTATAACAAACTATGGCCCGTTCGGCGGAACCTTTGCGACTCCCATTATTAATTATCCTGACGTAGCAATACTCGGCACAGGAAAAATCTCTGACAGGCCGTGGGTTAAAAACGGACAGATAATGATAAGAAAAATCCTGCCGCTCTCATTAACCTTTGACCACAGAGTAACAGACGGAGTTGATGCAGCACGGTTTTTATCAAAGGTGGTTCAATATCTCGAGGACCCGGCATTATTATTTATTGAGAGTGCGTAACAGGTTTTAAATAATACCGTATGAATCTTGATTATCTTTTTAACCCTGAATCAATTGCCCTGATTGGCGCAGCCCACACTGAAGAAAAACTCGGCGGCGTTATATTAAAAAACCTGCTCAGATTCAGGGGAACGGTCTATCCTGTAAACCCTAACTATAATGAACTCATGGGGCTGAAGGCCTTCCGGTCTGTTCAGGAAATTCCAGGCTTCGTGGACCTCTGCATAATCATGAGGCCTGCAAATGAAGTAAACGCTATCTTTAAGGAACTGAAAGGTAAAACCGGGTGCGCAATTGTCGTAAGCTCGGGCTTCTCTGAAATCGGCAACACAGGGCCTCAGGATGAACTGAAGAGACTGGGCCGGGAAGCAAACATCAGAATACTCGGGCCTAACTGCATGGGCCTCTTTAATCCCCATAAAAATCTGGACACCTTTTTTCTCCCTCACGAGAGGCTGAGGCGGCCCGGAAAGGGAAATACAGCAATCGTGTCGCAAAGCGGTGCAATATTAAGCTGCCTCCTCGGCGCCATGCAATCCTCAAACATAGGCGTATCAAAGGCGGTTACCTACGGTAATGCGATTGACATAGACGAATCAGACTTGTATGAATATCTCGCCGGTGACGCCCAGACCGATGTAGTGATATCGTATATTGAATCAGTCGGCGACGGCAGAAGATTTATTGAAAAGGCAAAGAAATTATCCGGTAAAAAATCTCTGATCATACTTAAATCAGGCAAGAGCCAAAGCGGACAGTCTGCAGCTTTCTCCCATACCGGAAGGCTTGCCGGAAGATACGAGGTCTTCAGTTCAATCATAAGACAATCCGGAATAAGTGAAGCAAGCGATCTCGATGAGCTGACAGACTCTGCAAAGGCCCTTTCCTACCAGAGGCCTTTCAAGGGTAACCGGGTCTTAATAATAACCAATGGCGGCGGCTCTGGCGTGCTTGCAGCAGATGAGTGTATGAGACAGGGGCTTGAAGTGGCTGAACTGCCTGACGAGAAGAGAGAAAAACTGAAAAAGGCATTCCCTTATTTTTACGGTATCCACAACCCTCTCGACCTTACCGGACAGGTAAAGGATGAAGATTACATCACTGCATTAGATGAGCTGACAGATGCTTATGACGGCTTTATGGTAATAGCCCTTCCTAATGTTATTGGAATCACAGAGAGGTTCCCGGCGCTGATGAAGAATTTCAGAATGAGGACAGATAAGCCCGTGGTCTCTTACATGGCCCAAAGCGGAATAACAAAAAAATTAACTGTTCTTCTTGAACGTTCAAAAATCCCGGTCTTTTCCTCTCCCGAAAGGGCCGTCAGGGCATTGAGAACGCTCCTTTTATAAAAAATATGACAACTGAACATAAAGACAACTCCGTCGCTGAGATGCTGAGAAAGTTTCTTGAGAGAAACAGGCATAAAACAGTTTTCCTTGAACATGAAGTTAAGGGGCTCCTCAGGGAACTCGGTATTTCTACGCCAAAAGGGATGTTCATAAGCGCTGCTGAATCAGTTCCTTCATCACACGCTCTGGCCTATCCGCTTGTGGCAAAGGTTTCTTCATCAAAGATAACCTCAAAAAGTGAGGTCCATGGCGTAAGAACCGGCCTGAAAAATATTGACGAACTGACGATTGCCGTAAGAGAACTTATGCACATTGAGAATGCAGAAGGGGCGCTTATTGAGGAGATGGCTCCGCAGGGAGTTGAGATCGTTGCAGGCGGTATTATTGACGAACAGTTCGGGCCTGTTGTTATGTTTGGCCTTGGTGGTGTTTTTGTAGAATTGTTCAGGGATATTTCCTTTGCCCTTGCGCCGTTGAAAAAAGAAGACGCCCTGCACCTTATACAGCAGGTTAAAGGTTATAAAATACTGACGGGCTACAGAGGAAGGCCACAGACAGATATAGACGCCCTCGTAAAGGTCCTCGTTATCACTTCTGAAATTATCTCAACGGAGTTAATCAGAGAGATTGATTTAAATCCGGTTGTGCTTTATCCTGACAGCGCTATAGCCCTTGATGCAAAAATACTGAAAGGAGAAGTCTGACATGCCCTTCAAAAAAGAAATTGATGAAATAGGTCCTTTGAAAGTAATCCAGTTATTTTTTCCGGTCTCAAATTTTCATGCAATTGTTGTTGTTGACAATACAGCCCTCGGGCCCTCTATTGGCGGAGTAAGAGTCTCTCCTGATGTAACAATCAGTGAAGTAAAGAGGCTTGCGCGCACCATGACAATGAAAAATTCCATAGCAGGTATTCCTCATGGAGGAGGAAAAGCTGCGATAATAACTGACCCGCTGAGTCCTGAGAAAGAAAACTGCTTCAGGTTGTTCGCCCGGGCCCTGAGAGATCTTCACGAATATATTCCGGGGCCTGATATGGGAAGCAATGAAGAATGCATGGCGTGGATTCATGATGAAACAGGAAGGGCCGTGGGACTGCCGGAAGAGCTTGGCGGACTTCC
Organism: Nitrospira japonica; assembly: GCA_020723105.1. GTDB lineage: Bacteria > Nitrospirota > Thermodesulfovibrionia > UBA6902 > UBA6902 > SURF-23. The sequence continues at coordinate 38,443 of DYJL01000002.1, read as the reverse complement.
GCTCGATGAACTCGGAGCCACAGGATTGGGCCTGGCAGAATGTGCAGAAGTGGCCAGCGCCCATGCCGGATTTGAAATCGCCGGAGCGCGGGTTGTCATACAGGGCTTTGGAAGCGTAGGAAAGGCAGCCGCCCGGCACTTATTTAATAAAGGAGCAGTTATTGTTTCAGTCAGTGATACAAAAGGATGTATTTACAATCCTGACGGAATTGACGTCATAAAGCTCATTGAGACAAAACAGGAGACAGGCAGTGTGATTCATTACCAGCCAGCTACGGTCAAGGCCTGTAATGAAATATTCGCAATTCCATGTGACATCATTGTACCTGCGGCAACACCGGATGTAATCAGCAAAAGCAATATGAACGAGATAAAAGCCAGACTCATTGTTCAGGGGGCCAATATCCCGGTCACGACAGAGGCTGAAGAATTTCTGCATGGTAAAGGCATACTCTCCATCCCTGATTTTATAGCCAATGCCGGAGGGGTAATAATGTCAGCTATGGAGTATGCCGGGAAATCTGCAAAAGAGGCCTTTGTCCTGATACAGGAACGCATCATAAAAAATACCGGGTTAATTCTGGAGAAAGCAGGGAGGGACAGAATCTACCCCCGCGATGCTGCAAACCTGATTGCAAAGAAACGGATTCTTGCTGCAATGCAGTATAAAAGAGATTTGTAAATCTGCGGATCCCTCTTTACCGGATTATCTAACAACATCTGCATTGGAGGAGACATGGAAAAAACATCTTTAAAGCGATAAGATTTTGAATATTAACCCATCTTCCGCAGTTCAAGAGTTGAAAGTAAATTAATTCAATAGATTACGCTTCAGATCAGGCGATTTTCTTCACTACATTTTCGATAATCTTCGCTCTATTGGGCATAAGACTTTTCATCCATATTCTTCTCCATCTGCTTTCTTGCTATATCGCCTCAGATACATGACAGAAATTATGAACTATCCATGAGGCGTTACTTTGTGGGGGGGAATTCTACAACAAAACGCATATTGCGAATGAAGGCCTCATCTATATTTTTATTATGGTTGGTAGCCAGTATCACGATGCCGTCATATTCCTCTATTTTCTGCAGCAAGTATTTAATTTCCATATTGGCATAACGGTCATAGCCCTCTTTTATTTCCAGGCGGTTTCCAAACAATGCATCAGCTTCTTCAAAATACAGAAGGGCGTTCACAGAAGAGGATTTCCTGAAGATAAGATCCAGATTTTTCTCTGTTTCGCCGCTTTTTGTGCTTATGACTTTGGAAAGGTCGGCCCTGTGTATTTTGAGGTTGAGTTCAGCAGCGATGATATCTGCAGCAGTAGTTTTTCTTTTTCCGGAAGGATCATAAAAAAGAACGGGAAAGCTTTTACCGGTATAAGTCTTGAAACGCTGGATCAAATCGTCAAAGCCGTTGCTCCCATAGACGATTATTTTAGGGATCTTCCTTGTCTCTTCAGGTCTCATCTCAGGCTGGTCCACCCGTAGCCGTTTTATTTATACAGTTATCATAAGCAAGGCCGGCAGTAATTAGCAACCCGGACTCTTTCTTAACACCTGGATTCCAAACTCCTTCAGGCCTTCTGTAAGGGCACAGAGTGGAAGGCCCATTACGTTGAAAAAATCCCCGTCAATCCTTTCAATGAAAACCGCTCCAAGCCCCTGAACTGCGTAGGCGCCCGCCTTATCCATCGGCTCTTTTGATCTGACATATGCACGTATCTCTTCCGTGCCGAGCTTCCTGAAATATACCTTTGTTTCTACAGACCTCGATATTGTTTTACCATTGGCAAGGTCCATAATGGTAAAACCGGTGATTACCGAATGCGCCTTACCATTCAGCAAACGCAGCATCTGGCCCGCCTCTTTATCAGTATGGGGTTTACCTAACAGTCTGTCTTTAAAGACAATGAAAGTATCTGCTGCAATGAGTATTGCGTTTTTGTATTTATGTGCAACGGCTTCCGCCTTTTTACGTGACAGAAATCTTGCAAGTGCACGGGGCCGTAGAGGCAGAGAGAGGTCCTCTTCATAATCACTCTCGCAGATAGAGAACCGCAGGCCTGTTATGCTCAGGATATCCTTTCTCCGCGGGGAGGCAGATGCGAGTATTATTTCTTTCATAATGACACTCTAAGCCAGATTCCAAGTTAGCAGGCTGCCATGTCTGCAACCATTACTATAAATAACCATCCATGCCCTCTATCTCTATTTTTCAGCATGCAGCAACCGCATGATTATAATTAAAATAATGATAAAATTACAGGTAGCCATGAAAACTGAAAAATATGATCTCGCAATAATTGGAGCAGGTCCGGCCGGTATGATGGCTGCAGTGCGCGCCTCTGAATGCGGGGCGCATGTTGTTCTATTGGAAAAAAATCATGTTCCCGGGATAAAGCTGTTAATGACAGGAAAAGAGAGATGCAACCTTACAAATAACGAAACCGATATTCGGCGCTTTGCAGCTCATTTCGGGAAAAACGGCAAATTCCTTCTCAGCGCACTCAGCCGTTTTGGAGTAACAGAGACAATTGATTTTTTCCATAAGCACAATCTGAAGACAAAGATCGAACAGGACGGCCGGATATTCCCTGAAAGTGACAGGGCCCAAGATGTGCAAACGCTTTTTCTGAGGCTCATAAAAGAAAATAACGTCACCCTGCTTACTGATTGCAGGATAAAAAATATATCCCATCAGCAAAAGACAGTAGAAAAAATCATTCTCGACCCTGCCGAGATTAAAGCAAAGAATTATTTAATTACTACAGGGGGGCTTTCCTATCCTCAAACTGGCTCTACTGGCGACGGTTACAAATGGGCCCAACAAATGGGACATACGGTGATAAAACCTGAACCCGCACTTACTCCAATAGCCGTGAAAGAAAAATGGGTAAGAGAGCTGGAAGGTTTAAGCCTCAGGAACGTTCGGATTTCAATTTATCAGGACCACAAAAAACAGGAGGAATGCCGGGGAGATGCCTTATTTACCAGTGACGGCCTGAGCGGGCCGGCAATCCTGAATATGAGCAAATCCATCGGGAGACTTCTTGTCACGGGGACAACTGATCTGTTTATTGATTTTTATCCGGATATGGACTCTCATGCGTTGGATGACAGAATTCTTCAGGATCTGCAACAGCATAATAACAGGGCAGTAAGAAACATACTCTCAGGATTGCTTCCCAGGAAACTGGTTCCGGTAATTCTCGAAGCGGCAAAGGTAGATCCGGAAAAAAAAGGCAACTCCATAAACAGGGATGAACGTAAAAGATTGCGCTTAATTTCAAAACAGTTCCCCCTGACAATAAAGAGTTTATCGGGATTTGACAAAGCAATAATCACCACCGGCGGTATCGCCTTAAAAGAAATAGACTCTAAAACCATGCGGTCCGGAATAATTAACAATTTATACTTCGCCGGAGAGATACTGGACCTTGACGGGCCTACAGGAGGATATAACCTGCAGGTCTGCTGGAGCACAGGATACATTGCAGGAGAGAGTGCGGCTACATTATGGTATACTTCATGACTTATTGAAAGAAAGGATTTAAAACAAGATGAGCAATGAACCCAATAAAGTAATTTACTCTATGATCGGGGTAAGCAAATATTACGACAAGAAGCCTGTGCTGAAAGACATCTATCTTTCCTATTTTTACGGAGCAAAGATCGGAGTCCTCGGCCTCAACGGGTCAGGGAAAAGCTCCCTCCTCCGTATACTTGCCGGCAAGGATAAAGAGTTTAATGGCGAGACCGTCCTGTCTCCCGGGCACACCGTGGGCTTTCTGGAGCAGGAGCCGGTGTTAGATAACGACAAAACTGTGAAACAGATTGTCGAAGAAGGCGTGCAGGAGGTGGTTGATACCCTGAATGAATACAATCAAATCAATGAGAAATTCGCTGAGCCCATGTCCGACGATGAGATGAGCAAACTTATTGAGCGTCAGGGGAAGGTGCAGGAGAAGCTCGATGCAATGGATGCGTGGGACCTGGATTCACGTCTGGAGATGGCAATGGATGCCCTGCGCTGCCCGCCGGCAGAAACGCCGGTAAAGGTGCTTTCCGGAGGAGAGCGCAGGCGTGTGGCGCTTTGCCGGCTTCTGCTGCAGAAACCAGACATCCTTCTTCTGGATGAGCCTACAAACCATCTTGATGCCGAGACCGTTGCATGGCTGGAGCACCACCTTCAAAGCTATCCCGGCACTATTATTGCGGTGACCCATGACCGCTATTTCCTTGATAATGTTGCAGGGTGGATTCTGGAGTTGGACCGGGGACAGGGGATCCCCTGGAAGGGCAACTACTCATCATGGCTCGAACAGAAGAAAAACCGCCTGCAGCAGGAAGAGAAATCCGAGAGTGAAAGACAGAAAACCCTTCAGCGCGAACTTGAGTGGATACGGATGTCTCCCAAAGGACGCCATGCCAAGTCAAAGGCACGCATTAGCTCATACGAAGCGCTCCTCAGTCAGGATATTGCAAAGAGTTCCAGAGACCTTGAAATATACATACCACCCGGCCCCCGCCTGGGAAACGTCGTGATAGAGTCAGACAAGGTGAGTAAAGCCTACGGCGATAATATTCTTATTGAGGGAATGACCTTCTCTCTTCCTCCTGGCGGAATCATAGGAATCATAGGACCTAACGGAGCTGGAAAGACCACCCTCTTTAGGATGATCACAGGAAAAGAAAGTCCTGACTCGGGAAATTTCAAAATTGGAGAGACCGTAAGGCTTGCATATATAGACCAGAGCCGGGACGATCTCGATCCAAACAAAACTATATGGGAGATTGTCTCTGACGGCCTTGATGTTATTCAGCTTGGCAAAAAGCAAATCAACTCACGCGCCTATGTAGCGCGCTTCAACTTCTCCGGAAGCGACCAGCAGAAAAAGGTCTCAATGCTCTCCGGCGGCGAAAGAAACCGCGTGCATCTTGCGCGCATGCTGAAGGAAGAGGCCAATGTCCTCTTGCTGGATGAACCTACAAATGACCTCGACGTCAATACCATGCGGGCCATGGAAGAGGCTTTGGAGAACTTTGCAGGCTGCGCTGTAATAATAAGCCATGACAGATGGTTCCTCGACCGCATTGCAACCCATATACTCGCCTTTGAGGGTGACAGCAATGTAGTCTGGTTTGACGGGAATTATTCAGAATATGAAGCTGACAGAAAGGCGCGCATAGGCGCTGCTGCGGACCAGCCGCACCGGATTAAATACAGGCAGTTAACAAGGGGGTAAGGCTCTTTTCCTGCCTTTACTTTACTAAATACATATTGTTAAAATTCCCATCATGAAAAAATTTCCAATGACTCCCGCGGGGCATAAAAAACTTAAAGATGAACTTGACAAACTAATTAAAATAGACCGTCCCAATAATATAAAGGCCATTGCCGAGGCAAGGGCCCATGGCGACTTATCTGAAAATGCAGAGTATCATGCGGCAAAAGAAAAACAGTCTTTTATTGAGGGGAGGATTCAGGACCTGCAGACAAAGATTGCCCTTGCAGAGGTGATTGACCCTTCAAGGATAACACAGGATAAGGTTGCGTTCGGGGCCAGGGTAAAAGTTCTGGATGTTGAGGCTGATGAAGAATATGAATTTATGCTTGTGGGCCCTGAGGAGACAAATATTAAAGAACATAAAATCTCCATAACCTCACCAGTCGGAAGATCCTTAATCGGCAAGGAAATCGGCGATGTTGCAATAGTAAAGGCCCCCGCAAGGACCATTGAATACGAGATATTAGAGATCCGCTTTGAATAGACTATTTAAAGCAGTTGTAACAGAAAACAAACAAGTCAAAGACAATCATTATCTTTTAACACTTCGCCCCTTAAAGAAAATTAATCGCCCCAGGCCAGGCAATTTTTTTATGTTGTCTGTAGACAGCAGCCTCGATCCCCTTCTGAAACGGCCCTTCAGTATTTATCGCTGGCTTGGGCCTGACTTTCAAATTCTCTACAGGATTGTCGGCAAGGGTACAGATATTTTAAGCAGGAGAAAACCTGATGACATATTGGAAGTGATCGGCCCTCTTGGCAAAGGCTTCCCTGTTCCAAAATCAACTGATAAAATTATTCTTGTAGCAGGGGGGCTCGGAATAGCGCCGCTTTTTTCTCTTGCAGAAAAACTGAAAAAGATAAAACCCCTTCTATTTTACGGGGCAAGGACAAAAGAAGAATTGCTCTGTATCGATGAGCTGAAATCACTCGGGATCGAACCTGTAATTGCCACTGATGACGGTACGCTTGGATATAAAGGGGTTATAACAGATATTTTTAAAAAATTCTTAACTCAAAACTCAAAACTCAAAACTCAAAACTATTTGTACGCCTGCGGCCCTGAACCGATGCTCAAAGCGCTCACCCTTCTTGCAAAAGAACACGGTTTAAAAGGGTCCATGGCGCTTGAGCAGAACATGGCCTGCGGGCTTGGAACATGCCTTGGTTGTGTTGTTAATACAAAAGATGGTTATAAGCGGGTTTGCAAGGAAGGGCCTGTATTTAAAATAGAAGATATTGTATGGGAAAACAGATCATTTCAAAAAAAGAGTTGAAGAAGGTTAATTGGTTAATAAAAAGTTGAATTGGTTAACTAATGCAACCAATAGGACTAATTGAATTATTGACAGGAATATGCCTAAAAATAAAACAGTAGACCTTACAGTTAAATTAGGAAAATTAAAACTTCAAAATCCTGTTATGACTGCCTCCGGCACCTTTGGATACGGCGATGAGTATTCTGAATTTGTTGACATCAACAGGCTGGGAGCAGTTGTTGTAAAAGGGCTCTCTCTCAAACCCAGGCCCGGCAACCCTGCGCCCCGTATTGTGGAGACACCGTCCGGGATGCTTAATTCAATCGGGTTGCAGAATATAGGCATAGAGAACTTTATTAAGGACAAGCTCCCTTTTCTGAGAGAATTCAGCACACCTGTAATAGTTAATTTTTTTGGCGATACCATACCGGAGTATGTTGAGGCTGCGGCAAAATTGAGTTCTGTAAAAGGCATTCATGCACTGGAAATGAACATCTCATGTCCGAACAAGCAGGCCGGCTGGATTATATTCGGCACGGATCCAAAAGTGACTTATAAGGTTGTAAGTGCGGTACGCAAGGCCACAGGCCTTACGCTGATTGTGAAACTCTCTCCCAATGTAACTGATATAGCCCTTATGGCAAAAGTTGCAGAGGATGCAGGGGCCGACGCCGTATCCGTAATCAACACACTAACAGGCCTGGCCATTAATACAACAACAAGAAGGCCCAGACTTGCAAATATAATCGGCGGACTTTCGGGCCCGGCCATTAAGCCTGTGGCTTTAAGAATGGTCTGGGAATGTTACAAGGCAGTACATATTCCAATTATTGGAATGGGTGGTATAATATCTGCCGATGATGCCATAGAATTTTTTCTGGCAGGCGCAAGCGCCATAGCTGTAGGCACTGGAAACTTTGTTAATCCAGCGGCTACAATGAACGTGCTTGAAGGGATTAAATCCTACATGTCAGCAAATGGTGTTAAATCATTAAAGGAACTGACAGGAGCAATGCAATGTTAGAAAGGCCCATTATCACCTTGACAACAGATTACGGCCTGAAAGATTCTTTTGTGGGAATGATGAAAGGCGTAATCCTGGGAATCAGTCCGCATGCAAAGATAATAGACATCACTCACAGGATAGAGCGGCACAACATATACGAAGCATCACAGGTAATAGGGATGAGTTATAAATATTTCCCGCCAACAACAATCCATATAGTTATTGTAGACCCTGGTGTGGGAGGAGCAAGAAGGCCTGTTCTGGTAATTACGGAGAATCACTATTTCATAGGCCCTGACAACGGCCTGTTTACCATGATCTTTGAGAAAGAACACAATTCCTTTTTTAAAGTGCTCCACCTGTCTTCATCACACTATTTCCGGCATATTACCGGCACCACATTTCATGGACGCGACATATTTGCACCGGCAGCAGCCTGGCTTTCCAAAGGTGTGGATTCCTATAAATTTGGTGAGGAGATTCATGACTATTTAAAAATCCCCCTGGCAAAACCCGTCCTGTCAAGTGAGAATATCATTAATGGCGAGGTGATATGTTTTGATCATTTCGGCAATGCCATCACGAATATAACAATAGATACCCTTTCACAATTAGATCCCGGTGTCTCAAAAGATAAATTCAGGATAATGTATCATGACAAAGGCTTGCCTTTTGTAAACTGCTACGCCGAGATAGCAGATCAGTCTTTAGCTGCTACCATAAACGGTTTTGGCCATGTCGAACTCTTTGTCAATAAAAATGATGCGGCGCAGATATTCAATATCAAAATAGGCGACACCATAAGCGTAATGCTCGGAAATTAAAATGAAGATATTATTAATAGGAAATTTTACCCCTCCATATGAAGAGGAAAATCTCTGCAACCTGTCGTTATTGAAAAAACTTGAAGAAGAAGGCCACGAATGCAGCGTTATCAACGCCTCTTCAAATCCTTCCAAAGACAAGAGATTTGTTGACACAAAGAGTTACATAGGTTTTGTATTTACACTGCTCCGCATGTGCTGGGGAAAAGATATAGTTCATTTTTCAACGAAGGGCTATCTGCGGCTGGGATTATTAAAACTCATGACCTCGATACTTGTCGGCAAGTTTTTCCGTGCAAAATCCTTTATCACCATTCATTCAGAACTGTTTTCCGTGCAGGGACAGATGCGCAGCCCGGTCGGTGGAAGACAAACGCTCTTTACCGCTTTCACATTTGCTGACAAGATCATATGTTCTGACAAAGACACCTATAATGTGGCTTGCATGTATATGCGCAAGTCCAACTTTGAACTGATTCCTTCTTTCATTTACACCCCTCCTGATATCGCAACTCATGAACCTTCTGCTTTCAAGAAACTCAAGGGTAAAGAAAAAATCATAATCTTTTCAAACGTAAAATATCCTTCTTTCCTTTTTGAAATCCTGAAAGAAATGGTTTCCACTTATCCACTGCCATCGTATGTGGGACTGATAATTTCCCTGTCTGAGAAACCTTCTGCAAAATTGCTGCATATGCTTCAGGAAGCGGGAAAGGAATACATGGATAATTTCATCTTCATAGAGCCCGACGATCTGCAGGCAACACTCTCGGCCTATGCCAGGGCCGACATTATTATGAGGCCCTTAAGCTGTGACGGCACAACTTTTTTCCAGGATTTCAGTATATCCATCAAGAAAACATTGCAGACAGACAATTATATTTATTTCCCAAGCGGCTTGTTATTTGTCAAAGAGGGAGAGACCGCAGAAATGTGTGCCTGCATCATAAACACAATATTATGTGTTGAGTCAGGACAGATACCTGAAATCAACATCGAAGATTCCTACACGAAGATAAAAAAACTTTACGAAAAATAACCCCGCCTTATTTCTCAAACAACTCCGGCATGTTCTTTTTCGCCAGCGTCAGGCGCTGATCAAACTCCAGGTCTCCCTTGCCGAGGTATTTGGAGACAAGTCTTGCAAGCGTGGATTTCCAGTTTCCGAGAATCGTCCTGATAATCCAGTTTAATCTGTAATCAAGCGACCTCATTGTGATAAACAGAAACATAAGTGGTTCGACAAATCTTTTTACGACAGGATGCAGGATATTGAGAAGAAATATATGAGACTGATTTCTCTGCGCTTCCGGTTTGTTCAGATATCTGATAATAAACCCGGGGGTGCATGCAGTTATTGCCAGAAGTCTATTGGTATAGGTCTCATCAATATTAAGCAGATACCGAAAGAGGTAGGCATCAGGCGTGACAATATTGTCTTTCACCGCTTTTTCTGCAAGCGGAGTGCCGGGGAAAAAGGTCAGATGTGCAAGGGAAACGATATATGGCTTTTTCAACGTGGCTATTGCATTAATCGTCTCTATCTTTTCCTGCTCCGTTTCGTAGGGATTATCAACTATCATTTCATAAAACGCCGCAGCATGTGTTTCGGAGATAAGGTCTGCGGCCTTTTTAACCGCCGGAAACCGGATCTTCCTGTTGTAGACCTCAAAATTGACCCGGTCGCTCCCTGACTGAATGCCCATAACTATCCAGCTAAGCCCTGCCTCAGCAAGCATAAACAACTTTTCCCGGTCCAGCATTGTCGGGATAACCCGGGCCACAAAAGGCAGACCTATCTGTTTTTTATATAATCTGCAAAACTCTTCAACCCATTCCCTGCTATGAGTGAAAAAACAATCATCCTGAAAATTTATATAAAGGACAAAAGAATTTTTCTTGACTTCCACTATCTCATCTATAACATTTTTAACCGACCTTTCCCGGACCTTTCTGCCATAAACACTCATGAATGCAGAATTCCCGCAATAGGAACATTGAAACGGACAGCCGCGTGTAGTTATCATCATATGGCAGGTCCCGCCGTACAATGCATATTCACGGAACAAACGCTGGTTTTGAGCAAAATTGTATATCCTGTTATTGTGAAAACCGTAAAAATAATCCGGCAAATACTCCTGAAACGGGAGGCGGTCAAGATCCATTTCCGGCTCAGCTACAGGTCGTTTTATTATGTTCCCTTTAAGATTGACCCATACGCCGCGTATTTCAGGAGGGGCCTCTTTGGCGCGGTCTCTCAAATGCTCCAGCAATGAGACAACAGCATGTTCCCCTTCTCCGGTGCACACATAATCTGCATATCTTATACATTCTTCTGGTTTGATAATAGCATGCACCCCGCCCCAGATTACCGGCACGTCAAACTTCTCTTTTATAAGCCTTGTAAGATTCTTTGCAGGATAAAACTCAATTGACATCAGGCTGATGCCGATTAAATCAGGCTTGAAATTATTGATAAACTCTTCAAGGGCCGGATTAAGATCAGCCTTCAGATAACCAGAGAGAAATAAAATCCTCACATCATGTCCCTGCGCACTTGCATTGGCAGCAACATATTTCAACCCTGTAACATAGGCATTGGATTGCAAGGAAATAAGAAGCAGTTTCATCTGGGGTATTATAACCTACAGACTTTTGTATTGCCTAATTGAAAATGAAATTTTATAATATTCCGTCTTAATCCTGATAATGCATAGCAAACTCTGACAGATATGGAAGGCTGTGGAAGAATTTTTATACTACACCTTTGAAAAGGGATTAGGGGATAGGGTGTAGGGGGTAAACAAAAAGAAACAAGAAAAACAGCTTGAAGAAAAAATGTAATACGTCGTTTGTCGATTATAGAAATTCTGGAACAGGCTGCCATATCTGATAAAAGATATTAAATAAATTTTAAGGTGTTTCATTACTAATTGTATATATGGAGGCAACATGAGGCTGGAAGGGAAAAAAGCATTCATTACAGGCGCGGCGCAGGGAATCGGCAAGGCAATAGCCCTCGGCATGGCAAAGGAGGGTGCAGATATCGGTGTAGCTGACGTCAACATCGAAAGCGCCGGGAAAACCGCAGATGAAATCAGGGCCTTAGGCGTAAAAAGCATTGCCATAAGACTTGACGTTTCCAGACAAAATGAAGTTTCATCTGCCTTTGAAATGTTTACAAAAGAATTTGGTGCTCTTGACATACTGGTAAATAACGCAGGGATTACCAGGGATAACGTATTGCTCAGGATGAAGGAAGAAGACTGGGATGCCGTATTAAGCATCAATCTCAAAGGTTCTTTTTTATGCAGCAAGGAAGCGGTAAAAATTATGGCGAAGCAGCGTTCCGGCAGGATTATCAGCATATCTTCTGTGGTAGCCTTCATGGGCAATCCCGGACAGGTAAATTACAGCGCCTCAAAAGCAGGGCTTATTGGCCTTACAAAAACTATTGCAAAGGAATACGCAAGCCGAGGAATCCGGGCTAATGCTATTGCACCAGGCTTTATTCAGACCGCTATGACTGATGTGCTTTCAGAGGCTGTCAAGGAAGAGATGAAAAAAGCCATCCCGCTGGGACAGTTTGGAACACCCGAAGATGTAACAAATGCAGTTATATTCCTGGCTTCCAGAGAGGCTGATTATATAACAGGACAGGTCCTCCATATAAACGGCGGTATGTATATGTAGCAGATGAAATATTTAATATGAATATGTATAATTGATATCTTGCAATTTCAGTACTTAATTTGTAACTTTATTAAAAACGGAGGTGCTTGATGGCAGTTGAAACAAAAGTGAAGGAAATAATAGCAAAGCAACTTGGCGTTGATATTGAAAAGGTGATCCCGGCAGCATCATTTATTGAAGATCTTGGAGCGGATTCACTCGATACAGTTGAACTTGTAATGGCTTTCGAAGAAGCCTTTAATATCGAAATTCCCGACGAAGACGCTGAGAAAATCCTGAAAGTACAGGACGCTATAAAATATATTGAGGACAAGTCCGGGAGCTAAAAAAGATATTAACCACAGAGATCATAGAGTTAAGAGTCATGAGTTAAGTAACTTAATGAAACATTTTCTCTTAACTCATAACTCCTGACTCTCTTTTCTGTGGTTAAAAATTTCTAATTAAAATCAATGAAAAGACGAGTAGTAATAACAGGGGTGGGCATGATAACACCCCTTGGCACAGGCACAGAAAAATCCTGGAAAGGCCTTTTAGAGGGCCGCTCTGCTATAAGGAAAATAACTCACTTTAACCCCGAGGGTCTGCCATGTCAGATAGCCGCAGAGGTTCCTGACTTTGATATAGACCGGTTTATTGAAATTAAAGAACAAAAGAAAATGGACCGTTTTATTCACCTGGGGCTTGCTGCAGCAACACTGGCCATGGAGGATTCCGGGCTCGAGGTAACAGAAAGCAATGCCGACACCATAGGTGTAATTGTCGGCGCAGGAGTAGGCGGCCTGTCTGCAATCGAGCATTACGAACAGGTCCTGCTTGAAAAGGGCCCCAAGAGGGTATCCCCTTTCTTTATCCCGATGACGATAATAAATCTTACCTCCGGTCAGATATCTATCCGTTTCGGCGTTAAAGGCCCAAATTCCGCTGTTGCTACAGCATGCGCTACCGGAACCCATGCAATAGGTGATGCTTTCAAGCTAATACAGCATGGTGTTGCCGATGCCATGATCTGCGGAGGGACTGAAGCCTGTATAACCCCGTTGGGCATTGCCGGATTTACTTCAATGAAGGCCCTCTCTACAAGAAATGACGCACCTGAAAAGGCAAGCAGGCCCTTTGACAGGGACCGAGACGGCTTTGTCATGGGAGAAGGCGCTGGAATATTGATCCTTGAAGAAATGGAAAACGCAATAAAAAGAGGAGCCAGGATTTATGCTGAAGTGACAGGTTATGGCCTTAACTCAGACGCATATCATATAACCAGCCCGTCACCAAACGGGGAAGGCGCAGCAAAATGCATGGGGCTTGCATTAAAGGATGCAGGAAGCAGTCCTGGAGAAATTAACTATATAAACGCACATGGGACTTCGACAAAATACGGCGATGAACTGGAAACAACAGCAATGAAAACAGTTTTTGGTGCACACGCCTACAAATTATGCGTCAGCTCCACAAAGTCAATGATCGGACACCTTCTTGGCGCTTCAGGCGGAGTGGAGGCAGGCATCTGTGCGCTGAGTATATATAACGGGATGATGCCGCCGACAATTAACCTGGATAATCCTGACACAGAGTGCGACCTTGATTATGTGGCTCATAAGGCGCGGTCCCTTGATATCAATATGGCTATGTCCAATTCATTTGGGTTCGGTGGAACAAATGCGTGCATCATCTTCAAAAAATTCAACCGGTCTTAAAAGCTTTATCAGCCGCAAGTTCAAAAAAAAGCTTAAAGACATATTAGAACATGGTTACACTGAATTTGAAAGCTCTCTTGGTTATAAATTCAAGAAAAAGTCTCTGTTAAAAGAGGCTCTCACTCACAAATCATATGCCCATGAAAGACAAAAAGAATGTTTATCATTCAATGAGCGTATGGAATTCCTTGGAGACTCGGTCCTGGAATTAATCATCAGTGAATATCTTTTCACTTCCTATCCGGAATACACCGAAGCAGATCTTTCCAGAATCAAGGCCTATACTGTTCAGGAGGCCACACTGGCTGAAACAGCAAAAAGCATTAATATAGGCAAATACCTCCTTCTCGGAAAAGGTGAAGAAATAACCCGCGGGAGGGAAAAGGATTCTCTTCTTGCAGATGCGTTTGAGGCACTGTTGGCTGCAATCTATCTGGACGGAGGTTATAAAAAGGCCCGAGATTTTATTTACAGGCATTTAATACACAGAACCGATGAACTTTCAACAAAAAACTTCGTCTTCGACTTCAAGACAAAACTGCAGGAAGTGGCACAGGCGCAATTTGGCGTGCTGCCAACATATGTCATACATAAAGAAGAAGGTCCCGAACACGAAAAGACCTTCGAAGTAAAAGTTTTTATAAATAACGATTATCTGGGCCTGGGCAAAGGCAAAACCAAAAAAGCTGCAGCGCAGAAGGCTGCCGAAGCAGCACTGAAAAAGATCAAGAAAGATTGACGTTTCTTTAGAGGAGATTATGCCGCTCACTTACAAAAATTCAGGCGTAGATATTGATAAAGGTAACAGACTGGTGGATATTATCAAACCCCTGGCGCGTGCAACTTTTACAAAGAATGTAATTAACGAAATAGGTTCCTTCGGCGCTTTCTTTGAAATTGATAAGGCCGGTTACAAAAATCCGGTACTTGTCAGCAGCACAGATGGCGTGGGCACAAAATTAAAGATCGCCTTCCTGATGAATAAACACAATACAGTGGGGATAGACCTTGTGGCCATGTCAGTGAATGATATCCTTACGAGCGGGGCCCGCCCCCTCTTTTTCCTTGATTACTTTGCAACGGGCCAGCTTTCAACAAAGACTGCCGGAGCTGTCATAAAAGGGATTGCAGACGGCTGCAAGATGGCTGGCTGCTCGCTTATCGGCGGTGAAACTGCCGAGATGCCAGGATTTTACAGCAAAGGGGAATACGATCTTGCAGGGTTTGCAGTCGGCCTTGCAGACAGGGGGAAAATTATAAACGGCTCTGAAATCACAAACGGAGACATCCTGATAGGTCTTTCATCCAGCGGGCTTCACAGCAATGGATATTCTCTCGCAAGAAAGCTCTTCTTCGACATTAAAAAATACAGTCCGAAAAAACATATAAAAAATCTCGGCTGCTCAATCGGGGAAGAACTCCTGAAACCTACAAAAATTTATGTAAAGAGCGTCCTGAAAACTTTGCAGCATTTCAATATAAAGGGTATAGCACATATTACAGGCGGGGGGATTACTGAAAACCTCCCCCGCATTGTTCCTGGAGCTAAGAAATTAAGATTAATTATAGAGAGAGGAAGCTGGAAGGCCCTCCCTATATTTAACCTTATTCAGACCCTTGGCAATATTTCTGAAAGCGAGATGTACAAGACCTTTAATATGGGAATCGGATTAATACTGGTAGTGAACCGGGCAGAGGCTTCAGGAATTGTGAAAAAGTTCAATCAGCTTGGAGAAAATGCCTTTATAATCGGACAGGTCGAGAAAGGTCCAAAGGAAGTAAGATATATTTAAATTTATGAAGATCAAATTTTCACGGCATGCCAAAAGAAGAGCAAAACTTTATAATATTCCGAGTTAATGGTATCAGATATCCTGAAGACTATGAATTTATCTCCTGGTAAACATGAAATTGTAATAAGCATAAAACTTAAATATCCACTGAAAATTGTTACAACTGTTGAAGATGATATAATAACAGTGGTAACGAACTATCCTCTAAGGAAAGGAAGAAATGAGAGTATACTATGATAACGAAGTAGATGCCCTTTATATAAAATTAGGGAATAAGAAACCGGAAGGAGTCATAGAGATCTCAGAAGGAGTTAATCTTGATACAACAACAGAGGGGAAGATAGTAGGAATAGAAATTCTTAATGCTTCCAAGAAGGTGGATCTTAAAACATTACTTTCCTATACGCTTGATCTGGACAAAGAGTTGCTATCTAAAAAAATTGCCTGATATAGGTAAAAAGATATTAGTGTTACGGTAGACGGTTTATCCTGTTTTGTTTATAATTATCCATGCTGACACTCGGGATACTCGCCTCGGGCAGGGGCTCAAATTTCCAATCAATCATTGACAGCATTGCATCAGGCTTTCTCAAGGCAAACATCGCAGTGCTTATAACCGACAATCCGAACGCATATGCCATTGAGCGGGCCAGAAAGCACAATATTGACTCGCTTGTTCTGAAGCCGAGGGATTTCACAAACAAGGATACTTATTACGCACATATTGCCAGGGAACTGAAAGAAAGAGGCGTTGAATTAGTGGTATTGGCTGGCTTTATGAGAGTGATTGGTAAAGCGCTGATAGACCAGTACAAGAATAAAATAATGAACATCCACCCGGCCCTTCTGCCTTCATTCCCCGGGCTTCACGGCCAGAAACAGGCCGTTGATTACGGAGTCAGGATTTCAGGCTGTACCGTACATTTTGTAGATGAAGGCATGGATACCGGGCCGGTTATAATTCAGGCCGCTGTTCCTGCCTACCATGATGATACAGAGGAAACTCTCTCCGAACGCAT
This sequence comes from Nitrospira japonica, assembly GCA_020723105.1. Classification (GTDB taxonomy): domain Bacteria; phylum Nitrospirota; class Thermodesulfovibrionia; order UBA6902; family UBA6902; genus SURF-23. The sequence goes on along the minus strand of DYJL01000002.1, from coordinate 21,858 downwards.
ACTGAAACAGGAACATAAAATCTTTCCATATGCAATCAGGCTGTATGAAGAAGGCAGGATTTATGTCGAAGGCAGGAAAGTGTTTATCAAAGGAGACCGGCAGGACTCATTCCTCATCAATCCGTCCTGTCCCTTTTTTTAACCCGGAGGCTACTTCGCTGGGGCGGCAGGCTGTTTCTGATTCTCTCCCTGCCCGGGGGCTGTTGGTTTTTCCTGCAATGGCCCGGCAGCGCCTGGAAGCTGCTTTGCAGGTGATTCTTTTACAGAGACTGATGACATTACAGATTCTTTTCTGACAGAAATAACTGCCAGCAGGAGAGAAGTAAGCATAAATACTATAGCTGCTATGGTTGTTACTTTGCTCAGCACTGTTGCAGCGCCTCTGCTGCCAAAAAGGGTCTGACTCGAGCCGCCAAATGCTGCACCCATTTCAGCGCCCTTACTGCTCTGAATCAGGATTACAAAAATGAGAAAAAGACAGACTATTAAATGAATTATTAGTGCAAATGTATACATTAAACTGACATCCTCCTGTTATTCACTCTTATTTTTTCCCCTGCGTTTTTTACAATCTGCGCAAAACTGTCCGGTTTCAGGCTTGCACCGCCGACAAGCGCTCCGTCAACTTCTGGTTCTGACATTAGCGCTTCAGTATTATCGGGTGTGACGCTGCCGCCATAGAGTATTCTCAGTTTGTCAGCGCCCTCTTTATTCTTCACCAGCCACTTTCTTATATATTCATGCGCTTCATTTGCCTGCTCTTTTGTAGCAGTTTTCCCGGTCCCTATAGCCCAAACTGGCTCATATGCTATTGTAATTCCTTCAAGAGAGATATCTTTAAGAGAGCCTGTTAATTGTCCGTTCAGTACCTCAAAGGTTTTATTCTCTTCTCGTTCCTTCAGGGACTCGCCTATACATAAAATTACCTCAAGCCCGTTCTTTCTTGCAGTTTTAATTTTCTTATTTACAATTTCATCGGTTTCCATAAAATATTGCCTTCTCTCAGAATGCCCGATAATCACACATGAACAACCGGCAGAGAGGAGCATGGCTGGCGATATTTCACCAGTAAACGCACCTTTTTCTTCATAAAAGATATTTTGTGCTCCAAGTTTTATATTGGTTGTCTTTAGAATCCGGGATGCGGCCTGTAATGAAGTGAAAGGAGGTGCAATGAGGACCTCAACATCTGTTATATCTTTAACCATAGGAATGAAAGAATTAATGAACTCCTCTGTCTCGTCAACAGTCTTGTTCATTTTCCAGTTGGCTGATATAAATGGTTTACGCATAGGAGATACTTTAGTTGAATTTATACTTTAAAGTCAAGGCGTAGAAGGCTGTCCTGATGTTTAGTTACACCCTGCCAACAGAGTAATACTTGTAACCCATTTTTCTTAATTTATCAGGTTCATATATGTTCCTGAGATCAAAAAAGAAATTACCTTTTGCAAGTTTTTTTATCCTGCCAAGGTCCAGATTCCTGAACTGGTTCCATTCCGTAACAATAACAACAGCATCAGCTCCTTTTGCAGCATCATAGGCATCTTTACAATATGTAATTTTTGGAAGCATCTTACGGGCATCTTCTACTGCTACCGGATCATGTGCCCTTATCCGGGCCCCTGCCTTAAGTAAACGGTTAATGATGAAAATTGACGGCGCATCTCTCAGATCATTGGTATTTGGCTTGAATGAGAGGCCGAGAATGCAAATGGTTTTACCCTTTAAATTACCCAATGTGTTTATTATTTTATCGGATACTTTTTCCTTTTGCAGTTCATTGGCTTTTATCGTTGCCTCGATAATCCCGAGATGAATATTGTTTTCTTTTCCTATCTGTGAAAGGGCCAGGGTGTCTTTCGGGAAACAGGAACCTCCATATCCCGGCCCTGCATGGAGAAATTTTGGGCCTATTCTCCGGTCCAGCCCCATTCCCTTTGCGACTACCTGGACATCAGCGCCAACGGTTTCGCATAAATTGGCAATCTCATTAATAAATGAAACCTTTGTGGCAAGAAAAGCGTTTGAGGCATATTTTATCAATTCAGCCGTCTTTACATCTGTTATGACAATTGGCGCTTCAATAAGGTATAAAGGCCTGTAGAGATCCTTCATTATTGCAATGGCCTGTGCGCTTGAAGCGCCGATGACTACCCTGTTAGGCCTCATGAAATCTTCAATCCCTGCGCCTTCCCTCAGAAATTCAGGGTTGGAGACGACATCGAAATCCACATTTTCTTTTAAATTTTTTGAGATAATCTTTCTAATTTTCTCCCCTGTGCCAACAGGAACAGTACTCTTGGTTACAATTACTTTATAACTCTTGATATGTTTGGCAATTTCTCTTGCAACACTCTCTACGTATTTCATCTCTGCTGATCCGTCTCCGCGCGGCGGGGTGCCGACTGCTATAAAAATTACGAGCGAATTATCAATGGCATCGGCAAGATCGTTAGTGAAATGCAATCTGCCGGACTTAAGGTTTCTCTGCAACAGCTCTTCAAGCCCGGGTTCATAAAACGGGACCGTCCCCTTTTTCATTAACTGTATCTTCTTTTCATCATTGTCTACACATGTAACATTGATACCGAACTCTGCAAAACAGGCTCCTGTGATCAATCCTACGTACCCACTTCCTATAATAGCAATGTTCATTCTGTCTCCTTGGCTTATTGATTTTATATTCTAAAATAATTTAAAAAAAGCTTAAATTGCAAGGCAATCAAAAGTCTCCTTCTACCAATTCTGCTGTAAAAGCGCCGATTAACGCCTTACTTTTTACAAGGACCGGAAGTTTTCTGTCATCGTCTGTTACCCATATGAAGATATCGCCCGTTCTTCGGAAAATACCTTCTGAGTGCAAAAGGGGCTTTATCAGTAAGGTATCAAACTCGCCTGACTGTGTACGGATTTTTTCTTTTCGCAATACCTGAACTTCAGTATACAAAAGTTTCTTGCTGTCAAAAATATCAATATATTTAGACTGGCCGGCTTCCAGAGCCATCTTGGTCATGGCATAAAATGCTGACAAGGGATCATACGCCTGTTTATCCAGATGAAATTCTTTTGTTTCATCATCACGCATGTTCTGATACAGGACCTTCTGGGGCAGGCCGTCTGCCTTTTTTTCGAAGCAGGTAATTTTATGTCTTCTATAACGGCCCTCTCTGGTCTTTAAAGTATATTTCATTGGATATCCATCAGGATAAAGGATGCTCTCAGCAAAGTCATCAACCGGATAAAAGAGCGAAATTATTGAAGCAGAGGTCGCATGGGTCCTGATTGTCATGCCAGATGACGTTGTCTCATAATCCATTGTAGCCATCCCGGCCCTGATGCCAGTCCAGTAGATATGATAAACAAATTTCTTATTAGCTATTGGACCGGCTCCGTCTGAAGAGGTACAAATAGACATCAGAATACAGAATGCCAGGCACAGGCTAAGATAACATCTGGTCTTTATTCTGGTTTCTGTCACAGATATTCCTTTATTGCAATGAAAACTTTTTCAACACTTATATTATTCATGCAAATAGGATTTTTGCACCTTCTTTTGAAACAGGGGCTGCATGAAACTCCGGATGTTATTACCTTAAGATTACTGTTTTTCTGCCAGCCATAGGGCCCTGTCTTTACAGGGTCTGTAGGTCCAAAAAGGGCCACAACAGGTTTATCAAGGGCTGCAGCGATATGCATGGGCCCGGAATCATTGCTCACCACAGCCCTTGAGCCTGCGATAAGGGCCACAAGCTCTTTCAAGTTTGTTTTCCCGCACAGATTAATTATTTGTCTTGAATGAAAGCTGTCATGCTCCGTGTTCCTTGCTATATCTATTATTTCCTGAGCTGTCTCTCTGTCTCCCCTGCCGCCTGTTATAACACAGGGGATATGGAATTTTGTTATAAGCTGTGCAAAGTGTTCTGCGGGCCATTTTTTTGTGGCCCATCTGGCTGAGTGGACTATTACTACATACTCGTTTATATCTCCGACAAGTTTCCGCATCCTGTATTTTGATGTTTCATCAATATGGATAGGGAACTCAACTTTGCCCGTTCTGGCGCCGATGGTCTTTGCTACTTCAAGACATTTGTCCACTGCATGAACAGGTTGTTTGACTGGGATTTTCCTGTCATAAAAAAACCGGCTCCCTTCCCGTGCATCTGCAAAACCAATCTTGGTGGGGGCCGGGGTATAATGCGTTATAAGACCGCTTCTAAGCAGCCCCTGCAAATCTACAACAAGGTCATATTTTCTTTTTTTCAAGGTCTTCTTCAAAAGAGCTATTTCTGTGAGGGTTCCTGTGAGATTCCTTAAACTTTTCCAGGAGTCTTTATTAAAGACTATAAGTTCGTGGAGCAAGGGGTTGCCTTCGATTATACCTTTTAACTGCTTGCTTATTACCCAGTCTATTTCTGCGTCAGGGAAAGAGTCTTTTACCACCTTTAAAAAAGGCAGGGCATGAATAATATCTCCCAGTGAACTTGGTTTTATAACAAGTATCTTCATCAATCCTCAGGAATATATTATATAGCAGCCTGGCATTTAATAGGCAGTGGTGTGAAAAATTTGTGTAGATTTTCTTTACATGGGTTGATATACTTATGAACATTTTTAAATAGCTTAAAGGGGATCTTGTTTGAAAGGATTAAAGAACTTCATAGTTGTAGGAACGATAATTGGGACTGTAACCATGTTCTCAATTGTATATTTTGCTATCTCCTACATGAACGGAAATAATGTAAGGACTGAAGCCAAAGACATATCAAAAAATATTGCTGACACAACCTCTAACACCATCTTTCATGTAATGAAAAAGGGATGGAACCGAAATGAAGTAAAAGACGTTTTGGAGAGCAACAGGGAGCTGTTTAAGAAGGCACATTATTCTGTAGAGGTATTTCGGGGCGAGGTAGTTGAGAAGTCTCATGGAAGGATCAAGCAGGCTGTTATGGATAAAGAGGCGCTTGAGGTTTTTCATACCGGCGATGAGAAGGCCCTGGAAACAGATAACACTATAAGATATATATATCCCCTGAAAGCCAAAACAGAGTGTCTTACATGCCATACAAATGCCAGCACAGGCGACGTCCTTGGAATTATAGATATAACAAATGATTTGTCTGTTACTATTAGTGAGGGCAACAAAAAGATCCAGATGATTCTGCTGTTGATCTTTCCTGTACCAATACTTGGGGCCCTGATCGTCTCCGGAATAGTCTCCAGAAAGATAACGAGATCCGTAAGCAAGCTGCAAAAAAGGATAGAAAGCATAAACAGCGTAAAAGATCTCAAACTCCTTGCAATGAACGATGTGGACCTTACTTTCAGAGAATTCAACACCCTCTTTGAAGGATTAAAGAAAACGGTTTTAAGACTAAGGGAAACCGCAATAGACAAAGACATTCTGGAATTTGAGATAAGACTGCTTGAGAAATTCATAATAACTTCTGAACTGGTAAAAGACTGGAAAGACCACATTAAACATATACTGATAGAGATTAACAGGATAATGGAGGCCTATTGTCTTTTCTCCCTGTTTGTAATGAATGACGAGACTTATGATATCGAAATATTCTGGAGAAATACTCCTTCCCAAAACACCAGAGAAACCACTGAGAGAATAATAAAACTGAAACTCATGTCGCATCCTTACTTCGGGAATCTGAACGGATTAAATATTGTCCACAATGTCGTGCTTCCGTTAGCCAATTTACCAGAACTTAATGAGGATACCCTGGAGATGCAGACAAAAACCCTTATACTCGACTCTCCAAGGATTGGCGGAATCATCGGGATCGGAGTCAATGTAGACCTCTCTTTTGACCCTACAAGGGCGCTTGTGATAGAAGGGGTCCTTACAACATTGCTGAATGTTGTCGGTTCTGTAAAGGCCATATATAAATACACAAGGGATCTTGAATATTACGCAACGAGAGACCCCCTTACAAACCTCTTCAACCAGAGGGTATTCTGGGAACTACTGGATTATGAAGCAGAACGGGCGAAGAGACACAACTATAAATTCTCGGTGTTAGTGATTGACATTGACAACTTCAAAGTTATAAATGATGTGTACGGGCATATCTTTGGCGATAAATTTCTTCAGGGCGTCAGTTCCACTGTAAGAGACATTTTCAGAAAAGAAGATATAGTAGCAAGATATGGCGGGGATGAATTTGCAGGCATAATTCTGGATTCTGATGAAGAGCATGCCTTCCTTGTTGCAAAAAGGATTAAGGAAGCCATAAAAGAATTCTCGCTTAAAGCGCCGGACGGGGTTATTGTAAAGGCCACGGTCTCCATTGGTATTGCTGTATTCCCCAATCATGCCAGCTCGCCAAGAGACTTATTCCTCCTCGCAGACAATATGGTAGGCAGTGCAAAATCCTCAGGAAAAGACAGGATTGTTATCCCGACTTCTGAAGAAATAGCTGATGTCTTTAAACATATAAGCGAAAAGAACATTATAATCATGAACGCCATAGATGAAAAGAGAATCATCCCGCATTTTCAGCCTATTATGAACGTAAAAACCAAGAAGATTGAGGCGTACGAGACTCTCATGAGGATTGAGCTTGACGATAAAACAATGACTGCTGCAGAGTTTATTGATCTGGCAACTGACATCGGGGTAATAAACAAGATGGATTCCATACTTATGGAAAAAGTTTTTATAAAGGCATCGGAGATGAATTATGCCGGCAACCTGTTCATTAATATATCGCCGAAGGCCCTGATATTCTCCGAGTTCCTGCCGAATATCCGGAACATGGTAAGAAATTATAATATAAACCCGTCAAGGGTGGTCTTTGAAATAACAGAACGGGATACTGTAAGAAACCTTACTCTCCTGGAGAGATTCGTTCTGGATCTCAAGTTTGAAGGTTTCAAATTTGCAATTGATGACTTTGGGTCCGGATTTTCTTCATTCCAGTATATAAAACTCTTCCCCATTGACTTTATAAAAGTCGAAGGCGATTTTATAAGGAACATAATTGGAAGCGGAAATGAAGTGAATAAGGCCATAGTAAACAGCATTGCCACATTTACTGCACAAGTTGGCATCAAGACTGTTGCTGAATATGTTGAGGATGAGGAAATTCTTAACGTTGTTGAACTTATGGGACTTGATTTTGCCCAGGGATACCATATAGGGAAACCTGCCCCGGAATTAAAGCAGATTTAGGGTCCACACTGCTTCCTGCAACAACCCTTCTTGAGTTAATTAAGGCTCAAAAAAAATCTGTGCAATCTGCACAAGCTGTGGATATAATAGAACATGCTGCGAGTGCTTCACATTAAAAACTTTTCCATTATTGATGATGTAAATATGGAATTTGGAGAAGGCTTTAATGTCATCACAGGAGAAACAGGCGCAGGGAAATCCATAATTATTGACGCACTGTGTTTGACCCTCGGAGAAAGGGCAACAAATGAAATCGTCAGAAGCGGAGAAAAGGAAGCTGTTGTTGCCGCCTTTTTTGACATATCTCCGGAGCTGCTGCAACCTGCCACCACACAATTTCTTAAAGATTTTGGAATCAATATTGACGAAGGTCTGATACTGAAAAGAATTATCTCAACACAGGGAAAAAGCCGCGCTTTTGTTAACGGATCCATGGTGAATGTACAAACCCTCTCTGATATCAGCAAGAGCATTATTGACGTACATGGACAATATGAGCATCAATCTCTGTTAGCGTCAGACAAACAACTGGATTTACTGGATGCATATGGCGGATTTCTTGGAATCAGGCAAGACGTAAGAAAAATGTATAATTCACTATATGCCTTAAGACAACAGACTTCCAAACTCATTCTTGAAGAAAAAGAAAAGGCTCAAAAGCTGGACCTTCTCAGGTATCAGACAAGTGAGATTGAGTCTGCAAATTTAAATACCTCTGAGGAAGAAGAGCTTGCAGATGAGATAAAAATATTAGGCCATGCCAGCCGCCTTGCAGAACTTGCCAATGAAACATATGATGCTCTTTACTCATCGGATTCAGCCTGCATCACCAGACTTTCCGGCATACTAAATTCGTTAAGAGAAATATCCAGTATTGATTCAAAGGCAAATGACGCTCTTAAGGCGGTTGAAAACGCCCTTCCCCTGCTTGAAGAAACAGGATATTTTCTGCGGGATTACAAAGACAATCTAAACTATGATCCTGACCGGTTTGAACAATTACAGGACCGGCTTGAATTGATAAAAAGCCTGAAAAGAAAGTATGGCAGCAGTATTCAGGAAATTCTTGATTACAGGGACAGGGCTGCCGTTGAAATTGAGAAACTTCAGCATGCAGAAGAAGAACTGGAAGGATTGCAAAAAGAACTTGAAAGAATCAAACATGATTTGACAGAAACGGCGCATAGTCTATCAAAAAAAAGGGTGTCAATGGCAAAGAAAATAGAAGCGGAAGTGGTCTTGCAGCTTTCGGAATTATCAATGATAAATGCAAGATTTTCAATTCTTATCGAACAGGAAAAAGGTGATGATACAACAGACGGCCTGAAAGCGTCTCAGAAAGGGATTGACAGCATTGAATTTTTAATCTCCCCCAACATCGGTGAAAACCTTAAACCCTTATCCAAAACAGCCTCGGGCGGGGAACTCTCAAGAATAATGCTTGCATTAAAGAGTATCATGGCAAAAGGAGATAATATTCCCGTCCTTATTTTTGATGAGATTGATGCAGGCATCGGCGGCAAAACTGCAGAAACCGTTGGACAGAAACTAAAGCATCTTTCATCGCACCATCAGATAATATGCATTACCCATCTTCCCCAGATAGCAGCATATGCTGACAGACATCTGAAAATTGAAAAGAAAGTCAGAAAAGAAAGAACAATTGTTGAAGTAACCAGAATTGAAAAAGATGAACGAACCGCAGAAATCGCCCGTATGTTAAGCGGTAAAATATCCGAGGTCTCATTAAAACATGCAAAAGAAATACTCAAAAAAAGCAAATAGGGAGTTGATGTAAATGAGCAGAGTAAAAGAAATAGTAAGCGACGGACTGTTTGAATGGATGCGCTCTATACGCAGAACTATTCATCAGTGGCCCGAATTAGGATTTAAGGAAGAAAAAACGGCTAAACTTATTTCCAGTAAACTCAGGAAACTTGGAATCAAGCATAAAACAGGCGTTACTAAAACCGGCGTTGTGGGGAAACTAATGGTTGATGAAAAGGCGCCTGTCATTGCGCTGAGGGCTGATATGGATGCATTACCGATAACTGAAGAAACAGGCCTTCCCTTTTCCTCCAGGGTTTCAGGGCTAATGCATGCCTGCGGGCATGACGGCCATATTGCAATTGTATTAGGCGCTGCAGCGCTCCTGAAAGAAAACCCTCCTGCCAGTAATGTGGCATTCATATTTCAACCTGCCGAGGAAGGTGAAGGCGGAGCAAAGCCCATGATTGAAGAAGGCATTCTTGAAGGAGTTGATATGATCTTCGGCGGTCATATTGAAAGACATTATCATGTCGGCGAAATCGGCATAAAAACTGGCATACACACTGCATATACAGACGCCTTTGATATTAAAATTAAGGGTCGGGGCGGTCATGCTGCCAGACCACATGAGACAGTAGATGCCCTGTTACTTGCAAGTAAACTTGTTATGGATATACAGACTATTATCTCAAGAAAAACAGACCCTCTCTATCCTGCTGTAATATCCATCGGTTACCTGAAATCCGGAACCGTATATAATGCAATTGCAGAAAAAGCTGTACTTAAAGGAACGATCCGGACTACTGATGAATCAATAAGAGCTCAACTAATCGCCAGTATTAAAAACCTGACTGATTCATTATCAATTCTCCATGATGCAAAAATAACATGGTCCCTCAAACCTGGTTATCCGCCTGTAATAAATGAAAAGAAGGCATGCGGATTCGCAAGACATGTGGCTGAAGAACTTTTAGGCAGGAAAAACGTTATTTCAATCCCGTTGCCGAGTCTCGGCGGGGAGGACTTTGCTTATTATCTGCAGAAAATACCAGGATGTTTTGTCAGATTTGGCGGGGCAACAGAAGGACATGGGAATATACCATCACACAGTCCAAGATTTGATTTTGATGAAGAGGTATTAAGAGTGGGAGCAGCCTATCTGTCCGAACTGGTCAGATTTACAGCCAAGAAACTCTGTAAATTCAACATGCATTATAATCGAAAATAGTTTTACGACAATAGCTCATAACAAGTTGAGAGATGACATGTTATGACTCCTTGAAGTTACGTTGACAAAAAACAGATGTTGTGAAATAATAAAATTTGCCTTAAGACGCAAATAGTTTGAACCCCTCTATTCAATAACAGGAGCGGCCTAACGTATTGATTAAATTTATTAACGCCAATAAATGGTTTAATAATCATCACGTTCTGAAAAATATCAATCTGGAGATTACTAAAGGTGAAGTTGTTGTAATCTGCGGACCGAGCGGGGCAGGTAAAAGCACCCTTCTTAGAACCATAAACAAGATTGAATCAATAGATGACGGCGAGATAATTGTAGACAACAGATATCTCTCGGATCCAAAAACTAACCTGACTGCACTTAGAGCTGAAGTAGGCATGGTTTTCCAGCATTTCAATCTTTATCCCCACAAAACCGCTCTAAAAAATATCACATTAGCACCGCGCAAGGTAAGAGGATTGAATAAAAAACAGTCAAGAGAACGGGCTGTCAAATTACTCGAAAAAGTTGGCCTTGAGCACAGACAGAATGCTTTCCCTTCACAGCTGTCAGGCGGCGAACAGCAGCGTGTTGCTATTGCACGCAGCCTCGCTATGGAGCCTAAGGTGATGCTTTTTGATGAACCGACATCAGCTCTGGATCCAGAGCTGATAAATGACGTCCTTGATGTAATGATTTCACTTGCAAAGGAAGGCATGACAATGGTTGTCGTAACCCATGAAATAGGATTTGCACAAAAAGTTGCTGATAGAGTTGTATTCATGGATGATGGTGAAATTCTTGAGATAGGCAGCCCTCCCGATATATTCGTTAACCCGAAACATCAAAGGACCAGAGAATTCATGAGTAAGGTCTTCCATATTCCCATTTTCCATGAGCCCAAAGAGGAAATCTGATACTTACATTTTTAAGCTGATTTTTTCTGGGAAAAGACAGGATTAAGTGGTGGGCAGTCGCAGAATCGAACTGCGGACACAGGGATTTTCAGTCCCTTGCTCTACCGACTGAGCTAACTGCCCGAGGTAAAACTATAACCGATATTTTTTTTAATTGTCAACATATTTGCTCCGTAAAACAATTGAAAGTTGAAACGGTTTTTATCATGACAGGCATATTATGGCAAAAAAGACAGATATCATACTGTCAATAACCTCAGGACTTCTGCTTGTATTTGCATTTCCCCCATTTGAGTTTTCGTCTCTCGCATGGGTTGCCCTTGTTCCCCTTCTCATAGCTCTGCAGAGGAATAATACCAGAACTTCTTTTTTACTTGGGATAACATCTGGCCTTGTTTGTTTTCTTGGAACCGTATACTGGGTTTTCTATTCCATGCATTATTATGGTTACGTTGCAGCGCCTCTAAGCGCCTTGATACTCATCCTTCTTTGTCTCTATCTTGCCGCTTATACAGGCATATTTTCTGTGTTGTTCAATTATATTATGAAAAACTCTATGCGTCCCGCCATTTCAGTAGTCCCTTTTCTGTGGGTTACACTTGAGCTTATGCGAACACAGGCCCCCATTTTAGGTTTTCCATGGTCCTCATTGGGATATTCCCAGTATAAGTTTTTATCATTTATTCAGGTTGCTGATATAGCAGGAATTTACGGGGTGTCTTTCCTCGTAGCTGCATCAAATAGCATGTTATTTGATGTTATGGCCTTTTGGCCGCAAAAAATAAAAGACACTCCCCTGTCTGCCAAGTGGCCTCTCATGTTTTCTGTAGCACTTTATTCTGTTATTATTGCATGCGTATTCCTTTATGGAAATGAAAGACTTAAAGAAAATGATAACAGACAGAAAATAAAAGTCAGCATAATGCAAGGGAATATCTCCCAGGATAAAAAATGGGAAGCACTATTTCAGAGGGAAGTTATTGACACTTACAAGCGGCTTTCCCTTTCCGTATCAGAAGTCGCTCCAGATTTAATTGTCTGGCCCGAGACCGCAGTGCCTTTCATATTTGGTTATGACAGCGTCCTCACTCAGGACCTTACCAATTTTCAAAAACAGCTTGGCGTACATCTGCTTTTTGGCAGTATGCTTGAAAAAACTGCGGGCCGCCTGTCAAACAGTGTCGTCCTGCTTTCACCAGAGGGGGACATTTTATCAGTCTATGACAAAATACATCTTGTCCCATATGGCGAATATATCCCTCTAAGAAAATTCTTCCCCTTTATCGAAAAAATAACTGTCGGCATTGGTGATTTCATGCCAGGGAAAGAACCTGTTATTATGCAAACACCTCTTGTAAAGATAGGAAATCTGATCTGTTACGAGATCATCTTCCCGGATCTTGTCAGAAAATTCGCTGATAGGGGAGCCAACCTGCTCGTAACAATAACAAATGATGCCTGGTTTGGCCGAACCTCGGCACCTTATCAGCATTTTTCAATGGCTGTATTCAGAGCAGTAGAAAACAGGACCCCTGTTGTCAGGGCAGCTAATACTGGCATATCGGGTTTTATTGACAGTAAAGGAAGAATCTCTCAGAAAAGTGATATTTTTGTAGAAGCAGTTTTAACAAATGATATATCGGTCGGCAACCAAAAAAGCTTCTATTCAAAATATGGCGACCTGTTTGCCTATTTATGTACAATCTACTCGGCATTGCTGCTAATTGGCAAATTCTTTCCTGGAAAAAATAGACGTTATAACAAATAAAACTATCCCCGTCCCTTTTTTGCTGATTCTTCCTGAAAAAATTTATGATAAAGAACTTCCCATTCAGAAGTGCCCTCTGGAATTTTCTTTGAATAGGACATGAGTTTCTTCCTGACGGCTTCGTCTATGCTCTCGGCAAGTTTTAATTCCTTAACAAGAGCTCTTTTTATCTCACGCCTGACAACGCTCTCTTCTGCAAGAAGAGTAATCGCTTTTTTCTCAATAAGTCCTTTCAGCACAACATGCGTCAGATGACTTATCTTATCATCAGAAAGTTTCATAAAACGACATTACGTTCCTTTACAAGTTTCTGCTTGGTCAGTTCAAAAAGCTTACGGTAATCAAGGCGTCCCTTTGCTATCTCAGAATCAAATTTCTTCAGCATCTCCCGCACTTCTTCATTAAGCCGGGCTTCTACCATAAGTTCTTCCAGCATGAGTTCATGCAACAGTTCTGCGGTTTTCTCTTTCGGCACCTGCAACTGGATCATATTCCTCGTCAAAAGTTCTTCAAGGATTTCTTTTGCTATAACAGGCACCCAGCTTTTTGGGACTCTCATTATTTTTCAACATACGGCAAAAGAGCTATGTTCCGGGCCCTTTTGATTGCTTGCGTAAGTTCTCTCTGGTGTTTTGCGCAATTGCCATTCATTCTGCCGGCAATTATCTTCCCTCTCTCAGTAAGATAGCTTCTTAGAATCTTGATGTCCTTATAGTCAATAAACGGGGTTTTATCTGCACAAAATCTGCAGTATCTTTTTCTTTGAAATTTTCTGTATTGCAATTTTATACTCCTTTTATTTTAAAGATATTAAATTTAATTTTAAAATGGTTCGAGCTCGGTAGTTTCATCAGGTGGAGCAGCTTCCACTCCACTAAAAGACTCAAGATCGGCAGCACCCTGTTTTTTGGAAAGGAATCGTACATTCTGTGCAACAACTTCATGCCTGCTCCTTTTCTGACCATCTTCTGTTTCCCAACGTCTTTCCTGAAGCCTGCCTTCAATAAGCACCGCACTGCCTTTATTTAAATATTGTCCACAGGTATCAGCCTGTTTACCAAAAACAACCACATTTATGAATGTGACCTCTTCTTTAACTTCATCGCCCTGTTTGTATCTGCGGTTGACAGCAATTCCAAAGCTGCATACCGAAGTTCCCTGAGGAGTATATCTCAACTCCGGATCTCTTGTAAGATTGCCGATAAGTATTATCTTATTGAACATCTTATTGGCCCTCCGACGCTGGTTTGCTCTCCTCGGATGCCGGTGTCTTTACCTGAGCAGGTTTTGGCACATCTTTGACCTCACTCTTTGCTGACGCCTGTATAAGGGCTGAAAGCACAGCTTCTATCTGTTTCTTTTTCGTCAGTTTTACCACCATAAACTTTATGACGGAATCAATTACCTTACAAAGTCTTTCAAGTTCCGCAATGGTAGCAGAAGGAGCTTTGAAAAGCAGCATGATGTAGTTGCCTTTTTGATGTTTGTTAAGCAGATAGGCTAACTTACGGCGGCCCCAGTTTTCTGTCTTCAAGATTTCACCGCCCCGCTTGGCGATAACATCTTTGAATTTTCCAACAGTGTCTTCAACAGCACTGTCGTCAAGGTTAGTGTCAAGTATTATGACCTTTTCATAGTAATTCATAATTACCTCCTTTTGAATTGGCTCTTTTCGCATGCGAAAAGACAAGCCCTTGCCAGTTTTGTCAAGAGCAAAGAGCATATTTTATATCATATTAACAAATAAAAATTCAATGTCAGCATATTCATAAACCTGGAGGAAGTGTGAACTTCATGAATTATCTGGATTAACAATCATGAGGGTTGTTTACGATTGCATTATTAATAATCCTTATGAATAAATTCTAATTGCTCCCCAGTATTTTAGTATGTTATAATGCATCGTTTAAAAATCCTTAATTTTAAATGTCTGAAATTAAAGAGGCTGCCGAATGTTACTTTATCTATTTTTAATACTATATTTTTTCGTACTGATTACTGTTTTTATGTATGCGTCCCATCGTTACTATATGGTATATCTCTATTATAAACATCAAAAAAACAAACCTGTACTGAAAGAAGAACTTGAGCGCTTGCCGCGTGTTACCATTCAGCTCCCCATATTTAATGAAATCTATGTGGTTAGACGATTAATTGCCGCTTCATGTGATATAGATTACCCCAGAGAACTTCTTGATATTCAGGTTCTTGATGATTCCACAGATGAAACTGCAGTCATAGCGCAGGAATGTGTAGATGAATTGAAAAAGAAAGGGTATGACATACATTATATTCATCGTGCCAACAGAGACGGTTTCAAAAGCGGCGCTTTGGAAAATGGACTTAAATCGGCTAAGGGAGAATTTATTGCTGTCTTTGATGCAGATTTTGTTCCGCAACAGGATATATTGAAAAAAACAATCCACTACTTTGCTGATGAAACCATCGGCATGGTACAAACAAGATGGACCTATTTAAACAGGGACTATTCATTCCTAACGAAGATACAGGCTATCATGCTTGATGGACATTTTGTAGTGGAACATACTGCAAGAAACTGGTCGGGACGTTTTTTTAATTTTAATGGTACAGCAGGCGTCTGGAGGAGACAGGCAATAGAAACAGCAGGCGGATGGCAGCATGACACGCTTACAGAGGATCTTGACCTGAGCTACAGGTCACAATTAAAAGGATGGAAATTTATCTTTTTAAAAGATGAAACAACGCCCTCAGAAATCCCGGTAGATATCAACGCCTTTAAAAGCCAGCAAAACAGATGGGCCAAAGGTTCAATACAGACTGCCAAGAAACTGCTTTTCCAGATCATTAAAAGCAAGCTGCCGTTAAAAGTCAAGGTGGAAGCTTTTTTTCATCTGACAAACAATATGTCTTATCTGCTTATGTTATTGCTTTCGCTGCTGATGTATCCGTCCATGATCGCCAGGATAAACATAGGATGGTTCCAGATGCTTGTAACAGATGTACCTTTCCTGCTTGTAGCAACTACTGGGATATCGTTTTTCTACTTGTGTTCTCAAAAAGAAGCATATAAAGACTGGAAATCAAGATTGATTTATATGCCCATGTTAATGTCGCTCGGAATCGGGCTTTCGGTGAATAATTCAAAGGCCGTGCTGGAAGCTCTATTTAATAAAGAAACAGAATTTAAAAGAACGCCAAAGTATAAGATTGAAGAGAAAAAAGACAGGTGGGTTGGCAAGAAATATAGGGGAGAAATCAACTTCCTGATACTGTTCGAATTGTTCCTTGGCGTCTATTTTACTTTCAATATTTACTTCGCTTATATAAACAGGATTTATGTGTCAATACCGTTTCTTGTAATTTTTCAGGTTGGCTATTTTTATGTTGCTTTTTTGTCACTTTATCAAGTAATATTGAGTGGCATATTTTCGAATCGTTTTTCACGCTATTTAATTTCAAAGCGAAATTCAGAAAATATAGTGACTACATAGCAAGAAAAAACCATATTATTTTTTATTGTAAAATTAAACTTTATAAAAAAAGGAGTCAACGTTATGAAAAAAAGCATGGTTTTGATTTTCTTATTGGCAGTTCTCTTTGTTTTTACCTCGCAAACGTCTTATGCAGCATGGACACAAGCTAAAGGACACTCCTACAATTCATTGGGACTGAGCTACTATAAAACAACCGAAAAATTTACCACCTTACATAACGATGACCATAATGAATTAACAACCACAAGTGGCAGTACCTATGTAGAGCAGCAAGAAGAATTCAACTCCACAAAAATCAGTTACTATGGTGAATATGGTCTTACAGACAAACTCACTGTAGTAGGATCTGTCTGGTGGGATTGGCAGCGTTCAAATGATACAATGAAATATGCAGGAGAAGATGGACCGAGCGGAATAGGTGACATTACTCTGGGTTTAAGGTACAATCTCTCCCCTAACCTTTTAGGCACGGGTGTAATCATGTCCTTGCAAGGAGAAGTGAAAATACCTGAAGCATATAACTACGAGCATCCTCTATTTAATTTGAGTCAGGGTGATGGTCAGTATGACACAACATTATTGCTGCAATTCGGCAGAGGACTTGGCAAGGGTTATGCTGTATTTAATGTAGGTTACAAATACAGATTTGAAAATGACGAATTTGACCCTGAGACATTCAAGCCTTCAGATGAGTTCAAGATGTCACTGGCAGGCGGATATGCCATTACTTCATGGCTGTCACTAACAGGAAGCCTGAACTGGAAAGATTCTGTAGGCAATGCAGATATTTCAGATGATATGTATGAAAGATATTTAACAACAGGACAAGAGGCGGGTTCAAAGACAAGGAACAAACTTATACTGGACACATTGACACTGGAACAAACTGCCTTGAATGGAACCATAGGGCTTCAATTTAATATAAAACCTAATATTCAAACTATAGTATCCTATAGCAGCGACCTTCCGGGAGGCGGCTATTTCAAGTCAAGCAATAATGCACTCGGTAAGACCCTTGGTTTAAACCTGGTCTATTTACATTAACAGAGATACTACTTTATTCTTGATAGATTCAAATTGTAAGAATGCTTGAACAGAGAATGAAGCTTAAAAAAAAATTGTTACTCTGATTTTAGCTGCATTCTTTATAGTAATATTATCATTATATATTGTTGAAAACAGGCATACCCTTCTTGCGATTTTCTATCAGACTCTTAAGTCAGAGAATAAAGCCATCGAAGAGTTCATAAAAGCTACTAAATCTAATCCCCACAATGCTTATGCTCTTTATCAGCTTGGTTTGTTGTATAAGGGCCGAAGAGACTTTGACATAGCTGAAGAAACCTATAAAAAATTATTGACAATTTCGCCAAATCACCCTTATGCCTATTTTGATTTAGCATATATTTATATAGAGAAACAACAATATGACGACGCCCTATTGCTATGCAAAAAGGCATCAGAAGCATTGCCTGAAAATGTTCATACACATCATGCCATGGGGACTATATATAAAGACAGCAGACGGTATGAGGAAGCGTTATCTGAGTTTCAAAAGGTTCTTGAAGTTGAACCTTCTCACCGTTATGCATTATGGGATATTGGTGTTGTCTATGAGAAAATGGGAAAAAAAGATAAAGCAGAACAACAGTTTAAATATTACCATGAAATGACCGATTGCAGCTTCAAAAGATTCTGGAACTGCCTGAAAAGTAAGCAATGAGTAATGAGTAGTGAAAGAAATGTTTTAAATTATTCATTGATCATTGTTGATTATTAATTTGAAGATCGCATCCTACATAATAATAAATTTCCTTTTATTTACTTCATGGCATACTTTCCTTTTCGGGCATAAGAAACTTTTTTCATTTGCTGACAGAATAATCAGTGCCTTCATTCTGGGTTTGACTCAGATAATACTAACAGAACTGCTGCTTGGTCTTGTGTTTAAAAAGCTTTATGCAACTCCTCTTTTTTTACTAAATTTTTTTATTTCATCTGCACTAATAATTTATGCCATATCTGCCTGTAACAAGGCTTTAGAGAAGTCCGACAGAGATCATCTAACGTCAGTCTTCATAAATATTATTAAAGAAATTTCAGATAAAGTCATATGGTTTTCTTCTGTCGTCAAAAATGATCTGATACTGCTTTTCATCTTCACATTATTTCTCTTATCAATCTGCTGGATAATTTTTTTAGGATACCTGTTCCCTTCTTATACATGGGACTCTCTCTGGTATCACCTTCCTATTGTAGGTTATATAATGCAAAGCGGCGCTATTCAGGAAGTTCCCAACCATTCCTTTATTGACCAATTTATTAATATTTTCCCCAAAAATATTGAGCTGTTTTTTTTGTGGAACATTATTTTCCTTGAAAATGATCTCATCACAGATTTGAGTCAGCTGTTTTTTACAATAGCTGGAGTTTTTACAATCTTCAGCATCGCTGTCAAGCTGAAGATTAACGAAAGATTTGCAATATATGCATCGCTTCTGTTCTTCTTCACGCCAATAATCATCCTTCAGTCTTCAACAAACTATGTGGACATTGCTGTTTCTGTGTTATTTCTCATTGCCGTGAATTTTTTGATGGATGACATCTCATGTGGGGACATATTTCAAATCCGCACCTGCAAAACAGATGAGAAAAAAAAATATTTACAGAAACGAAACGTCACAATGATCCTGGCAGGACTGACCGCTGGTATCTTACTTGGTTCAAAAGGTTCAGGCCCTCTATTTATTGCAATATTGTCGGTTGCGGTTATCATTCAGCATGCTATTAAACAAGTTACTTCCTCTGAGACAAAAAATTTCAATCTAAAGAAAATCATCATGGAAAGCACAAAATTTTATTTCTTTCTTTTTTTTATACCAGCATTATTAATGGGCGGTTACTGGTATATAAAGAACTGGATAATCTATGGCAATCCTGTCTATCCTATGGAAATATCTTTCTTAAATAACACAATTTTTAAGGGGTTATATAAGGGGATAATAGAGCCCGCCCCCGAGATTATCAATAAATTACATCCAGTAATCAGACCCTTGTACGTATGGATTGAGAATGTAGAATATTACCTATATGACTCAAGACTGGGGGGCTTGGGTCCCATCTGGTTTATCATTTTCCTGCCGAGCATTGCATTTTCATTTGGTTATGCATTAATAAGAAGAAATTACAAATTTATTGCTTTATTGATAATCTTTACAACTGCATTTCTACTATATCCGAGGAACTGGAACCCACGTTATGTTATTTTCATTGTCGGGCTTGGTGCACTTTCTTTCGGTTCGGTATCAGATTATTTCCGTGGAAAAAAGACGGTATTGAGGATTGTTGCATTAATTCTTACAGGATACACATTTCTTATTTCAAATTCACCATGTATCACTCCTCAACAGATTAAGAAGTTTATTCATTTACCTTATTATGAACGGACGATCGCGAAGCAAGCTCCGTTTAATATTGATTTACATACCAGACAGGATTACGGTTATTGGGCCTGGATAAACAAGAACATCTCCCGCGGAGAAATAATCGGATATGCTTTTGAACCACTGTTCCTGTCTTCCATGTGGAATAGTGCCTTTTCCAACAAAATAGTATATATCAAGAACGATACATTTAATGAATCGTTGAAAATGCTGCAAATAGAAAATGTGACGTATGCAGTAATAAGAAGAAACTCAAAAGAAGATAAATGGATTGAAAGCGCAAAGGAAAAATATCAAATACTGTTTTCCGATGAAAATTATAAGATAGCAAAGGTCATACAAAATGAATAATGAAAGTAGAGAAAATTTGGCATATACATTATTAATACTAATTATACTTATAATGGCAATTGGTTATTTTATAGTTCCTGAAAGATTGTTGTTTCTGCAAAATCAGATAAACTGGTGGAAAGGCTTTCTTGGAAAATAAAGATAAAAAAATAGCTGTGATAATCCCCGCGCTGAACGAGGAGAAAACTTTAGCGCTTGTTCTCAGAGACATACCAAGGAATCTTGTAAGCGAAGTTGTCGTAATAGATAACGGCAGTAGTGACAGAACACCTGAGATAGCAAAAGAGTGGGGAGCTACACTCCTATTTGAATCAAAAAGAGGCTATGGATACCCTTGTCTAAAGGGAATTGAAAATTTAAAAACCCAGAACCCCGACATTGTAGTTTTTGTTGATGGCAACTACAGCGACCATCCCAATGAAATATACAAACTTGTAACTCCGATAATCGAAGAAGATTATGATTTGGTTATTGGTTCCAGAACAATAGGCAAGGTTGAAAAAGGTGCCCTCCGTCTCCCCGTGCGTTTTGGTAATCTTCTGGCAACTGTATTAATCAGCCTCCTTTATGGATTCAAGTATACAGATGTAGGCCCTTTCAGAGCTATTAAATTTGATAAACTACTAAGACTTGATATGAGTGATAACTTAGGTTGGACCATAGAGATGCAGGTCAAGGCAGTCAAAAGAGGATATAAAATACTTGAGGTCCCTGTCAGTTACCGTAAAGGAACCGGGAAGTCGAAATTAACAGGTAATATAAAGGGGATAGCAACCGTCGGCTACAGGATATTGAGGGCAGTTTTTAAAAATTTATTTTAATCTCCCCTATAAGAAATGTACTAAGTAGAACATAGCTTACAAATTTCATCCTAAAGTCAAGCTAAGTACTGCTTATTACAGCCGAGCATTTTTATCTGGTTGTGATAAATTGACGTTTTTTTCTGCCATCTGCCCCCCAGATAGAGAAAAGATAGATAGAAATATATAATAGTTGCATGAAATACGGTGAAAAGAATATATCAAAGGCAAAACTTGAGAAATGGTTAAACCCTCATCCTGAAAGGGACTATACAATTGAAATTGATTTGCCCGAATTTACATGCTTGTGCCCGCGTTCCGGATATCCTGACTTCGCAGTAATTAAAATCAATTATGTGCCAGATAAATATATTATCGAACTAAAATCTTTAAAACTCTACCTCAACAAGTTCCGTAACCAATCTATTTCACATGAGTCTGCAACAAACCAAATATTCAGCGATTTGAATAAGTTATTGAAGCCTCGGCGACTCGAGGTAATCGGAGATTTTAACCCGCGAGGAAACGTTAAAACTATTATCCGTATATGCCTTTAACTTAATTCGAACAGCATACTGTGACTCTTTGATATAACCTATATAAGAATATAAAAAGAGTTCATCATTCAGGATAACCTCTTTTTATTGAACTATATTCAATTGTAAAAATCATAGTAAGGGGGTCAAGGCACACGGTCAATTAGTACTGGTTAGCTTAATCCGTCACCGGACTTACACAGCCAGCCTATCAACGTGGTAGTCTACCACCGACTTTTAGTACTCTTACGAGCAACATATTATTACGTGCAGGTCAAAGGTTGTCAAAAAATTTTGTAAGGCCTGAATGTAACCTTTTCAATTGAATGTGATCTTCCCCAGTTTTCACGGACACTCAGTTAAGTTAGGCCACCATAGCCTCC
>DYJL01000024.1 GCA_020723105.1 Nitrospira japonica | reverse complement strand
AAATCACCCTGAGTCAACGTTCCTTCGGTAACATTTTATTCTGAGGCAACTGGCCTGTATTATTTATAAATTTTGCAGCAGGTGCAAAAAAATACATTGACAGGTTTGGCTTTGAGCGGCTTATTTTGCCGAAGAGTAAAGACAGACCTGTCAATGTATTTGTGAATAATATTAGGTTACACACTCTGGCAATTGCAAATTTATGATTTAGAAATTAAAATGCTTAGTATCATGAATAAAGTCATTGACAGATCTGAACTAAAGGACCTCATTACACAACTAAAAAAAGAAGGCAAGAAAATAGTCTTTACAAACGGCTGTTTTGATATAATTCATGTCGGACATGTTCGCTATCTCTCAGAGGCGAAGCAGTTAGGGGACATTCTTGTCATAGGATTAAACTCTGACAGTTCGGTATCAAGGATAAAACCCGGCAGGCCCATCAATTCAGAAGGAGAGCGGGCAGAGGTTCTCGCCGCATTATACATGGTTGATTATGTGGCGCTTTTTGATGAAGATACCCCATATGAACTTGTCAAAGAAATTCAGCCTGATATCCTTGTTAAAGGAGCGGACTGGGATATAAAAAATATCGTCGGTGCGGATATTGTGAAAGAGGTGCGGACTATTCCATTTGTTGAAGGAGTATCCACTACCGGGATTATTAAAAAGATTCAAGGCAAACAATAACCTTAACCCAAGTTGAAAACGCATATGGCTGAAAACGGGTTATGGTCTTTTCATTGTTCTTGACACAAGCTTTAAAATGTTGTTTAATTTCTCGTTAGTTTGTTTTAGGCAAACCGGATTAACCATTGCACATATACTAAATTATTATCATGACAATTGACTATAAAAACACCTTAAATCTTCCCAATACAGCTTTTCCAATGAAGGCAAATTTAGCACAAAAGGAGCTGGAGCTTCTCGACTTCTGGAAAAAGGCAGATATTTATCAGAAAATGCAGAAAAAGGACCGGGAAAAGAGTTATATTCTGCATGACGGCCCGCCTTATGCAAATGGAAACATTCATATCGGGCATGCTCTCAATAAAATCCTTAAGGACATGATTATTAAATTCAAAGCAATGAAAGGCTATTATGCGCCGTATGTTCCCGGCTGGGACTGTCACGGTTTGCCCATTGAACATCAGGTAGACAAAAACCTCGGCTCAAAAAAAGACCGTACAACCAAAATTGAAAAGCGAAGGCTTTGCAGAGAATATGCTGCAAAATTTGTAGATATTCAGAGGGAAGAATTTAAGCGGCTTGGAGTATTCGGCGACTGGCAACTTCCTTATATTACTATGAATTTTTCATACGAGGCTTCCATTGTCAGGGAGTTCAACAAATTTTATCAAAAGGGTTCAGTTTATAAAGGGAAAAA
Organism: Nitrospira japonica; assembly: GCA_020723105.1. Lineage (GTDB taxonomy): Bacteria > Nitrospirota > Thermodesulfovibrionia > UBA6902 > UBA6902 > SURF-23. The sequence continues at coordinate 44,904 of DYJL01000024.1, read as the reverse complement.
GCCCGTTCACTGGTGTCCCACATGTACAACTGCTCTTGCAGAAGCTGAGGTTGAATATGCTGATAAAGAATCGCCTTCGATCTATGTGAAATTCAAAGTGAAAAATCCAAAGGGTAAGTTCACGCCGGATGCCGTGAACGGGACTTACTTTGTAATATGGACAACAACACCGTGGACGCTTCCCGCCAATATGGCTTTGGCATTGCACCCGAAATTTATTTATCGTCTTGTCCAAACACCGGAAGGAGAGCTTATCCTCGCTCAGGATTTGATCAAAGACTGCATGGAGAAAATCGGATATACAGAGAAAGATTATACTGTACCTGCAAGTGGATGGACCGGTGCAGAGCTTGAAGGCATTATATGCAGGCATCCCTGGATTGACCGTGATGTAAATACTATAGTTGGTGAGCATGTTACTTTGGAGCAGGGGACTGGCATTGTTCATACAGCGCCGGGACATGGTGAGGAAGATTTTGAAATGGGATTAAAATATGGTCTGGATATATATGCACCCGTTGATGTCAAAGGCTGTTTTACAGAAGATGTTGCAGAATTTGCAGGGCAATATGTTTTTAAGGCAAATCCTGAAATTATCAATAAACTCAAAGAGATACATGCTTTACTGGGATCATCCGATGCTGTAAAACACTCATATCCGCATTGCTGGAGATGCAAGAAGCCCGTTATATTCAGGGCCACTGAGCAATGGTTCATCTCAATGGAAAAAAACGATTTGAGATCCACTGCACTAAACGAAATTAAGAAAACCGAATGGATTCCCAAATGGGGAATGGACCGGATTTTGGGCATGGTTGAGAACAGGCCTGACTGGTGCATCTCAAGACAAAGAGCATGGGGCGTGCCCATTACTTTATTAAAATGTAAAAGATGCAAGGAGTTTGTATCCGATAAAGCCATTATGGCCCGCATTGAAAAGGAAGTTGAAACGTATGGCGCTGATATCTGGTTTGAAAAAAGTGAGGCCGATATGCTGCCGCCTGATTATAAGTGTCCAAAGTGCAGCTCCCAGGAGTTTATTAAGGAAACAGACATCCTTGATGTTTGGTTTGATTCCGGGGTAAGTCATGCAGCAGTTATGGAGGCAGATGCCAGGTTATCAAGCCCGGCTGATCTGTATCTTGAGGGTAGCGATCAGCACAGGGGCTGGTTTCAGAGCTCTCTTCTTGCTTCTGTCGGGACCAGAGGGAGGGCGCCTTATAAGGCTGTGCTGACTCATGGTTTTGTGGTTGATGGACAGGGAAAAAAGATGTCCAAATCACTTGGAAATGTCATAGCTCCACAGGAAATTACCAAAAAACATGGCGCTGAAATTTTGAGACTCTGGACGTCATCTGCTGATTATAGAGAGGACATGAGGATTTCAAATGAAATCATGGCCCGCCTTGTGGAAGCATACAGGAAAATAAGGAACACATGCAGGTTTCTGCTTGGCAATATTAATGATTTAGATCCATTAACTGCAGACCTGGACCAATTGAATAAAGATGAACTGCTTGAAATAGATAGATATGCCCTGAGTATACTTCAGGAACTTATACAGAAGGTCTATAGCGCTTATGAGACATTTGCCTTTCATGAGGTTTATCATTCCATATACAAATTTTGTGTAATTGATATGAGTGCTTTTTATCTGGACATCTTAAAAGATCGTTTATACACATTTAAGTCAGATTCAAAAGAGCGGCGATCATCACAGATTGTTCTGTATAACATCTTGATTTCATTGACAAAAATGATAGCCCCCATTCTCTCTTTTACTGCGGAAGAAATCTGGAAGTTTACACCAGGGAAAAAAGAAGAAAGTGTATTCCTTGCTGCTTTTCCAGAAGTTAAGTCCGAATGGATTGACAAGGAGCTGGAGGAGAAATGGAAAAATCTATCAAAAATTCGTGATGAAGTTAACAAAGCTTTAGAAATAAAGCGTCAGGAAAAATTCATTGGAAATGCACTGGAAGCCAAAGTAACTATTTATACTGGTGCGGAAACTTATAACCTTCTTGAAAAATATAATCATTTCGTACCCACACTTTTTATTGTTTCTGCGGCAGACGTTTTAAAGGACACGATTGCCCCAGAGGCAGCATACAAAAGTACAGAACTTGAAAATACTGCAATCCTTGTTGAAAAAGCTGTTGGCAGTAAATGTCAAAGGTGCTGGAACTGGAATACCTCTGTTGGTGAGCACGAGAAGTTTCCTGAGCTATGCAGCAAGTGTTGCGAAGCGGTTAACACGTGAGAAAAGGCATCCACATATTTTTAATAGCTTCTTTAGTCATAACCCTTGATTTTTTAACTAAAAAAGCTATTGTTGCCAAGGTAATGCCATATGATAAAATTGATATATTGCCCTTTCTGAGAATTGTTTATGTTGAAAATAAAGGCGCTGCTTTTGGTTTATTCTCAAATCTCGGTAACAGTTTTTTCATAGCTGTCTCTATCATTGCAATAAGTTTCATTATAATATATGCAATGAAGACATCTAACAAAATGGAAGCTTCTTGTTTATCTTTGATAATTGGCGGAGCCATAGGCAACCTGATAGACCGGCTTACCATTGGTAAAGTCATTGACTTCATTGATGTTTTTATTGGTAATTGGCATTGGCCTGCTTTTAATGTTGCTGATTCAGCTCTGACGGTCGGAATCACATTATTTATTATATCTAATATACGGTCAGAAAAATTTAAGAAATAGAATGATTATTTATGGCAAGTTCTAAGCCCGATATAAATCTTTCAAAGGAAGGAATCATGACTCAAAAACATCCTGAAAATAAAATGACCATGCATCAGGCTCCCGGCAAATCAAAATTAAAAATATTCATTGAGAATCAACTACTTAAAATTAGGCAGAAGCAATACACCTGTCCCTTTTGCAGAGAAATTCTCCAAGGTATATCAGAATTTGGCGCCCATCTCAAAAGACACTGTACCTGATAATATAATATCAAGGTCAGCCGTTGGCTGAGCCAAGAGGTAAAAAAGCCTTTGGATTCAAAGAAAAATCTGCCAAGTCGTTGTTTTTAAAATGATAAAATCCTGCAACAGCTATCATTGCTGCGTTATCAGTGCACAAGTACAATGATGATAAATAGACCCTTATATCTTGATCAAGGGCTTTTTTAACAAGCTGTTTTCTTAAAGCACTGTTTGCAGCGACACCGCCAGACAATACTATATTTTTTAACTTGTTTTCAGTCGCGCAGGCCAACGCCCTTTTTATTAAAACATCTATAACGGCTGATTGAAAACTTGCAGCAATATCTTCTTTTTTAGATTCGGGGTATTTTCTTACATGATTTAGCACAGCGGTTTTTAATCCACTAAAGCTAACGTCAAAACTTTCTTTAAGAAGACCCCTCGGAAATACAATAGCATTAGCGTCACCTTTCTCTGCTATTGTATCCATAATTGGACCCCCCGGATAACCAAAACCAAGAAGTTTTGCAACCTTATCATAGGCTTCACCCGCCGCATCATCTCTTGTCCTGCCCAGTTCAATGTACTGACCAAAGGCGCTTACTTTATAAACACTGGTATGTCCCCCTGATACAACAAGTGCAAGAAACGGGAACTCTGGTTTCTCCTCAAGAAATATAGAAAATATGTGCCCCTCCAGATGATTAATTGCCACCAAGGGGATTTTCTTTACAAATGAAAGCGACTTGGCAAAACAAACGCCAACCAGGAGAGAGCCGATAAGTCCGGGGCCCTTACTTACTGCGATAGCAGAAATATCCTTAAATTTCGCGTTTGCCCTGCTCATTGCTTCGTCAACAACAGGCATTATCATTTCCAAATGCCTTCTCGATGCGAGTTCTGGCACTATTCCACCATATTTTTTATGGATTTCATTTTGACTTGAGACAACATTGGAAATTATTTTATGTCCATTCTCAACAACAGAAGCTGCTGTATCGTCACAAGATGTATCAATTCCAAGTATAAGCATATTAGTTATCTTACTGATTTGACTAATAAAATAAAAGCTCAGCTTTAACTCGTTAGTCCGGATTAGCAATAATTAAACAAATACACCCCGTTTAATTGTTATTCATTTATTCAAAATTATTAATTTAATTATATAGTTATATATCGAGGGAAAAAGATATCAACACCTGTTAATAATATCTTGATAACATGCTTTACAATTACTATAAAATACCTCTTGCAACCCCATCTTGTTTTGTTCATAGCGAACCCTGCTACAATTGCTGCAGACATGGAAGGCTGTTTTTCCCTTTGCCTTTCACTTCTTACTTTTATTGTCTGTGTTAGTCTGTGGCCAACTTCTTTTTATAGGTTAGTAACCATTCAGTTATTGATTAAAAAACTATTCGAGTTGTCATTCCCGCAAGCAAAGCGCGTCGGGTCACATCAGGCGACTCGCCGAGGCGAGAATCCTTCTTGCAAATTGATTCCGGACAAGCCGGAATGACAGACACCACCCACAACTGAATGGTTACATAGGTTAAAACATTTTAATAGCCATGACTATATTGTTCCACGTGGAACAATATATAGTTCAAAGATATTTCAAAAGCAAATGGAAACCCTTTCATAATCCTCCATGATCGCACCCATGAACCTAACACAATATAGCATTAAATGTAATTAAATCAATGGGTTGTAGCATTATAAAGCAATAGGATATCAATAAAACAGATAGGTCTTAGATAAGCTCAGTATTCCCGGTTAAGAGAGTTAAATATTGTTCTGTCTCACTAAGAGAGTCAAGGACCATGTCTGCATCTGTAGTTAGCAACTCTTCTTTTGAATAAGGTCCCGTTGCCACTGCAATACATCTGGCACCATGTATTTTGGCGCACCTAACGTCTCTTGGCGTATCCCCAATAATAATGCATTGCTTCGGAGTGAATGTGAACCCCTTTCTCCGGAATTTGTCTATAGCAATTGGCAAAAGCTCATCTCTGTCTTCGTGGTCACTGCCAAATGCACCATCAATAAAATATTCATTAAGGTTAAAAGGATGGAGCTTTATCTTTGCGCCTCTTTCAAGATTGCCAGTGAGGAGACCTAATGGAATATCTTTATTTTTCAATAGGTTAAGAAGCTCTTTCACGCCAGGCTTTAGCTTTTTATCCCGGTTACATATTTCTTCTTGTAAATAATGGAGATACATTTCCTGCATTTTCTTAACGTTACCATCCAGATAGGATAATCCGTGTAATCCGAGGACTTCTTTGATAATCTGTACGTCGGTTTTTCCCGCCATTGGTATAGAGTTAACAGCATCTTTAATATCAAAAAGGGTATGAAACGCCCTTTCAAGGGCATGAACTCCCGCACCTCCGGTAGTTATTAAGGTTCCATCAATATCAAAAAGAATTAATCTGAAACATGCTTCCATATCGGCTGAAAGATCCTAAATAAATTCCTTCTTTCGTATTTTAGTTGAAAAAACAATTTTTAAAACCACTGAGGCACTGAGACACAGAGAAAATAAGTAATAAAAACATAGAGTTTATTATTTTTTTCTTTCTCCGTGCCTCTGTGTCTCTGTGTTTATTTCATATTATTCAACTTTTTTACGAATGAACCAATAAATTTTAAGATGTATGATGATTAATAACATAAGTTTTGCAATGCTTCCTCCAAATTTACGTGTAATGCAGGATAGCAATCCACAAATTATATGTTTTGACAAAAAAGATATATAGACTTGAAAAAATGTGTTCATTTGCGTTATATTCCCTGCGCATAAAATATTTTCCAGGGGGTGAGAATGATAGATTATTTAATACCCAAAAAGATTTTTTTCACAAAAGGTGTTGGCATTCATAAAGACAAGCTTGCATCTTTTGAGCTCGCCCTCCGGCAAGCAGGAATAGAAAAAAGCAATCTCGTTTACGTCTCCAGTATTTTCCCCCCTAACTGCAAGATTATAACTAAAAGAAGAGGTCTGCAACTAATTAAACCGGGACAGATTACTTTTTGTGTTATGGCACGAAATGAGACTAACGAGCCTAACAGGCTTGTTTCCACTGCTATTGGGTTAGCGGTGCCCTCAGACAGAAAGAATTACGGATATATATCTGAACATCATACCTTTGGCGAGACAGCAAAAAAATCTGGAGAATATGCTGAAGATCTTGCCGCAACCATGCTTGCAACCACACTCGGCATTCCTTTTGACCCGGACCTTGCATGGGATGCAAGAAAACAGGTTTACAAAGCAAGCCGGTATATATTTAAATCCACTCATATATGTCAGTCTGCAGAAGGACACAAAGACGGGCTTTGGACCACAGTCATTGCTGCAGCAGTTATGTTATTAGAAGAATAATTGGCGAACGATCTCCCATACAATTTCGGCGGCCTGCCTAAGCAATATTCAGCTTATAGAAATGCAAAGATAATAATTTTGCCAGTTCCGTTTGATAAATCCAGTTCATGGATCAAGGGATCTGATAAAGGGCCCTGCGCTATTATTAATGCCTCCCTGAATATGGAACTATATGACATAGAAACGAATTCAGAGGTTTATAGGAAAGGCATTCATACAGCGAGAGCAGTTACAGCAGGCAGCCCGCAAGCAATGGCAGTTAAAGTTCAAGACAAAGTCAGCGCTTTTTTAGAAGACAACAAGTTTGTTACTGTGCTTGGTGGAGAACATACTGTTTCTCTTGGAACCATTCGGGCACACGCTGATTTTTTTGAGAATATCAGCATTCTTCATCTTGACGCTCATTCGGACATGAGAGATTCCTATGAAGGGAATAAATACAGTCATGCCTGTATTATGGCAAAGGTGAAGGAATTTACCGAACACATTGTGTCTGTTGGGATAAGAAGCAGCGATTCTTCCGAACTGAAAAATATTAACAGGCAAAATACCTTCTATGCATCATCTATTCATCACTCAACAGACTGGATAAAAAAGGTTGTTAAAAAACTCTCTCACAATGTTTATATCTCCATGGACCTCGATGTATTTGATGCTTCTATAATGCCCTCCACAGGGACGCCTGAACCTGGTGGCCTGGGATGGTATGACGTATTAGATTTATTAGAGAGCGTTTCAAAAAATAAAAATATCGTGGGATTTGATGTTGTAGAGCTCTGCCCGTCAAAGAGCAATCCTGCTCCTGATTTTCTCGCAGCAAAGCTGATCTATAAGCTTTTGAGTTTGCGGTTTGCAAAGTTGTCATTCCGAACGAAGTGAGGAATCTTTCTTTGTATTTTGACATTTAAAATTTCTCACTTCGTTCGAAATGACACTTCAATCCCGCGTCTTTGCATATTTGAGAAATGTGTAATAACTGTAAAGCACGGCAAGTATCAATCCGTGAATGCCATCGAGAAACCCAAGCCGAAGGCAATACATCTTAATAAATGTTGCAGGGGGTCTTATAAGAAGAGAAAGCAAACCCGCAGCCCCCTTTTTTTTCTTTAGTTCTCTGGCAGCAAGGGCTGAATAGTTATCCATTCTAAATATAAAGTCTGAGAGGCTTCGGTATGTGAAATGTTTAAGAGGTTGTTTTAGATATTCTGTTTTTCCTTCGACTATAATTTTTTCATGAACCTCTCGAATTTCAAAATAGCCTTTATTTTTTCTGAATAATCTCAACGTATAATCAGGCCACCAGCCGCTGTGTTTTATCCATTTTCCTAAAAAATAATTTTCCCTCGGTATATAAAATCCGTTGCAATCAAAAGCAGATACAGCATTTATTATCTCTGCCTTAAGCTCGGGCGTTACTCTTTCATCAGCATCGAGTATTAGAATCCATTCGCCTTTTGCATAATCAACAGCCTTCTGTTTCTGCAAAGCAAACCCTTCCCACTCATGCTGAAAGATTTTATCGGTATACTTTCTGCATATCTCAACGGTCCTGTCGCTGCTGAATGCATCAACGATGACAATTTCTTTTGCATCAACAACGCTTTTCAGAGCATCTTCGATGTTTTGCTCTTCGTTCTTTGTAATGATGGCAACAGAAACGGGGAACAAATAGGCCTCCTTATCCATGGTGAATTCTGTTCCAATGGTTGCAGACAAAAAGACAGGGCGTAGGGTGTAGCGTGTAGGGGGTATAAACAAGAAACGGTTTAAGCGGTTTAAACAGCTTAAACGGGTCGTTATAAAAATGTCGATTATAGAAATGCTGAAACAGGCTTTCATGTCTGCTGAAAGATCTTAAATGATTTTTAAGATGTTTAATGATTAATAGCATAACTATAAGGCAATTACCCTTTCATACAGGTCTTTTATTTTGCTGATATGTTTTTCAAAAGTAAATTCCTCTGCAAGTTGCCGGGCCTTTTTGCTCATGGACTCAAGGGCGTCTCTATCGTTTATAAAAACCCCTATCTTCTCAGCAATTGATGCGACATCCTCTGGTTTGTTGATAACAAAACCATGCACCGCGTCTTTTATTATTTCAGCAGCGCCGCTGTTTTTTGTGGTTATTACAGGCAGCCCGCTTGCAAGCGCCTCCAGATGAACGTTACCAAATGGCTCATAGATAGTGGGAAAAACAAAGACATCGGCCGCAGCGTAATATTTGTAATTTTCTTTCTGGGGACCACAGAAGATTATACTTTGACGCGGGGAATGAGAGAAGCGAAGATGCGGAGACCCCTTGCCCACAATCAATAATGTTACAGCCTCGGGTATCCGTCCAACTGCCTCTATTAAATACTTAACTCCTTTTCTCTCAAAACCTGAGCCCATAAAAAGCACCACAAAATCGGTATCCTTTAAACCGTGTTTCTGTCTTATTTCGCTTCTATATTTATCCCTGTTTCGGGGATGATATTTTTCTATGTCTACGCCATTGTAAATCACATCTATATCCGAGGGCTGGACCCTGTAATTTTCAATGATATTCCTTTTTACCATCTCTGAAATGGCGATGATTTTTTTATATCTATGCTGCTTGAAAATGCTGCGTTCAAGTTCCAGAATCAGCCAGTGATACGGGTTAAGAATGATAGAGAGTTTTTCCAAAAATCCTATCCTCCTCCATCTCTGTTTAAGCCATTCAATGTGGCACCCGTCTCCTGCGCGGTAAAGTTCCTGATAAATAGTCTTATCGTGGGTCTGGATAATGTCAAATTGTTTTCTCCTTCTTTTCAACATGAGATATGATGATATTGCAAAAGAGAAATCTCTGAGAAAAGAATTGAGTGCAATTACAGGCACTTTATGGAAATGAATATTTCCATGCTTATCGTCACTCTGCCATTTGATTGCAAAAATATGCACCTCATGTCCGTCTGCTGCAAGCCTCTCTATAAAGCTGCTTGAAAAACCTTCCGCCCCTCCGTGGAAGGTATATTTTTTTCTAAGAATGGCTATTTTCATTTTTCATGTAATGAGCGGCAAGGCCGATACCCAGGATAAAGGTTAAACTTATTAAGCGTGGATTTTCAGAAAGCGAGTTAATAAAAAAAGTGCCTGTCATTATGCTGGCACAGGCTGTAAGGACATAGCTCTTAAAAATTTCTGCGTTAGCTATTCCCTTCCAAAAAGTTCTGGTTGCTGTAATGATTAATGCAAGATATAAAATTAAACCAACTATCCCCTGATGAAAAAAAATTTTGAGAAAGGCATTATGAGGATTTCTGAACGCCTGCTTTCTATTTACAGGAGCAACCTTATAAAGCGTATCTTCAAAAGGCGTATCCATTGAAAATATTTTACTGCCGTATCCCCAGCCGAATATCGGCCTTTCAAGCGCAGCAGCAACAAGGGGTTTCCAGATTTCGGTCCTTTTGCCGAGGGACGCGATATTTTTCTTGTTGGAAATAAATTTTTCTTTCATTAACGGAGACAGAAATAACGCAGCACTGAAAAGAATAACAACTGAGGCCACTATCGCAGTAATAATTTTAAAGCCAACCTTTTTTGTTTTGAGGAAATATACCATCCATATAAGAGCAATGCCTGTAAATCCTGCCAGACCTCCCCTTGCAGTACTGAGGATAACCCCCAATATTCCGGTCATAATTATAAAAAGGATAAGGAGTTTTAATTTCACATCGTTACTCAATAACAAGATGATAAGTGTAAAGGGAAGCAGCGTATTAATATCCATAGCAAACCTTGAATGCCAGGCATGTCTGATCCATGTAACGGGCTTCATTAAGGGAAGGTTATAGGCCCAGTAGCTGTAATAGCCAACGGATATTGTAAACACCAATATAACGCACGATATATAAACAAACATTCTTAACCGTTTTTGCTCGGAAAGTGTAGTGGCTAACAGGCAAAAGAATATAGCGGACTTTAATGGGTCAGTTACTAAATTCTTCAGGGAATAGAGAGGCGCTATAGAAAAAATTGCCGATATTAAAATGCTTGCCATAAGTCCCCAGAATAGTAAGGGAACAGGCTCCTTCAGGATCCATTTATTGCTCCTGTATTTCAGGGTTATAAGCCACAAGAAAAAACTCGAAAACAGCAGGATATTCCGTATTGCTTCTCCTCTCGTAAGAAACATAAAGATAATGTACAGATAAATTTCTGCTGCAATGATTTTGTCTATGACTTCATATCGTTTTTCCATTTAAAATACTTCTTCCAGCAGCTTAATCATCTGTCCGATTCTTACTTCATATGTATGATCTTTCAACACACGATTTGCCCCCGCCTCTGCGATTTTTATTCGCAAGTCATCATTTTTAAGGTAATATCTTATCATATCTATCATCTCATCATCAGACCGGAAGGTCACGATTTCCTTTCCCGGTTCTAAAATATCTTCCATGCCATTTACATGCCGGCACATGTAGAAAGCGCCGCAACCGACCGCAGTGTACATTCGAGCGCTCATGGATTTTCTGATATCAGGCATTGAATCAAAGGCGAGGAATATTTTAGACAGTCTTGCAACCTTTGCATATTCTTCACCCCAGACAAACTTGCCTCCATAGGCCCTGCCGAGTTTTCCGAGTAACAGGGGAATGGTGGAAAATTTTCTTGGTATCTTCGGCCCCCACCATTTAAGTTTAAAACCGGTATCAATGATCTTTTCAATGGAATTCCTTCTTGAAAGATACTGCTCCTTGGAGCCGAGATTTCCGACAAAGGTTACATCTGCAGAATAAGTCTTCCTGTCTTCGTCCGTGATTTCTTTTACTTTGAAAAATGCCGGTTCAAAGGCCTGTGACAGCCAGAATATGTTGGGATTATACTTTCTGAATTCTTCAACGAGGCCCTCTGACATGGTGAAAAATATATCAGCAGCCCTCACATACGGGGGCAACCAAACCGGAATCACCGGGTCGGGATACCACATTATTACTTTTGCAAGCGTTCTTAATTTCTGAAACGTCTCTGCTGCAAGTTCGTCTTTTGTGTGAAGAATAAAGTCAGGAGAGTGTTCTTTTATTAATTTAAAAACCTTTATCTCAGGTTGCTCAACAGAGGCAGGATCAAACGGAATTGCTGCAATTCCGTTTTTTTCAAAACCCGCTTTATAGTACCAGCCGTTATTCCACGGCTTTGAAAATTCAGTGATGAGCAGAATTTTCATAGCAGCTTCTTCTTTCTCAGTATTTCTTCATACAAATTTTCATATGACTTTACAGTATGTTTAATGGAAAAAATCCTGGACCTTTCTTTTGCTTTTTGAGCCAGAGAGTCTCTGAGAGAAGGATCTCTAATCAATTGCCTTATCTTTTCTGCCAGTGTAGCTGCTTTTTCTGAGGGCACAAATATTCCTGCATCATTGAGCACCTCTTTATGAGGCAGAATATCCGATGCAATAATGGGAAGCCCTGAAGCCATGGCCTCTACAAGCGCAGACGGCATTCCTTCCCAAAGGGAGGGGATGCAATAAATATCTGCTGCTCTCAGAAAAAGCGGAATTTTGTCATGATGCAGCTTGCCAGTAAAAATACAATTAACATTGAGCCGGGTTGCGAGATTCTTCAATTCATTTATAAGCGGCCCATCTCCTGCAATGGCAACAGCAGTGTTGTTAATTTCTGACAGCGCCTCTATCAGATAGCGTTGTCCTTTCTGCGGGGTAAGCCTTCCGACAGCGCCGATTAGTATAGTATCTTCGGGCAGATTAAAGAGCTTCCGGGCCTCGTTTTTTGAAAGCGCACTATCGAAGTTATCGAGCTTAATGCCGTTGTGAATCACTTTTATTTTTTTTGGACAGACCCTGTCATATCGCATTATATCGGAAGCAATAGCGCTGGACACAGCAACCAGGGCGCTGCTGAAATAACTGAGAATGTGATTGAATATCCGCCGGTGCAGCTTGGGCTGGTCCGGGGATACATAGATGTTGTGAAAAGAGGGGATAATAACAGGAACTCTCGCAAGTATTCCGGCAAGCCTTCCGTAAAGATTTGCATGATACTGATGTGTTCGTATGATATGAATGTTGTCTCTTTTTAAAATATGATAAACGGCTGTTACGGCATCCCATCCGGCAGAACGGCTTTTCATTTTATTCAATATATCCACTCTATATCCGGACCGTATCAGGTCCTCGGCAACTGCACCGCCTTCTTTAATGCAGCAGATGCTGGCATTGAACCGGCTTTTGTCATATTCACTGACAACCTTCATAATCATATTTTCAACGCCGCCGACAGGGAGCCTGCTGACAACATGAAGGATGTTGAATTTTTGGGTCATGAAGCTCCTTTTCTGAAAATATATGCAACTCTCTCCTGCCACTTACTCACATCCGCCGGCAGATGCTTCTTCCATATCTCGACAAATTTTTTCTGTGCCTCATCTCGTATGGTATCATCTTTTTTTATCTGTTCCCTTGTGGTACCACAGCGATGCTCAAACGGGATTTTCAGGACATAATTAGCCAGGCCGTTTTCATATGCCCTGAGAGAAATGTCTTTATCATAGAAATGCATAATGAACCCGTCGTAGAATCCCCCGATCTTTTTAAACACCGGTTTTTTTATCGCCATGAGAAGGCCGTCTACAACAGCTACCTGTTCAAAAGGTGTATTCATAGAGGGGCCGCCCCTTTTTGCATGCACAATTGTTTTGCCTCTGAAACTACCGTCTTTGCGCAGGATCTTTGCGCCGTAAAGACCGACAACCCCTGCCGTCGGTGTTTTGAGAATAAAGTCCCCTATTTTTGCGCTCCAGTTTTTTTCATGGATAAAAACATCGTTGTGCATGAAACAGAGGATTTCATATCTGGCAGCAGCAGCCCCGATATTTAAAGCTCTTGCAACACCGAGGTTTTGTTCGTTACGGATGTAGGTGATATTTGACTTCTTGTCATTGCGAGCCGTAGGCGAAGCAATCTCATCCACTAAGATTGCTTCGTCGCTGACGCTCCTCGCAATGACATTTGGCGTCTCATCCGTTGAGCCGTTGTCAACAATAATAATTTCAAAGGGGTCGCCTCTGTTTTCCTCAGTTATAAGTTCAACACACTTTACAGTGGTTTCAACTTTGTTGAAGACAGCAATGATAATGCTTATGCCTTCCATCGTTGCTCCGTATAATGTTTTACCATCTGCAAAAACTTCTTCTCATTTGTTATCTTCACCTTGCCGAGATAATAATCCAGCAACTTCTTTTTTTCATCTGCAGTAACCGGAAGCGAGGGGTGATTCAGACCGGCGAGATCCTTTGCAAGATGCCTGAGCATGAAGGGATGGTTCTTTCTGATACTGTCAATATCTATCAGGCCTGTCACGTTACCATCCTTTATAAAAATATGTGAAAGATGCGCATCGCCAAGCCAGTAACCTGACTGATGAAGCCTTACCACATCATCTGCAACATGTATATATGTCTCCATCGGCAATGTCTTTTTCCCCCTGATTAAAATATTGTAAAGGGATTCGCCCTCTAACTTTTTCATGGCAAAAAAAGGGCGCTTGTGGGAGCTGATAACTCCGTAAGCAACCACTTGCGCTATCTTTATGCCTTTTGAAGATAACTGTTCTGAAATATTATAGATGGACTTTGCCTTATTTATAAAAAGAAAGACTCCTTTGCTTTTCAGATTCATCGGATGAAGGATTTTCAGAAAACTCATGGAAGCCGGGTCATACAGCAGGGTGGTCTTTTTTACCGTAGAATAAAGCTGAAATCCTTCTTCTGCAAATATCCCGGCCATCTTTTTATTGGCGCCTCTAAACGGCTTGATGCAGGCAGGACTTCGTCTGACAATTTCGCAAAGTTTTACAAGAGGCGGCAGGAATTCTTCTAAACAATAAAAAGACGCTACATCATTTTTTATGTGTTCCATGATAGTTATTTGGTTAGCCGCAGACAGTTTCCCGGGTGATAGAACTATATAGCATGAACAACCTCTTTGTAGCAAGTCTCTGTCAGCTCTATCATTCGGCTTACTGTAAAGCGTTTAATCGCAGTTGCTCCGGCATTACTGCCAAGTTTCTCCCTGAGCTCCCTGTTCTGTAACAGTACGACAACTTTTTTGGCCAGGTCGTCAGGGTCTTTGGGTTTGAAATATAAACCATTCATACCATCCTCAATAAATTCGTGAAATGTCGGTATATCAGACACTGCTACAGGCCTTTTCATCGTCATGGCTTCAAGAAGCGCCGTACCGAGGCCTTCCATATATGACGGATACACAAAAATATCTATCGTCTTTAAAACTTTCGGAATATCATCCCGATGTCCCAGAAAAACAACCTTGTCTCTGAATTCTTTGTTTACATATGATAAATAGCGGCTTAATGAAGGCTCATTAAGTCTTCCGGCAAACATCAGGACACAGGGGATTTTTTTGCTGATACTATTAAAGGCCTGAAGAAGATAAATCTGTCCTTTTACCTCGGTAAATGTGGATGTATTTCCAATGATAAGAGTTTCGGGGGATATTTTTAGTTCGTCACGAAAGTCTTGAACCTCATACTGGAATCTTTGTGTATCAACAGCGCTTGGTATTATGGTCAGCTTATCTTTATTGACTCCACTGTTAATAAGCACATCTTTTACTGTGTTGCTTATGGCTATTATTTTGTCTGGTATTGTATAGATAAATTTTACTAGTAAACCCCTTCCGGGAGGATAAAGATTGTGCCGGAACCTGACAAGTTTCCGGCCTGCGAGCCTGGCCGCAATCCCGCCGGCCCAACTGTCTACGGAACTGTGTGTAGATACTATATCAATATTTTCCTCTCTGATAATTTTTATCAGTTTTATAATAATTGCGGGATAAGCCTGCTTTACCATATTCATTTCGTAAACCTTTATGCCAGAGTGTTTTGCTTTTTGTGAAAGAACGCTCTCCCTGTGACAGGCGATGATGACCTTGTGCCCTCTGTCTTGAAGCCCTAGTGCCTCAAGCAACACCCGGTTTTGCTGCCCGCCCCACTTTTTTAATGTTTCTGTGTGAAAGATGTTCATGTTGTAGGGGCAACCCTATGTGGTTGCCCTTTATAAGGGCAGGCACGCAGGCCTTCGCGGGAATGACATTCAGAACGCATCATGTTTTGCTTTTTGTTTTAATAAATGTTTATAAAGATTCTCAATCTTATCAATCATGTGCCCTACCGAATGTCTTTCAAGGACAAGCTCTTTCGCATCCGCGGCAAAACGTGATGCCTTGTCAGGGTCCTTCAAAAGCCTTATTATCTCTTTTGCAAGGCCTTCACTATCTCCTGCCTCAACGAGAAGGCCGGTTTTTTCATGCATGACAACCTGCGGCACGCCGCCGACTTTTGTAGCTACAACCGGAACATCCGATGCCATGGCTTGCAGAAGGCTTTGTGGAAGTCCTTCGGACCAGGAACTGAGTATTGCAACATCGGTGAATGAGTATATCTCGGGTATATTTTCTATAAAACCGGTAAATATCACATTGCGTCTGATATCAAGTTCATTAATAAGGCTTGCAAGCGCCTCTTTTCTCGGCCCGTCACCAACTATTAAAAAACTGGCATTTGGAAAAGCCTCTGTGACGGTCTTTACCGATTTCAGCGTTATCTCATGTCCTTTAACTTTTCTTAAAATACCAACGTTCGTTATAACTATTGAATTTATATCCAGGCCATATTTCAGTTTGGCTTCATTGTTTTTCTTCACATTAAAATATTCCATGCCAACGCCTGTAGGAATACTAACCACCCGGTCTGCCGGGAAACCGCAGTTGTTGACAAGATTGCTCTGCATGTTGTCGCCGCAGGTTATGTATATATCAGGCAAATAGTGTATGAAGTTAAAAATATTTCTTTTGAGCGGGATATTGAGATGTCTTGTTCTTATAAGCACAGGAACTCCTGCGATTTTTGCAGCAATCCCACCTATCCATGAGTCCACGCCGCTATGAGTGTTTACGATGTCAAACTTTTCCTGCTTTAAATACTTAGCCAGTGCAATAATGCCGGCGATGTCATAAGTCCTTCTCATGGGGATGGCATGAATATTAATTCCGAGCCTTGCTGCTTCATTTCTTATCCTTGCATGTTCCCTGCAGACCAGGGCTACATAGTGCCCTCTTTCAATCAGGCCGGCAGCTTCTGCAAGCACCCTTTTTTCCTGCCCGCCAAGTCCGTCAGACCATTCTGTATGAAGAATTCTCATTTACTTAAAATACTTCAGGTAAGCCCTGCTTAACCAGTCCCTTGAATATATAATGAGTTTTTTTCTAAATGAAAATTTACTTACGTTCCCGATGACTATCCGTTTGATTCTCCAGGGTTCAGTTGCGTACGTATTGGTGCCTTTTTCGGTGGTAAAAATAAGCTGATACCCCGAAGCCCTGGCAGCTTCCAGGTATTCTTCATCATATTTTCCCCAAGGCCAGCAGAGCGCATTGCACGGCTTCTTTAATTTATTCTCTATTATTTCTTTTGAGGTCGTAAGTTCTTCGTTAAGCACGGCCCTTCTTTCTTCAGGATGAGGATATAATTTATACCATCTCCGGTGGGTATGAGTATGGGACTGTATATCTATCAGGCCGCTATCTTCCATTTCCCTGCACTCTTCCCATGAAAGCATCACTTCTGTTGCTGCCCCGGCCTCGATCATCTGCTGACAGTCTTTATGAGAAGGCAATCCTTTAACAGTCCCTTCATCGGAACGTTTTCTCCTGCCTTTTTCATTAAGCCGGGAAGTTATTACAAAGATTATTGCCTTCATGCCATATTTTTTAAGTGTTGGATAGGCAAAGAGCCAGTTATCAAGCCATCCGTCGTCAAAGGTAATCATTAGCGGCTTTTCAGGGGGCGTCTGTTCACCTTTTATGATTGATAAAAGTTCGCTGGAGTGCAGCGTGGTATAGCCATGTTCTTTGAGATGCCTTATCTGTTTTTCGAAGACATCAGGCGTAACATTGATAAAGTTCCCCTCGGGATTAACATGATGATACATCAGGACCGGGATACTGACATTTTTTTTCTTCATCTGCCTTCAACATGCAAGATCTTCGTTTTGGTCTTCAGTGTCCTTAGAATTACATATACAACAAGACCGAATATAAAGGATATCAGCCACATTATATCTATATGGAATTTGCCTTTTGTAAACAGGTCTCCGGCTATATCCAGTAAAGTGAAGGACGCAATGATGAGAAAAAAAGCGGTATATTCCCTTTTAAGGACATTTCTTAATGAAAATGTTAATACCGGCTGCTGCCAGTTGCTGAATTTAGGGAGAAAGGCTGGTGTCTTTTCAGCCCACCTGATAAATGGTTCGCCGAATTTCTCCCTTAGAAACTCCTCTTCAGCAAACATTATCCTTTCATAGTACAGCCAGAATGACAGAACAGCAAAGATGATAAACCAGGGTACCTGAATAAACAACACCATTCCCAGAAAAATTAAAAAATTCCCGAGATAAAGCGGATGTCTTATTACAGAATATAAACCTGTTGTATTAAGTGTTTCTGCCTTTTGTTTATCCGTGTTTCTCCCGGAGGTTCTTTTAGGAGCGTAGCCTACCACCATACAACGTACTATCAATCCTGAAAAAGACAGCACCGCGCAAAGACCCTCCCAGAGATATTCTGCAGTCTCTCCAGCGTTTCGCTCCAGATACTTGGATTCCCGTAAAGCAATCAGAAGAAGCGGTACTATAAACAGCGGGAAATAACTTCGCCATCTGAAAAGCCAATTGCCTGATTTTACAAATTCTTCTCTTAATGCCATATAACGTTTCCCTGCTCAGCTCAACGCAAACGCATTATATAGTTTCATATATGTTTCATTCCTTGACATGAGCTGTTCATGTGAACCGATATCAATGATTTTCCCTTTATCAAGAATTACTATCCGGTCTGCATTTTTAATAGTTGAAAGACGGTGGGCAATGACAATAGTGGTCCGGCCCTTCATTAATTTTTCCAGAGCCTTTTGAACAAGGGCTTCGGAAACCGAGTCGAGAGACGATGTGGCTTCATCAAGTATCAATATCGGGGGATTTTTTAAAACAGCCCGTGCAATAGCGAGCCTCTGTTTTTGTCCGCCTGAAAGTTTGAGGCCCCTTTCGCCTATAACCGTATCGTATTTCTCCGGCAACTCCTGTATGAAATCATCTGCAAACGCTAACTGGGCCGCTTCAATTATTTCCTCTTTTGTTGCGTTGTGCCTGCCAAAGGCGATATTTTCCTTAACCGTGTCATTAAAGAGGATAATTTCCTGACTTACAATCCCTATTAACTCCCTGAGAGAACGTAGATCCAGCTCATTTATGTCTGTTCCGTCAATGGTTATTTTTCCTTTTGAAGGCTTATTAAAGGCTGGAATCATATCAACGAGCGTTGATTTTCCCACGCCGCTTGGGCCCACAACAGCAATAACCTCACCGTGTTTTATCTCAAGGTTTAGCTCTTTTAAAACAGAAGCTTGCCTTCCCGGATACGCAAAGGACACATTTGTAAAGTTTATTGAATCCTTGAAATTCTCAAGCTTGATATTTCTGCTTTCCTCAGGCGCTATATCAAGCAGGGTGTCCACCCTTTCAATAGAGGCGCGTGTTTCCTGCAGTGTAGTATAGGCCTCGCCGATCTTTCTCGTCGGTGAAAAAATCATGTATATAGCAACTATGATGGACGCAAAATCTCCCGGGGTAATAGTATTTTTTACCACCATGTTGCCGCCGTACCACAGGACCACAGCGATTCCCAGGCCTGTAGCGATTTCAATAATCAGCTTGGCAACCTCTTTAAATCTTTCAACTCTCAACATCTCTCTGTAATATCTCTGGTTTTCATCTGTAAAGTTGTTGCTTTTTGTTATTTCACGGTTAAAGACCTTGATAATACGTATGCCCAGTATGCTCTCGCTGATTTTCTGCGTGAGGAACGAAAGTTTTCTCTGAGACTCTTTTCTCCTTTTTTTGACGCTCTTGCCGATTTTTCTTGTGCTGTATGCTATCAACGGAAGCAACGCTAAAATCATAAGGGTCAAACTCCAGCTTCTGTAACATGCAAGCCCCATCAGGAACAGTATTGTTGGCACTTCAAGCACAAAGGCCTTTATAACGTCTGACATCAAACCACGCAGCATTTCAGCATCATACATAATCCTGGAGATGATCACACCGGAAGACTCTTTGGTGAAATATCCGACCGGCAGGCTGAGGACGTGATTATATAATTTATTGCGCATATCTCTTACCAGCTTCATTCCCGCGGATTTCATTAAATAACTTTGCCCGAAATTTAATATTCCCTTTAATGCAAAAAGGATAAAAATTGCGGCCGGGAAAAACTTCAGATATTCGTATTTTTTATCGGTAAAGATTTCATCAAGTGCCGGCTTGACAGCCCAGGCAATGGCTGCAGTTATGCCTGACACCATAAGGCTTAGTACAATACCAGTAAGTACTCTGTGCCAATATGGTTTTGCAAGCTTAATGATCTTCCCGGTAATATTCATGGAGATAGTATACTGTCTGTCTTTGTTTTTTAGCTATTTTTTGCTGTATTATAACAAATTCAATTTTGCTGAAACCGAAAGGAACTTTCTATGAAATCAAAAGGAAACTTCAAAGGCAGGACCATCCTGGTAACAGGCTGTGCGGGATTCATCGGATGGAAGGTGTCTCAATTGCTTCTTGAGATGAATAAAAACGTTATCGGCGTGGACAATATCAATAATTACTACGACCCGGCGCTCAAAATATGGAGGCTTGGCATATTAAAAAAATATCCTGACTTTAAATTCTATAAAGCTGATATCGGTGATTATAAGAAGACCAGAAAGATTTTCAGTGAAAACAAAATAGATGCGGTAATCAATCTTGCTGCAAGGGCAGGAGTCAGAGCCTCCGTGGAAGACCCCTGGGTTTATCTCGATACAAACACAAAAGGGACTTTGAATCTCCTTGAATGCTGCAAAGACCATAAAGTCAAAAAATTTGTCCTCGCCTCAACATCAAGTCTTTATGCATCACTGGATATGCCGTTTAAAGAGACCTCTAAAACCGATACGCCGCTTGCGCCTTATTCCGCTACAAAAAAAGGAGCGGAGGCGCTATGCCATGCATATCATTATCTTTACGGTATTGATATAACCGTGTTGAGATATTTCACTGTGTACGGCCCGGCAGGCCGGCCGGACATGAGCATTTTCAAGTTTGTAAAAAACATGGACGCGGGCAAGCCGATCCCGCTTTTTGGTGATGGCACTCAGACAAGGGATTTTACATATATTGACGACATTGCTGATGGAACGATACGGGCGCTCAAGCCCGTCGGCTACGAAATAATCAATCTCGGCAGCGACCATCCTGTTCAATTGAACTATGTGATAGGCCTCCTGGAAAAACATCTCGGCAAAAAGGCTAAGATCAAAAGGTTTAAACTGCATCCTGCCGACGTTACAGCCACATGGGCGCATATAGACAAGGCTAAAACAATGCTGGGCTGGAAGCCAAAGATGTCCCTTGAACAAGGCGTTGAGAATACGGTAAGGTGGTTTTTAGAGAACAAAAATTTTCTGAAAAGTTTGAAGTGGAAGGATTAGGTTCTTGAGAGGAAGCTCAGAACTCCTTATCAGGCACATCCTGCAAAGACTTCGACGCAGCCCTGTACCTCGTCCACCTTCCCGGGGCAATCGGCTCTCCTGCAAGGTTAATAACAGCATCAAACTCAGAAATTAATTCAGGGGGAATAAAACGATGTAGGGGCAGACCTGTGTGTCTGCCCTTGCAATAGGGCGTGCACATAGGTGCGCCCCTACATCTCATGGAAATTATTCTGCAGAATCGGCGTCCATTCTTTTCTGAATCTCCTGAACTCGCTATTCCCAATCGCCTCCCGCATCTTTCTGAAAAAATCGAGATAGAAGTAAAGATTGTGGATGGTATTCAGCCTCATTGAAAGGATTTCCCGGTTCATAAAGAGATGCCGCAAGTATGCCCTTGAATAATTTTTACACGTGTAGCATCCACAGTTTGAATCAAGTGGGTTCGGATCTTTTTTAAACTCTTCCCGCTTGATGCTTATCCTTCCCATGCTGGTGAACAATGTTCCGTTCCGGGCGTTTCTTGTTGGCATTACGCAGTCAAACATATCAATTCCTGCTGAAACAGCTTCAAGCACATCAAGCAGGTCGCCGATGCCCATAAGATAGTGCGGTTTGTCATGCGGAAGAATTGGTGTTGTGTAATTGATCATCTCATACATCAGGTTTTTTGGCTCACCTACGCTTAACCCGCCGATTGCATATCCGTCAAAATTCATCTCGATTAATTCCTCAGCGCTCTGCTTTCGCAGATCAGCGTAAATGCCGCCCTGTACGATGCCGAATAAGTTTTGTGTAGGGGCAATCCCTTGTGGTTGCCCAGGGCAGGCACAGAGGCCTGCCCCTACAGGGGAGGTGAGATTATTCCTTGCTTCAAGGCATCTTCTCGCCCACTTTGTCGTCAACTGCAGAGACTTCAATGCGTATTCATGTGTTGCGGGATAGGGCGTGCATTCATCAAAAGCCATAGCAATATCCGAACCGAGAGCGCTTTGAATTTCCATAACAAGTTCCGGCGTCAGGAAATGTGTTGAACCGTCAAGGTGTGACCGGAACTCAACGCCTTCATCCGTTATTTTTCTCAATGGGGAGAGGCTGAAAACCTGAAAGCCTCCGCTGTCAGTGAGGATAGGCTTTCCCCAGTTCATGAACTTATGAAGCCCGCCAAGTTCCCTGATTGTTTCATGTCCCGGACGCAGATAAAGGTGATATGTGTTTGAGAGAAGTATCTCTGCGCCAAGCTCATTCATCTCGTCGGAGCTCATCGCCTTCACGGTAGCAATTGTGCCTACCGGCATGAAAGCGGGAGTGTTGATTACTCCACGGGATGTATGAAGTTGGCCGAGACGCGCATTGCCGTCAGTTGAGGTGATCTCGAATCGGAAAGAAGATTTCATATGAACAACTACTTAGTCACCGCAGATAAAGATTTTTTCCGAAAACGATTTGCAACAGCTTTAGTGAAAATATCCTCTATAGGCTTAAAATCGAGATATTCGATAATTGCGTTTGTCGTAAATCTCACCCTCAGGCGTTTGTTTCTGTCAAACAGTATTTTCCCTGTTTTTATAATACGGTGCTTCAAGTAGGGGGAAGCGATGTTGATTCGTTTGATGTCCTTATCGGTTTGCATGGGAAATTATAGCATACCAAAGTAATATCATTCGCTGACTCATTAAATGTTATTAAGGAAAGACTTAATGATTTCAAAAGACGGGAGTTGCCCCGGGATATTTTCGCCTTATTTATAGACGGCTATCATACAGAGATAAAAGACAATCTAAAAGTCAGGAAGGCATGCGTGTATACAGTGTTAAGGAAGGTCTAAGGGGTGGTGCATGAATGATTTATGCTGCAACGCGTTGTACAGGACTTACTTCCACAACGATCTTTTTTAATGTCTCGCCTACCACAACACTCGCATTAAGAATTTCAAGTCCTGCAAGCTTGCCATCCGGTCCATAATTGGCGACAACATCTTCGCTCATTTCCCTGTTTTCGGCTGTTCCGGGTTCAAGAGGTTTGAATTCAATGTACAGAGCATCTACTTCTGCGTCATATTGAATTTTCATAATTAAGCCTCCTTATTCGTTAGAATAATATACTTTTACAGTTATTACAACGATTTTGTCACTTTCGTCAGCGAAGATAGGTTCGACTGTTTTGTATTTGTAAATCTTTTGATTCGTCAACGACACTTTATTAAAATCAAATCTATATTTTGTCTTAAGCTTGCCAAGCTTGGCAGTCTCCCACTTAGCTCTCCGGATAGCTATTCTTACTTCTTCTTCAGAGGCACCTCTTAGGGTCATTTGTAATTTAGCATGATCTGAGAATGTTATGGTTTTCATTTTTTTAGTAATGCGCAACCCAGATCCCGGCGGCGACCGCGAGGAAGCTCAGCGTCAGCACGATCCAGTGAAAGCCCTGAAGAATGGCAAATATCTTTTTCGTATCTATCTGGTCTGAAGGTTTGCCAAAGAGGCTTTTGAAGATCTTTTTTTCGAGCCCGAACAGGAGAGATGCGTACACGGCCCAGAGGACCATCATGATCCAGACCCCCAGGCTCATTCCTTTTACATTTATTAGATACAACCCTGAAAGTCCCGCGAGGATGACCATTGTCTTTGCGATTTTTCCAAATCTGTGCTCCGTGCCCTGAAACATCATGACCTGCTCCAGCGAACTGGTGCCCCTCTGGATCATGGGAAATGTCACCATAGTAACGAAGGCCACGCCTCCTATCCATATGATGATTGAGATTATATGAATTGTTAATGCTATTGGATATAACATAGTCACATCCTTTCCGGAGCGCTGACTCCAAGCATGTTTAATCCTTCTTTTAGCACAATCTGTACTGCTTTGCAAAGGCACAGTCTGGCATCTGTAAGCCCTGCATCGTCCGATATCACCCTGTGTTTGTTGTAGTATGAGTGAAACATCCCGGCAAGCTCCTGCAGATAATAGGTTATCCTGTGCGGCTCGCAGGAGATTGCAGACCCTTCAAAGACCATCGGGTACTGAAGGAGTTTTTTTATCAGCAAAAGCTCCTCATCTTCCGTCAGAAGGGCGAGGCATTGCCTCTTGTCTTCGTCATCCCCTTGCCCCTTTCGTTCCTCCGCCTGCCGGAATATGCTTGATATCCTTGCAAATGCATACTGTACATAAAAAACCGGGTTTTCCGAGGATTGCTCTTTAGCAACTTCTATATCAAATTCCAGATGGCTGTCAGCTCTTCGTGTAAGGAAAATAAATTTAGTTATATCGGCGCCGACCTCATCAACAACCTCGCGCAATGTTACAAATTCTCCTGAGCGCTTTGACATCTGTACCGGCACTCCCCGCCTGAGCAAGGCCACCATTTGAATAAGTATTACCTTGAATTTTTCCTTTGGCAGGCCAAAAGCCGCAAGCGCTGACCTTATCCTTGGAATATATCCATGATGGTCTGCGCCCCATATATCTATAATTGTATCAAACCCCCTGTCGAGCTTGTCTTTGTGATAGGCAATATCAGAAGCAAAGTAGGTGTATTCGCCGTCCTGTTTTATTACGACTCTGTCTTTATCGTCTCCGAATCCAGTCGAATTGAACCACATCGCACCGTCTTTTTCATAGAGCAGCTCTTTCTGCCGGAGGTTTTGCAGGGCGTTCTGCACATGTCCTTTTTCATA
Source organism: Nitrospira japonica (assembly GCA_020723105.1). Classification (GTDB taxonomy): domain Bacteria; phylum Nitrospirota; class Thermodesulfovibrionia; order UBA6902; family UBA6902; genus SURF-23. Next base: position 20,300 of record DYJL01000024.1, on the reverse strand, counting down.
AAGTTCTTTTTCGCTCTGCCATTTGTCGAAGGTAATGCCAAAGTCTTTCAGGTCTTTTGCTATATTGGCAAGCATCATTTTATAAGCATAGGTTGTAAAAAACCCGCCGCATTCTTCAAAAGATTTATTCCGGTACTCTTCACCCTTTTTATTGATAATCTCCTTTGCAATGGATTCGACATAATCCCCTTTGTAACCGTCTTCCGGGAAGGGTATGTCATCGCCTAATAATTGCAGATAACGGGCCCAGACAGATTTTCCAAGGAGTTTCACCTGCAGTCCTGCATCGTTGATATAAAATTCTTTTTGCACCTCAAACCCGGCAGCCTTCAGAATATTGCATAAGGCATTGCCAACAGCAGCTCCCCGTCCGTGTCCAACATGCAGGGGCCCAGTTGGATTAGCGCTTACAAATTCAACCTGCACCTTCATGCCTTTTCCAGTATCCGTACGCAGGGATGAATGCTCTTTAGTTAAAAGCTTTTTAAGCTCTTGATGAAAGAATTCTTTCCTGAATCTGAAGTTAATAAAACCGGGGCCGGCTATTTCAATACTTTCGAAGATATCAAATCCCCCCTCGCCCCCCTTTAGAAAAGGGGCTGGGCTCCCGTTGCTGCGAAGCATTGCAACGGGAAGCGGTGGGATTATGTTTGTTTTGATTGCATCAACAATTTCCTCTGCGATTTTTCTTGGCGGTTTTTTAAGTATTTTTGTCAGTCCCATGGCAACAGTTGTTGCAATATCTCCCATGGCCTCATTTTTCGGGATTTCAATATCTATATCAGGTATGCTGTCAAGGCCCCATTGCCGATTGAGGAGTTCCAGGGTTTTCCTGATTGTTTCGACAACTTCCTGTTTCATAATCAATAAGTTTAAGGATACCTTTGTGGTAAGTCAATAATTCCTCTCATCCAGATAATTCATTTTAAACTCTGTTACAATGGTTGTATCAGTATTCACCATGCATATGAGCCGACTTGTTAAAGGAGAATTATGATAACCCCGACCATTTTCAGGCAATACGATATAAGGGGAATATGGGAAAAGGATTTAACTCCCGAAGTTGCCGAACTTATTGGGAAAGGGTTTGCCTCGTATCTGCTGAAAGAAATTAATAAAGAAAAAGCAAGAATAAGCGTAGGAATGGACACAAGGCTCCATTCGCCGATAATCAGGGACCGCCTCGTAACAGGACTAATTGAATCAGGTATTGACGTCATGGACCTTGGTGTTTGCCCCACGCCACTTCAGTATTATTCCATGTACAAACTGTCTCTCGACGGTGGTGTCATGATTACCGGCAGCCATAATCCTCCGGAATTCAACGGATTTAAGTTGAGTGTCGGCAAGACCACTATTTTTGGAGATGCCATTCAGGATATCAGAAAAATTATTAATGCAAATGATTTCAAAAGTGGAAACAGCAAGGTGGAAAGATATTTGGTAATTGATGATTACATTGATTTTCTGAAAGATAAATTCCCCGATCTCTCCGGCCTCAAGGTTGTGGTAGATGCAGGCAATGGCACAGGCGGTCTTGTTGCTCCCCAAATTATGAAGGCCCTCGGTGCAGAGGTCGTTGAGCTTTTTTGCGAGCCTGATGGAAGATTTCCTAACCATCATCCTGATCCAACAGTAGTAGAAAGCCTCCAGCACCTTATAGCAAAAGTAAAGGAGCAAGGGGCTCATGCAGGAATAGGTTACGATGGTGACGCAGACCGGATCGGGGTGGTTGATGAAGGTGGCAACATCATATGGGGTGACAAGCTCATGATCATATTTTCAAGGGATATTCTTAAAGACAACCCTGGCGCAAAAATTATTGGTGAAGTCAAGTGCTCTCAAACAATGTACGACGATATAGCTGCCAGCGGGGGTACGCCGATAATGTGGAAGACCGGTCATTCCCTGATCAAGGAAAAGATGAAGAAAGAGGAGGCGCTGCTTGCCGGAGAGATGAGCGGTCATATGTTTTTCAAGCACAGGTATTTCGGCTATGATGATGCAATCTATGCAAGCCTGAGGCTTCTCGAAATCATCAAAAAAGCCGGAACACCCTACAGCACCAGGAAATTGCTGCAGGATATACCGGACGTGGTAGCGACTCCGGAGATACGCTTTGACTGCCCTGATGATATTAAATTTGCAATTGTTGAAAAGGCGCAGCAGGCCTTTAATGAATATAAATCAATTACTATTGATGGAATACGAATAAACTTTGATGACGGCTGGGCCCTTATCCGCGCATCAAATACCCAGCCTGTTCTGGTTCTCCGTTTTGAGGCAATAAACAAAGCCCGGCTTGCGGAGATCAAGAGCTTTGTTGAGAAAAGATTAAACAGGATAATGAAGGAATATAAACAATGACTATTGAAACCGGCCTTCTCGTTCTTGAATCCATATTGCTTATAGCAACTATCATTCTTCTCATTTACAGCATTCTGGAAGGCAAACAAAGGGACAAACTTTTGATGGAAATGGGCAAGACAACAAAGATTCTTACCCGTCAGGAATACTTTCTTACAGTCCTTGATACCATGATGGATGCAAAGGAAGAGATAATTGGCTGTATAACTGGCAGGCTTCCCGGCGGTGATGACAGGCAAATGGCCAGAGATATCATAGCCACTCTGGGGGGTCTTACCAAAAAAGGAGTTCGCATTAAGTATCTGCTACCGAAATTTCCGGACCGGCTGCATATCGGCTATCTTTATGCAAAAGCTGGCGCAGAGATTTTCTATAGCAGTTGCCTCATGGTGCACAATATGCGTTTCATTATTGTTGACGAACAGATTGTTGTAATCGGCGTCCCTGAGATTATCGGGGAAACCGAAGCAACCAAAAAAGGATACCGGATTCCCTCCGAGGGACTGGCAATGGTGCTCAGGAACTATTTCAACGCCTGTGAAAGACAAACTTCTTTTAAGGATTACTTAAAAGAGGTAATGCATCAAACTGGCGCTACTCTGCAGTACCTCGCACGTGAATATCAGATTGACGAAGAAGAATTGAAGAAAATAATGGGATAGCTTCTGCTATAAAGTTTTTGCAACAGTTATTCGTCCACCGCAGCTAAACTCCCCTTAATATTTACCATGTTTGTCTTTGGATATTCGTAATAAGGTTTGCCGTTGGGCCTGTCAATTTCGATTCTCATTTGCTCGATGCTGCCATTTACTTTTGACATTGATAAGGTAAAAGAATAATTTGGTTTGCCATTGACCCTGCCTTTTCCTGCAATAGTTGCTGAGCTGCCTTCTATAGTCAGCATTGTTATGGATGTGCTTACAAGATGTATTTTTTTGTTTTTATTTTTATATCTGACAATGCCTGTTTGCAACGATGATTCTGAAACATTAACCGTAATATGTCCCTTGTAACCAATCTTCCCATTGCCTGATATAGATACTTCCGGTGTTTCAGGGTCGCAATCATCATCAATCCCGTTGTTGATTATTTCCGCCGAGCATAAAGTAGATACAAAACCTCTCCCGGGGTTATATGCCAGTCCTACTACTTCCCTGTTATTATTGATTCCGATTATTGTGGTATTTGGACTGAGCGGAGAAGTCAATATAAGATATGTGCCATTACTGTAAACAAAACCCTTAACAATATTCCCATCCGCTCCATCTGTGCCATATCCTGCTGCTACTCCGCTGTCATTGATATCCTCCGGCACCACATCTGTCCAGCCATTGGGCAGCAATTCAGTATATTCTCCATTGTTGTAAATATACCCCTTTGCATTGCCATCACCGTCAACTCCTTCGCCTATAACTTCATTGTTTTCATTAATATTATATGCAGTGGCTGATATCCAGCCTGGCGGCAGCAATTCGGTATATAATCCATTGCGGTATATAAATCCTTTCTCGACACCCTGACCGTCGGTGCCCCAGCCTGCAATGACACCACTACTATTTATACCGTATGCTGTACTCGCTGACCAGCCAGAAGGCAGCAATTCTGTATATACCTCATTGCTGTAAAGAAACCCTCTTGGATTACCATTATTATTACCGCCTCCAACTACATCACCATTGTCATTGATTCTTATTCCCCAGGCCCATGACCAGCCAGAAGGCAGCAACTCAGTATATGAGCCATTGATATAAAGAAACGCCTTATAACTACCGCTAACCATGCCGTATCCCACAATCTCGCCTCCACTGTTTATGGTCAGGGCATACGCTGAGGTCCAATTTGGTGGTATCAGTTCTGTAACCAGCCCGTTACTGTAAAGAAAGCTCTTCTCTATAGAATTGACTTCGCCATATCCTACTATATCTCCATTGTCATTAATGCCATGAGCATACGACCGGGACCAACCGGCTGGTAAGATTTCAGTATAAGTATATTGTAATGCCAGTGTTTGATCAGGAAAACCTGCAAAGCAGATTAATAGGAATGCAAGTACCAATAATTTTAAAGACGCCATAATTAGATTGTAATTTCATTACAGTTTTTAATCAATTCAGAAATGAGACGAGAAGGGTTATTCCGCTGGCCAGAGACTTGCCTCTATTTCATCAAGCAGCTCATGAAACGTCTCAGGATGTTTTGCTGAAATAGAAACACCTCCGAATCGTTTGCATATATTCTCACTCTCTTCCCTGTCCACAAGATCTTCCTTATTGAAGGCCAGAAGCTGCGGCTTTTGAGAAAGTCCCAAATCACCAAGTATCTTCTCTACAGATTTCATATGCTGCTCAAATCTTGGATTTGATATGTCAACCACGTGAAGAAGAAGGTCTGCATCCTCAAGCTCTTCAAGGGTTGATTTAAAAGCAGCAAACAGGTCTTTGGGAAGGTCCCGTATGAAGCCGACCGTATCGGTAATTATGACATCCCTTTCTCTTGGAAACCGTAATCTTCTGCTTGCCGTGTCCAAAGTGGCAAACATCTTGTCTTCAATAAAAGTAGCGCTTCTTGTGAGGTTGTTGAGTAAGGTTGACTTGCCAGCGTTCGTATAACCGATAATAGATATTATAGGCAGCTCCTGTTGTACCCTGCGCGCCTTTCTTTGCTGTCTTGCGCGGCTCAGGGATTCGAGCTGTTTTTCAAGCAGGGTTATTCGCTCTCTCACCCTTCTTCTGTCAACTTCAAGCTTCATCTCACCGGGGCCCCTTCCGCCGACTCCTCCCATCAATCGGGACATGGCCGTGCCTTTTCCGGTAAGTCGCGGCAGCCGGTAACGCAGTTGCGCAAGCTCGACCTGCACCTTTCCATCTCTGCTGTGTGCACGCCGTGCAAATATGTCAAGGATAAGCTGCGAGCGATCGATGACCTTTAGTTCCGTCAAATCGCCTATGGCCTTAATCTGTGAAGGGTTTAAGTCCTGATCAAAGATTAGCACTGTGGCGCCCTTGTTCAATGCGTTAATAACAAGGTCTTTTATTTTTCCCTGACCCATCAGAAATTTTGGATTGATCTCCTTGGGCCTCTGAAGAATCGTATCAAGAACAACAACATCACTCGAATGAGCAAGTTCTTTGAGTTCTTCAATGGATTCTTCCTGTGCATGCCGGGGACCTGTTGAGACGCTGACAAGAATGGCCCGTTCACGCTGGTCTTTTATATCAAATCCGGTCCTGCGTGATTGCAGGCTATCTTCGACTGAAGACATCATAATATCGAAGTCCTCAAAGAAGGTATCAATTTTTTGAAAGGACACAGGGCCTGCAATCTCATATGATGCCGCTGCATCAGACGGGGACAGATGTGCCAGGGAAATAGTACTAGGCTGGCCGTCTTTTAATCCTATCACTATAAGGGCGTCAAGTCTCAACAGTGAAAGGTCCGTGATATCATCCTGATTGACGGCCTCGCTTCTAAGATGTGTATGGATGAGCCTCAACCCGCGAAGTACTTTTCTGCCAAGCGGGTAATCGGCAAGCTCCGGAATGAATATTCCCTTTGCGTCTCCTACAATTACGTGGCTGATGTTCCCGCTCCTGTCAGCAAGCACCCCAAGCTGGCGGCCGATAGAGCCGGACCATTCTGCCATGTACCGTGCAAGCTCGCCGGTCACCGGCCGGTCCTTTGGTATGCGCCTCCTGTAAATTCTTTCAAGCGCCTTGATTTCGCTTCCCTTTAAGCCGGAGATGTTGCCGTAAACAGATGGAATGGTTGCCTCCGAATTTTAATTGTTGTTTCTATTATTATATTACGACTCTTTCAAGTTTTTCTTTTCTTTGTATCCAGTCAGGTAAGCATCTTGTCAGCAATTTGTAGAACTCCTTATTATGTGGTCTAATTTTTAGATGACATATTTCATGAATAATTACATAATCAATGCAGTGCAAAGGGGCTTTGACCAGTTCTGTGTTTAACAAAATCTCTCCTGATTTACTGCAACTTCCCCATCTTTTTTTCATATGCAGGATTCGGATTGGGGGTTGGCCAATTTTTATGCGTTTTATGGCCTCATGACAAAAGAGCAACCGTTGAGCAAAAATGGATTCGGCGTGTTTTCGATACCACCCTTGAAGGAGTTTCTTGACTTCGTTGGTATCATGAACATTGGGTGTATAAACATTAATATACTTTCCAATAAGTTTAACGCCTTGTCCTGAGTCTTTACGGACTTTGAGACGATATTGTTTCCCAAGATAGTAATGGCTCTCTCCACTGACATACAATCTCTTGCTCGGTAATGGCTGAAATCGTTCAAAATAGTTCTTCTGTTTAATTATCCAGAATGCGCGTCTCTTTATACGAAGAATAATATTTTCTAACGATGTATTCTTAGGCGCTACTACAGTAACTGTTTTATCGGGATGAACATTGATTTTAAGGCTCTTACGATGGTTAAAAGACAACGAGAAAGCAATCTTTTCCCGTCCATATTGAATGCTGTATTGTTTATGTGATGTCTGTATTTTTTCTATTATCAAGGCACTCTCACTTTTGCTATATCCAGACACTGCTCCATAATCGAATCCATGTCTTCAAAAGTAAGGTCGATCTTATATTCATTTTTTATTTCAAAAAGAAAGTCCTCGATCTTATTACGGATTTGATTTTGAATATCGGTATTCGTGCTCCAGTTTACGATACGCAATCTTCTAATAATTTCGTCAATGATCAGGCTTGTTTTTTCAGCAGCCTTTGCAGTGAAAGAACTATCATCTCCGTACTTTCCCATTGTTTCACGAACAACTCCATAATATGCCATCGCTGCTTCTTTGTATCTGAGGCCTTCAGGAATATCATCGCCGGTCCGATTAACCACGGAATTCATAATATCCTTCACCCGCTTGAGATATTCAGATGCTTTAATGCGTTCTTCACGGAATGTCCTTATTGTTTCCTGCAGGAGTTCGGAGAACTTTCTGTAGAAAGCCGGGTCTTCCTGCATCCTTTCTGTTATTGTTTTCATGGTTCGATGAGCACTCGTATCTGCTTTAGCTGACTCGCTCTTCAATTTATCTACTTCTTTACTGAATTCTTCTTTATCAAAGATATTGACCAACCCGGTGATCTGTTCTACCTCGCCGGTTCCAACATATGTATCAATTAATTTCTTAATCTTGGGCTCATATTCGGAGAAATCCACTACCTCAGCATACCGTTTTCTTACAGACTGTCTCAGCTCCTTGAAGAAGCGGAAATCTTTTTGATACTGTTCAAGTTTCTTTTGGGGGATATCTTCTATAAAGCTGACCGTTGATAATGCAATTGCCAACGTCCGGCCATACTCGGAAAACCGTTCATAAAATCGCGCCCTCAAGGCGTCATCAGCCAAAAGTCGTTCATACGCCTCTTCGTCATATTTATTTTTTACCTCCTTAAAAATATCCCATAAAACAGAATGCTTCTGAGGAAGTGTTTGCACTTGAACTGATACATCCGTTAATGTATTCGCAAGATCGTCTTTATCAAATTCAGATAGGGCGCTGTAAATGTCCAGCGCCTGATCAAGGTTTTCCAGCACTCCTCTGTAATCAATAACGTATCCAAAGTCCTTACCTTCGTAGAGACGGTTCACACGGGCAATCGCCTGAAGCAGGGTATGATCCTTCAGCATACGCGTAAGATAAAGAACAGTATTACGCGGAGCGTCAAAGCCTGTAATCAATTTATCAACGACAATAATGATCTCCGGCGTTTCGCCATATTTAAAAGCGTTAATGATCTGCTTATTGTATTCTTTTTCGCTGCCATACTTTGACATCATCACTTTCCAAAAACGTATAACCTCTTCTTTGTTTTCCTTGTAAATATCTTCTTCGCCTTCGCGTTCATCGGGGCCTGAAATAAGGACTTCCGAAGTGACCATTGCAAACTCATCGAGATATTTTTTATAGAGCAGCGCTGTTGCTTTGTCCTGGGTAACCAGTTGGCCCTTGAATGGAGTTCCCTGCCAGTTGTCTCTGAAATGTTCGCTGATGTCCCATGCTATACGCATGACTTTCTGTTCAGCCTTGTTCAATTGGTCGGTAGTGGCAAATTTTTTCTTCAGATCAGCAACTTGTTCTCTGGTTAGTTTCTCAGTGATCTTCTCGAACCAACTGTCAATGGATTGAGAATCTACCTTCTGTTCAACATGACGCCCTTCATAAAGCAAAGGAACTACAGCCTTGTCCGTTACCGCCTGATTGATTGTGTATGACGGCTGTATTAACCCGCCAAACTGCGCCATAGTGTTTTTATCTTTCTTCTTAATTGGCGTGCCGGTAAATGCTATATAACAGGCTTTTGGCAAGGTCTTTCTCATCTTGGCATGGCGTGGTCCGTATTGTCCCCGGTGACCTTCGTCAACGAGGACAAAAATATTCGGATTGGGGTTACAGACATCTTTAGCGCCGATGGCTGCGTCAAACTTATCAATAACGGTCGTAATAATGCGCTCCTTGTGCCCCTCGATCAGTTCTATTAAATTCTTTCCGGTCTTTGCCTGCTCAATATCTTTTCCGCAGTGATGGAATGTCTTATAAATTTGATCATCAAGGTCAATGCGGTCAGTGACAAGGACAATCTTGTGGTTCTCAATCCCCGGATCAAGGGCGATTGCCTTTGCAAGCATCACCATAGTAAGCGACTTGCCGCTTCCCTGTGTATGCCACACCACACCGCCAAGACGTCTTCCTTCATGATCAGATGTTCTTATTCTATCCAATATGCTTTTCACACAAAAATACTGCTGGTAACGGGCTATCTTCTTCTCCCCTGCGTCATAGAGTATGTATCGGTAGGTTAATTCCAAAAGGCGGTCTGTCCGGCAGAGTGAATATATAGCCTGATCCTGTTCGGTAATCTCCCTGCCTCCTTGTTGCTCAATCAAATCAAAGCTTGCACGGACATATTTGAACCTGTTCTGAAACAGTTTGTCTTTTTGATAAGCTGAAAGCGGCTTGTTTATGAGAGAAAAAATCTCTTTGCTTACATCTTTATCTTCGCGCCAGACGGCCCAGAAATCCATAGCTGTGCCTGTCGTAGCATATTTTGCCCCATTCTTTGAGACTGCCAATAAGAGCTGTGAATATAGAAAGAGGTAAGGTATCCCATCGTCCTTTTGATTTCGAATGTGCTGTGAGATTGCCTGAACAATAGGGTCCTTGCCCGGACCGAGATCAGCTCTCTTGCATTCAATTATCGCCAGCGGGATCCCATTTACAAAAAGCACAATGTCCGGCCGATATTCATTCTTGCTGCCTGTGCGTTCAACGTTGAATTCCTCAGTGACATGATAGACATTATTATCCAGATGCTCCCAGTCAATGTACTGTAAGGAGAAGCTCTTAATGTCTCCTTCAATAGATTGCTGAAGGCTCCTGCCAAGGCAAAGTAGATCGTATACCTTTTCATTTGTACGGACGAGTCCGTCGTAGATAATATCCTTCAATGACTGAATGGCGGAGAAAATATTGCCCTCTGTGAATGGATATGTCTCTCCTTTATAGCGAACAACGTTCATCCTGCGAAGCTGGGCTTCGAGAATCCCATCCAGAATCACATTCCGTGTTTTGCCGCCGCGAAGGGCAAGCGCCTCATCGGGGGTGAGATAGGTATATCCAAGATTCTGCAGAAGCTGCAGTGCAGGTATCTGTGAAATATGATCTTCCTTCATTAACGGGGCTTGTTCCATTCGGCCCTCCTTTTATACCTTTACCCTAATCTGCCCTGTCAGCAACTTCAAGATACATGTTTACAATACGGTTTAAGGTATCGAGTTCTTTTTCATTCAAATAATTTTTGGCGATTTCTGTGTCTGCTTTACGGGGCCGTGCTCCTGACCATGAGGTCAGTCCCATGTTTGTTTTTTTGGAGTCTGCGCGTTTGGCAACAATTTCAGCAGCCGTGTGTCCGTGCGCAGCCCAGTGCATCTTGTTCTGAACAATAGCGAAAACTTCACGGGACATATCAACTTTTGGGTCGTAATCAATGCTTGTGGCATAAATGTCGAGGACTTTGCGCCAGAATACCTTCTCAGACGATCGGATATCCCGGATACGCGCGAGCAATTCATCAAAGTAACTGCCGCCGCCTGCCTGCTTGAGCCTTTCATCATCCAGCGTAAAGCCCTTAATAATATATTCTCGCAATCTCCGCGTGGCCCATATTCTGAATTGGGTGCCCCGATGAGATTTCACTCTGTAACCTACGGAAATAATGACATCCAGATTATAGTGGTCAACATTGCGGGTAATCTCCCGATTCCCTTCGGTTTGAACTATCCGGAAATTCCGGATAGTTGATTCCTGCGTCAATTCACCCTCATCGTAAATATTTTTAATGTGCTCATTTATGGTGCGCACATCCTTTTGAAACAGGTCAGCCATGAGTTTTTGACTTAACCAAACTGTTTCATCCTGCAAATGAACCTGTATTTTTGTCTGACCATCTTCAGTCTGATAGATGAGAATATCCGAACTTTGTTTTTTCATAACCCGAGCTCCTTCAGATATTTGCCCATCTCTTTTCTTGTTTCAGTGAGCTCCGCCTCAATGCTTATAATCTCCTTTTGCACAACATCAATATCAATCTCTTTCTCCTCTTCAAACGTATCTACATAACGAGGTATGTTGAGGTTGAATTCATTCTCCTCTATCTCCTTGAAGGTGGCGCGGTAAGCATATCTCTCGATAGTCTCAAATGCCTTGAATGTCTTAACTATCTTCTCTATATCCTCGGAGCGCAGATAGTTCTGGTTCTTTCCGTCCAGATATTCACGGCTGGCATCAATGAACAAGACATCCGTTGTCTTTTTACCTTTATTGAATAACAGAATTGCTGCCGGTATCGGCGTACCAAAGAACAAATTGGACGGAAGGCCGATAACCGCTTCAAGAAAATTTTCCTCAATTAGCTTTCTGCGGATTATTCCTTCTGAGCCGCCTCTGAACAGCACGCCATGCGGAACGATAACGCCGACTTTTCCCTCTCCCTCAATTGCAATCTCAACCATGTGGCTGATGAAGGCATAATCACCTTTACTCTTTGGCGGGATACCTCTCCAGAAGCGGTGAAAATGTTCGTTTTCTGCGTGGTCAGCGCCCCATTTATCCAGTGAAAAAGGAGGATTGGCAACAACGATGTCGAATTTCATAAGGTTGTCACCTTCTATTAATTTAGGATTCGTGATAGTGTCGCACCATTCTACACGGGCATTGTCAATGCCGTGAAGAAACATATTCATTTTGCAAAGCGCCCATGTGCTCCCGTTACTCTCTTGTCCGGCGAGATAGAAATTTTCACTATGACTCTCTTTAGCCACATGTATAAGCAGCGAGCCGGAGCCGGTTGTTGGATCGCATATGCGGTTCCCCGGCTTAGGATCGAGAAGCTTTGCAAGAAGCGTAGAGACTTCAGGCGGCGTGTAAAACTCTCCTGCCTTCTTGCCGGCGCCGGCAGCGAATCGCGCAATCAGATATTCATAGACATCGCCGATTACATCCCTGTTGCCGATTTTGGAAGGGCGGAGATCAAGCTTTGGATCGTTGAAGTCTTCGAGAACGTGTTTAAGGCGGCGGTTTCGCTCTTTGGTCTGTCCAAGCGCCGGTTCGCTGTTAAAGTCAATGTTACGAAACACGTTTTCGAGCTTTGCTTTATTGGCATCTTCAATATGCTCCAGGACAATATTAATAAGCTCACCGATATTGCTGCGGTCACGGCGTTCATAAAGGCTGTCAAAATTGGCTACAAATGATTCTGTTATTTTATTGGTTTTGCTGTCTCGCAGCTCAACAAGGGGAATTATAAAACGTTCACGACTAAGAGCACGCTCGACTCTCTGTTTTTCCCCGCGATACTGTTTCTCATATTCCTCACGTTTATCCTTCCAGAGGTCGCTTAGATATTTAATGAAAAGCATAGTGAGAATGTAGTTTTTATATTCGGATGGATCAACTGCGCCTCTAAATGTATCACATACTTTCCATACGATATTATTAATTTCATCTTTATTGCCTTGTTCAGACATTTAATGCCTCCTGCGTCTTATGAAGTTTATTTCTTGTGGCTTTTAAACAAATAGTGTTAACAAGCTGATTTCGCCTTTCTTGAAGCTGAGTTAAGAAACTGCGTTCTTTCTCAAGTAGATTATCTAAAGCTATTATTTTCTTCTGAGTTTCGATATCCGGAATGTCTACTGTCATATTCTCAAAAGCAGATTTAGGGACCATTGGCATATGCGAGCCTCGACGGGCAAGTTGGTGTTGATTAGTAGAGAGGGCAAACTATACAACTTCTTATTTTTAAATATAAAAAACTTGGGGTTACACCGAAGTTTACCCCGTTCCACGTTATGGGACGGGAATGACGCAAACGAGAATCAATGTGCCTCCGCCCAATTTTTCCCTGCACCGATATCCACCTTGAGCGGTACATCAAGTTTTACCGCATTTTCCATTTCTTCTCTGACAAGCGGCACAATTGTATCTTTCTCTTCTTCGGGTATTTCAAACAACAATTCATCGTGGACCTGAAGAAGCATTCTGGTTTTGAACTTTTCCTTTTTCAGTCTCCGCCATATGTTAAGCATGGATATTTTAATTATATCAGCCGCAGAGCCCTGGACCGGGGTGTTTATTGCAAGTCTTTCGCCAAGCTGCTGTATGTTTTTATTTGCGCTTCGGAGTTCGGGAATTTGGCGTTTTCTGTTGAACATTGTCAATACAAATCCTTTTTCCGCAGCCTGTTCAATGGCCTGGTCCATATATTTTTTTACTCCGGCGTGTTTCACAAAAAATGTGTCTATGTACGCCCTTGCTTCATCCGGTGGAATCCCTAATTGTTTGCCCAGCCCGAACGGGCTGATGCCGTAGACGATTCCGAAATTCACTGTCTTTGCGCGTCTTCTCATCTCCGGCGTAACTTCCCCTGCCGGAACCCCGAATAATTCTATCGCTGTTCTTGTATGAATGTCGCCGTCATGCTGAAAGACTTCGATAAATCCCTGGTCCTTACTCAGGTGTGCAAGTACGCGGAGCTCTATCTGAGAATAATCAGAAGACAACAGGAGATGCCCGCTCTCTGCTATGAAAGCTTCCCGGATCTTCACGCCCCAGTTGCCTCTGATCGGTATATTCTGTAAATTAGGCTCAGAACTGCTGAGCCTTCCAGTTGCTGTAATTGTCTGATTGAATGAAGTGTGAAGCCGGCTGGTCCCGGGATTTATCAGTTTGGGCAAGGCATCAACATATGTGTTTTTTAACTTGGACAATGTCCTGTGTTCGATTATCTCCCGCGGGAGTTCGTGTTCAGTCGCCAATTGCTCCAGAACTTCGATATCTGTCGAATAGCCGGTCTTGGTTTTCTTAATGGTCTTAAGGCCCAGCTTTTCAAAAAGAATCTCCTGAAGCTGTTTCGGTGAATTGATATTGAATTCCTCTCCGGCGATAAAGTAAATCCTTTTTTCAATGCTTGCAAGTTCACTTTGCAGTTGTCCTGAAAAGTCATTCATCAAGGATGCATTTATTTTTACCCCTGCCATTTCCATGTCTGCAAGGACTTCTATAAGAGGCACCTCTATATCATTAAACAATTTTGCCAGCTCTTCTTTTTCAAGTACCGGGGCGAGTTGTTTCTTAAGTTTTAATACTGCTGCTGCGTCCTCTCCTGAATATTGCGTTGCATCATCAACAGGCACTTCTCTGAAATTCAATTTGCCCTTGTCTGTGACATCATTAAATGAACTTTTTTTAATGCCAAGATAATCCAGACACACATCTTCAAGGTTATGATTCGCTTTGTTGGGATTTAAAAGGTAAGAAGCAAGCATGGTGTCAAAGCTGAGGCACTTTAAATTTATTCCTTCATTCTTCAGCACTATCAGGTCATATTTTATATTGTGCCCTGCTTTTTTTATTCCGGGATTTTCGAGAACCTCCTTTAATTTTCCAAAGGCTGCTTCTTTTGACATTTGCCGCGGCGCACCAAGGTATGAATGAGTTAAAGGGATATAATATGCCTTGGCCGGGTTTATTGAAAAAGAGATTCCCACAAGCTCCGCTGTCACTGGAGACTTTGATGTTGTTTCGGTATCAATGGAAATTTCATCTGTTACATCCTGAATAGCCTGTTCCAGTTTTTCTTCATCAAAGACAGCTATATATTCTGTTTTACCGGGGGCCGCTGTATTTTGCTCCGGAATTAGTTTCATAAAACTGCTGAAATTAAATCTGCGAAAAAATTCCATCAGTTTGTCCCATTCAGGTTCACCCTGTTTGAGATTTTTTACTGGCATATCAATGGGAATTTCAGGGTGAATGGTTGCAAGCTCCCTGCTTAATTTAATGTTTTCTATATGTTCAGAGACTGCCTTCCGGGCCTTGGCATTTTTTATTTCATCATGTTTTTCCAATAATCTGTCGAGGCTTCCAAATTCCTGCAGAAGCTTGACAGCCGTTTTCTCTCCAATACCGGGCGCTCCCGGAATATTATCGGAGGCATCGCCCATAAGCGCAATGATTTCCGGAAAACGTGAAGGCTCCACGCCGAACCGTTCAAGAACATCTCGTTCTTCTGTGATGGTTTCTTTCATAGTGTCATATAATTTAATTTTTGGACTTACCACCTGGCACATATCTTTATCACCTGTTACGATATAAACATCCATTCCTTCTTTTGCCGCCTCTCTTGCAAGAGCTCCCAATATATCATCAGCCTCATATCCAGGTTTCTCAATACTTACAATTTGTAAGGCCTTAATGATTTCTTTGATAAACGGTACCTGTTGTCTGAGCTCATCCGGCATCGGTCGGCGATGAGCCTTATATTTTTCATATATTTCATGTCGTTTGGTAGGAGCAGGTGTATCAAAGATAACCGCAAAGTAGTCTGGTTTTTTTTCCCGTAATATCTTTAATATCATGCTGGTAAAACCATAAATGGCATTTGTGGGGAACCCGTCAGGAGATGAGAGATTTCTTATTGCGTAAAAAGCGCGGTAGAGATAAGAATTGCCGTCTATAAGATACAATGTTTGCATATGTTAACCAAAAATATTCTTGATAAGAATTTATATATATTTATCCTCTCTATTATTCTTATTTCTTATTTATATGAAAAATAGTAAGAATAATAAGGTTGTTGAAAGTGTTAATTGACAAGATAATACATGAAAGAACCCGAAATTCATAGTTGATAA
Organism: Nitrospira japonica; assembly: GCA_020723105.1. Taxonomy (GTDB): domain Bacteria; phylum Nitrospirota; class Thermodesulfovibrionia; order UBA6902; family UBA6902; genus SURF-23. The sequence goes on along the minus strand of DYJL01000024.1, from coordinate 4,705 downwards.
TCTGTTAAAAAGTTAAAATGAAAAGCTTGACAAATTAAGGTCGAAATGATACCCTTCAAAATCGTAAAGGTTAACTTATTACATGCCGGAATTATCAATATTTCCTGTTTAATAAGATATAAATTATATAGACAAAAAATGCATAAATATTTTTTTCAAATATAGCTTTAAACGGGGATGCATACCATAATATTAACTGCAAAGTTGTTAACAAATATTCATCAGCATTCCACAAATTTTATACAGAGAATAAAAAAAGAATTAAATGTCACGGGTATTTAATTTTAGCGCAGGCCCGGCCATATTGCCGGAAGATGTATTAAAGCAGGCTGCATCGGAAATGACAGACTGGCAAGGCAGTGGTATGTCTGTGATGGAGATGAGTCACAGGGGAAAGGAATTTATCTCTATCGCCAAAAAAACTGAGGCAGACCTGAGAGAGATAATGAAAATCCCGGACAGTTATAAAGTGCTTTTTCTTCAGGGAGGCGCAACAAGCCAGTTTGCCATGGTCCCTATGAATTTATTAAAAGGGAAAAACGGCGCCGATTACATCAACACGGGACAGTGGTCGAAAAAAGCGATTTCAGAGGCAAAGCGCTACTGTAATGTAAACGTTGCTGCAACAAGCGAGGCTTCCAATTTTTCAACTATTCCTCCTCAATCCGAGTGGAAACTGAATCCCGATGCAGCATACTTTCATTACACGCCAAATGAAACCATAGGAGGAGTTGAATTTCATTATATCCCCGATGTGGGCCGTATTCCGCTTGTTGCTGATATGTCTTCAACCATTCTTTCACGGCCTGTTGATGTATCAAAATTCGGTCTTATTTATGCCGGAGCGCAGAAAAACATTGGCCCGGCAGGTTTGACGATAGTGATAATAAGAGAAGACCTTATTGGAGAAGTAACGCAAAGCACGCCGTTGATGTTCAGCTATAAAACACATTCTGATAATGATTCCATGTATAATACCCCGCCGACATATGCCTGGTATATAGCAGGCCTGGTGTTTGAATGGATTAAGAGAAAAGGCGGGCTTGAAGCCATGGCAGAAATAAACAAACGCAAAGCCGATAAACTTTATGCTGCAATTGATAAATCAAACTTTTATAAAAATCCGGTTGATCCATTGTATCGTTCGTGGATGAACGTGCCTTTTACTCTGAAGAATCCTGAACTCGACAGTAAATTTCTGGAGCAGGCCAAGGCCTCAGGCCTGGTGGCATTAAAGGGACATCGCAGTGTAGGTGGCATGAGGGCCAGTATTTACAATGCCATGCCGGAGGAAGGCGTAGAGGCATTAATTGCCTTTATGCAGGAATTTGAAAGGAGCTCATCAAGGAAAATATTATGAAGGTACTTGTAAGCGACAGCATATCATCAAAGGGCGTTGACATCCTCAAAAAAGCGGGACTTGAGGTGGATGTCAAAACAGGGCTTCCGCCTGAGGAACTGAAAAAGATTATAGGGGAGTATGAGGCCCTGATTGTAAGGAGTGCTACAAAGGCAACAGCAGAAATTATCGAGGCTGCAAAAAATCTTAAAGTCATCGGCAGGGCCGGTTCAGGGCTTGACAACGTTGACAAAAATACTGCTACAAAGAGAGGCATTGTTGTGATGAATACCCCTGGCGGCAATACCATAACAACTGCTGAACATACAATGGCCCTTATTCTTTCCATGGCAAGGCAGATCCCTCAGGCCACAGCTTCCATGAAGGCGGGAAAATGGGAAAAGAAAAAGTTTATGGGCGTAGAACTTTATAACAAGGTTCTCGGGATCATCGGGCTTGGCAATATCGGTTCGCATGTTGCAAAAATGGCCCTTGGCATGGGGATGAATGTAATAACATTTGATCCATATCTGAGCGAAGAGAAGGCAAAAAGCCTCGGGGTCAAGGTTGTAGCTCTCGAGGAAGTAATCACAAAATCTGATTTTATAACCCTTCACATCCCTATGACAAACGAGACAAAGAATTTGATAAATGCAGAGCGCATCTCCAAAATGAAAAAGGGAGTAAGGATAATCAATGCTTCACGAGGCGGCATTGTTGACGAAACAGCACTGTATGAAGCATTAAAATCCGGACAGGTAGCAGCAGCAGCGCTGGATGTATTTGAAAAAGAACCGCCGGAAAAAAATCCTCTTCTGGAACTTAATAACTTTATCTGCACGCCTCACCTCGGCGCCTCAACAGAAGACGCTCAGGAGAATGTGGCGCTTGCCGTTTCGGATCAGATAGTTGATTATCTTGTTCACGGCACCATAAGGAACGCAGTTAATTTTCCTTCCTTATCAGCAGATGCGCTTTCTCTTGTGCAGCCGTATATTAATCTTGCAGAGAGAATGGGGACCTTCCTGGTGCAGAAATTTGAGGGGGGCCTGGAAGGAGTGGTTATAGAATACAGAGGCGAGGTAGCGAGTCTCAATTGTACGCCTATAACTATTGCGGTGCTGAAAGGTATTTTAACCCCGATACTTCTGGAAACGGTGAATTTTGTAAATGCGCCGGTGATAGCGAAAGAGAGAGGCATAGAAGTCAAGGAAATTACTACTGATGATGCAGGTGATTATCACAGTATGCTGATAATCAGGATAAAATCAGGTTCCAAAGAAAGTTCGGTTTCAGGCATCCTTCACGGAAAAAAATATCCAAGGATTATTGCAATAGATAATTTTATGGTTGAGGTTGTACCTGAAGGGGAAATGCTGGTGCTTTTTAATAACGACAAGCCCGGTGTCATCGGGGGACTGGGAACGGTGCTTGGAAAAAACAATATCAATATCGCAAGGATGCAATTTGGAAGGGAACAACAAGGCGGCAAATCAATATCCGTCGTCAGCGTTGATACTTCTGTATCAAAGGAAATTCTGGCAGAGCTGAAAAATCTGCCTAATATTTTATCGGTAAAGCAGATTCATCTGCCGGTGTGACATGAGGAGAAGTTAAGAAGATAGGAAGGTAAGAAGTTGAGAAAAGTCATATGTTTTTACTCATCTTCTAAAATGCATTCTTGGATAAAAGGTGACAGGAGAATAATAATCAATGGCTAACATTGTAGTTGTCGGTGTCCAGTGGGGTGATGAGGGGAAGGGCAAGGTTGTGGACCTTCTCACAGAAAGCGCCCATGTCGTAGCCCGTTATCAGGGCGGACACAATGCGGGGCATACGGTAATTATAAAGAACGATAAATTTGTCCTCCATGTAATCCCTTCAGGAATCCTCCATAAAGGAAAGACCTGCATTATAGGAAATGGAGTTGTCATAGAACCTAAGTCGCTGATTGAAGAAATCGAAGGGCTGAAAAACAGAAAAATTTATGTAGGCAAAAATCTGTTTATCAGCAGCGTGGCACATATTATCATGCCCTATCATGCCATGCTCGACGGAAAAAATGAAGAAGCCAAGAGAGAAAGAAAAATCGGAACAACAGGCCGGGGCATAGGCCCTGCATATGTTGACAAGATGGCCCGAATCGGTTTCAGAATGGGTGAGTTACTCGACAACAAAAGATTCAGAGAAAAGCTGAAGACTAACCTGAAGGACGTAAATTTCCTGCTCGAAAAGAAATATAACCATAACAAACTCAGTCTGGAAAAAGTCTATTCCCAATATATGCAATATGCAGAATACCTTGCACCATTTATTACAGACACGGTTGTGCTTCTCAATAATCTTATTGAAAAAGGGAAAAAGGTCCTGTTTGAAGGTGCGCAGGGGACCTTGCTCGATATTGACCATGGAACATATCCATACGTAACGTCATCAAGCGCCTCAGTTGGAGGGGTTTGCACAGGGCTTGGCGTCAGCCCCAAAAGAATTGATGGAATAGTGGGAGTTATGAAGGCCTATACAACCCGGGTTGGAGAAGGCCCATTCCCGACGGAATTGACCGACCAGCTTGGTGAAGACATACGGTTAAAAGGCGGGGAATATGGCGCCACAACAGGAAGGCCGAGACGGTGCGGCTGGCTGGATTTTGTGAGTCTGAAACATGCAATCAGGATAAATGGTTTTACAAGCATTGCGCTGACAAAACTTGATGTGCTTGATGAACTTGATACAATTAAAATTTGCAGTGCGTATACATATGAAGACCCTTATAAACGCTGTGAGTGCAGCAAGAAAGGCGTTGCCTGCAGATTTACAGATATGCCGCAGGATGCAAAGGTATTGGAAGCATGCAGGCCTGTTTATAGGGAATTTAACGGTTGGAAAACCAGCACGCAGGGTGTTAAAAAACTGAAAGACCTTCCTAAGCAGGCAAGGGTTTACATTGATTATATCAGTGAGGCGCTGAACGTAAATATTGATATTGTGTCTACAGGACAGAGAAGAGACGAGGTCATCATCTTGCACAACCCGTTTAAAAGTTAACCAAAGATTAATAAAAAGTTAAATTAGTTTTATTTGTTTTCAACTAATAGAATCAATAAAACCAATTGAACTAATAGAACTAATCAACGAAGTCTGTTTTTTTAATTAGCCTTTTTGCTATACTATTTCCCTGTTATCGGGTGGATAATCAGCCCTTTTAAAAAGGGCCGCTAGCTCAGTTGGTAGAGCAACGCCCTTTTAAGGCGTGGGTCGTTGGTTCGAATCCAACGCGGCTCACCAGAGTCCCCATCGTCTAGCCCGGCTTAGGACATCGCCCTTTCACGGCGGTAACCGGGGTTCGAATCCCCGTGGGGACGCCAG
>DYJL01000040.1 GCA_020723105.1 Nitrospira japonica | reverse complement strand
GTTTGTCGTATTTTACACCTTATACGACTGTCCGATTTTTGGGGGCCACCTCTCTTGAAACATAACGCAGAAGTGAGTGACGAGTGCCACAGAAGAACGTAAAAGAGCATGAAGACGATATGGAAATCTTAAAGTACTGCTTATCTGAAAAAGCGTCTTGTGGTACTCGTTCACTCCACTGACTTGTTATGCCTTCCTTCTTAAATATCTTCGCCCTGCCATAAGTGTCCCGCCTATGACAAAAAGAATAAAGCTTATCGGTTCAGGGGCAACCGCTGTGCTGTAGTTTAGTGTTGAACTCACGGTTTCACTAGTTGGAAAACCATTAGCATCATAACCATCCGCCCATGATTTGGTGCCAAATCTAACATCTATTAAATGTCCAGCTGACGTCGAAACATCTATAGTGTAAGTATTACCATCACGAGTGAGAGAGGAGTTATCATAAAGCACTGTACTGGTTGTGCTATCAGTTACTTTCAGCCAAGCATAGTTATAGTAATCATTAATTGTCGAGGTACCACTATAAGTAAATTGAAACAAGGGATTGACAGCGGTAGCTGTATAGGTTCCTGAAAACTCCCCTATTCCCCATACCAAATAGTCTGGATTCCAAGATGTAGCTGAAGCAGTCATGCTGGTACTCGTAATATTACTGGAAGCGTTGTTATGCCAAAATGGTCCAGATCCTGTCCAGGAAGCAATTATCGGAAGTGAAGTTCCGGATTGAATATTACTTTGTGCAGTCGCCGTATATTGTTCAGTTGACCAAGAAACAGCAGCGGCATTTGCCAACACCGGTAAAATCAGGAGTAAAGTCATAGCCATGCTTGCTAATAATATTGTCTTAATGTTTTTCTTCTTCATTTTAGTTCCCCCTTATGATATGAATTAAAACCGCTAAGCGGTTCTGTATTTCTGAGGCATAACGTAAAGCTCAGTGACGAGTACCACTGCAAGATAACGACATGCCTCCAAACCGATTCGCACCCCTCATAATAACGCTACCTCAAACAGTGTCCTGTGGTACTCGTTCATCTGCAGCGCATGGTTAGGCATTTCTGTTTAAAGGTGTGAATGTGCCAAATCCCCACTCACTCTTATCGCCCTGATTTCCTTTAATTCTTTTGCTTCGTTAACTTTTGCTTTATATATATCCCATCTAAGCTGTAGATTCATCCAAAAATCTTCTGATACCCCAAAGAACTTTGCAAGTCGTAAAGCTGTACTGGGTGTAATACCACGACGCTTGTTTATGATTTCATTAATCCTCTGATAGGGGACATGAATTTCGTTTGCCAATTCCCGCTGGGTGATCCCCATAGGAATTAAAAATTCTTCAAGGAGCAGCTCTCCAGGATGAGTGGGCTCTCTATGTGTTGGTATGCGAACCATATTTACCTCCATAAAACATCATAATTTTTTTATCAATGATAATCCGTAATTTCTACCTTTTCAGGTCCGGATTCATGCCATATAAAACATATCCGATATTGATTATTTATCCTTATGCTATATTGCCCCTTCCTATCTCTCGTTAAGGCTTCCAAGTTATTGTTTGGGGGAACCCGCAATTCATTGATATGTCCGACAGAATCAAGTTGATCCAATTTCCTTGATGCAATCTTCCATAACGGTTGAGGGCAGGTTTTCCTTGCATCTTTAGAATTTCTGCCGTTGAAAACATCTTCCGTTCCCTTGTCTTTAAATGACCGAATCACAAGTTCATGTTAGCATGGATCCCATGCTATTATCAATTCTGACTTAATGCCTAACGTAAAGCTCAGTGAATCGAACCACTGAATGTCTTCACCGAGCAATTAAACCGATTTGCAGACCTCAAACTCTAACCTGCCCAAACAGCGCCGTGTGGGTCGATTTCACTGCAGCGCGTTGTTATGCGTTCTTTGATAATCTATCTAAAATATTTATCCACCAATTATGATATGTTTTCAAATTAGTTGTATCTTCATGTTTCCTTCTCATCACTCTGTAATATAGACAAAAGGTATCAATAAACTTAAGAAGATCGTGTTTCGAAAGATGATAAATTTGCTCGGAAATCTTGATTAAAATGGTTTGAGGGACGGAGTAATTATCCATATCGCTAATTAAAAATAACTTCTCCTCTTTGATGTCGTCTTTAGGAAATAATTCTTTGTAGCTAAAAATCAATTTTTTATCCTTATCCTGAAGCTCATCATATGTTTTCTGATCAATACAGATTGCCGCACAATTTATGTTTTGCTCAAGTTTATAGGCGGCCAAATATGCTTCGCCCAAATATGGAATAACTACTTTATTATCTGTCTCTTGAACAACAGGAAGTTTGTTAATTTGTCCCTTCGATATGCCACCTCGTAGAAATAGCCCTTGGCTTAATGCATCAGAATAAATTGCAAAACTATTATTAACTATGTCGCTAAAATCCTCAGATATTATTACTATGCTGTCCGATATTACATAAATTTTATCTGCGAAATTATAGGCTTGAATATTATCCCCAATTTTTTCATAGCATCTCTTAAAATCATCATCAGCGATTCTATTTTTGAAACCAAGGATGTCTAAATAACATAAAAACTTTGATTCATTAGCCATATCATGCTCATTATTCTAAACGCATAACGCTAAGCTCAGTGAATCGAACCACTGAATGACTTCACAGAGCAATAAAACCGATTTGCAAACCCTAAAGCATCTCCTGCCCAAACAGCGCCGTGTGGTTCGATTTCACTGCAGCGCGTTGTTATGTTTTAATTAGGTGACGATTCCTCTCTTTTAAAATAATCACGCATATACGTACGAATTTCTGGATGAGGAAATTCATAGTTCAAAAATGCTTCTCTGCTATCCTTATAAATTTGGAGTTCATTTATCACTTGTTCTGATTCTATCTGAGGGGCAAATAACGTCTTATGTAAATTGTCTTTAAATTGATTTTCGATTTCCCTCAAATTACCCTCAAAATATACTGCTAATTCCGTTGGATAAATACTACTACTTGGGCGTTTTGTAGTGATTAAATGGGTTGGTTTATTACAGGCGATTACATATGGAAGTAATTTATTAATACTGGTAGGCTCTAAATCTTTAATGTCGAGACCGTAGGGTAAAGCGTCATTATCCCGAAGGTCTTTATAATCTTTATAAGGGGGAAGAGGATATCTAGAACCAGCAATACACTTATTAAGGTCATTAGCTGTGTAAGGAAATATTTTTCCAAGTGGACTCAAGATACATATATAATCTGCATTTGCAATTAACGCATTTTTAACTTGACCATGATATTTACCTCTCCACAATATGCCATCTTTGATGCTTATATAATTGCCAGTGATTAACGCAACAACGCAAACGGACTTATTTTTATCCTTTATTTCATCCAGTCTATATTTAAGATGAGACGCCCCATCACTTCCAAGAATTGCACTATATTTACCTTCGGCAATCCCCGGAATAACATTACATTCGTAAATCATTTCGGCATTTACATCGGAGCCTAATCTTCCATACTTTATTAGGGCAGATAATCCTGGAATATTATTAGTAAATATAATAATTTTCTCTAAATAATTCTTATATTGTTTATTCCAGTAATACTCACATAGAAGTCGAAACATCGGAAATACTGTAGAACCTGAATCAAGTAATAAAATTACTTTAGTATGATCCCATAGGGTTTTATCCCTCATAATGACATCTAAAGTCTGTTTGCAAATAAGTACTTTTTCAGCAGCATAATGACCAGCTCTATAATTAAATAATGAGACGGTTGAAGATTTACTGCTATACACTGAGGGTACTTCTTTATAAAAAAAGGCGTCCTCGATGACATCTATATAGTTATCTTTTGCGCCTCTAGACCGAGACAATAAATAATTACCAAATGCACTGACTTTAGTATCTAATCTTTCTATTAATCCTTCGAATTGTTCCAAGCCAATGGAAGTATTTTTCTCTTGTAATGACGCAACTTTTATTTTCAGTTTAATGTATTTTATTCTTTGAAGAACCAGAACTATCCCAAGTATTACTGTCACTATCGCAAGCAGTGCTGAGATTATTTCGAAAACATAATTTCCCATGAGGCCCTCCGCAGACGCCAAATATATTGTTTGCAATATTTATTAAAAACATAACGTAGAGTTCAGTGACGAGGCGCATGTAAGATAATCAAATGCAAAATAACTGTTTGAACGTGAATGGTAATCATAGCCCCAAAAGCGTCCTGTGCGCCTCGTTCAACTGCAACGACTTGTTATCTGCTATTTTTGTCCGCTGTTGAATTCAACGAACTTCTCCCAGTTAATAGAGCCATCCCCATTACAAAAATCTCTGATAAATTCTGCTGTGAAGCGATTTACTGCATGCTCCCATGATTTCTTGTAAACAAGTCTATGTTTGGAGGGTTCGTCTTTCATCAACCTGACTAATTTAAGATAGAAGTCCGGGTCGCCTGTGATTTCAGTCCAAAATGCCTGTCCTGAACGGTCTCTGTAAATTTTTGTCTTAGACGGTTCAGATTTTACTTTGCCGTAACAATGACCGAGCAAAGCGTCAAATTGTTTATGCAGTTTTAATAAGCGACTCCTCAATGTATTAAACTCGTCATTCTGTCTTTTCTTTTGGCTGGAATTGAAAATATTCGGCCCGGATTTTACGGCAATAGCAAGGTATCTCTTGTCCGTTTCGATGGCGATGTCAACGCCCTCGCTTGGTGAAACTACGCCTCCCGATGCTATCTTTGCTATTGGTTCAAAAAAGGCATCGCCGAAAATGCCTTCGTCAGAGGCAATCATATAGGCAGCAAGTATTTCTTCAATAATCTCTGATGCCTTTTCAGTTCCAATTGCTTTGTAAAGGTAGGGGTTTTTCCGTTTGAGGTAATCTTTCAGTTTGAGCGTTTCAAGTCTTTGCAACCGTCTGTTATAGAAATCCTGTAAACATTTTGCTATCAGCTTTTCCAACTCTTTTGTGTTCATCACGCTCCCTGATATTCGTTAACCAAGTCCCACAATGTAGGCTTGAATTTTTCTTTTAATGCAGACTCCGCCAGTTCACAATATTCTCTTTTTATCTCGATGCCTATATATTTTCTGTTCAATTCCTTGCAAGCTAAAGCTGTTGTCCCTGAACCCATAAAAGGATCTAAAACAACGTCATTCTCCTCTGTAAACAGTCGAATAAACCACATAGGCAGGGCGATAGGAAAAGCTGCACTGTGATTTTTGTTTGAGCACTCGGTAGCAAAATGCAGGACATTAGTAGGATAAACCATTTCACGCCCTATCCAGTTTGAGACATTTTTTCCGAATCCGCTTAATGATTTTGATTCGTCGCGTTTGAGGTCAGTTTTACTCAATCTGCTTAATCGTTTCTCAGCCCATTCCCCCACCGGCACCATTACCTGCTCTTGATACATTTTAAATTTTGACTGTTTTGTAAAATGTAAACATCTCTCCCAAGCATCCCTAAAACGATTTGGCCATTTGCCGGGGTAGCAATTCTTTTTGTGCCAGATGTATTCTTCGGTCCACAACCAGCCTTGTTTTCTCATCTCAAGTATCATCTCAATTACATAAGTATGTCTTTCTCCGTTTGTAGCTTTTTCTTTTATGTTCAGTGCAAAAGAGCCTTCGGGCTTTAGCACTCTCCACAATTCTTTACTGATAGGCAGGAACCACTCAACATATTTATCAGGGTGAATGCCGCCATAACTTTTTTTGCGGCAATCCGCATAAGGCGGGGATGTAACAATTAGATCAATGCAGTCATCTGGCAATGTAGGTAAAATCTTTTTCACATCACCACAGATTATTTTATTGATTGGTAATTTCACAGCAGTATTTTACCTTACTGATTCATGAAAATCCAAACTATATTTTAATGACGTCTGCTTTATGTGCAGATAACGCCCTGATCACTGACGAGTGCCACCGTAAGACATGAGAAAGGAAAAAGCCGATTTGCAGACTATAAACATCCTCTGCAAAAAAAGCGTCCTGTGGCACTCGTTCACGTGCATCTGGTTGTTATGTGTTCCTTCGTTTTCTTTTATAAGTATGGTCGCAAAATCTGTCGCCTGTTCCAATCTGATGACTTCTCTCAAAATCCCATCTGTCAATATTATCCCGTGCAATTGCCCAATCGCCTTCGCAAACATAGGGACTTAAATTTCTCAATCCAAATCCGGTCAGACATTCGCAAAAGGGACAGTTCCAGACATGCAGTTTAAATATGTCTTCGTTTTCCTCTGCAATATCAAAATCGTAAAATGGTTCCCAAAGCCAGAAGTTTGCCTTCATCCCAGTGGGAAATGAATCAAAATCATCTGCATCTTTAATCCTCGGTACAAATAATTTGATGGCTTGTTTTGATACAAAGGTGGCCGATGGTCCAAATATTTTTATTGCCTTTTCTTTGCCAATGAATATCGAAGTAAGATAGACAAATAATATGAACGGGCTTACTACGATAAAACCAATCAATTGTCTCAATATCTTCTTCATTAATGTCTACTTCCAAATGCTTCTCCAACAATCTTAAGAAGTTTACCAGTATCAAAAGGCTTCATAATAAATCCGTATGCCCCAAGATTCATAGCCTCCCGTACAATATCAATATTTGCATGGGCAGTCACAAATATGACTTGTATCTCAGGGTATCTCTTCCTTATTTCTTTGAATGCCGTTACTCCGTCTATCTTCGGCATCTTAATATCAAGCAACACCAGATTAACAGGGTTATCAGCCAAATAATTTAAAGCTTCCTCTCCTCCGGCGGCTGTCGTAACTGAATATTTATCTTTAAGTACAGGGACTACCCCCAGTTATAGTGCCACTATTGAGTTAGAGTTTTCCAGTAAAATA
>DYJL01000039.1 GCA_020723105.1 Nitrospira japonica | reverse complement strand
AAGAAACCGTTCGGACAAAACCGGATTAACTGTTCGAATAGACCGGATTAGGCAATTCAAAACAACACCGGAGTTATGGCTTAATCTCCAGCAGAATTATGACTTATGGCATGCATCTCAAGAGTCTAAAGATTGGAAGATGGTTGAGGCAATTGCAGTATAGGCAATCTAACAACCAGATGGACGTGAACGAGAGGCACAGGACACTTTTTCGGCAGTCGATGTATTCAATCTGCGAATCGTCATTTTGCCTTTGTCTATCATTCAGTGCCTCTCGTCAGTCATCAGGGCGTTAGGTCCCTGTATTGAAAGTGTTACTGAAAATTGGCCTTGACCATAGTCCTGGCATTCGGTATGATATATGGTAATACCGGGAGGTGATTAATATGAGTAAAGCTAAAATCGCCATAACTTTAGAACAAGGTTCTATCAAACGTCTGGATCATCTTGTTCATGAACACGTTTTTTCAAATCGTAGCCAAGCAATTCAGGAAGCGGTTGATGAAAAAATTGAGAGATTAGAGCGCAATCGTTTAGCAAAGGAATGTGCCAAATTGGATCCAACTTTTGAGAAAGCTATGGTTGAAGAAGGACTGTCCGAGGATTTAAGTGAATGGCCAAAATATTAAGGGGTGAAATTAGATGGGCTGATTTAAACCCGACGCGTGGTCATGAGCAAGCAGGCATGAGACCAGTTTTAATTCTGAGTCATGACATTTTCAATGAACGTTCAGGGACAGTAATAGCGATGGCTCTAACCAGTCAACCACAACATGCGGGCTTCCCTTTGACTTTGGAATTAAAGTCTGAGAATTTACCCAAACATTCTTGGATTAAGATCAGTCAAATTAGAACTCTTTCAGTTGAGAGAATTGGGAAGAAAATCGGAAGAGTATCTCCGGAAGAGTTGGCTCAAGCAGTTGAAGGGCTGAATGAAATAATCGGTACCTAACAACTGCGTGCACATGAACGAGGAGCACGCGGAGCTTTTTTTGCTTGCGTTGCGATGAGGTGTGCAAATCGGTTTCAGGCATGTTTTTACGATTCAGTGCTCCTCGTCAGTCATCAGGGCGTTATCTGCTTTTTACGAGCAGGGGGAAGGAGTATTGCAATGGGGAAAACTATGCGAGACGTTAAATGTGATTCATGTAAAGAGAGTTTTAGCGCAGTACCAAAATACACTTTTTTAGGTTTCATTAAATTCAAATGCCCGAAATGTAATTCAAAATCTTTTTATCCACTGTCAAAAGGCTATAGAGTAACTTATTGGATAATAGCTATCATTGTGTCATTAAAATTTAAAGAAATCGGACTTCTGGGAATTGAATCAGTCTTAAATAGTGGTTCAGCTATGGCATATCAGGAGTTAGCAATTATATTTCTATTATTTTTTATCCCTGTTTATGCTCTTATAAAAGATTCCATATTACGCAAGAAAGCGACTGCTTAGAATATTGTTAGGTATTAGGTAATACGATTATGAGTCTTGAAATGGGAAATCAAGAGAAACCAAATTGTTATAGTAACTTCTTTGAACATAGAGATAAAAGTGATAAATGTTCGATGTGCTCTATCAAGGAGCTGTGTAAGTTTGATAGTGGAGCTTTTAATAAAAAAACAGGTGAAACTTTTACACAATTTAAAAAAAGAGCAAGACGAGAGAAGAAAATAAATAAAATATATTCTTTTTTTTCTGCAGGGGCTTTTGTTCTGCTTATATTTGGAGTTATTGGAATTGTTGGTTATGCATCTGTCAAAGGAATTCAATTCCTACCTTCTCTAATTTCATCAGCGAGTTCATTAATATCAGAAATTTCAATTGTAGGCTCACCCATGCCAGTTGAGCACGTTACAAAAGGTGAAAAATTAGAAGGACGTAAAAAAGAAAATGCAACCGAAAACTTGCCTTCTCAAATACAAATAACAGGAGGGCATGCAGGAATGATATTTTGGTCCATACTTGGTATGATTACAGGGGTATTTTTTATCTGGAGAATATTTGGACCAATATGGGGTATAGTTAGTTTGATAGGAGGAATAATAGCAATTATTAGTCGATATTTTCGTTAAATTTTATTGCCAACAAATATTAATATGATTTTAATTATTCACGCTCCGGATTTAATAGAGTGCGTCATAATATATCAGCAAATGAGCAGATAGGAGAGGAGAATGAAATATTGTGTATATAAAAAAATTAGTATTAATCGTCCTCACTTGTGGTTTGAGTATATTAATCTTCTCTGGTATTTCGTTTGCTGACATAAAAGAAGATTGGTTAAATGCAGCACAAAATGGTCACCTCGATGTAGTAAAGGCATTGCTGGTTAAGGGCGTTAATGTAAACATGAAAAATGAGAAAGGAGTCACCGCTCTAATGTTTGCGACACAAAATGGTCACACCGAAATAGTAAAGGAATTGATAGCCAACGATGCTGACGTTAACATGAAAAGTGGACATGGATGGACAGCTCTAATGTTTGCGGCACAAAATGGGCATACCGAAACAGTAAGGGTGTTACTTGATAATAAAGCTAATGTGAACGTGAAAAGTAAAGATAAACATGGATGGACAGCCTTAATGAGCGCGTCAGGAAACGGGCACACCGAGATAGTGAAGATATTGTTGGACAATAATGCTGATATAAACATGAAAGATAAAATGGGACGGAGTGCTTTAACGATAGCTGAGATTTTTTCAAAGGAAAATAAGGAAGATACAGTTAAGTTACTTACGCAATATAAAACTAAAGGAATAAAGCAGACGAGAAATGATATAGCAAATAGTTCTGCTATTGAGAGCCGTGCGAATCAAGCACAATTACATTTTAACAAAGGAGTCATATTATTAGGAGAAGAAAATTTGAATTCTGCTTTTAAAGAATTTGAACAGATTGTTCGTATTGATGATAGCAATACCTCAGGGCTTATCGCAGAAGCATATAATAATATGGGCAACATATTATTAAAACAATCAAATGGCTTATCAAAAGATGCCATAAGTTTCTACGAAAAAGCTATCAAAGTTGATTCAACCATGATTGCTGCCTATATCAATCTTGGAAAACTTTATACAAACATTGGAATAGCAGATAAAGATATGAAGTCATTTAAAAATGCACTAAAAATATTCGAGTCAGCGAACAAGTTGTCACAAAATGAAAAAATTGATGATAAATTAATTAAGGTTTTGAATGAGGAATTAGTAAGAGCTCATTTAAATTTGGCACTTAATTATGTGGAGGCCGACAATTCGCAAGAAGCTATAAAGGAATTTAAAGAAGTTATATCTTTAGACCCGCAAAATCTTCAGGCACATGCAAACTTGGGCTTTGAATACGAAAAACTTGGAAAACATAGGGAAGCCATTTATCATACTAAGAAGGCTATAGAACTTCCTGATTCTGAAAAGGTCGGAATAAAAATAGACCTTATTAGATTCTATAACACTATATTAGAGCAATATGAATAAAGCAATAAATGAAACTAAAAATATAATCTCATAGGAAGGAGTCAGGGCTTACGAAATTATCTTTTGGGGATACATTAAGTACGATATTGGAGGAAATAGCAGGAGATAGTTGACCGTCAGCAACTTTAAAGGAGGGATTATGTTGCGTTACTGTTTAGCAGTTTTGATGCTTGTGTTTTTTGTGAGTTGTAATTTTCAAGCCCCGTACAAAGAAGTAGAACATGAGTTTTTAAAAGATAACCCGGATAGCACGATACTTGACATTATTCCAAGCGCAACACCAAGTTTGAACGGACTTTTAGGCAACGAGGCATATGTAAGAATTAAATTTGATAAAAAGGACAGTGGCTCAAATTCTGTTGAGTGGCTCTGTGTCTATTCTAACGGAAAATGGATTGTTAAAGATAAGGATGTGAAACGATGACATTACAACGGTTGTCGTCTTTATAAAAGAATTATATCTTCTACTTAAAGGGAGGATTAATACATGTTGAAAATGAATATATTAATACTGCTTATATTCTGTTGTACGTTAATCACCTTTTCAATACCTACAAATGCTATTTCGGACGATTATTATTCAAATGAAAAATGGGGAATAAAATTCGCTATCCCTGAAGGTGTTAACTTGTATACATCTGAAAATCCCGGTCCTATGGCTTCGAGAATTACTTCAGAGACGCCACTTTGGATAGTATCTTCTTCCTTAGCATCAGAGAGAATCAACGTAAAAGTAAGCTCCGAAAATGACGTGACAGAAAAGGAATTAGAGGAATTGAAACAACAGCTTGAAAACAATGGGATGCCCTTCCCCCAGTATCAAGGAATATCTGTAACATTTATTAAAATTGGAAAACAAAGGGATAAGAAGTCTATCGAACATATCCACGTGCTTAAACAACGAGAACCTAAAAAATTACGCCAAATTATGTTCGTTCATAGAGGATATCTCTTTAATATTACATGTGCAACCTCACCCGAAAGATTCGAAATTGCCAACAGTCAATTTTTTGATGTAATTTTCAGTACTATGGAATTTAAGTAAAAAATGACTAAGATTTCAAGATCGATAATATTTGTTTTTTGGGCTGTTGTGCCTATCTACATCTTCACGAGTTTTGCTTATGGAGAAACAGGCCAATTATCTAAATCCCGCTATAGTGACCCGAAAGGCTATTTTAAGATTGTGCCTCCGAATGGCTGGCGCATTCAGGAATTTCCTCAAGATGCGCGCGGTAAAGTTGCATTTTTTTCGCCAGAATCAAATGTTGATCTCCGAGTTCTTGTTAACGCCGTTGATTTCAGTACCATAGAGGAGTTACTTTTTCAGATGAGCGACAGTTTGGGGTTTGCAAATCGTCTTTTTGCTCTTGAACGTCTTAGCAGTGCCTCTCGTCAGTCATCAGGGCGTTAGACATAACATTATGGATATCATCAAAGCGATAGACAAATATTACAGGGAAAATGGCATTCATTCTTTAAGATTTAGATGTCAATACAAGAGGGCATGTTCATCAAACAGTCCTAATTTTACCGGGCCAAAATCTGCATTTGTACCAGACAAGTACAACGATTCCTTTCCCAGAATTGCGTTTCTCAGTTTAGATTCAGGTGACAGTGTCATAGATCCGCATGAACGGACTCCCAAAGCAGTGCGTCGCCAAGAACAAATAGAATGTAAAGTTACAAAATTACCCAAAGGTCGACATTGGTATGAAACTCATTATTGGGCACAGCAAATCTATAGTGCAATCTCAGGTAAACGCATTTCTCTTGAAGGCACCAAGAATTATTTCTCTCATTTGAACTCGGTAAAGTGTTGCCAGAATAAACCCCATTCTAAGGAAGCCGATCCTATTCTATTTCAGAATTGTCGGCAATATCTTCCCCAAGAATTAAAATTAATTGCGCCGCATATCTTAGTATCTCAAGGTAATCGAGCGCGCGAAGCAATTACTGATATTTTCAGGTTCAAAAACAAGCTATACAAAAACATACATTTAATACTATCGCCTGATAAGTTTTTATGGGTTCATACTTACCACCCAGGTTCTCGTGATTATTACCGTAATCAAAAAGAGGACTTGGGTAATATTCTGAAAGTGCTGCGCGATAACATGTTATGTCTAACAACCGCATGCACTTGAACGAGGAGCACGCGGAGCTTTTTTTGCTTGCGTTGTGATGAGGTATGCAAATTGGTTTCAGGCATGTTTTTATGATTCTGTGCTCCTCGTCAGTGACGCATACGTTATCTTCAAAGAAATTGCTTGACATGCACATATCTTTAGTACATATTAGTACATATGAAAACAACATTAAACATAGATGACAGAATTTTAAAGAAAGCATCAAAACTTACCGGAATCACTGAGAAGACATCTTTGGTGAGATTGGGACTGGAAGCATTGATTACTCGTGAAAGTGCAAGGCGACTTGCTGAACTCGGCGGAACTGAAAAGGGACTTCGTCAGATTCCCAGAAGACGTATTACGAGTAATTAACAATGGTTCTTGTTGATACCTCAATCTGGATATCTCACTTCCGGGAAGGGAATTCACATCTTAAGAAATTATTATTGGATGAATTGGTTGTTTGCCATCCATTTATAATCGGTGAGTTAGCATGTGGACATCTCAAAAACAGAGAAGAGATTATTTCATTGCTAAAGTCTCTTCCTAAAGCACGAACTGTTGAGAACGATGAGATCCTACATTTCATTGAGAACAGAAAATTAATGGGCTTAGGGATTGGACTTATTGATGTGCACTTATTGGCGTCTTCACTGTTGACTAATTCATTATTATGGACGGCAGATAAACAGTTATGCACAGTTAGTTCTAAACTGAATATTCTTTATAAAGAACAATAACTTCACATAACAACCTGCTGCAGATGAACGAGTGCCACAGTACACTTTTTCGGCATGTGTTTGGCTTGAGGTTTGCAAATCGTCTTTTTGCTTTTTTATGTCTTGGCAGTGGCACTCGTCACTGAGCAGTGCGTTATCAATTACGAAGGATGAAGGATTGATGGTGGGCGATTCCAACGTTCATATTGCTGGCAGATTAAAAAAGAATAAAAAGACAAAAGGCATTAAACGGCATCGGTCTGTAGGCTTTTTGATTATCGTACTGAAAACAAATTGTCTATACTGTTTGATGATGGAGGATTAAAAAATATAACGGTACTATTTAACGGCATTGGGCATATGGCTTTCCGATTACTGTGCTGAATGCAGATTGTCTGTACTCCTTGCCAACGCCAGAAAAATTATAGAGACAAAAAAGAAGAATTAAACTACAATACTGAACATACAGATTCGGGACACGATACTGGTAGTAGACAGCGGCTCTCACAGAGGTGGCCCCCAAAAATCGGACAGTCGTATAAGGTGTAAAATACGACAAAC
>DYJL01000038.1 GCA_020723105.1 Nitrospira japonica | reverse complement strand
GTCTTTTTTGTTTTTTAACGTCTTACTGTGGTACTCGTCACTGAATTCTACGTTATCTGCAAGAAAGGAGAAAATATTGTGATGTTCACTAATATAATGTTTACTATTGGAAGAATAATTTTATTGTGCATACTTATCATCAGTTGTGCACAGGCGCCTGTAACCCAAAAAAACTTTCTGAAACAGATTACTTCAAGTTCTGATATTTCTTCTGTCCCTAAGGGCGCAAGGATTTATCTTAACAGACCTTCCGATGATTCTTCGTGCGAACATCGACTTTCTTTTGGAATCAATTCCTTATCAGAGGATTGGTTAAAGTTAGGATGTGGTAAAGAAATCGTGTGGGAGCGAAATCCTGGCGAGATGATACTAACTTGCCACGAGATAACTGATGAGTGGAAACACACCTTTGGCTCAGGTGGCGTAGGTTCTATGTGCTTCCCTTTTTACGTAAATGTCGAGAAGGGACATGAGTATCGGATAACCGTTAACAATTCATTTAGCATATTTAGGGATACAATGGATCCATATTATGGCTTTTTAGATAATAAGCATTTATTAAGCAGCTTTCTAGACACGGCATTGCATCTTCACAATAACTCATATTCGCAAGATATGTCACGTCTTGCATTAATTGATCAACTATTAGTTACATGGAAGGAAGAAGCGGTTGACCCATTAATATATTTTTTAAGACACAATATGGACGAATCAGTTCGAGCTTATTGCGCAGAGATACTGGGAAGTACAGAAAATAAAAGAGCGATTAAGCCATTAATTGAAGCTCTTAATGATACAGATGGCGCTGTTCGAATGAATGCTGCATACTCTCTTGGAGATATAAACGATATTAGTGCTATTGATCCTTTAATTAGAACTATTACGAATTGTAATTATGTTAATAACATTCGTATCTGTGAGGCGTCCAAATCTTCACTTAAGAAAATAACGGGACAGGATTTCGGAGAAAATAAAGAAAAATGGCAAGAGTGGTGGAATCGAAATAAAGAGCAGCTTCCCTCCCAAGCTGTAATGGTCCCTACTAAGAAAAAAGTAGTCGTACGTTTTATGAAGAATATCGAGGCTGGGGGTGAAGTCGGTGGCATATTTGATGGAGAATCATTTATTGGTGAAATCTCTCCAAATTCTCAATTTGATTATTTAGCAGATCAAGGATCACATTTATTTATTGTTAAAGGAGAAGATATTGAATCATATTTGAAAGCCGATCTTGAAGCTGATAAAACATATTATGTCTTTATAGAAGAAGTTAAGTATACGATCACTACCGAAGAAACTAATTCTGGAGAATCAGCCGCTGGTTCTTTTGTATACGGATTTTTTAAGGGACTGGCAGGTCCATCATATTACATACCTCCGCCAGAAAATAGCAGGGCAGTGAAGAGGCAGATCGTTAAATCTGGCCCTGTTTTTTTAGCTGTTAATATAGGATCACCACAATGGGACAAGATAAAAAACAATGAGAGCAAGTTACATAGAATTGAAATAGTGCCTGAGGTCTTAGGGACGTTAGATAAAAAGTACAAGAAAAAGATAAAGGGAATTGGTATTGATAAGAATCTTGTTATTGATTATGAAACAAATAAATCAAATGAATATAACTGGCCAAGGATAAACAAGGAAGATGGCAGATAACAACGCGCTGGAGATGAACGAGTGCCACAGGACGCTTTTGGGGCATGAGTTTGACTTTACGATAGCAAAACAGTTTATGAGTGAGCGGGAGTTATTCAGTGGCACTCGTCACTCAGCTTAGCGTTAGGCCGTGACCGAATCTATTCACACCAATAAGGAGATTTTCGAAATGGACATCCCACGGATATTCAACATCACTGAGAGTGCTCACCGCATCCACAACCCGATCACACCCGAAAAGCTCGCCACTCTCGGCGCGGCGCTGCGTCTGGAATCGGGGGCCCGAGTGCTCGACCTCGGCAGCGGTTCGGGGGAGATGCTGTGCACTTGGGCACGCGATCACGGCGTCATCGGCATCGGCATCGACATGAGCCAGTTGTTCACCGAGCAAGCGAAACTCCGTGCTGAAGAACTCGGCGTCGCCCATCAAGTCAAGTTCATCCATGGTGATGCTGCCGGCTATGTCTCTGACGAGAAGGCCAGTGTGGCAGCCTGTGTCGGTGCCACTTGGATCGCCGGGGGAGTCGTCGGCACTATCGAACTTCTGGCGCGGAGCCTGCGCACCGGAGGGATCATCCTCATCGGCGAGCCCTACTGGCGGCAGTTACCGCCGACGGAAGATGTTGCCAAGGGCTGTCTTGCCAACTCAATCTCAGACTTTCTCATGCTTCCAGAACTTCTCTCGTCTTTCGGCCACCTTGGCTACGACGTCGTTGAAATGGTTCTGGCTGACCAAGACGGCTGGGACAGATACGAGGCGGCCAAATGGCTCACCATGCGCCGATGGCTTGAAGCCAATCCCGACGACGAGTTCGCGAAAGATGTTCGAGCCAAACTGACCTCGGAACCCGAGCGCTACGCCGCTTACACGCGTGAATACCTGGGCTGGGGTGTGTTCGCGCTGATGCCGCGGTGATGCGTTGGCAGATGAAAAGACAAAAGGAGGCCTAACCATGCGCTGCAGATGAACGAGTACCACAGGACACTTTTTTAGGTAGCATTGCGATGAGGTGTGCTAATTGGTTTTTTAGCATGTTGATATTATCGAGTGGTACTCGTCACTGAGCTTTACGTTGTACGGAAATAAAACAATACACTTAATACTGTCGGCAATTCAATCGACCTTTTTATAATAAAGGAGGCCTAAAATGGAGATAGAAGAAAATCCAGGGCAACTAGATGAAGCATTAAAACGTAATATAACCATTCTCCTATTTTGGGGTGGTGTTAATGTGCTACTTTGGTATATAAACATAGGAAGCGGCTTAGATCGGGATATAGAAATAACTCTTTTGCTTTGGATTGGACTTTATGGGGCGCTTGTTATTGGAGAACTCATGATATTATTAGGCTTTTTGAGCATGCTTTCTTTTCGGCCTCATGTTTTATTGTTTGGAGGACTGTCATTATTTTTAGTTGGCATTTGGAATTTAATCTCAAAATTCGTTTTAATACAGGCTCTAACACAAGATAACTCTTACATAATTTTTTTTAAAGAAGAAAGCCTATTTTGGTATGTATTAGGCGTAATGCAAATTATCTGGGGCATTAGTCAAATCATAAATTATTCTAAGGTGAGAAACCATAAAGCAACGCTACAGCATTCTCAATTCATCAACTGGCATTTCCTCCTTTATTCATTTGAAAGTGACTATATGCAAAAACCATTTTATGTGCCAAATGAAAAAGGCCCTATGTGGAGTTGGGGTGCTTTCTTCATGCCAGAATTATGGTTTCTTTGGCATGAAATGTGGGGTGTAAGTGGCCTTATATGCGTTTTCGAAGGATTCATCTTTTCTACTGTTGCTTTTTACATTGGCTTTTTTTATGCCATTTTTTTGGGGGCCTTAATCGCACGCGTATTTGCTGCTTATTGGGGTCATCGTATCTTTTATTTTAGATATGGGAAATGGTTAACAGCATAATCATAAAATATAAATTGTGGAGAAAAGACAATTTTAAAAACAAAGATAATTTCCGTACAACAAGTCGTTGGACATGAATGCAGACCACAGGACGCTGGTTCTGACTGATTGTGACTTGTGATGTCAAAACAGTTTCGAGCTCTTTTAAGTTATTCAGTGGTCTGCATCAGTCAACTAATCGTTATCTGGTCTTTATATAGAGACAGTGGTAATTAATGGGCTTGTGAGTTTAAGCAGCATAAATGATATGGAGGCAAGGGATGGTGCAAAATGAATCTATAATAAGGTCTGAGAAATGTGAAGTCTGTGGGAAAATAGACAGTGGGAGAAGCTATAAAATATATTTTGGCAGCAAACTTATTTTAAAGTCAGTTCCAGAATATGCTAATATCGGGATGGGGGTTTATGTAGAAGAAAATACCTATTTTCATGATACAGGTCACACGAAAATGGCTCAGTTTTGGAATATACATTCTGAACAAGAGTTCTTTATTTGTAACAATTGTATCGAGAAAGAACGCCTATCAGAATGTAAAGATCACGAGGAGCAACGCAAAACATCAACTGGTTCTCATGTGAAGAGTTTCGCGAAGGCATTGATTATAGAATTGGGTATAGTGGCAATTGGTTTGTTTCTTTTTTATACTCGAACAATCCCCCTAACTTTATTAGGAATTGTTTTAATAGTACTGTCTGCAATGTTCGTTATTGGTTCATGTGGATCCCTTAATAGGGCTTTAAATGCAAAATCGCCAATGAGAATGATGGCTGTGGATATCTTTTGTGCTGGTCGACTTGCTAATGAGTTCTTTAAGAAGAACAACGAAACAGCCCTTAATGCTAATTGGTTTGGTAGCATGAAAAAACTTACAGAACGACAAGTCGAAATGATCCGGACTACAGGTGAGTGGTATCAGTGGTACGATAAGATTATCTGAGAATTAGAAATGAGTAACCAGATAACAACCGGATGCACGTGAACGAGAGGCACAGGACACTTTTTCGGATGAGCGACAGTTTGAGCTTTGCAAATTGTCTTTTTGCTTTTTGGCGTCTTAGCAGTGCCTCTCGTCAGTGATCCAGGCGTTATCTGTAAGTATGATCAAGGTGTTTCACCTAACTACTGGTGAGGCGATTGCAAAGTTGAAAAATGGAGGTAAGATATTATGTCATCCCATGAAATGAAGTTGCGGGTTAAAGGATCTACATTAGAAATTCCTATTGTAGTGAATGAAGATATTCAAAATTTGGCTGCACGAGCGGTAACCGAAAAGCTTCGTCGCATAGGAGAATTTAAAGGTTCTGATGAGGAACTAAGATCTAAACTGGACACTTGGGAAAAAGAGAGAGAAATTACTTTTCTTTTAAAAGGGGAAAAATATCCCTTTAGAGGGGATGTAAAACAGAATTTTATCAAGTCCATAAAGGATATCTTAATAATGAAGGTTAATGCAGATAAAATACTTAGCACTTTAAAAATGGAAAACCAGTAAGATAACATACACTGTCTTTCGTTTCTGTAGACAAGAAGAGGTTGGGGGGCTATGAATTTCGCGAATTTTATCAGACAATTATTTTCAAGAGGCCAATTGAATAAAGAAGATATTGTCAGTATAAAACTGGAGAAAATAAGTATTGAGTACCACCAGTATATCAAGGCATATTGTGAAGGATGGCTTAGGGGTGACTCGTGGGGAAGATTAGTCCCTTTACTATCTAAACGGGCTAACACTTTAATCAATTTAAAAAAAATATTAGGTCGTGAAAGCAGGTTATGTACTTCAGAAGATTTTACTAAAGTAACAAAGTATTTGGTTCCATCATTGATAAGAGACATTGAATTAAATGATAAAATTGCGATCGGTGTGAGTCCGTATTACTATGAAAGAACTCAGAAAGCAGCAACAGATATTTCGTTCATAGCGGCAGAAGTTCTAAAGTGCATATCGGGAAAAGACTTTGGTCAGGACTCTAAAAAATGGCAAACGTGGTGGGATGATCTCCACAAGACAGTTTATGATCATGAGGTTGTAGGACATGAAAATATTATGCAAGGTGCGTTATCGGAAATTAAAGGAACCATGAAGAAACATATTACAGACATGGTTAAGAAATTTTCTGGTAATCGGGCGTTAGAGTTCACAAAGCTGCATTGGGAAAAACTTTTAAAAGACGAGATATTAACATTCAGTGCTGAATCAGCTTTAAAGACGATAGAAAGAACACTTCAAGATTCGAAGCATTATTATACTACAAAGAAATTTGATGACGTTTATGTTGCTGTAAGTATTTTCCCAACGATAGATGAGAAAAAGTGTAGGGAAATACTTCAAGATGAAGGTGGATACAATACCCTGATGGATACCTTGCTAAATAAATCCAATTACTTAAATAATGTTTGCGATTTTGCACATTGGGTATATTGTTATGAAGGGAAAGACAAGCATAAAGTTCATCTTACATTTATTCCTTCAAAAGGTTTACCGCCATCGGAAACGCTTATAGTGTTTGCCCAGGATTTAATGACCCAGGGAGAGAAACAAATGGTTGGTCTTTAAATTATTAAGATCGTACCGAACCATCAGATAACAACCAGATGGACATGAACGAGAGGCACAGGACACTTTTTGGGGTAGCGTGAGTTTTAAGTCTGCGAATCGTCTTTTTGCACTTGTTTATCATTCAGTGCCTCTCGTCAGTCATCAGGGCGTTATCTGTGACAGGGTTAGGCAGTATTCGATTCCAATATAACGCTTGACGTTAAACGTGAGATGGTATATAGTTATAGAAAATGATCAAGTCCTTTAAAAACAGAGAGACAGAAAAAATATATAACAGGGAGGCTTCCCTTAAATTGCCTCAAAATATTCAACAAGTTGCTTTAAGAAAATTACGAATGATAAATAATGCAAAAGGACTTAACGATTTAAGGATACCACCGGCAAATAGACTGGAGAAACTTAGTGGTGGTAGGGAAGGACAACATAGTATTAGAATCAATGATCAATGGCGGATATGTTTTATTTGGAAAGATAGTGACGCCTATGAAATTGAAATAATAGATTATCATTAGAGGTGATAGTAATGAAAGACAGAAAATTACATCCCATACATCCTGGCGAAGTACTTTTGGAAGAATTTCTCAAACCCATGGGGCTGACTCAAAACAAACTTGCCCTAAATATTGGTGTGCCTGCTCGACGTATCAACGAGATTGTTCTTGAGAAACGGCGAATTACAGCGGATACAGCTTTGAGATTGGCAAAGTTTTTTGGAATGTCTGCAGAGTTTTGGCTTGGATTGCAGTCGCAATATGATTTGGATGTTACTGCCGATGAGATTGGTAAGCGCTT
Source organism: Nitrospira japonica (assembly GCA_020723105.1). Classification (GTDB taxonomy): domain Bacteria; phylum Nitrospirota; class Thermodesulfovibrionia; order UBA6902; family UBA6902; genus SURF-23. Next base: position 195 of record DYJL01000038.1, on the reverse strand, counting down.
AGAACAAGAAGTCAGAGTATATTCAAAGGCTGTATAAAAGTTCAGATAACAAGTCGTTGGAGATGAACGAGTCGCACAGGTCGCTGGTTTGGCTATGATTGCTATTCGAGTTCAACCAGTTATTTTGCATGAGATTAACCATCATGCGCCTCGTCACTCAACTCTACGTTAGATTTTACGAAGATTGAAGCAGAT
>DYJL01000094.1 GCA_020723105.1 Nitrospira japonica | reverse complement strand
CTTCGTCGCAAAATACGCTCCTCGCAATGACAATTACAGACTTTTTCAGCAGCCTTTTAGTTTATAATTAACCTTATGATGCGCCTGAAAAAAATCAGACGGGTACTTTTATATACATTTTTCCTCAATATTGCTGTTGCTGCAGCAAAAATAATATACGGTTACTCAATACAATCCATCAGCATGCTCTCCGACGGACTGCACTCGTTTTTTGACGGCATATCAAATATTATAGGGATAGCCGGCATCTGGATTGCATCGCAGCCTCCTGACGAAGACCACCCATACGGACACAGGAAATTTGAAACCCTTGCGACCACTGCCATAGCCGTTCTTATATTTGTGGCAGGTATTGAAATCTTGCGTGAATCCTATCAAAGGCTCAGAACCCCCGCTGACATCGAAGTGTCATTGGCAAGCTTTATGGTCATGGCCGCAACGCTTTTTGCAAACATAGCAGTGATGAAATATGAAGCAAAAAAAGGGCGGGAGCTGAAGAGCGATTTCCTGCTTGCAGACTCCCTCCATACAAAAACCGATATATTTATTTCCCTGTCTGTTGTCGTAAGCCTTATTGCTGTAAAAATCGGATATCCGGTTGTGGACGTGCTTGCAGCAGTAGTTATTACAGTGTTCATTGCAAGAATGGGTTTTGAAATATTAAAATCAGCCACAGCAGTCCTGACAGACGCTGCGCGTATTAATCCGCAGGAGATAAGGGATCTGGTAGAAAAACTTGACGGGGTGCGGGAATGCCATGAAATAAGGACCAGAGGCAATGAAGACCATGTATGCATTGACCTCCATGTCCTTGTAAATCCTGAGACAACAACAAGGGAATCACATGATGTGGCGCATGCTGTTGAGGAAACAATTAAGAAGCATTTCCCTTCTGTAATAGACGTTGTTGTACATATTGAACCGTATCAGATGAAAAGGGAGTAGGGAGGAAGGGGTAAATAAAAAACAATAACGGTTTAAGCTGGTCTTTAGCAGGTTGCTGAAAAAGTATTTTAGCTGTCTTTGCGAGCAGGTCCCTCG